>NZ_LGRO01000002.1 GCF_001280565.1 Sulfobacillus thermosulfidooxidans | reverse complement strand
AGATTTTTTGTGCCCCTCATATACCGTGAGGGGCTTTTAAATTTCAGTTTTTCTTATTTGAAACACTTCAAACAATATGATTTGATTAGATAGGTAATAGACTTACGATCGACAGACAATTTATTTAGGTTTGAGGATTTTTTGAGATATCCGCATAGAATACCGAAAAGCGACAATGAAATCATGTCAGAGGCACTCATCGACTATTCGATTTTTTCCTCGTGGCTGAATCCAATTCATGATAGATTCATGATACATGGGGACAATCATTGTAGGCAGAAAAACGGGGGAATCATTCTAATGGACCAGCAGCTGAGCATAACCGAATCCGGTTGGGTATTTGGCCCTGCTGTGAAGGGAATTCGCATGGACTCCCGATTGGTTCAGCCAGGGGATGTTTTTATTGCGGTTTCAGGATCCTTGCTGGATGGACACGAATTTATTCAGCAAGCCATAGACAAGGGTGCTGTGGCAATCGTTGGTGAAAAACCAATGGGAACCTTACCCGTTCCATATATTCAAGTCCAATCCAGCCGGGAAGCGGCAGCAGATTTAGCGACATCATTTTATAGGCACCCTTCGAAAGATCTCGTCACGGTGGCGGTAACCGGAACGAATGGAAAAACTTCTGTTGTGTATTGGCTCAGTGCTATTTTGAATGCTGCGAATATCAAAACGGGGCTGATTTCTAGCGTAGTGAATGATATTGTCTGCCGGAAACAGTCAGCTTCTTTAACGACTCCAGAAAGTCCTGACTTACAGGCATACTTAGATCAGATTCGTAACTGTGGCGGAAAGGCTGCAGTGGTTGAGGTGTCATCTCACGGTATAGTGCAACAAAGAGTGCGCGGAACAGTTTTTCAATTAGCCATTTTGACCAACATTACACGGGAGCACTTGGATTTTCACGGCACGATGGAACGGTATGTTGATGCTAAGGCGACATTATTTCGCATGTTACCACCAGATAGTTTAGGTGCTGTGCTTAATGCCGATGATCAGCACTTTGAAACAGTGGCCAAAGCTAGTCGAGCACAAGTAACAAGCTATGGGATTAAGGCAGGAGACATTCGGGGTCAAGTCCTTCATGAAACTGCATGGTCTACAGATATTCGTGTGACCGGTCTCAACCTAGACTTTATAACCCGTGTGAATCATCCGGGCCAGTATAACGTCTACAATGTATTGGCAGTCACTGCTGCTGCAATCAGACTTGGCGTCGCTCAAGAGGTTCTGCAAAGAGAAATTCCTAATCTGCCGTCAGTACCAGGAAGGATGCAAATTACCGGAGGACAAAGAGGTCCCATGGCGGTAGTGGATTATGCTCATACACCAGATGGTCTCTATCAATCTTTATTGACGGTCCGCAAATTTACGGAGGGCAAGGTCTGGTTAGTCTTTGGCGCTCGTGGAGGCAGAGACCGGGGAAAAAGACCGGAGATGGGACGTATTGCTGCACAATATGCTGATCATGTAGTCGTAACAGCTGACAGTCCCAATTTTGAGGATCCTCAAAAGATTGCGGACGCGCTGATTGAAGGGATTCGGCAGGTAGATGATACAAAACTAAAACTGGTCGAACTTAATCGTGCATTAGCTATCCATTATGCTGTGCGTCATGCAGAAAAAAATGATGTGATTTTGATAACAGGGCGAGGTCCCGAAACGATTCAGCACTTTGGGAATGATGATGTACGGCTTGTCGATGCCGAAGTTGTTGAAGAGGCCCTCCAAGAACGCTGGCGTCAGGAGGGAAGCCATGTTCCCGGAATTAGTTAGTGTCGTGATTCCGGCGTATAATGCGGAATCAACTATTGTAGAGGCTTTAGAATCCGTTTATCAACAATCGCATAAGAATTTAGAAGTTATCGTTGTAGACGATGGATCCACGGATGCGACGCGTCAGATTATTGAAAAGCAATTTCCTCGGGTCGTTTTAAAGGCTAATCAAAATCAAGGACCATCCCAAGCGCGGAACATTGGAATTGATATGGCGCATGGGGAGTGGATTGCGTTTTTAGACGCCGACGACGTATGGCATCCCGAGAAGATTGCCCAACAACTCGATGTGGCTCATACGGATCCTGAAATAGGGCTCGTTGCGAGTGATTGGATTCGTGATGCCCATTTTTTGGACGTGCCTCGAGCTTTGCCGGTTTCGGAAGTACGCTATCATGATTTATTGATTTTAAATCGGTTTCAAACTTCGACGGTTTTAGTGAAACGATCCATTGTTCAATCATTACATGGATTTGACCGCCGTGTTGATGGAGCCGAAGACTGGGATCTATGGCTGCGCGTTGCTCAGGTAGCACGAGTGGTCAAAATCGATTGGCCTCTTGTTATGTACCGTGATGTTCCGACTGGTTATAGTAAAGATGTTTGGCGGGTCTATGTCACGATGTTGCCGATGTTAGATAAACATCGAGAAGAAGTACAAGTGAGCCATCATGAATTTCGTGTGATTGAGGCATGGCATCATCTTCGGTTTTTTGTGGCATTTATTCTTATGAAACAATATGATAAGGCCTTTCACGCGGTCAAACCGGCTTTTTCGCTTCGTCTGCTTAGTGGGCTGTTTCCTGCGATGTATCGTTATCTGTTTCCGTTTTTGTGGACACGAATTAAGAAAAAATCTGCTTAAAACACTAGACATTTTACGGTGAAGAGACTATAATTAATTTCGCTGTCCGACAGGGCAGCACGGCCACGAGGTGAAGGCCTCGGGTAGTCGGTCCTTGAAAACTATATCGTCATGGTGAAGATGAGATTAGACCGTATTAATGATGTCAGCAGATGAACGAGTCATGGAGAGTTTGATCCTGGCTCAGGACGAACGCTGGCGGCGTGCGTAATACATGCAAGTCGAGCGGACCTTCGGGTCAGCGGCGGACGGGTGAGGAACACGTGAGTGATCGGGCTGTGAGTGGGGGATATCGGGCCGAAAGGCGCGGCAATCCCGCATACGTTCCGGGGAACTGGAAGAAAGCTTGGCAACAGGCGCTCACAGGGGAGCTCGCGGCCCATTAGCTAGTTGGGGGGGTAACGGCCTCCCAAGGCGACGATGGGTAGCCGGCCTGAGAGGGTGAACGGCCACACTGGGACTGAGACACGGCCCAGACTCCTACGGGAGGCAGCAGTAGGGAATCTTCCACAATGGGCGCAAGCCTGATGGAGCAACGCCGCGTGAGTGAAGACGGCCTTCGGGTTGTAAAGCTCTGTCTGTCGGGACGAAGACCGGCCCGCGAGGGCCGGGGAGCCGGTACCGACGGAGGAAGCCCCTGCAAACTACGTGCCAGCAGCCGCGGTAAGACGTAGGGGGCAAGCGTTGTCCGGAATTACTGGGCGTAAAGGGCGTGTAGGCGGTGCGATACGTAGCGGTTTTAAGCCTCCGGCTCACCCGGAGGAGGGCGGCTAAACGGTCGCGCTGGAGGGCAGGAGAGGTGCGTGGAATTCCTGGTGGAGCGGTGAAATGCGTAGAGATCAGGAAGAACACCCGTGGCGAAGGCGGCGCACTGGCCTGGCCCTGACGCTGAGGCGCGACAGCGTGGGGAGCGAACGGGATTAGATACCCCGGTAGTCCACGCCGTAAACGATGGGTACTAGGTGTCGCCCGGGTCCACCGGGCGGTGCCGGAGCTAACGCACTAAGTACCCCGCCTGGGGAGTACGGCCGCAAGGTTGAAACTCAAAGGAATTGACGGGGGCCCGCACAAGCAGTGGAGCATGTGGTTTAATTCGACGCAACGCGCAGAACCTTACCAGGACTGGACACGCGCGTGAGCGCCGCGAAAGCGGCGGGCCCTTCGGGGAGCGCGCGCAGGTGCTGCATGGTTGTCGTCAGCTCGTGTCGTGAGATGTTGGGTTAAGTCCCGCAACGAGCGCAACCCTTGTCGTGTGTTGCCAGCGGTGCGGCCGGGCACTCACACGAGACTGCCGGTGACAAACCGGAGGAAGGTGGGGATGACGTCAAATCCGCATGGCCTTGATGTTCTGGGCTACACACGTGCTACAATGGTCCCGACAACGGGATGCGACGGCGCGAGCCGGAGCCAATCCTTCAAACGGGATCTCAGTTCGGATTGCAGGCTGCAACTCGCCTGCATGAAGCCGGAATTGCTAGTAATCGCCCATCAGCATGGGGCGGTGAATTCGTTCCCGGGCCTTGTACACACCGCCCGTCACACCACGAGAGTCGGCCACACCCGAAGCCGGGCGATCCAACCGCAACCGCGGAGGGTCCCGTCGACGGTGGGGTCGGTGATTGGGGTGAAGTCGTAACAAGGTAGCCGTATCGGAAGGTGCGGCTGGATCACCTCCTTTCTAGGGAGCTTCCCATGACGATATGGTTTCCGAGGACCGACGGCGGCGTTCGCGCCGCGGCCGGCGGACCTTGACAACTTTACAGGAGAAAGAGACAACCAGCACACGGGGGATGCCTCGGGTGCGGATGGGGCGAAGAAGGTCGTGGCACGCCACGAAAGGCCTCGGGGAGCGGCGTCGCACGCAACGATCCGAGGGTCACCGAATGGGGAAACCCCCAGACCGGCAGGTCTGGACGGTTCGCCACAGGGCGAAACCGAGTCCAAAGCGGGGAACTGAAACATCTCAGTACCTGCGTCGAGAAAGCGTCAGCGAATCCCGTAGTAGCGGCGAGCGAACCGGGACGAGTCCAAACGTGCGCCGCGTGACCGGACATACCGGCGCGGCGCACGGGTTGCGGGCCTGTCTTGTCGGCGTATGTCGACCGACACCGGCCCTCCGGCCTTGATCCGAAGCTGTTGGAATGCAGCGCCCGAGCGGGTGAGAGCCCCGTCGGAGCAGAGGTCCGGAGGCCGGGACAGGTTCCAGAGTACCACGGTCCTCGTGGAAGACCGTGGGAAGCCGGGCGGCCCACCGCCCAAGACTCCCGACCATCCGTCACCGATAGTGGAAAGTACCGTGAGGGAACGGTGAAAAGCCCCCCGGGAGGGGAGTGAAAGAGATCCTGAAACCGTGTGCTGTCAAGCCGTCAGAGTGGGGTTCGCCTCATGATGGCGTGCCTATTGAAGAATGAACCGGCGAGTGACCGGCAGGCCGCGAGGTTAACGACCGGGAGGTCGGGAGCCGGAGCGCAAGCGAGTCTGAAGAGGGCGGCCAGTGGCCGCCGGTCGACCCGAAACCGTGTGATCTAGCCGGCGCCAGGCTGCAATCCCCTTAAGCCGGGATGAAGGGCCGCACCCGTGTCCGTTGAAAAGGGCTGGGAGGAGCGGCGGCTAGGGGTGAAATGCCAATCGAACACGGAGATAGCTGGTTCTCCCCGAAATCGCTTGAGGGCGAGCCTCCCCGACCAATACCGACGGGGTAGCGCTCTGTGAATGGAAGGGGTCCGTGAAGGATTACTGCCTGTTCGCAAACGACAAAGTCGTCGGTAGGCGGGAGAGAGTCAGACGTTGGGGGATAAGCTCCAAGGTCAAAAGGGTAAGAGCCCAGATCGTCCGCTAAGGTCCCCAAATGACCACTGAGTGGCAAAGGTCGTCGCGTGATCGAGACAGCCAGGAGGTTGGCTTAGAAGCAGCCATCCTTGAAAGAGTGCGTAATAGCTCACTGGTCGCAGTCGCGCGGCGCCGAGAATGTGCGGGGCTAAGTGGTCTACCGAAGCGGCGAATCGGCCTCCCACGGGAGGCCGGTGGTAGGGGAGCGTCCGCCGGGGGGCGAAGCGTGCGGGGAACCGTGCGTGGACCGCGGCGGAGTGCGAATGCCGGTATGAGTAGCGAAAAGGCCCGTGAGAATCGGGCCCGCCGAAAGCCGCAGGGTTCCGGAGGCAGGATCGTCCGCTCCGGGTTAGTCGGGCCTAAGGCGAGGCCGTTCAGGCGTAGTCGATGGAGACACGGTGGAGATTCCGTGACCAGCCGATCACGGCGAAGGAAGCAGGACGTGGTCCGCGGGGGTCTGCGCCCCGTTGGTGGTGGGCGTCCCGCAAGGGGGACGGAACAGACAGTACGGAAGAGAGCTCGGCGGACCACCGAGAAAAGTGCGACTGGAGTGATCGGGTGTCCGTACCCGAAACCGACACAGGTAGGCGAGGCGAGGAGCCTCAGGCGCGCGAGTGACCTCTCGTTAAGGAACTCGGCAAATTCCCCCCGTAACTTCGGGAGAAGGGGGCCCGGCCGCGCCCGCGGCCGGGGGCACTACAGCGGCCCAAGCGACTGTTTACCAAAAACACAGGTCCCTGCGAAGTCGTAAGACGCCGTATAGGGGCTGACGCCTGCCCGGTGCTGGAAGGTTAAGGTGAGGGGTGCAAGCTCCGACCCGAAGCCCCAGTCAACGGCGGCCGTAACTATAACGGTCCTAAGGTAGCGAAATTCCTTGTCGGGTAAGTTCCGACCCGCACGAAAGGCGTAACGACTTGGGCACTGTCTCAACGAGAGACTCGGTGAAATTGCAAGTCCTGTGAAGATGCAGGATACTTACGACTGGACAGAAAGACCCCGTGGAGCTTTACTGTAGCCTGCCATGGAACGCGCGCGACGTGTGTACAGGATAGGTGGGAGGCGGAGAAGCCGCCGCGTCAGCGGCGGGGGAGCCATCCTTGGGATACCACCCTCACGGCGTGCACGATCTAACCGCCGCCGTCACCCGGCGCGGGACAGTGGCAGGGGGGCAGTTTGACTGGGGCGGTCGCCTCCTAAAGCGTAACGGAGGCGCCCCATGGTTCCCTCAGCACGGTTGGACAGCGTGCAGGGCGTGCAAAGGCACAAGGGAGCTTGACTGCGAGCGTGACAACGCGAGCAGAGCCGAAAGGCGGGCTTAGTGATCCGGTGGCACCGCGTGGCAGGGCCATCGCGCAACGGATAAAAGCTACCCCGGGGATAACAGGCTGATCTTCCCCAAGAGTCCATATCGACGGGAAGGTTTGGCACCTCGATGTCGGCTCATCGCATCCTGGGGCTGAAGTCGGTCCCAAGGGTTTGGCTGTTCGCCAATTAAAGCGGTACGTGAGCTGGGTTCAGAACGTCGTGAGACAGTTCGGTCCCTCTCCGTCGTAAGCGCAGGATACTTGAGGGGCGCGACTCCTAGTACGAGAGGACCGGAGTGGACGAACCGCTGGTGTGCCCAGTTGTGTTGCCCAATGCAGCGCTGGGAAGCTAGGTTCGGAGCGGAGAAGCGCTGACCGCATCTAAGCGCGAAACCGACCCCAAGATGAGGTATCCGAGGCGGACCTGTGGGTCCGCCACGAGACCCCCACACGACCAGTGGGTAGATAGGTGGTCCGTGGACACCCGGTAACGGGCGGAGCGAGACCATACTAATCGGTCGAGATCTTTCTCCTGTGAAGTTGTGAGGGTCCGGAAGACTCTCTACGCTTGTCGGTGCCTCAGGTGGCGTGTGTTGACCCGTTCCCATCTCGCACACGGTCGTCCCCCACGCCGCCGCTGGTGGTACTGGATCCGTCGGGATCTGGGAGGCCCAGTCGTGCCGACAGATTCTTTGTAGCTCTCTCTGAGAACAGGGAGAGCTTTTTTGTATACCCTGAGCCAATAAGAGATAATTGGGGTATATGCTACAATGAGCACAAGGTAAAGAGGGAGAGGAATTTTATGGCAACCGTGAGTTTCTGGGGTGGTGTCGGCATTACCGGCTCTAGTAAAGTTTTAATCGAAGATCAAGGTTGGCGCGTCCTTTTAGATATGGGACTAGATCGACCTCAAACCGATCTCTATCATCATCCGGTCAGTCCACGACCGGGACAAGAATTACATGATCGGTTAAAGGTAGGGGATGCTCCCTGGATTCCTCATTTGTTTCGCAGAGATGCGGTTGCCGGGACAGGTTTGGCGGGAAATAGTGATGGTAAAACGGCAGTATTTATTACCCATTCGCATGTCGACCATATTGGCTTAACAGGATGGATTGATCCAAACATTCCAATTTATGCGGCTCCGGAGACAGCTCGAGTTCGTCATGCCTTAACAGTTGTTGGTGAAGCGGCGAAAAAGGATCCCAGTTTTGAATTAATTTTTGCTGAACAAGTGATGTTAGAAGGATCTCCTCCTCATATTATTCCTATGGAAGAAGCTCACCCAGTGGAATTCGGTCCTTTTCAGATAACACGATATCTTGTCGACCATGATGTTCCGGGGGCATCGGGGTATATCGTTGAGACAGCGAGTGGACGCGTCGCCTACACAGGAGATATTCGTTTGCATGGTCGTCATCCAGAATGGGTGAAACGATTTGCTGAGGCAGCATATGGATCGGAAGTTTTAGTCATTGAAGGCACAACCTTGGGAAACAAGACGCGGGATACCGAACATCCGGTTACTGAAGAGCAAGTCGACAAGACATTCACGGATATTGTTGAACATACGCGTGGATTAATGCTAATCACATTGCGCCCACGCAATATTGAACGGATTGAATCGTTTATGCGCATTGCCGAAAAATTCGGTCGCCAAATCTTATGGTCCAAAGAATTTGCAACCTTTTTAGAAGCCTATGGACTTAAGGTATGGCGAATGGATTATAGTCCAGCGCAGCTAAAAAAAATTCAAGCGCATCCTGAACGTTATATCATTCAGATGTGGCCACGAGATATTCCATGGGTAATGGATTTACCTGTTGGGAAAGAGAGTGTATTTATCCAGGCCGATGGCGATCCTAAGTTAACGTCACCCGCGGGTCGTTCGTTGCAACATTGGTTACAGCGTTATCATATACCGCTTCGCACACTGGGGACACGGGGTCACGGAAGTCCTGAAGCCATCCACAAGATCGTTGAATGGATTCGACCCAACATTGTTTATCCGTTGCACACGCATGCCCCCGAACTTTTATTGCCGGAACCCCCGACCATCCGCATTGTGCCGGAATACGGTCGTCGTTACCCCATCGGTTAAGATGGCATGTAAAAAAGGGTCTTGGGTTTGTACCCAAGACCCTTTTGCGGTGGGCGACAGTCTAATGCATGTTCTGAATAACATTCATCACCACGACGACAATCATAAACAGGACGTAAATCCGTAATCCCCAAATTGTGCCTTTTAAGGCGGGAGATAAAGGGAGCAAACCCAATTCTTCAATGTGTTGCCTTGCCTTGTTGTGGTCTTCTAACAACCTGTCAATGGGTAATGTGTCTTTTGTCCCTGAGGTCAATTGTGCGGAATTCATCAATAATCTCCTCCTTATATCCTCATATGACGATGTCAATGAGAGAGTTTTTATGGGAACATCATTGTCGTGATGAGGGGATTAAAACCATTGCGGAAAAATGACAGAGACGGCATAAATCATGCCCGCAAGCGAGACGAAAATACCAACCGCTAAACCTAAAGCATTAAGCCACCACGTGCTGCGGTGAGCACCCATAATGTCTTTATCGTTGGCTAAAATTAATAAGAATCCAATGGCGGGCGGCATGGTTAGCACCGCGATAACATTGACCATAATCACAACCATTTCTAAGGGAAAACCGGGAATTAACACCAGCGATCCGGCCAATGCTGCCACCCCAATCAATACGAGGTAAAATCCCTTGGCTTCATGAAAGGAACGATTGAGACTATGGGCTTGACGGGCGACTTCGCCGAAGGCATAGGCCGATGAGGTCGAAATGGTGGTCGCCGCAACTAAACCGGCTTCTAGAACACCTAAGGCAAAAAGGGATCCGCCAATGTGGCCGACATATGGGGTTAAGGCTTGCGCGAACTGGGCGGCACCAAACTGACTGGCATTCATGTGATGAATAAATAACGGCGTTGTGGCAATGATACAGGCAATTGCTGCTAGGGCCGCGAATAATGCGCCCAGCGCTGTATCAATGCGTCCGTGACGAATGTCGGCGACAGTGAGTCCCTTGTCACTGACAGCTCCTTGTTGAAAAAAGAGCATCCAAGGTGTAATTGTGGCCCCGATATCTGATAGCAAAATCACTAACGTATTGGTATTAAACCCACCAACCAAAGGATGCCATGTTAAAAATGATCGACCTACCTGGCCCCAATTGGGATGGCTTAAGATGGCGACCGGGATAAAAACCAGATTGAATAGCGCAAGGATGAGCACAAAACGCTCCCACGACCAATAACGCCGTACAATTACTGCGGTACTTACCACGGCAATGCCACATAAGACCGCAACCCAGGCCGGTATCCCAAAATACCCAGCACCTGCGACAATCCCGACAAATTCCGTAACTAGCGTGAGAAAATTCGTAAAGAGCAGGTCAATCATGGCAAAATTGCCCCAGAATCGTCCAAACCGACGGTATATCAGCTCTGCATGCCCTGCTTGACTGGCTGCGCCAAGACGCACAGTGATTTCTTGAGCCACAAATGCCATGGCAAAGGTCAAAAGAACAAAGGGGAGAAAAAAACCTATACCAAATTGGGAACCGGTCGCCGCATAAGATAACATACTGGGAGCATCATTTTCACCTAGCATAACGAGAATTCCCGGGCCGATGAGGAGCCATAATAGGCGCGCTGGCTTGTGTTGCAGGCGAGCCTGATGAACGGCTAAACGATCAAGGGCTCGGTGTTGATGTTCATGAGAAACTGACGGGGAAACATTGTCGGGAGTCATTTGCGCATCACCTCAAGTTTCTTAGTAGATGTTTTCTTTGTTAGCCTTAGGCAATATCACACTATGGAAGAAACTAAGAAGAGGTGAAAGCGATTTCCAGATTTTCTTGTTCTCAGAAGTGTTGCCAAGAATTTGGGTATGGTATTATGTGCGTACGTGACATGCTAAGCTGGTGCTTGACAGACCTGATATACTACAATTAAAGAGCAATAAAAGGCAAAGTCAATCAAGAGGGGAGTCAAATGGCCAGTATTAGTGATGAGATTGAAGCATACATTCGCCATCTTTTAGCACAATCAGAAGATGGTGTGATTGAAATTCAACGAGCAGATCTGGCGGGGCGTTTTGATTGTGTGCCGTCACAAATTACGTATGTATTGATGACGCGTTTTACCCCTGAACGTGGCTATCTAGTAGAAGGGCGACGGGGAGGGGGAGGAGGCATTAAGGTTCTGCAACTCGTAACCGAATCTCAAGAAATCATTGAGGCGATTTCAGGATTAGAAAGTATTGATCAAACGCGCGCGTTAAGTATTATTGAGCGGCTATACGAGGCAGAACATATTACAGATCGGGAGCGAGCACTACTTTCCGCAGCCATGCGTCGCGATGTCTTGAATATTGGGCTTCCGGAAAGAGATCGTCTAAGAGCCAGGATTCTTCAGGCCATGTTGACGATGCTGCTCCGCCCGAAGGAGGCGAATTGACATGGAACAAAATTCAGAGCCTCGTCAGGATCGTGTGCAATTGTGTCAACGGTGTGAAAGCCGCCCTGCTTCGGTGCACATGAGTACTGTCGTGAATGGCGAAAAATTTGATCGGTTTCTTTGTGAGGACTGTGCTCGCCAAGAGGGCGCCTATCATTTTATGCTGGTGCCCCAGTTCACAATCCAACATGTGCTCGGGGGATTGATAGGTGCTACTCCCACGGGCCAGCGTCCTCAAGCCGTGATAGACAAGACATGTCCTGTGTGTGGCTATTCATATCAACAATTTGCCGAGACAGGGCGGCTCGGTTGTGACCACTGTTATGAGGCATTTCATGAGGAATTAGAGCCGTTAGTCAAACGCTTACATGGCAGTGTTGAGCATCACGGTAAAGTACCTAAGCGAGGCGGTCAAGATATCCTACAACAACGCACATTAGAAGAATTACGAACTAAGATGCGAGACGCCATTGCTCGGGAAGCATTTGAAGAGGCCGCCAAATGGCGAGACGAGATTCGTGCTCTGGAACAGCAGCATGCCTCCGGGGGGTCAAATCATGGATCCCTTTAGCGCATGGATGCAGGCGAAAGGGCCAGATGCTGATATTGTCCTGTCAAGTCGCATTCGATTGGCACGCAATCTGAAGGATACGGTATTTCCTAACCGGCTGACGGATGATGTCGCTGAAAAAATGCTCCATCAAGTTGAACAAGCCGTGAATGATTTAAGTAGGACGTGGCAAATGCATTTCGAGCGGCTCGATCATCTCAGCCCAATTGACCGGCAGGTTTTGGTGGAAAAGCACTTGATCAGTCCCGCATTTATCGAAGAACCGGTTAAGTACCGTGCAATCGCCATTGATGAGCGGGAAAGTATTAGTATTATGGTAAATGAGGAAGATCATTTGCGCATTCAAATCCTGTTATCCGGTTTGCAGCTCGAAGAAGCCTGGACCGTGGCGAATCAATTGGATGATGCGCTGGAACGTCGTTTGGATTACGCTTATGATAGTCATTCCGGTTACTTAACGGCCTGCCCTACGAATATCGGAACGGCAATGCGTGCGTCGGTTATGGTGCATTTACCAGCTCTCGTCTTAACGCGTCAAGCTTCTCAAGTCTTTACGACATTAGCTCAAATTGGCATGGTGGTTCGCGGTTTGTACGGGGAAGGTTCCGATGCTGTAGGCAACATTTTTCAAATTTCCAACCAGGTCTCATTAGGGTTAAGTGAAGAAGAATTTATTCACAACTTGGCAACGGTGACGCAGCAAATTGTGGGACGTGAGCGTCATGCGCGTCAATATTTGCAGCACAATGCGGGAGTGATGTTGGCGGACCGCGTGGACAGAGCATGGGGGCTTTTGACACATGCTCATATTATGACCTCTGAAGAAGCGCTCCGCTTATTATCTGAAGTCAAATTGGGACAGGATTTGGGTTTATTGCCCAAAACAAAAAGCACATTTACACAGTTGACGTTGTTTACCCGACCGGGATTTTTGCAATCGCAAACCGGTCATGAATTAAACGCCGCGGAACGTGATCAGATTCGGGCTCAATTTTTACGTGAAAGATTGCGGGAAGAAGTCCAGTCTGTCTAAGCACTTTCCGTGGGAGGATAGGTAGAGGGGACACAGGTTTTAATGGGGAAGGAGAATGCTGATGTTTGGACAATTCACGGAAAAAGCTCGTCGCGTAGTTATTCATGCACAAGATGAAGCACGACGGATGGGCCATAATTTTGTTGGTACGGAACATCTACTTTTGGGCCTCATACGGGAAACCAATTCCTTACCGGCAAAAGTCCTTCAGTCGATAGGTTTGGACTTGGAAACCGTTCGTGCGGAAGTCTTAAAAGCAACTGGGCGTGGTCCTGCTATTGGTCCCAATGAGGAAGTAACCTTTACGCCACGTGCCAAGAAAGTGGTGTTGGAGTTAGCTGGTCAAGAAGCGCGGGCTTTAAATCAAAATTATATTGGACCTGAACATCTCTTGCTGGGTTTGATTCGCGAAGGTGAAGGAGTTGCAGCCCAAGTATTGTTGGCGGCAGGAGCCGATTTAAACAAAGTGCGTCATCAGTTATTGCATAATGCCGCTGGCGGACAAGTTCCGGCTGGGGGAGCGCCCGAACAGCCGCAAGCGGTGAATACGCCGACATTGGATCTCTATGGCCGGGATTTAACACAAATGGCTCGGGAAGGGAAATTGGATCCGGTTATTGGCCGTGATAAAGAAGCCGAACGAGTGATTCAAATTCTAAGCCGAAGAACCAAGAACAATCCTGTGCTCATTGGAGAACCCGGTGTTGGAAAAACGGCTGTAGTAGAAGGTTTAGCCGAGCGTATTGTGGAAAACAAAGTGCCTGAGATTTTAAAAGACCGCCGTGTAGTGGCGCTGGACTTAGGAGCGATGCTGGCGGGATCCAAATATCGAGGAGAATTTGAGGATCGTCTTAAAAGAGCGATGAACGAAATACGTGAAGCCAAGAACGTGATTTTGTTCATTGATGAGATGCATACGATTGTAGGCGCTGGAGCAGCTGAGGGCGCGATAGATGCTGCCAACATTTTAAAACCGGCCTTAGCCCGCGGCGAGTTGCAGGCAATTGGAGCCACGACGCTAGACGAATATCGGAAATATGTGGAGCGGGACCCGGCTCTAGAACGACGGTTTCAGCCGATCATGGTCGAAGAGCCGTCAGCAGATGAAGCCTTGCAAATTCTCAAGGGACTTCGTGATCGTTATGAAGCGCATCATCGTGTCAATATTACCGATGAGGCTTTAGAAGCTGCGGTGCGTTTGTCCGACCGTTATGTTTCAGATCGCTTTTTACCGGATAAAGCCATTGACTTAATTGATGAAGCGGCATCACGGGTCCGGCTCAAAAGCTATGTTGCGCCACCCGATCTGAAGGATCTGGCTGAAAAGTTGGAGGAGATTCGCAAGGAAAAGGAAGCCGCGGTGCAAGCCCAGGAATTTGAAAAAGCGGCGCAAATGCGTGATGAAGAACAAAAGCTGCGAGAAGAACTCGACCGGGAAACCCAGGAATGGCATAGTCGCCAAGGGAAAGAAGCGATTAATGTCACTCCGGAGGATATTGCCCATATTGTGTCGTCGTGGACTGGAATTCCGGTAGAAAAACTCAAGGGCGAAGAATCTGAACGCCTCCTCAAATTAGAGGACGAATTACATGCACGGGTAGTGGGCCAGGACGAAGCGGTTAAAGCCGTGAGTCGTGCCATTCGCCGGGCACGGGCTGGGTTGAAAAATCCCCGACGTCCCATTGGATCGTTCTTATTTCTAGGCCCGACCGGAGTTGGAAAATCGGAATTGGCCAAAGCCTTGGCGTCCTCGCTATTTGGTGATGAAGAGGCGATGGTGACCATCGACATGTCCGAATACATGGAACGTCATGCGGTTTCTCGGTTAATGGGGGCCCCTCCCGGATATGTGGGATATGAAGAAGGCGGTCAGTTGACGGAAGCTGTGCGTCGTCACCCTTATTCCGTCGTCTTATTGGATGAGATTGAAAAGGCGCATCCGGAAGTCTTCAACATTTTGTTGCAGGTTCTCGAAGAGGGCCGTTTAACCGAGGCGAAAGGACGCACGGTCGATTTCCGGAACACGGTGATTATCATGACGTCCAATGTTGGTGCGGATTTAATCAAGCGTCAGAACACTATTGGGTTCCGGCGGGAATCGGACGACAGTCATTACCGGGAAATGAAAGACCGGTTGATGGATGAAGTCAAGCACACCTTCCGGCCGGAATTTATCAACCGGGTCGATGAAATCATTGTCTTCCATGAATTGTCGGCAGAACAATTGGCGGAAATTGTTGGTATCATGCTCAAAGAAGTGGAAGACCGGATTCGCCAAAATGGTTACGAGCTGTCGGTGACCGATGCCGCGAAACTGGTGATTGCGAAATCCGGCTATGATCCGGTCTTTGGTGCCCGCCCACTTCGCCGGGCCATCCAGCGACTCGTCGAAGATCAATTGGCTGAGGATATCTTAGCAGGGAAGTTTGCTGAAGGCGCCCATATTTTAGTTGATGCGGAAGACGGGCAATTGACTTTTTCCCAGATACCGGAAAATGATCCAGTAATGAAGCAATCATGACGCCTTCAGGCTGTCATTAGGAGGTGGACGGAATTCGGGAACAGACGCGCTATATATGTCAAGTATGTGCAACGACTTCTGCCCGGTGGTTAGGCCGTTGTCCCGGCTGTGGGGGATATAACACGATGGAACAGGAGATTGTCACCAAAAATTCTAAACCATCGTCCCTTGCCACTGGCGACGGCCCCATCCCCATCGGGGCCGTGCAGTCCGAGCATGTTCAACGGATCTCCACTGGCATTGCCGAAGTCGACCGCGTATTGGGTGGAGGCATGGTGCCCAATGGATATTTCTTGCTCGGTGGCGATCCGGGCATTGGCAAATCGACATTGCTGCTTCAAATCGCCTCATTTGTAAGTCGAGAGGGACCTGTCCTCTATATTACGGCGGAAGAATCTCAAGGTCAGACCCGCATTCGCGCCCAGCGTTTGGGGGATTTGCCTGATAGTCTATATATTATGGCTGAAGGCAATATTGAGCGTATTGAACAGGCGATCCGGGCGCAGAAATGGCAATTGGTGGTCGTGGATTCGTTGCAAACGGTTTATGATCCCGAGATCGAGTCTGCACCGGGAAGTGTGGGACAAGTTCGGGGAATTGCCGCTCGCTTAATGCGATTGGCTAAAGAAGCCTGTCCGATTTTTTTGGTGGGTCATGTGAATAAAGAAGGGTCAAAGCGGCCCGCGGCTTAAGGAAACTTAGGTCGAGTTACTGAGCTATATGCATGAAACATCGGGAGTGACGCGCGAGAGCCCGTCACAGCGATCAACGTGCAGGAAACAAAGAAAGCGGCGAATACTTTGGATCCTCAGAGACAATATGCTCAGCTCCTCACGTTATGGGCACAGGGTAATAAGATTCTTCGGCGTCAAACCAATGGCCAACGGCATGCCAGAGTGCTACACAGTTGGAAGCTTGGGCAGAGTGTGGCGAGCCATGGTATCGAGGTTCTTCCCATGAGTCTCGATCCCGCCATTTTCTTGTTGGCTCCTACACCAACCGATGCATTATGGTGTGTTTTGGTTGATAAGGAATATGGCATGCATAATTCCCAATTGTTTCGACGTATGCTGTGGTTGGACCATCAAGAAAAACCGGCCCTTCATGCGGGTCCCGTTTGGTCTATATCTGAAAATTTGGCCAAGAAGTTGGGCGCAATGCAGTGGAAGGTCTTATGCCAGTGGATGGATAAAGCGTGCGATGATGTTGAGTGGCCAGAAAACGGGCAAGCGATTACGGTATTGGCTGGATTATCGCACCAACCCCAATTAATTGGGAAAGCGCCGGCCAAAGATTGGTTAGCTTTGTCGCAACTCTGGCGACATCAAGGGACGTGGCAACGGGTTGACCTACAAACCGATTATCCGTGGCTTAAATGCGATCCGGTGTTGCAAAAATATCTCTGGCCGTGCTCTTAACGAAGGATGAAGACAGTGTCCAATTGCGCTAGCAGGTCCCCGAGTGGTCGAACATTTGGTGGATGTGGTGTTAATGTTCGAAGGCGACCGTCAACAGATGTTCCGGGTCCTTCGGGGCATTAAAAATCGTTTCGGATCCACGAGTGAACTGGGATTGTTTGCGATGGAAGGTGAAGGATTGGTCGGAGTCGAAGATCCTTCCCGCTTACTCTTAGAAGAGAGGCCCATTGATCGTCCGGGGTCCATCGTTGTGGCGGCATTCGAAGGAACCAGGCCGCTCATGGTGGAAGTGCAAGCATTGTTGGTAAAAAGTTTTGGCACTCCCAGGCGCGTTGTATCGGGCATGGATCCTCACCGCGTTGCCCTGGTTCTGGCGGTTATCGAGCGGCATTTAGGAATAAAGATTTCGGAAATGGATGCCTATTTTAAGGTAACGGGCGGCATATCTCTGGACGACCCGGCGCTGGATTTGGGTGTGTTGGTAGCGGCGTTGTCGTCCTTTACCGGCAAGGCCGTGCCTCCTGAATGGGCGGTGTGTGGTGAAGTGGGATTAACAGGGGAAATCCGCCGGGTTCCCCGCTTACCAGAACGAGTTAAGGAGGCAATGGGCTTGGGTTTTACCCGGGTCTTGGTTCCCGGCGCGATGTCCTCCGTCCAATCCGGTCTTGTTACAGTGGCCGCAACTCGGGTAAGTGAGGTTGTGTCACGGTTAGGGCTCGAATCAACGGAGGAATAAGGCGCTTACCTCGTCCTAAAGGTCTTAGGTTCAAATGATCAGGTTGGCTCGCCTTAGTGCCTTCAGGGTGCTCTGTTGTGCTGATCGAGACACCTGCAGCACTGGTTGGGAGATGTCGCAAGCACGTACGCACTGAGAAAGGAGCGAAGGCGGCTTTTTCTCCGCCCTCAATGGCGGAGTTTCCGCCGAGTATGATGGACGATCCGCTTCTGGAAGTGTTATCCCGAATTGCGCCGGGTACGGCTCTTCGGGAAGCGATAGACAATATTATTCGCGCGCGAACGGGTGCGTTAATTATTATTGGCGGAGAACCAGAGATTGATGAAGATTGCGAAGGAGGGTTTCGTCTCGATGTTCCTTTTCACCATGAATTTGTCTATGAGTTGGCGAAAATGGACGGGGCTATTCTCCTTGACCAAGACATCCATCGAATTCGTAAAGCCAATGTGGAGTTAATCCCGAAAAAATATGCCACATCAGCCGAAACTGGAATGCGTCACCGCACTGCGGAGCGTATAGCCAAAACGCGTAATGCCACAGTCATTGCCGTATCAGAAAGACGCAGTATTGTAACGATTTATAAAGGACAATCCCGTTATGTTCTGCATGATTTAAGTTATATTTTGACGAAAGCGACAAGTGCGTTGGCGTCTTTAAGTCGGTACGACCGGTTGTTTCGGAGCGCGGTGAGACGCCTGGCCGAAAGTGAGGCCGAAGAAGCTGTCCCCTTAGTCGATGTCATCGAGGCTTTGCGGCGGGGATATATTGCCTTGACCATTCGCCAAGAAATCAATCGCTATGTGGTGGAGTTAGGGCGCGACGGTCATCTTATTGATTTACAATTAGAAGAGTATCCCGATATTTTTCGCGATTGGATAGGAATTTGGAAAGATTATCAGGCTCAAAATATTCCGGTTCCCAATCCAGTGATACTCGATGCAGCGTCATGGTCCCAAGAAATGTGGGCGAATCGTTTAGGGTATGATCAGTTGGACTACCGGATAGAGCCGCGTGGATACCGTCTGCTACATACTATTCGGCTGCCGGATGATGTCATTGAGATATTGATGCATGAATACCGTACATTATCCGAAATGCGACAAGCTTCGCTAGACGACTTCAGTCAAATTTCAGGAATCGGATCCCAAAGAGCGCGAACTATCTGGGCTGCACTCCATGAGACATATAGCGATGCAAATTTTTAGGCACCGGACTGACCGGTGCCTTTTTGCCAAATTCTTTGCTTTTTCTCATCTATTCGGTGCTATGATATTATTCACGGAGGTATTGAATTTGTTTTCTGCACTTGTAAATTAGGGTATTTATTCCACACCTCCGGGAAAAACTAGAAATTGGGATGACAAACATCTTATGGGTCATCTGATTATATCAGGGGGAGGTGGCAGATATGGGAAGAACAGTGCGCCAAATTCTCACGATCTTTGGGGGAGTACTCGGGATTGCGGGCGTATTCCAAAATCTTCATGCCTTAAAGGCGCTACCATATCTGAGTGGACTAGGACCAGACCGCGGAGCCATTTTATTGGGCATTGGTCTCATTGGAGGCGGTTTGATTGCTTATATTTTGGGGCCTTGGCTGATTAATGGGGCCAGTAAGGCCATGGAGTGGGGCGAGAGTCGATTACAAAAAACGCCTACACAAGATTTATTGTCTGGTTCCGTTGGGTTGATTGTTGGGCTCTTAATTGCGTTTCTTTTAACGTCCGAATTAAATGGACTAGGCCTCGTTGGGGTTTTGATTCGTATTGCGATTAGTGTTGGGTTTGGGTATGTCGGTTTAAAGGTATCCATTCGGAAAAAGGACGAATTGATGCGTCCGCAAAGCTGGTTACCGCGAGTAAAACACCGCGTGAATGACAGCGTTAAACCGAAAATCCTCGACACGTCCGTGATTATTGATGGACGTATCGCGGATATTTGCCAAACCGGATTTCTCGAAGGTCCCTTGGTGATACCCGGATTTGTTCTTGAAGAATTAAGACACATTGCCGACTCTGCGGATGTCTTAAAGCGTAATCGTGGGCGCCGGGGTCTTGATATTCTCAACCACATTCAAAAAGAATTAAAGACGCAGGTACAGGTTTATGAACGCGACATCGATCCGAGTTTGGAAGTTGACTCGAAACTGCTCAAACTGGCAAAAATCTTGGATGGCAAAGTGATTACCAACGATTTTAATCTTAACAAGGTAGCAGAACTTCAAGGCGTTCCGGTTCTCAATATCAACGAACTAGCCAATGCCGTGAAGCCGGTAGTTTTACCGGGAGAAGAAATGGTCGTGCACGTGATCAAAGATGGGAAAGAGTCGGGCCAAGGTATTGGATATCTGGACGATGGTACGATGATCGTGGTGGATGGCGGGCGTAAATTTATTGGCCAAACGGTTACGGTAATTGTGACCTCAGTCTTGCAAACAGCTGCGGGCCGGATGATATTTGCCAAACTCAAATCTGCTTTAGGGGCTGTTGAACTGAGTGAAGCCTAAACGGTTTTTCGTTCAAAGCCCGGCTCATGCCGGGCTTTTTCCTGTACAATAGCATCACATGATAGGGGCGGATGATGCGAATCCCAGCTATTAGGGGTGTTCTGTGAAAAGTTTTGGGATATTGTTGGCGGCAGGTCAAAGTCGGCGCATGGGCGCCTTAGGTCCAAAATTATGGCTAATGGTGGCAGGGCGTCCTGCAATAGCGTGGAGCCTGTGGCATTTTGCGGTGAAGGGTGAATTTGATGCGGGCGTGGTGGTGGCACGTCCCGAAGATTTTGAGCAGATTCAGCACTGGCTTGACCAGTTTGGCTTAACACACTGGTTGTTGACTGCGGGATCCACAGAACGGTATTTATCCGTACAACAAGGTCTTGCAGCGCTTAAAGGGTTAGCCCAAGATCAGGATGTCGTGTTAATTCATGATGCGGCGCGGATTTTGGTTCCTTGTGGGGTGATTGACCGGGTACGACATGCTGCATTTGAGCAAGGAGCGGCGATGCCGGCACTTCCCGTTACGGATACCGTCAAAGGAGTTGTGGAAACGCCTGTGGGTGTCGAGGTGACAAAGACCATTCCCCGCAGTCATTTGCGTCTCGCACAAACTCCTCAAGGATTTCACTACCATATAATTTGCCAAGCTCATGAAGCATGGAAACACGGGGTCCCAACGGATGATGCCGAGGTTGTGGAATATTTAGGACACCGGGTCATGGTCGTGCCAGGAGATTATGATAACCGCAAACTGACGACACCGGAAGATTTGACATGGTTTGAATGGAGGTTACAACAAATCCATGACTAATCGCATCGGACAAGGTATTGATGTGCATCCCTTAGTGGCTAACCGTCCCTTAATTTTAGGGGGAGTGGATATTCCTTTTGAGAAGGGCCTAGAAGGTGATACGGATGGCGATGTACTAACCCATGCATATATGGATGCCATATTGGGAGCATTAGCCATGGGGGATTTAGGCACGTATTTTCATGCAGAGGATCCGGATGTTAAAGGGGCCTCATCAGTGGCGTTAATGGCTCGTGTAGTGGAGATGATGACCCACGCACATTATCAGGTGATTTCGGCTGATTTGACCGTCGTGGCCCAGCGACCCAAATTAGCGCCCTATATCATGGCGATTCGCCAAAATTTAAGTCGTGCCAGTGGCTGTCCATTGGATTGCTTTTCCGTGAAAGCCACAACTACCGATCATTTAGGAGCCTTGGGGCGTGAAGAAGGCATTTTAGCGTTAGCAACCGTCTTATTGGCCCCGGTTTAAATAGTGCATAATCCCTTCAGCAATGGCTGCCGCTAATTGAGTTTGATATTGGGAATTGAGGAGTCGGGATGTATCGAGCGGATGCGTCAGGAAACCGACCTCAACATTGATGGCGGGGACGGTAACTTCTTGTAGGACCAATTGGCGAATGGGACGAGGACGAATGACTTTTCCCGTTACTCTCGCCAAGGCGGTAGAGACTTGTGAGGCTAATTCCCACGATGACACGGATCCAGAGCGGTAATAGACGATAGGGCCTTGGGCGATGCCACTGGGTTCCGCGTTGGTATGAATAGAAACAAAAATGGTGGCATGCCACTGGCGCGCTAAAAATGCTCGGTACCGTAAATCGCGTACATTATGAAAAGGAGGTGCACTAGGAGTCTGGTCGCTTGTCCGGGTCATATATACATGAATCTGTTTCTGACGTAAAAGACTTGATAAGAGAAGACCAATACTGAGATTTATATTTTTTTCATAAACTCCCTGGGCTCCAATAGCACCAGGATCTTGACCTCCATGGCCGGGGTCAATGACCACAATGGGGGTGAGGGTCATGGCCGGACTTACGGGAAGTTGATAGCAGGTGATGAGGAAGGCTCCCAGCAATCCGAAAATTGCGAGCCATACAGGAATTTTGCGGGCGACATTCAAGGGTATCCGCCTCTTTCTCTTAGTTCTGACCCACATTATGTGATTGTGCGAGGAATTAGACATTTTCCCCTTGCAACCCTTGCAAAATGATCTTGGGGTAGTCGGCTGTGCCTCTAAGACTTAACCACACGCGATTATCGCGTTGGCCCAGGGCTGAGATAGGCATTTTGAGTTTTTGGGCATCTAGAGAGTCGTCTGCCCAGGAATTAGTGAACGGCTGGCTTAGATGTACTCTGTGCCACGCTTCGGGGTGTCTCAGAGCGAAAATATGCCTGGCCAATATCTGTTCCGTAGCCGATTTCTAGCACATGATCAGGCCCCATAGCGATATGCGGAATCGGAGGCCAGTCGGGAGGAGTTTTCGAGCCAAGTTGACTCCAAGTGGATGCGGGGGCCGGATAGGACAGTTTAGGCCATGCCCACTGTTTGATCCCGTGATGTGGTAACCACAGTGTCAAATGATGGACGGATGCTAACCACAGACCATCATGGCCAGCTGTTTCTGCAGCAATAGGACTGAGGGACAAATGGGCAATCCACTGAATTTGTTGGTGTTGAATGAGGCCAATATTGCCGTTTGCATCGACGATCCACAGACCCTGGCGAAATTGGCCCATACTGACAAAGAAATCTCCCATAGGAGCCTCAGCTTGCGGTGTCCACTGATTATCTTGGGTGTTCAGTTCCCAAAGTGTATTCGCACTCAGAAGCCAGACATGCTGGGAGCTATGTCCAAAGTCAATGGCGACGGGTGCGGTGTTACTAGGAAGAGGATAGGACTGCATCTGTTTCGTATTCACGTTCATAATCCGAACGAGCTGGGTTCCTTGAAAAGAGGTGTAGACCGAAGCAGTGTATGGATTGCGATGTACGGTGGGTCCAGGAATAGCATAATCGCCGGGAACAAAACGATTCTCATTCGTGAAGCCCCCCACATATCCCCAGTGACGGTACCACACCGTGTGGGCTCCGCTGACGATTAAATCTACAGCTCCCCAGTATGCGGATTGGCTTAAGCTTAAATTTGAGACCGTTAATCCCGAATGACTCGGAAAATATGGCATCCGGGGGACGGTTCGCCACAGGTTTTGACCGGATTGCGGATTGTACCAGCCAATTACCGTGCTATCCCCGAGGGGATTGCTGGTTCCGTAATAGATGCGTCCATCTGGTCCAGGCAGAACCGAAGAAATGGCCGTGCCTTCGTCCAAAAGCACTTCGGGTCCAACAGAAACCGGATGCCACCGAATCACCGGCAAATTAACATATCGCGTGGCTCGGCTCGCGGTTTGGATAAGCTTTTGGGGGCCCTGGGATGAAGTTGAGTGACATCCGCTTAGGAGGATTGCCGAAGCCAGGATTAAACTATACTGTACACCTTGCCGTATGTTCAAAAGAGTGTCCCGCCTTCCTGCTGGTCAGTAGTGCGCGATCATTGCGGAAATCTATGTAATAACCCGTTTTAAGAGCGGTGAACACCTGAAGGCCGCACACGCATATAAGACGACCTTTAGGTTCATGATGATCATGTCGAACTGACAATGATATCAGATTTCGACACCTATTATAGTCCCATTTTAAAAGAAGCGCGGGCTAAGCACCAAGTTTTAAGGACAAGCCCTATCCCTTAAAATCTCGGTGAAGCCGGATTGTTTCCTATCTTGTAGATTGACGCGGTCAGCAAGTTTTCCTAAAATGCGAGCATGACGCTGGCATGAAATGCTATTAAGCTATTAAGAAGAAAGGATCGGCCCATGATTCAAATTTATGATAGCTTGACCCGGACAAAACGCCCCTTCATTCCACTGCGTGAAGGAGAAGTGTCGATTTACGTGTGTGGTGTGACGCCGTATGCCGAAGCTCACGTGGGGCATGCCAGGCCTGCTGTCGTCTGGGATGTGATTAAACGGCACTTTATGCGCCGGGGTTATATTGTTCGCCATGTCCAAAATTTTACGGATATTGATGATAAAATTGTCAACCAATCTCAAACCGAGAGGGTTTCGGCCAGTCAATTGGCCGCGAAGTATATGGAACAGTACAATCAATTGATGCAGCAATTGCATGTGCTCCCTCCAGATTTTGCTCCCCGGGTAACAGAAAATATTGCTGAAATTATTACGTTTATTCAGGGGCTGATTGACCGGCAAAAGGCTTACGTGGCTGGTCAGGATGTCTATTTTTCTGTGAATACGGATGAAAACTATGGACAGCTTTCAGGCAGGCGGTTAGAAGAACTTTATCAAGGGGTTCGGGTCGAGGTTCATGAGGGAAAACACGATCCAGCAGATTTTGCTCTATGGAAAAGTGCCCCGGCAGAGGAACCCGGTTGGGAGAGCCCATGGGGATATGGCCGGCCGGGATGGCATATTGAATGCTCCACCATGGCTTCGCGATACCTTGGCCGTCAATTTGATTTGCATGGGGGCGGCATGGATTTAATTTTTCCTCATCATGAGAATGAACGGGCTCAATCCCAGGGGCTATTTGACTGTGAACCGGCACAGTTTTGGGTTCATAATGGATTGATTACACAAAATGCGGTTAAAATGTCCAAATCCTTAGGGAATGGTCTTAGTCTTCAGGAAATTATCCGCCATGTGGATCCCCTGGTGTTACGAACGTATTTGCTTAGTGTCCACTACCGGACCCCTTTAGATTTTAGTGTGCAAGGACTTGAAGAATGGGGACGGGGACTTCAGCGTATTTGGCGATTATGGGAGGAGGCTAAAGATGCTCCCGCTCCGAGCGAATGGGTTGATGCGTCGTGGGCGGAACGACTGCGAACATTTGAGTCGAACTTTTTGAGTGTTTTGGACGATGACTTTAATACGGCTCGGGCTTTTGCGGAGATCTTTGATATGGTGCACAACGCCTATCAAGGTATGGAACAAAACCACCGAGCTTATGCCTTAGGATGGGCACGTCATAACCTGGTTCAAGCCAATATAATTTTAGACTTCCTTCCGGCCCCAGCCACTCAAGAGCATCAGGATGTGAACGACTTGGCCACACGTTTAATCGCCATTCGCGAGCAAGCCAGGAAAAATCGTGATTATGTTCAGGCTGATCAAATACGTAATTTACTAATAAAGGCGGGATATTACATTGAAGACACGCCCACGGGACCGCGGATCACTTTCGCGGCGGAAAATGGCCAAACCCGCTAATCAGCGCGAAGACGCGCGTAAGAATAGCGGTAGTTTTGAACCCACAACGTCGGTTACAGCCAATGAATCGGTTATTGTGGGACGGCATCCGGTCCTTGAAGCATTGCGAGCCGGGCGTCCCTTGCAGCGATTGTGGGTCCAAAATCAGCTGGCTGAAGGTAGCCTTAAAGAAATTCTCGGGATTGCCCGGGAAAAAGGTGTCGTGATTCATGAAGTGCCCCGGGCTAAATTGGACGAGTTAGCTGGGGAGTTGAATCATCAAGGAGTAGTAGGATTAATCAGTGTTGCGCCCCTTGCGACGTTAGATGATGTGTATGCTCTGGTCAGGAACCGGGGATTTGATGCGTTTTTGATTGTCCTGGATCAAATTCAGGATCCACAAAATTTGGGGGCAATAATTCGTGTGGCTAATGCCGCTGGAGCTGATGCCGTAATTATACCGAGCCGTAATAGCGCACCGCTGACGCCTGCTGTGCGTAAAGCCTCAGCCGGGGCCACCGAATATGTCCCGGTGGCGGTTGTGTCCAACTTGGCGCAAACTATCGAGACCATCAAAAAGTGGGGGATCTTTGTTTATGCCGCGGATCCCCAAGGGGAAATTCTGTATACGCAGGCAGATTATCATGGTCCCACGGCGATCGTGATCGGAGCCGAAGGGCAAGGGATTCGGCCCTTAGTGAAGAAACGCTGTGATCAAACTGTGCGATTGCCCATGGTGGGTCAAGTTGCCTCGTTGAATGCGGCCACAGCATGCGCGGTCTTGGCGTTCGAAGTGGTCAGGCAGCGACAAGCACCGTAAACGTGCCATATTTTTTATGAATGTGGACAAAAAACGCAAAAGTTACACGTTTCGCCGTCAGAAGACTTGACGGCGATTTTCGTGCCTCGCTATAATGAGGCAGACATTAGCCGAAGTGAAGTTTCTTTAACGTATTGTTATAGAATATTCTGATTTCTTTAGGCCTTGGTGATGGAGGCGATGTGAGTGTGTTAGGCCCCTCGTACGAAATGCCGAACGGCTTTGATAACATGACCGATGAAGATATCGTTCAAGATGCCCGCGAAGGCAGCGCGGATGCGCTCGAATATGTGATTCAAAAATATCGGAATTTTGTTCGTGCCAAGGCTCGCTCATATTTTTTAATCGGTGCGGACCGTGAAGACATTGTGCAAGAAGGCATGATTGGATTATACAAAGCCATTCGCGATTTTCGCAGTGACAAGCTGTCATCCTTCCGGGCATTTGCGGAATTATGTATTACCCGGCAAATAATTACCGCCATTAAAACGGCAACACGACAAAAGCACATTCCGTTGAATTCTTACGTGTCTTTGAACAAACCGATTTATGAAGAAGATTCTGACCGCACCTTATATGATGTTGTATCCACGGCCAAAGTTGCAGATCCTGAAGAAATGATCATTCACCGGGAAGAATTCGGGGATATCGAAGAAAAAATGGGTGAAATTTTGAGTGATCTGGAATGGAAAGTCCTTATGGCCTACCTCGATGGCCGATCCTACCAGGAAATTGCTGTAGATTTAAGACGGCATGTGAAATCCATTGATAATGCATTACAACGTGTTAAGCGGAAATTAGAACGATATTTGGATGGGCGACAAGTTCTCTTATTCCCTTCATCATCATCTCGAGATATGTAACGCTATTACAAAAAAAAGACCAGCAATCGCTAAAAGGTGCTGGTCTTTTTTATGATGCCTGTGACGTTGATGAGGATTTTTTAATGGCAAAGCGCAGTCTTTTCCACAGACGTTGTGCTTGACGGGCATCGTCCATAGACCATGAGTTGGGGCCATATAAACCGCGCTCGAGATATTGGACTAATTGCTGGCTTTCGGAAGTATCGGCACGCATATTCACCTGCCACAGGGCTAACCATTCTCGGGGGGTGAGACTCATTGTGGGGATACGCATTCTAAACTGGGTCCACCATCTGATTTGACGCCATAATCTAATCGCCGCGGCTTGTGGATTGCGTGCTAGGCGGTATTTGCGCACACGGATGCCAAAGATGGCCATTAGGATAATTAGCGCCAAGAGGAGAAAACTCAAGAGTTTTCTTACGGGTAGAAATCTGCGGGACGAATTCACCCGGTGGGAGCTTTTAGCCGTAGGCGTTTTGAGCGTGTGCTCATTGACCCCGGGGGGTGGATTGTAGTGAACTTTCGGCACGGCCGAAGTGACTGGGATAGATAGGGAGGTTTGCGACGTCAATGATGAAGGAGTTTTGGGGACAGACAGATCAGGAATGTTAAACCCGGGAGTCGGATCAATGGGAATCCAGCCAAAGGGTGCAATGTAAATTTGAGCCCATGAATGCGCATCGATGGCACGGACTAAATAGCCATGATCATGGGCGTTATATTGACCTGGGGCATATCCCGCGACCCACCGGGCCGGTATACCAATGCTGCGCATCATCATAATGAACGCAGTGGAAAATTGATCGCAATAGCCTACTTTATCAGTAAACAAGAAATGGTTCACCACATTGTGCTGTGTCGGGGTGACATGAAACGAATAGCCATAATGCGTGTCGAGATAATGTTTGATGTCTAAAGCGGCTTGCCAAGGTCCTGAAGCGTGTTGAGTAATCTGATTGGCTAACTGACCGACCCGCGGAGAAAGATTACTAGGAATTTGTAGGTCTTGAGATAAGTTCGGGGTAGGATATTCGCCAAAGGTGACATGACTTAGCAACGTTGCATTGAAATGGGGAATGATACTGGTTACGCGGTACGAAGAAATAGCATTTGACACAAAATGTTCTTTATTTGGATATAACACCAGGGATGACGGCCCAGAACCGAAGGATAAGGGGACGCCTGGATAGAACAGGGTTCGAAAAGGATGGCCGTTTACTGCTTGAAACGTTATTGTGTCGGTTGTGGTGGAGACTTGCGACGTATCAAAGGGAAGGCTAAATAACGGGATGCCTGAATCTTCGGGCGTAATTTGCACCGCATTGGATCCGGGATTCGTCCATTCTTTGCCGGTGAATGTGTTGAAAATCTCTGCTTGCCAGTAATGCGGAGATTTTGAATGGACAATCATCACGGGATTATAATTTGGAACAATCGAATGTCCGATATGATTGATGCCTTCTGAATATCCTGTTGTGGCGCCTGTTCCCGTTAGAAATCTGAGATCTTGTAAATTTCCGCCTAAAAATCCTAAACTGGCATGACCAGGGCGCGGTGTTCCACCCCATCCTAAACTCAAAGGCACGAATATGGTGACAGCAGCAACAACGCTGGCCATGAGGCCAGATGATCCTTGGCGGGACAACGGCGTTAAAACATGGTGCGAGGATAATAATAATAAGCCAATGGCTGCATAGGCAAAGAGAGGGTGTTCCGCGGGTAGTTGCCAGAACACATGATTGATCGCCAAAGCGGCAATGCCGATGACTAAAAGGGTTGCAATGCGCCGGGTATTATTAGCCTGACGAAACACATGCCACCCCAAAAGCGCGCCGATTAATAGTAAGGGGGTCGCGATATGCGCAGAAATTTGGTTCCAATTCGCGAAGGACAACTGGTGCAAGACTAAAACCGAACGCGAAAAGGTGATAAAAACATGGCGTAAGCTGGGCAATGATGCCCATTCTGCGGTTAATTCGGCAACCATTATGATGATCCATGTAGTCCAGCGCAAAATCCAAGAAGACCACAATTCCCCAAACGATAACCATAGGGGAGTCAGAGCTAATAAGGCGGCATCATGAAAGCCTCCCCCATGCGTATAAGGCCAAAAGAGCGCGCTCATCCAAATTCCCCGTAATATGATTTGAGTTTTATTGGATATCACATGGGTCCTCCTTTCACATCACTCTAATGGGATAGACCATAAGCCTGACGATGTAAGCGGTGTTCCAAATAGAACGACAAATCCTCGAGCTGATCTAAGTCCTCGCCCACACGAATAACGGAGACGGCATCAGATAAGGCAGGATGGTTTCCTCGCATAGTAATCCACAAAGGAATGGCATCGTCGGGGATAAATGTCATCGAGTTTTGGGAATTGGGATGAAAACGGGGCAGGGAGGCCAGGTAATTGAGGATGGTTTCATAATGCGTTCGCCCTGCCCCAATGCCAATGCGTTGGTCCCCATCTCCAACCCATAGAAAACCTAGAGGTTGGATATAACGCGCTGCGACATCGGTTAATGACGCGGCAATCTGTATAGCTAACTCCCATTCTCTCTCTGTTTGAAATGCTTGCATATCATCCAATATAATCCGAATTTGGGGCTGTGTAGTGGGTTCAAATTGTTTGACCTTGAACTGACCCGTACGGGCCGTGGTTCGCCAGTGAATTTGAGCCAGACGATCCCCACTCACATAATCCCGGATGCCTAAAAGCAAACTGGTATCTTCAGAAATTCGGCGTGACATTTCAGTATTTCCGGACCATTGTTGAAAAACATGTCCCAGATGTGTTAGAGCTGTGGTCTGAGGCCAGATAATCATCGACATGGGATCATTTGTCGCCAATCGAGATTTTTCCCATAGCCCTAGCACATCGCCAGTAGCGATCTTAGGCGCCTTGAGTGTGTAAATGCCGCGAGGTACGTGTGCCAATTGGTAACGAACTGTCACAGTGCGTTTGGGCCACAATGCCACAACAAAATGGGGATTGTGATCGGCATGTAAAGTTTCCGGCAAAGAATCCGTCACAGCGACCCACGCCCACGGCCACCACGTGTTTCCCTGGATTGTTAACTCAATGGTTACACTATCCCCTTCCGTAGCCAGACTCGGCTTGATATGCCGTTCGATACGGACCCGATGTAAGGGAAATAAGACTTGGATTAAAGTTATCATGACTAATAATTGAGTGGCATCCCAAATATGATAGGCTAAATAGCCCCCTTCGAAATAGGCAAAAGCCCAGGCAGCTCCAATTGCCGCCATCACCACGACAATACGCCACGATATCTTTTTCATCGTTCCCGACGCTCGCGGTCCGGAATGGGCACTTGTTGTAGGATATCGTGAACGAGGTCTTGGATAACGGTGGTTTGTTGGTGGCGATTGCCTCCTTTAAGAATCAGGCGGTGTGCGATGATATCAGGAAACAGTGCACGGATATCATCGGGGATAACAAATTCCCTGCCGTGGACAAAGGCCCACGCTTGAGCTGCCCGTTGTAAAGCGATGGCAGCACGAGGACTCATGCCTAAATAAATTCGGGGATGCTCACGGGTTTTGAGAGCTAATTGGGCAATATACTGTCGAATCGAAGGCGATAAATAAACATTCGGAATGTGTTCCATGAGTGCCATAACCCGGTCATGTGACAACACCGGACGGATGGTGCTGAGAGGATGGGTATGCGTCACTCGCTCCAACATTTGCGTTTCTTCTTCAATTGTTGGATATCCCAGATTAAGACGAAACAGAAAACGATCTAATTGGCTTTCCGGAAGCGGAAATGTTCCTTCGTATTCTATGGGATTTTCGGTAGCAATCACCATAAAAGGAGGGGCCAGAGGATGGGCAATGCCGTCTACGGTCACTTGCCGTTCTTCCATCACTTCTAATAAAGCACTTTGTGTACGTGGAGAGGTCCGGTTTAATTCATCCGCTAACAACAAATTGGCGAAAACGGGTCCCGGTTGAAAAATAAAAGCGCCCTGGGCCGGATTATAAATACTCACTCCTGTGACATCAGTAGGCAATAAGTCGGGGGTGAATTGAATGCGAGCATAATGTAAATCTAAGGTGGCCGCCAGCGCCTTGGCTAACGTGGTTTTGCCAACACCTGGTACATCATCTAATAACACGTGACCTTGTGCGAGCATAGCACATAAGAGTTTGGTGATGGTACTGCGTTTCCCAACAATGACGCGTTCGATATTATCAATAACGGGCTGCAATTCTTCGTGAATTGTTTCGTCATTGGAAAAATTTGAAGTGCGTCCGGGTGATTGTTTCACGAGAGGGACTCCTTCCTACATACCGTCATGCCGTTTGAGACTATCAGAGTACGTTGTGCCTTATAAAAAAAGACCTTATCCATTATGATACAATAACGGCTTGTCTGCATTGGCTTGTAAACTGATGACTTCTCCCGTTTTTTTGGAATTTTTCAGGAATCCCAAAAACCCGTCAAATAGTGCGGCCTGGTCCAAGGACTTGAAATCTGAAGACATCATATGATAAAATTAAATCCGCCAAAAATGCTGGCGTAGCTCAATTGGCAGAGCAACTGATTTGTAATCAGTAGGTTGAAGGTTCAAGTCCTTTCGCCAGCTCCATCATATGGCATAACTTTCAAGCAGAGACTTGAAGGTTTTTTTGTAAATTGGTGTGGTGTAGTTTTAAGGTTTACAGGGCATTGTGCATCATCCTTGGCAAAGCAACCACTCCATCACGAGAAGGAAATGGCCGCTTTGCACCCATCCTAAGAGCTCTGTGAGTGATAATTGTCTGTCCCTTGGGAGCATCCGTGATGGATATGTGAATAACATGTCGACGCCAAGTTATGGACGCGAATACCGGCTAATAGCATAGGCCTTGGGGGATTCGGGACGAAAACTGCCAGAGGGCAATAAACTCCAATAACTCCATATTATTCGATTGTTGACCCGGATTCCAAAGCGATAGTTACCACGACGGCGTTGCCGTTTTCGTTCGGGCTCGTTTTCCACCCAATAGACTTCACAACCCACAAATTGTCCAGCATGTGACTGGGCAAAATCATCAAGCTGAGCCCGAAAATCCTGAGGAATCTTGAGCGTGTTATCACAGGGTTGCCAATGATTTCGTTGCATGAGAAATAAATAGGCGCCCATAATGAGACCTAATAAGAGCAAAACCGAAAGCGCTATAAAAAATAGCCACATCCATGTACGCCAAAATTTGTACCAAAACCAATACCGGCTCATGAAAGTCCTCCTTAATAGCAAAGGCGTGGCAATACCGCCCCTCCATTAATTCGCTATGCGTTGGGACATTCCTTCTCATTTTTTCTGAGAAACCGATGCCAACATTATGGCAAATTTTTATAACAAATGGGGCTTGCATTTTCATGGTGAGGTCCGTAAAATAGTAAAGGCACCGACGAAATCAATGATTGGTGCCGAACAAGTCAATAGGTTAATGGATGGGTGCCCGAGTGGTTAAAGGGGGCGGTCTGTAAAATCGCTGGCTAGCGCCTACGTTGGTTCGAATCCAACCCCATCCACCACCGCGGGGTAGAGCAGCCAGGTAGCTCGTCGGGCTCATAACCCGGAGGTCACAGGTTCAAATCCTGTCCCCGCAACCATTGCTCACGTAGCTCAGTAGGTAGAGCACGTCCTTGGTAAGGACGAGGTCACCGGTTCAATCCCGGTCGTGAGCTCCATTTTATGTCAACTTCCTGACGTGTTGGTTAAATAAATGAACACACCTACACCAATAAGAATCATTACAATCCCAGTAAGTAAAGAAAATCGTATATCGGTTAATGGACTGCCTTGGTGCAATCGCAAAAAGTTCTTTCGAAATTGCCATGTTGCAAAAATCATAATGATCACACCACCGGCCACAAGAACAAGTCCTAAAATACCATGTTCGGCTGGACGGTGAACACGAATTTGCAAAAACAGATTAAATTTCGACACAACAAATCCAAAAGCCATCAACGATATACCTGTGCGAAGCCAGGACAAAAATGTGCGCTCGTTCGCCAATATTTCACGCGGGTCCGGGTGCTTAGCGATCAGATTACCTCCTCTCATCCTTCTTATCATCAAACTCCCTATGTGATTATGCACGGTTCTGCAAAAGAACAATTAAATTGGCTTGCGCGTCATGGATTTGCTGACCGGTTTCAACTAATTTATTGGGATCCTCCATTTTTTTCGGGCAGGCAACAAACGGCTAGTCATGGATCATTTGAGGACAGCTGGCCCTCATTGCCCGTGTATTTAGATTTCATCCGGCAGCATTTTGCTCTTATTATGCCCTTTTTAGCGCCAACCGGTTTTTTTGTGCTGCACTGCGACTATCATGCCAGTCATTATCTGAAAGTATTGGGTGATGAGTTCATGGGTTATGACAATTTTCGCAATGAAGTGATTTGGCATTATACCGGACGCCGTACAAAAGCCTCGAACCGTGTCAATAGCAAACATGACGTCCTCTTAATTTGGGCCAAATCGGAGAAATCCCGGATGATGCCTGTTTATGATGCATGGGACCGCGACTATTATGTGCGGATGAAAAAACAAAAGATCCATAGGGATTCCGATGGCCGGGAATGGATTTGGGGACACAAGGGGAAGGGACAGTCCCATGCTTACCGCATTTATCTGGATGATGTGGTCGAAAAAGGGCGTGCGATAGACAGTGTTTGGGACATTCCAATTATTAATACCTCGGCGAAAGAACGTACAGGCTATCCCACGCAAAAGCCGCTTCAATTATTGGAGAGACTGGTGTTGCTCTTAACCCGCCCAGGGGATTGGGTGGGCGATCTGATGGCGGGATCGGGAACCACCGGGGTTGCGGCATGGACCCTCAAGCGTCCGGTTTGGCTCGGGGACAATAATCCTGACGCGGTAACCATTATGCGTCAGCGTATGAAAGCTCTCACCGCCTTTTCATAATCCTTTTCATAATAACATCACGCATTAAGCCGCTCGAGCGGCTTTTTTTTATTGCCAAAAAAGTATAGAAGTCATCAATTCCACACATACCACCTCATGGGAAAGATACTAACGCTTTCAAACAACGCATCTGGGAAAGAACGAGAGGCGGGAGAAAAATGAAGGGAAAAATTGGATCAATAACTTGGCAAAAGGGAGGAGATGTTATGAAAGGAAAATTGCGAAGGGTCATCGGCGTTATAGCGACGTTGGTGGCGATGGGAATGTCCGGCCAAGTTATGGCGGCCAATAGTCCGACGACGGTTCGAGCCTCGGAGTCTAAGATCATCATCCGAGCCGATAGTGCCGCCACTTATGCAGTCCAAGGAGGACACGTTGTGAGTCTTGTCCCATCAACGAACCGCCACGGGCGAACCTTTTTTACCATTGGAGTCCAAAAAGGGTCGCATCTTTATCAAGTTGTCGTTGACCCGGTGACAGATCAGGTTCTAGCGGTAACCCAAATGCATTAACCGAAGACTTTCAAGACACCGTACTTTACGTGTGTCTGATTGACTCGTATGGCACGAAGGAAAGGTGATGGATGTGGAAAATCACGAACCCACTGGCATTTTGCAGCAACAGTGGAATCGACGACAAGTGATTTGGGGCGGAGTTGGAGTTACGGCAGCCGCATTAATTTCACTCTTTGCCAAACCGGACATTGTCAGTTTGGCGCGAAATCTTGTGGGATCTCCGGTCAGTTCAGGAAAAATCAACCTCTATCAATTCGATTACTACTACATTCCCAACTATATGACATGGCGAGTGGGGGACAAGCTAGAAGTCACGTTGCAAAACCAAAGTCACACCCATTGGCATGAATGGACCATCGGGCGAAAGCTGAATATGGATTATTTTCAAGGATTTGGGTATATGGATGCGGATGCCTGGGCGATTGATTTTTGGGATGGTGTCGATGTGACCTTGAGTGACCCCTATAAAATCGACAACTTTGTTCCAAATAAGGCGCATGTGACCTATGTGGGGCCGAAGGGTCCTTACCAAATTACCACCGGTGGCGATTTTAGTCCCACCTTACAACCCGGGGGGAGTTTGAAATTAACCTTTACGGTGCCAAACAAACCCGGCCTTTGGCACTTCGGTTGTTTCGTCCAGGAGTTTATCCATTACCGCGATGGCATGCAGGGGTTAATCAATATTCTACCGGCATGAGATTGTGTTAGCGCGCATGTGCGGCGTTGAAAGGAGGCAGTACGATGGGGGATGCAATTGTCTTCGTCGTGATTTGGGGGATTCTCACGACACTGGGAGAAATCTGGTTTCGATCTATTCGTGCCCATTCCATGTATTACACCATATCCAATCAGGGCAGTATCGCCTTAAGCGCTTTTAACTTTTTGTCCTCTTGGCTCATGCCCATATTCATATTTGTGGCGTTGATGGTCATTTACACGTTAATTCGTTTTCGCGCTCCCAATAATGAACCGAAACCCAGTTTGGTGCAAGCCATGCGGAACAAATGGTACATCTTTTTCTGGGTGGCGGCGAGTTTTCTGTTAAATATTATGTTCTGGCTACATCCAACCTCTGTAGACCTTGAAGCCATGTTTACTAACTGGCGGCAAGAAAAAAAGCAGAATCCGTTAATTGTCAATGTGACAGCAAGACAATGGGAATGGATTTTTAGCTATCCCCAATATGGGATTAAACAGGCGGTTAATGCCCAGGGACTGGACGAGATGGAATTGCCGGTGAACCGGCCAGTTGAGTTCTTCCTACGAAGTTATGACCCTTTCCACACCTATGATGTCTACGCTGGGGTGATCCATAGTTTCTGGATTCCCGCGTTTGGGATTAAAGAAGATGTGATTCCTGGAGAAACCCGCACCGAATTTTTAGTCCCCAATCACGTGGCCAATTTCAAGACTAGTCCTCTGGTCCGAGTGCAATGTGCTGAAGTCTGCGGTCCCGGACATCCCTATATGGAAGCGCCGGTCTCTGTGGTGACAGCTAAGCAGTTTGCCCAGTGGATTGCGTATCAAAAGAAACTACAGGCGAGCGGCGTTTAAACGCCGACATAATTGATTAGGTCTTGTTTACGGGAGGAAGAAGAATGGAACAACGTATTGCACAAGCGGAGCCTCGCAACCATCCGCAACCAAAAGTCCTACGGATGGCACCTGTGTTGCGAGGGCTTATCTGGGCTACGATAGGGTTTGTGGTATTTGATCTTTTTACGGTGGCGGTGGATCCCTACCGTGGAAATCCCTTAGTGACAGAACCGTCTGCAGTTATTGGTTGGGTTGGGGGATTATTAGGCTGGCTCCTTGGTGTGGGCGGTTACGAAGAAATGATTTTACCGCTATTTGGCTCTCCGAGCACGTGGGTTGAGCCTAAAGATTGGCGCCGCTATTTTGGGCTCAGCACCAATCACAAAGTCATTGGCATTCAATACCTCTTTTCGTCCAGTTCAATCTTTCTGATTGCGGGACTTGATGCCATGGCCATGCGATATGAGCTGATGCAACCCTCCATGCATTTCTTTACTTACACAGGCCAATATTTGACGGCGGTTGGCATTCATGGATCGCTCATGATGTTTGGGGTAGGCACCGTGGCAATGATTTCGGGACTAGGCAATTACTTTGTGCCCCTCATGATCGGCGCAAAACGGACAGTCTTTTCCCGCTTATCGGGTATTGGTCATTGGCTGTTACCGGCGGGAGCTCTAACCTTGATTGCCAGTCCCTTATTAGGATATTGGGATACGGGGTGGCGAGGATATGAGCCCCTAGCTAGTCAAGACCCAGGAGGCATGGTGTATTACTATCTCGGGATCTTTGCGATGACCTTTTCGACGATTTTATCGGCTGTCAATTTGTCCGCCACGATTATCTTTCACCGGGCTAAAGGAATGACATGGGCCCGATTGCCCTTGTTTGTATGGGGTATTTTAACTGTGTCTCTTCTTAATCTAATTTGGCAACCGGAAATTGAAATGACATTTGTCATGGCGTTGCTGGATAAGCTGATTCCTTTCCACTTTTGGGATGCTTTAGGCAGCCCGGAAACCTATTTGAGCATGTTCTGGTTGTTTGGGCATCCTGAAGTCTACATTATCGTGCTCCCGGCTTTTGCCATGTGGAACGAAATCATTCCGGTTATGGCACAGAAAAACTTATTTGCGCGGGATTGGGCCATTATCGGGTTGATCTTCGTGATGATGTTAAGTGGGCTGGTTTGGGCGCACCATATGTTTACCAATATGCGCAACAGTGAAATGTTTCCCTTTGCGTTCTTCACCGAGATGATTTCTATTCCCACCGGATTTTCGTTCATGGCTGCCATTGGAACGCTGTGGAAAGCGAGACTGCGTTTAACGACCCCTTCGCTATTGGTGTTGATGAGTTTGTTCAACTTCGTGGTTGGGGGATTGACGGGAGTTTATTTGGCGGACCCGCCGGTGAATTTGCAGGTCCATGATACGTTTTTTGTTATCGCGCATTTCCATTACACCATTATTGGCGGCATGATTTTCACATGGATTGCGTCAATGTATTACTGGCTGCCGAAGTTTTCTGGACGCATGTATAACGAAACCTGGGGCAAGCTGTTAGCGATTTGGATTTTCATCGGGTTCAATGGGACGTTCGGTCAAATGTTTCTCTTGGGATTGGACGGAATGAACCGCTGGGTACCGGCTTATCCACCGTATTTAAAACCCATGAACTACGAAGTGTCTCTCTTTGCTTTCTTCCTCGGGGCAGGCTTTATTGCCCACGCCATTCACATTATCTGGGCTTGGCGTAATGGTCCTAAAGCTCCGGAAAATCCTTGGCATTCACGCACGCTGGAATGGTTGACGACCTCTCCGCCTCCGGAAAATAACTTTGACGGAGAAGTTGAGGTGGTACGGGGATTCTATCGCTATGACCATGACGAACCCTCGGCATATTTGGTGAAGGACGCATCCGAATCACAATAAGGAGGAGGACCCTGTATGGCAGCAACGTATGTGAAAGACCGGGAATTAGCGGCGTACCGTTGGGGATTGCGAATATTTTTGGTTAGTCAATCAGTGCCGTTCATCTTAATCTTTGCGGACTGGTACATGTTTGATGGGTATTATGTCAGTCCCAAAGTCAACGGCTGGTTAGGAGCTGTTGAAATCCTGCTGGATTTGTTATCTGGGCTTATTGCCTGGCAGGCTGTCGTGGCTATTCGTCACAATCGGCTCATGGAAATGGTTCAGGGATTCCGCCGTGCGGCCGTATTAGGTAGCTTGCAACTGTTTATTTTGGCTTATCAATGGGGGACACGGTTTATTCCCCCGGGCACGCGTTATGGAGAAGTGTATTTTACCTTAACGGGTGTCTCCGGTTTTTATGAACTGGTTGGAATTTTTGTTCTGATTGCCATCAGTTTTCGGGCGGCACGAGTTCAGTTTACCGATGAATATCACTGGGATGCTGATGCGGCGCTATATTTTTGGATCTTTCAAATGGTTGGCAGCCTGTTGTCCTATTTGTTTCTGTATTGGATTTAAGATGCTATTCCAATTGATGAGGAGGTTGTACTATGGGATTTTTTCCTTACCTACCTATTCGAATACCGTATAGTCCTGGTATTGCACACTGGTGGGATCCATTTTGGTGGCTCTTCCAGATTATCGTGATGACTGTCCTGCTTATTTCTTTTCGAAAAGTGGCCTTGCGGATCGATGATCAATTCGATGATCCGAAACCCAAGCCTCCAGGACATCAGCATAAACCGGGATCGAAGTCGTGAACATTTCGCAAAATCGTCAGATAATCTCGCCAATGATTTGGTCGCAAGGACCCGACAAGACCCCACTCACACGATTTTCGTGGGGATTTGTCGCCGTCCTTTGGTCTATCAGCGTATTAATCGCTGTAAGACATTACCCGTTGTCCCTGTGGCCTACCCTGGCAACCATGGTGTGGGCTTGGTCAGAATCTCTGGCCAGCATGATATTAGTGTTGCAAGGGGCGTATACGCACTTGTCACGAAAACTCTGGACGATTGCCATCGGAGGACAAGCTGTGGCCATGCTGTCTTTGTGGTCCTCGAGTCCTTTGATGGCCCAGCTGAGTTTAGGGATGTTCAATATGACGGCCATTCTCACCCTGCCTCATTGGGGACGGCGGCGCGGAGGTGCGATTGCCGCGAGCCTTCTTGGGGCTCTCAGTCCCTATGCAGGACTGGTGATAGGACATCATCATATAGACTTCGCAGAAATGCTGCTTCTATTGGCGATTCCGGGGCTTTGGGCACAATCCTATATCCACGAAATGTATTTTCTATGGCACAGCCAGTACTGCCAAAAAATCCAAACAACTTTTCCGCGTGAAGAAGAGCGGCTGAAAACCCGGATGTTAATATGGTCGGTCCTTACTGCACTCGGTGGTTTATTTCCTTATTATGTCGATCCTTTAAAACCTGACTATTTGTTGGAAAGTTTACTCCTCGGCATCGTCTTTCTCACAAGTAACGGTTTAAGTCTCATCACTCCACTTCCTCGCCGCATGATGCGTCTCAAATGGTTAGAATATATTAATCAGGCGTATTTGCTCGGCATTGTGGCATTGTTTATCAATCAAATAGGATAAAGAAAAAGGCCAGTACCCGGCTTAGCGTACTGGTCCTTTCGGCAACGTAAAATATTTTATTTGCCTTCGGCAATATGCCAAACGTATTGTGATACCGTAGTGGCGTCTTTCGCATCCAGACTTCCCGGATGATTAGCCGGCATATGTGTGGCAATAAAGGTCTTGAGTTTGGCGACATCCCCGAAGGTGGACACCACACCACTCGGGGCGGCTAGTCTTGGAGCCCCGGTCGTTCCAATACCCTGGGGTCCATGACAAGACGCGCAATCTCTTTGAAAGACAATAGCGCCCGCTTTCACGGCTTGAGGATTCTGCGGTGTTTTCGTGGCCGCCGACACTTTCTTAGCACGTGACCGGTTGGTTTTGTGATCCAACAAGGGATTGCGGGTATTATTCACGTCGGTAACGCCTTGAGGTTGTTGACCTTCTTTTCCCCGGGGAACATTGTTGTTGGGTCCGCCAGCTCCATAAAGTCCACACCCCGCAGTGAACGTTACGACTGCCATCAAAGCAATCCATATCTTGGGCCTTTTTTGCATGATCGGTTTTTACCTCCTCTCTTGATTGAATTGGACGGTGAATAGTGGCTGCGGTTTAGGCAATGCCTGCTTTCTGTGGTGTAGGAATAGCGTGCCGCAAAATTTTTTGCCTATACCTCATGGAACCGGATAAAGAAAGAATGAGCGAGTCACACTACTTGCAAGAAGATAAGGAGGGACCGTTTATGAATTGGAAGGGAGCTATAGCCCGTTTCATTATGACCTTAATGTTATTAGAGATTTTTCGCTATACCTTAAGTTTGTTTCCCGGCATCTCTTTAACCGAGGCCGTAATCATTGCGCTGTTTGTCGCCGGTATTGGCTATTTGGTTGATGAAATGTTTGGGGGATACATTTCTCCGCCAGGTCGTGGTTTTATCGGTTTTATTGTGACAACGACCGTGGTGAGCATTTATTTTACTCACTATGTCTACCCTATTGTCCATACCTTTGCCTATGTCTTTGATTCAATTGCCATTGGTGTTTTAGTGGGTTTAGCTGACGCATTATTTGGCCGTGCCTATCAAAAAAGTCAGCGGACAAAAGCATAGACCATTAAGCCGCCTAAAGTGCCAATAGCGACAATTAAAAGGCTGGCGGCAATCCATATCAAAGTTGTGATTAAACGCTCTGGCTCATGATCGTGCGTGAGGTAAAGATACAGCACAGAGCCCATCCAAAGACTGGCTAAACGCATATGCCAAGTTAAGAGACGATCGGGAGGTGTCAATTGTGGTTGAGCCGCTACAAGACCCGAAACGATGGCCAGTAATCCAAAGAAGATACTAAGTAATAAGCCGAGGCGAATGAAGCTCGACGGAACTTGGTTGCTAAAGGTTCGGGCGGCCGCGGTCAATAAAAACAAAACAATGGGGAAATGGATTATCGCTGGGTGAAAATGTTGCACTAGCCAGGCCATAAACAGTTGCCCTCCTATTACAGGGATTTGATTTGTGGGCACGTCACCGGCTCCCCAGTACAGAAGACGCTGTTGGACCGCAACATGAACATGCCAGGTCTTTGGGTCATATATACTTGTCTCAGGGAATGAATAGACGTCATCGTCATTGAGGGGAAATGGTAGGGCATTGGCCAGGACGATATGACATTTGACCGCTAGAACTCTTGACACCAGATCTAATTTACTCGATAATTAGTGAGAAAATTCACAAGGTTACATCGCTGATAGGGTGGCTTTGTTATGTGAGAAGGGGGATATGATGAGGAATTCGCTAATTGCTCCATCTATTTTGTCCGCGAATTTTGCTCATTTGGGCCGAGAAGTACAAGATGTCCTAACGGGCGGCGCGGACTGGATTCATATCGATGTGATGGACGGCCAATTTGTTCCCAACATCACCATGGGTCCTGTGGTTGTGGAGTCTTTACGTAAGGATACGACGGCACATCTTGATGTCCATCTCATGATTGTGAAACCCGAGCAATATATCCCCGATTTTTTAAAGGCAGGAGCCGACAGCATATCGATTCATTATGAGGCCACGCCCCATGTGCAACGAGCCTTAGACATGATCCGCAGTGCTGGCAAAAAAGCGGGTTTGGCACTGACGCCATCGACGCCGATCCAGGTCGTCGAAAATGTCTTACCGGATTTAGACTATGTTCTTGTGATGACCGTAAATCCGGGTTTTGGTGGCCAAAAATATATTCCTCTTATGACAGAAAAAGTTCGAAATCTTCGCCATTTGTTGGACACTTCCGGATATTCACAGATTCTCATTGAGGTCGATGGTGGCATCAATCAGAACACGGCCGAGGCAGTAAGCCAAGCAGGCGCGGAAATCCTTGTCGTCGGCAGTGCGATTTTCGGGCAGCCTGACCGTAAACATGTGATTGAACAAATTCGTGAACAAGCCGAGCACGGGATGCGGCAATTGCAAACCCATTAGTCGCAATCCGCGTGACTTATGTATGTCCTGTAATCAGTCAGTCCACGGAAACTTTACTATCAGCAAGGGAGGGAAGCGCGTCCGTGCCTTAATGGGCGGGCGGCACAAAATCATGACACAAGACGCCGCAAATATTCAACAAGAACCGTTTTTGGATTTCGATACGGTCCTCGGGGAATCCAAAGTAATGGACATTTTGGCTCAATTAGACCGTGAATTAATAGGATTAAAGCCTGTTAAGACCCGCATTCGCGAAATTGCGGCTCTGCTGCTGGTCGATAAAATGAGAAAACAACTTGAATTATCCTCGCAAACTCCTTCTCTGCACATGTCATTTACAGGTAATCCGGGAACCGGGAAAACGACGGTGGCTATGCGCATGGCAGAGATTTTGCACCGGCTCGGATATGTTCGCAAAGGCCATATGGTGGCTGTTACACGCGATGACTTGGTGGGGCAATATATTGGTCACACGGCCCCTAAGACCAAAGAAGTCTTGAAACGTGCCATGGGTGGGGTGCTGTTTATAGATGAAGCATACTACCTATATCGTGAGGAAAACGAACGCGACTACGGTCAAGAAACGATCGAAATTTTGTTGCAGGTGATGGAAAATCAGCGGGATGATTTGGTTGTGATTCTTGCCGGATATAAAGATCGGATGGATCGCTTCTTCAAATCCAATCCGGGAATGCGTTCTCGTATTGCCCATCATATTGATTTTCCAGATTATACAGCAGATGAATTGTTGCTCATTGCTGAACTCATGTTAGCGGAACAGCATTATCGGTTAAGTCAAGAAGCCCGGGAAGCGTTCCGGTCTTATCTGGATCGCCGAATGGCGATGCCCAATTTCGCCAATGCGCGCAGTGTGCGTAATGCCCTAGACCGTGCACGATTGAGACAAGCCAATCGTTTATTTGCCAAGGGTGGTCGCTTGACGAAAGACGATTTGATGACGATTGAGGCCGAAGATATTTTGGCAAGCCGTGTCTTTACTGGATTACCCGATCAAGATCACGTTTCCGCTTAAATATTATGAAAGAGAGTCCTTCTTTCCCGTATTGGAAAGGAGGACTCTCTTTTTAAAGATTTTTAGTGTGTCCATGGTAGTGTCCAACAGAATGGAGCAGAGAGACCGTGAATTTTGTAACGTTTATTGGGAGCGAGTTTATCTCATCTATCGGCAACGGAGCCTACCGGGTAGCCTTGAACTGGACACTTGTCACGCGTTATGGAACAGTACGAGCCCTAGCTATTGTTCAGTTTTTGAGTCTGTTGTTTGGTGCCATTGTGCAGATGCGATCAGGTGCGCTCATTGATCGGTATGACGGAAGGCGTGTCCTTGTGGTCACCAATTTGGTCTTAGCTGGGATAGCGGGGCTCCTTGCATTTGATGTAATGATGCGTCCAAGTGCATTCTCGACGGGTTTTGCATTGGTTTTTGTAGTACTCATTGGGGCCGTGATTGCTACGGTGGAACCCGCATTTTTCTCAGTAGTCATGCGAGTGCGGGGAAAACCGGATATCGATACGGCAAATTCGTGGATATTGGGAAGCTATGCGCTCAGTGGCATAATAGGACCGGTAATTGGTGGGGTTTTAATCGCCAGGCATGGCTTTTGGTTGGGATTTGCTGCGGACGCCGTCAGTTTTTTAGGGGCTGCGGGTCTAATGGCGCTCGTGGGCTTGAATCCACCGGTTTTTGATGATAATGCTGTCAAAACTGACGAACACGCTCCGTGGCGTTGGACATGGCGAACGGCGACAGTACGACGAATCTTCACGGTTGAGGCATTTGGCAATCTGGTGGTGACAACATTCCTAATCGGGATTCCATTTATAGCGAAGGACACCGACCGAGCCGGAGGAGCGATAGGCCTAGGGATTTTCTATGCGGCTTTCTATGGAGGTGTTTTTGTGTCTTCGGCACTGATACCTCGCGTGGCACAAAAGCTCCCTCGCGGTGTGGTGGCTTATGTAATCCCTTACGCCGTGGTCTTAGGGATGCTGGTCACTTTCTATGGCCATACCTGGATATTCTTGTTGGGTGGTATATTTTTGGCTGGATTCGGGTTACCCGGAATTGACATCTTGACGCGTGCAGCGATTCTTGAAACCGTTCCTGAGGGTCTGTTGGGTCGAATCACGGCGGTGGGCAGTGTCGTCACAACGGTGTCTCAACTCCTTGCCATGGTAGTTGTCATGATGGTAAACGCTTTCCATTCGGTATGGGTAATATTTGCTGTGGCCTGGCTCACTGTTTCTACGTCGTTATTATTCACACGCAAGACTTTACCAAGCGGATCGGCGGCATTTTAGATGGATTGACGAGAATTTCTTAGCCTTTGACAAAAGAGGCAACCAGATGTTTTGCCAATTTGACCTATCATGAAAGCAAGCGGCGACACATCTCATTGACAGGATCAGGGTGATATGATAAAATCCTTGCGCATGAGTGGGAGGTAAGCAACATGCGAACAATTATTACTTTGGCGTGTTCAGATTGCAAACGACGCAATTACACGACCACAAAGAACAAGAAAAATGATCCCAACCGGCTTGAGCGTCGTAAATATTGCCGGTGGTGTCGCACCCATACCATTCACCGTGAGACTCGGTAGGTTTTGGTTTCACAGAAATGGGGAAAATGATGGAAGCTAAGGGCAAAGCCACAGTATCCAATCGTGACCGTTCCCGAAAATATTTGCGGGAAGTGCGATCTGAATTAAAGAAAGTGGTATGGCCAACACCGCGACAAACCTTATCCTATACAGGATTCGTGGTGTCGTTTTCAATAGTGGTGGCGCTTATTATCTCAGGGCTAGACGCGCTATTCAATCTTGGGCTCAATTTCATTCGCTAGTACAAGCGCCTTGGAGGCCTTACCCTGACGCCGGCTTGGCGCATTTTTTTGTGTGGGAAGGCGGCTGGTACAGTGGAGAAGAACTGGTATGTGATTCACACGTATTCGGGATATGAAAATAAAGTCAAAGCTAATCTCGAGAAACGCGTGGAATCCATGAATATGGAAGACAAGATCTTTCGAGTCATTGTGCCCATGGAAGAAGAACTCGAAGTTAAAGATGGCAAGAAGAAGCTTGTCAAAAAGAAGGTTTTTCCGGGTTATGTGATGGTCGAAATGATTATGACCGATGACTCCTGGTATGTGGTGCGCAACACCCCGGGTGTGACGGGTTTTGTCGGCTCAGGTGCAAGACCGATACCTCTTTTGGAGCATGAGGTCCATATGATCTTGGGTAGCGACCTATCTGGAGTTCCGGAATTACCTAAGATTAATTTGTCGGTTGGACAAGAAGTGACCGTAAGAGAAGGGCCCTTTGAAGGTTTTTCAGGGCGCATCGAAGAAATTTTCCAGGATCGCGGTAAGGTGCGCTTGACCGTGTCGATGTTTGGACGCGAAACACCTCTTGAGGTGGATTTTGGTCAAGTCGCCGAAATGGAGTAAGAAATGAGGGAAAACAGTGCCAAAGAAAGTTAGTGCCGTGATAAAACTTCAGATTCCTGCGGGGAAAGCGACGCCTGCACCGCCTGTTGGTCCTGCATTGGGGCAACACGGTGTCAACATTATGGCCTTTGTTAAAGACTATAATGAGCGAACGCAAGGACAAGTGGGGATGATCATCCCTGTAGAAATTACTGTCTATGAAGATCGGTCATTTACATTTGTCACCAAAACACCCCCAGCTTCTGTGTTAATTAAAAAAGCCTTGGGTTTGGAAACGGCATCTTCGAATCCCAATACGAAAAAGGTTGGGACGTTAACACGTGACAAAGTGCGAGAAATCGCAGAAACCAAAATGCCAGACTTGAACGCCACGACGATCGAAGCGGCCATGCGTATGATTGAAGGAACTGCCCGGAGCATGGGTGTCGATATTGTTGACTAATTGAGTGGATGAAAAGCTTGGTGGGAGGTCATCGGACCGTTTAACCACAAGGAGGTTTTAGAATGAAGCCAGGAAAACGTTATTCCGAGTTAGCAGCGAAAGTCGAAAAAGGACGTCTCTACGATGCTCGGGATGCTGTGCAATTGGCCAAAGAGACAGCCAAGGCCAAGTTTGATGAAACGGTTGAAGTCGCTATTCGTTTGGGCGTTGACCCAAGGCATTCGGATCAGGTCGTGCGAGGAGCAGTCGTGTTGCCGCATGGTATTGGGAAAACGCAAAAAGTTGTTGTTTTTGCCAAGGGAGAAAAGGCTCGGAAAGCCGAAGAGGCGGGAGCCGATGTGGTCGGAGCTGAAGAGCTGGCAGAACGCATTCAGTCCGGTTGGACAGACTTCGATGTCGCTGTAGCCACGCCAGATATGATGGCATTGGTTGGACGACTGGGAAAGATTCTCGGACCCAAAGGACTTATGCCGAATCCTAAAACCGGTACCGTGACCTTTGATGTGGCCAATGCCGTCAAAGAAATCAAGGCCGGTAAGATCGAATTCCGTACGGAAAAGGCGGGGATTGTTCACGCTCCCATTGGCAAGGCCAGCTTTTCCGTGGAAGCCCTTGAAGAAAATCTTGCCGCTTTGGTGGATGCGCTCAACAAGGCGCGTCCGGCTGCTGCCAAAGGAGTCTATTTGCGCTCTATTACCATTTCGACGACCATGGGTCCAGGAATCCATGTGAATCCGCAGTCAGCTCAACGAACGGTTCAAGCAGTTTAATTGGCATGACATAGGCTGTAGCGTTTTGCTACAGCCTTTTTTGCATTGCATCCCCAGGTCTGATAAAATATCAAGTACAATATCTAAAGTCGGAATCTTCATCATAACTTCGCAATGTTGTTTATGGTAGTTATACTGTGACTTTTCTTAACGCAGAGGGATCTGGTTTGGGCAATTGAAGCGGTGCTTCAAGGAGGCGGTCCAAGTGCGTAACCTCATTAAACTCTGTATTGCGTTAGCTTCCATTCTGGTGATTGTTGCCGGAGGCAAAATGGAACACTTTCATTACTTGGCCAAAGGCATGTTGCTTGTATCGACGGGTATTATCACATTAAGCGTCGTGACAGGCGCTAATACGATGGTGGACCGCCGCGAAATATAGCCTGATAGGGAAGAAGAGACTGTGGACCATTGAGCCACAGTCTCTTGCCAATCTCAGATGATTGACGATTATAGTTACAGGACGCGAGTCATGTGGATAGGCCTTTGGATGCTAGTGCCCCTTTGACATTGTCAACCACCCCGCCCTGAAGGGCGGAGCTTGTCCAAGCTCCATGGGTTGACCAGTCTCAGCCAGGAGGTCTGAGACCTCATCGGGCTTCGTTCGTTGCGTCATGACACCCTGGGGTGCTTCTCCAGCTCCAGGCTCTGTCGCCCGCGATTAAAAGCGAGCTTAGGGTAGTGCAAGCGGTGTGGCGGGCTGAACAAGCGGAATGAACATTGGCGAGGAGAGACTTTTTTAAGCGTTACGAGTCCCGTAAGGGAGGATATTATATGGTTTTTGTGTTAGACAAACATCAAAAACCGCTGATGCCGTGTTCGGAAAAACGGGCGAGGTTGTTATTGGAACGTGGTAGAGCGCGTATTCACAAGATGTATCTCGCGTGTCATGCGTGCAACCAAGAAAAGGGTCCGCGAACGGCTGAGGAATTCGGGTATCCCGATATCCCAATCCAAGCCCGACACCCCCTCAAGGATGCGGCGATGATGAACGCGACTCGCTGGCGGTTGTACGACCAGCTCAAGGCTACAGAACTTTCTGTTGAGGGGAGATCGGGGGCACGCACGAAAATGCAACGGATTCAGCACAACCTCCCGAAAGAACACTATTATGATGCCTGATGTGTCGGCGCAAGTACGCCAGATCACTTCACGACGATGCCCACTTACGTGCAGATTGGGACGGCTAAGGGTCGTGGTACTCGGCAGATGTGTCGCACGAACCCATACGGGTTTCCTATAGCTCATCGCCAAGCGAAAAAGCAGTATTGCGGATTTCAAACGGGCGATTTAGTGATCGCTCATGTCTCCAAAGGCAGGTATGCGGGTGTGTGGAAAGGACGCATTGCCGTTAGAGCCAGCGGCTCATTTGTCCTCAGTTCCAGTCGTCAGAAATTTGATGTTCGTTACACGTATTGTCGTCTGGTTCAACGAGATAATGGCTGGTACTATACGCAAAAAACGCGTGGGATAAAAGGGATGGATTAGCGACGCTCCTCTCCGCCGTGAAGGACGGAGTCCCCGCGCCGTCGAGGAATGATGGAGAAATATCAGATGTATCACGACTTTTTCAGAGGTTGCTTTATGGCCTTGATTTCCTAACCTATTCATGATACATTCAAACGCGAGCCCAAGACAGTGGGTGCCTTTACGGCTTAATATTCCCACTTAGGTAGAAGTTTGGAGATGTTTGTTTAATTAACAGATCCTCTCACCGTTCTTGGGTGGAGGTATTTTTTTTGTAGTTTTTGCTAGGAGGTGATGGAATGCCAACACCGCAAAAAGCTCAAATCATCGAAGAAACTCGTGAGGAACTCGAAGGCTCGTCCTCGGCGGTTTTAGCCAATTACCGCGGATTAACCGTGCAACAGCTGAATCAGTTACGTGAAAATTTACGTAAAGGTGGCGTAACCCTCCGGGTTATTAAAAATACGCTCATTAAGCGTGCGGCAGATGAAGTGGGAATCGAAGGATTAGAACCGTATCTTGAGGGACCAACAGCCGTGGCTTTCTCTCATGATGACCCTGTAGCTGCGGCAAAATTGATGACACAAGCAGCGCGCGAATTTCGCAAAATCGAGATTAAGGCCGGGATTTTGGGGAAACGTGCCATCGCTGCTCAAGAAGTGCGGAATTTGGCTGAACTGCCTTCCCGCGAAGTGTTGTTAGGCAAGTTGGTTGGCACGTTAAATGCGCCTATTCAACAATTGGTTTGGGTGTTAAATGCGCCGTTGACCAATTTGGCACGGGCTTTGGATCAGATTCGGCAACAAAAAGAACAGGCTTAAGCCTTACTGAAACAAGGAGGATGAAATCATGGCGAAGGTTGAAGAAATTATTGCGAGCGTAAAAGAGATGAATGTGTTAGAATTATCTCAGTTAGTGAAGGCCTTGGAAGAAGAATTCGGTGTAACTGCAGCAGCTCCGGTTGCTGTTGCCGCAGCTCCGGCAGCGGGTGGAGCAGCAGCTCCAGCTCAGGAAGAAGCTGAGCAAACCGAATTTGATGTCATTCTAACCTCGGCTGGTGACAAAAAAGTCCAGGTTATTAAGGCAGTCCGCGAATTAACAGGATTGTCGCTGACGGAAGCTAAAGCCCTTGTGGATGGAGCACCCAAGCCAGTTAAGGAGAAGATTTCGAAAGCGGATGCCGAAGCAGCCAAAGCGAAATTGGAAGAAGCAGGAGCGACTGCTCAGATCAAATAAGGTTCCGACGAGTCGGCTGTAAAATAGCCCTCCCTAAGGTTAATGATTATATTGACCTTTGGGTGGGCTTGTGATATTATTTTTAATTGCCATATTTTATAAGCCAATTCATACCAACGATGATGACGCATAACACGACTCGCGCCACCTATTGGGACTTAAATCAGGAACAAGGAGCTGACTGTGAATGGCTTATCCTCTCCAAACCGAGCACCCGCAGCGGGTGTCCTTTGCACGTATTAATGAAGTGCTTGACATGCCCAACCTGATTGAGATACAGCAAAACTCGTATCAATGGTTTTTGCGGGAAGGTTTGCGCGAAATGTTTCGGGATATCTCCCCTATCCAAGATTTTACCGGTAACCTCATTTTAGAGTTTGTCGATTACAATTTGAAGACCCCAAAATATTCGGTCGAGGAGTGTAAAGCTCGAGACGTAACTTATGCAGCCCCCCTGCATGTGCGGGTGCGGCTGATCAATAAAGAGACCGGTGAAGTCAAAGAACAAGATGTTTTTATGGGCGATTTTCCCCTGATGACGGACAAGGGCACCTTTATTATTAATGGTGCTGAACGAGTCATAGTCAGTCAGCTTGTCCGTTCGCCAGGAGTCTATTTTGGCGAACAAATCGATCCCTCTGGGAAAAAACTGTACTTTGCAACGATGATTCCTAATCGGGGCGCGTGGTTAGAGTTCGAATCCGACGCTAATGATGTGTTATCGGTCCGCATTGACCGGACACGCAAACTTCCCGCGACGATCTTGCTGCGAGCTTTGGGCTTTGGCACCGATGCTCAAATTCTTGAAGCCGTCGGGGATGATGAGCGAATTCGGACGACGCTATCGAAAGATGCTGCTAAGACGCAAGAAGAAGCGCTCATTGAAATCTACAAACGGCTCCGTCCCGGTGAGCCGCCCACCGTGGAAAGTGCTCAAAGTTTGCTACAATCGCTGTTTTTTGATGCTAAACGTTATGATTTAGCGAGTGTAGGGCGTTACAAATTTAATAAGAAGCTTTCATTACGGCGCCGCATTGTGGGGACGACCGCACTTGAGACTGTTGTTCACCCCGAAACCGGCGAAATTTTGGTTCGCGAAGGAGATCATATCGACCGAGACCAAGCGTCAGCCTTAGATCAGGCGCAAATTAAGACGATTCGGGTCGCATTGCCCAACGGAGAAGAGGTCATGGTGGTCTCAAATGGCCAACCAGACATGAACTTAAAAACAATAACCCGGGAAGATATTATTGCCTGTTTCAATTACCTGACCAACCTTTTTGAAGGCATTGGTAGTACCGATGACATCGACCATTTAGGAAATCGCCGTCTAAGGTCGGTTGGGGAATTGTTGCAGAATCAATTCCGGGTCGGATTAAGCCGTATGGAGCGCGTGGTTCGGGAACGGATGACGATTCAAGATATCGAATCCATTACGCCACAAGCTCTAATCAATATTCGTCCGGTAGTGGCGGCGGTTAAGGAATTCTTTGGCTCATCACAACTTTCACAGTTTATGGACCAGACCAATCCTTTAGCCGAATTGACTCATAAACGGCGCTTATCCGCTTTGGGGCCGGGAGGGTTGTCTCGGGAGCGTGCGGGTTTCGAGGTGCGTGATGTGCACCATTCTCACTATGGACGGATGTGTCCCATTGAAACACCGGAAGGTCCCAACATTGGACTGATTGGATCGTTGTCCACCTTTGCCCGGATTAACGAATACGGTTTTATTGAGACGCCTTACCGGAAAGTGGATAAGGAACGGGGAGTCGTCACCAATGAAATTGTATATCTGACCGCGGACGAAGAAGACGACATGGTTATTGCCCAGGCTAATGAACCTTTGACGGAGGATGGCCATTTTGTGGCGCCTCGGGTTACGGTTCGTTCTCGCCATGAGATTTTAGAGGAAACCCCTGACCGGGTCGACTATATGGATGTGTCGCCGAAACAAGTGGTCTCGATTGCGACCGCTTTGATCCCCTTCTTAGAGCATGACGATGCCAACCGTGCATTGATGGGGGCGAACATGCAACGTCAAGCGGTGCCTTTGCTTGTGACAGATTCTCCAGTCGTGGGCACAGGAATGGAAGCGAAAGCGGCGCGCGATTCCGGTGTTGTCAGTATTAGTGAAAAAGACGGTGTGGTAGACCGTGTACAAGCGGATAAAATTGTCGTACGCAATGACGATCACACCGTGTCCACCTATAAATTATTGAAATTTACCCGGTCCAACCAGGGCACTTGTATCAATCAAAAGCCCATTGTCCGTAAAGGAGAACGCGTTCACGCTGGCCAAATTATCGCGGATGGACCGTCGACTGATCACGGAGAGTTGGCATTAGGTCGCAACGTCTTGGTGGCGTTCATGCCGTGGGAAGGGTATAACTACGAAGACGCTATTTTGCTGAGTGAGAAGCTCGTCAAGGAAGATGTATTTACGTCAATCCACATTGAGGAATACGAATGTGACGCGAGAGATACCAAATTGGGGCCTGAAGAAATTACCCGGGATATTCCCAATGTGGGTGAAGAAGTCCTGAAGGACCTAGATGATCGCGGAATTATTCGTATCGGGGCGGAAGTGCGACCAGGAGATGTGCTGGTTGGAAAAGTGACTCCCAAAGGGGAAACGGAACTGACCGCAGAAGAGCGGCTGCTACGCGCCATTTTTGGTGAAAAGGCTCGCGAAGTGCGTGACACCTCGCTGCGAGTGCCTCACGGGGAATCCGGAATTGTTGTGGATGTGAAGGTCTTCACACGGGAACAAGGTGACGAATTGTCTCCTGGGGTTAATCAATTGGTGCAAGTCTACATTGCACAAAAGAGAAAGATATCCGAGGGAGACAAAATGGCCGGCCGTCACGGGAACAAAGGAGTAATCTCTCGCATTTTGCCCGAAGAGGATATGCCATTCTTGCCCGATGGGACCCCGGTGGAAATTGTTCTTAATCCTTTGGGGGTTCCGAGTCGGATGAACATTGGACAGGTTCTAGAAACCCATTTGGGTTGGGCTGCTAAGGCTCTAGGCATAAAAGTCGCGACGCCTGTATTTGATGGAGCTCGGGAAGAGGACTTGACCCGGATGTTCGAAGAAGCTCATCTTCCTCCTTCAGGGAAAACGGTTCTTTATGATGGTCGAACGGGAGAACCTTTTGATAATGAAGTGACAGTCGGGATTGTATACATGCTGAAACTGGCTCACTTAGTGGATGACAAAATCCATGCACGCTCTACCGGTCCTTACTCGCTGGTCACGCAACAACCTCTGGGAGGAAAAGCGCAGTTTGGCGGTCAGCGGTTCGGTGAGATGGAGGTTTGGGCGTTAGAAGCATATGGGGCGGCCTATACCTTGCAAGAACTGCTTACGGTTAAGTCTGACGATGTAGTCGGCCGTGTCAAAACGTACGAAGCGATTGTGAAAGGGGAAAATGTCCCTGAGCCGGGAGTGCCTGAGTCGTTCAAGGTGTTGATTAAAGAACTGCAGTCTTTGGGACTGGATGTCAAGATTCTGAATGAGCATGAAGAAGAAATTGAGATTCGGGAACTTGACGATGAGCCAGCCAACGAGGCGCGGACCTTTGATCTGCTACCTGAGGGCATTGACGAGACCGAAGGTCAAGAACTTCATCGCTTGATGGAAGACACCCAAGGCGGCTCACCGGAAGAATTTGAGCCGGGCAGGGGGATGAATTTCGATCAGGAAGCGGAAAATGCCTATGCCATTTTACGCCGGGGATCGGAAGACACCTCTTTTGATGAGCCCATTGATGACGATAGCGAGGATACCGATGACCTTGATGGCGAAGACGACGGCGAGGACTACTAATCCGGGAGGGATTCAATTCGATGTTAGACGTTAACCATTTTGACTCCATGCGGATTGCTTTAGCCTCTCCGGAACAAATCCGGGAATGGTCTAAAGGCGAAGTAAAGAAACCGGAGACAATCAACTATCGCACCTTAAAACCCGAACGCGAAGGGTTGTTCTGTGAAAAAATATTTGGACCGACAAAAGATTGGGAATGTCACTGTGGTAAATACAAGCGCGTCCGTTATAAAGGCGTTGTCTGTGATCGCTGCGGTGTCGAAGTAACGCGGTCCAAGGTGCGCCGAGAACGCATGGGTCACATTGAATTAGCGGCTCCGGTTTCGCATATTTGGTATTTCAAAGGAATTCCTTCCCGGATGGGATTAATTCTCGATATGTCTCCCCGGGCCTTGGAAAAAGTCCTATATTTTGCTGCGTATGTGGTGATTGAACCCGGAACCACTCCCTTGATGAAAAAACAGTTGTTAGTGGAATCCGAGTACCGCGAATACCGGGAAAAATATGGTGGGCATTTCCGCGCTGGCATGGGCGCCGAGGCTATCAAAGAGTTATTGATGGAACTGGATTTGGAAGAACTGGCTCAGGAGCTCCGGGGTGAGTTAAATAGCTCGTCGGGACAACGCCGAGTGCGGGCTATTAGACGTTTGGAAGTGGTCGAAGCATTTCGGCAATCGGGAAACCGCCCAGAATGGATGATCTTGGACGTTATTCCAGTGATTCCGCCCGACCTGCGCCCGATGGTTCAACTCGATGGTGGACGATTTGCAACGTCTGACCTCAATGATTTGTACCGGCGGGTGATTAACCGCAATAACCGGCTGAAACGGTTATTAGATTTAGGGGCTCCGGATATCATCGTCCGTAACGAGAAACGCATGCTACAAGAAGCGGTCGACGCGCTTATTGATAACGGCCGTCGTGGACGGCCCGTGACGGGGCCTGGTAATCGTCCCTTGAAATCACTGTCGGATATGTTGAAAGGGAAACAAGGGCGATTTCGCCAGAACTTGTTGGGTAAACGTGTTGACTACTCGGGTCGTTCGGTGATCGTGGTCGGCCCGAAATTGAAAATGCATCAGTGCGGCTTACCCAAAGAAATGGCCCTAGAACTATTCAAACCCTTTGTCATGAAGAAACTTGTGAATGAAGGGTATGCTCACAACATTAAATCGGCAAAACGGATGGTTGAACGCGTGCGTCCGGAAGTGTGGGATGTTTTGGAAGATGTGATCAAAGAACATCCCGTATTGCTAAACCGCGCACCTACCTTACACCGTTTAGGCATTCAAGCGTTCGAACCCGTACTGGTCGAAGGTCGTGCCATTCAGATTCATCCGCTTGTCTGTACGGCCTATAACGCTGACTTTGATGGAGACCAGATGGCTGTGCACGTACCTCTGTCGGCGGAAGCCCAGTCTGAGGCCCGGGTGTTAATGCTATCGACGCAAAACATTTTGAATCCCAAAGACGGGCAGCCAGTTGTTACCCCAACCCAAGACATGGTACTGGGATCGTATTACTTAACGATGGACAAAGAGAATGCCAAAGGCGAAGGCATGGTATTAGCGGATCTGCAAGAAGGTGAAATGGCCTATGCGGAAGGTGTCTTGGATCTCCATGCCCGGGTTACCATGCGTTATGATGGCGAGCGCCGCACGTCAACCTTAGGACGTTTTCTCTACAACGATGCCTTGCCGAAAGAGCTGCGTTTTATCGATCAGACCATTGGTCGAAAACAATTGGCAAAGATCGTGGCAGATATGTTCCGGATGTATGGTAATGATGTTACTGCCCAGACGCTTGACCGCATTAAGGCTTTGGGATTTCAATATGCGACCAAGGCTGGCGTGACGATCTCTGTATCTGACATTGTCATACCCGAGGCCAAGAAACAGATTTTGCAAGAAGCTGAACAAGAGGTTATGCAGGTTACCCGGCAATATCGGCGCGGTTTGATCACGGCTGACGAGCGCTATGAACGGGTCATCGGGATTTGGACCCGAGCAAAAGAACGGGTTACCCAAGCCTTAATGGATACGTTGGACCGCAATAACTCGGTCTATATGATGGCGACGTCTGGAGCTCGTGGTAATGTGCAGCAGATTTCGCAGTTGGCGGGCATGCGTGGATTAATGGCCGATCCATCAGGACGGATCATTGAGTTGCCCATCCGAGCCAATTTCCGCGAAGGATTGACCGTGTTGGAATATTTCACATCGACTCACGGGGCTAGAAAAGGACTTGCGGACACGGCCTTACGTACGGCGGACTCCGGATATCTGACCCGGCGGTTGGTTGACGTCGCTCAGGACGTGATTGTCCGTGAAGTCGATTGCGGAACGACGCAAGGAACCTTAGTCCGGGAAATTAGAGATGGTGGGCAGGTCATCGAAAGTCTGTATGACCGTTTAGTGGGTCGCGTGGTGCCCGAAGATGTGTATCATCCGCAAACTGGCGAGATTATTGCGCACGCGAACGAACTACTTGTTGAAGATACAGCCCGCGCGATTGTCGACGCTGGCATTACGGAATTGCGGGTCCGTTCAGTTCTCACGTGCCAGTCTCGGTTCGGAGTCTGTGTGGCTTGTTATGGCCGAAACTTGGCCAAGGGCGGTATCGTGGAAGTTGGAGAAGCGGTCGGAATTATCGCCGCGCAAAGCATTGGTGAACCGGGTACGCAGCTGACGATGCGGACTTTCCACATGGGCGGAGTGGCAGGAGACGACATCACTCAAGGTCTTCCCCGTGTCGAAGAGCTCTTTGAGGCCCGTAAACCTAAAGGTCAAGCTATTATTGCGGAGATATCGGGAACCGTCCACATGGGAGAGAACAAGGGACGCCGCGAAATCACGATTGTCAGCGACAAGGACAACGAAGCGCAATCCTATGTCGTGCCCTTTGGGTCGCGGATAAAAGTGCATGAAGGTGACCATATCGAAGCAGGTGAAGAACTCACCGAAGGATCTGTCAATCCTCATGACTTGCTGCGGGTATTGGGTCTGACCGGTGTCCAAAATTACCTACTGCAAGAAGTCCAGCGTGTTTACCGGGTACAGGGTGTTGATATTAACGACAAGCATATTGAAGTTATGGTGCGCCAGATGATGCGTAAGGTGAAGATTGAGGAAGCTGGAGATACGTCCTTACTACCCGGGGCATTGGTTGATCGATTTGAGTTTGAGGATCAAAATGCTGAGGTGTTGATGCGGGGAGGGACCCCTGCAGTGGCCAAACCCACGGTGTTGGGAATTACCAAGGCGTCACTGGCCACGGATTCCTTCTTATCTGCAGCTTCTTTCCAGGAAACGACCCGAGTCTTAACCGAAGCGTCGATTAAGGCGAAGCGGGATCCGCTCTTGGGTCTAAAGGAAAATGTGATCATCGGTAAGTTAGTTCCGGCGGGAACTGGAATGTCCCGATACCGCAATGTGATTATTCACGGGGCCGATGAAAATGCCGATAAGTCGGTGGAGAACGAGTTGATAAAATAAGATTCATAACGGGCGTGTCAATTGACACGCCCGTTTTCCGGTGATAAAATACCCAAGTGTGTCTAAGCCTGTAAGCGCCGGGAGGCCAGACCAATGGATATCGACGCATTGAAAAATCGTCGGCGCCGCGTAGTGGGTATGCGGGAAACTTTGAAAAAGATCGCTCAAGGAACGGTACTGTGCGTCTACATAGCTCAAGACGCGGAAGCCCGAGTCATCGAGGAAATCGTGAACCAAAGTACAACCCGAAATATACCCATTGAATACGTGGGTTCAATGGACGAACTGGGCCGGTTATGCGGGATAGAAGTGGGTGCTGCATGCGCAGCGCTGCTGCCAGAGCAAAGGTCATTTGCGTGAAAGGAGGTGGGGGCTGGTGCCAACAATCAATCAGCTGGTACGACATGGACGAAAAAAGACAACGAAAAAGTCCGCAGCTCCTGCACTGAGAGGAAACCCGCAAAAGCGCGGAGTATGTATCAGTGTGAAAACAGTAACGCCGAAAAAACCAAACTCAGCACTCCGAAAGGTTGCTCGTGTTCGTTTGACGAACGGGGAAGAAGTCACGGCCTATATCCCAGGAATCGGACATAATCTCCAAGAGCACTCTGTCGTGTTAGTGCGTGGAGGGCGTGTTCGGGATTTGCCGGGAGTGCGTTATCACGTTATCCGGGGAACTCTTGACGCTGGTGGCGTCCAGAAACGGGCGCAAGGCCGGTCGAAATACGGCGCCAAGAAGAATCAACCAGCTGGCAAGAAGTAAAGCGGAGAAGGAGGGAAAGCATGCCCAGACGTGGAGCGGCTGGTGTCCGCGAAATTGCGCCGGACGCTGTCTATAACAGTCCGCAAGTTGCAGCACTTATTAACAAAGTGATGATGAGTGGCAAGAAAAGTTTAGCCGAACACATTGTGTATCGCGCATTCGATATCATTGCCGAAAAAAGCCAAAAAGATGTGATGGAAGTTTTTGAAGGAGCCATTAAAAACGTCACGCCTCTTCTCGAGGTAAGACCACGTCGTGTTGGTGGAGCCACCTACCAGGTGCCTATTGAGGTTCGCCCACAGCGACGAATGTCATTGGCTATTCGCTGGTTAGTCCAATATGCGCGTGCGCGTCATGAACGCACCATGGAAGAACGTTTAGCCAACGAAATTTTGGACGCATACCAAAATAGTGGCGGCGCCGTCAAGAAACGTGACGAAACCCACCGTATGGCAGAGGCAAACAAAGCTTTTGCGCATTATCGCTGGTAAAGCAGGTCAGTAGGCAAGAAGGGAGTTTCCCAGTTATGGCTCGAGCGTTTCCTTTGGAACGAACCCGAAATATCGGGATTATGGCCCACATTGATGCGGGGAAGACAACGACAACTGAGCGTATTTTGTTTTATACGCACCGCACCCACAAAATCGGTGAGGTTCACGAGGGAACGGCCACGATGGACTGGATGGTCCAAGAGCAGGAGCGTGGAATTACCATCACCTCCGCTGCGACCACAACGACGTGGCGGGACCACCGGATCAACATTATTGACACGCCCGGCCACGTGGACTTTACGGTAGAAGTGGAACGATCCCTGCGTGTCTTAGACGGCGCAATTGCTGTCTTCGATGCCAAGGGTGGTGTTGAACCGCAATCAGAAACGGTGTGGCGACAGGCAGACAAGTACCATGTACCTCGCATAGCTTATGTGAACAAAATGGATATCATTGGAGCGGACTTCGCCAACACTGTCAGCCAAATCCGTACGCGTCTTGGGGCTAACCCGGTGGCCATCCAGTGGCCATGGGGAGCAGAAGATCAGTTCGTAGGCATTGTTGACCTGATTAAGATGCAAGCCTATTTGTATGAAGATGACTTGGGAACGCGTGGGGAATATGTCGATATTCCTGAGGATTTACAAGATGTTTGCAATGAACGTCGGCAAATGCTATTAGAAGCCGTGGCTGATGTTGACGACGCTCTAATGGAAAAGTATCTAGAGGGCGAAGAGCTTACGGAAGAAGAAATCCGTGCAGCGCTTCGAAAAGGAACTCTGTCCAGCCAGTTGGTTCCCGTATTATGTGGTTCGTCTTACCGGAACAAAGGCGTCCAACCGCTGTTGGACGCGGTCGTAGATTATCTTCCGTCTCCTTTAGACATTGGTGCCGTTCGGGGTCATGATCCGGCTACCGGAGAAGAGATTTATCGCGAAGTTTCAGACGATGCTCCATTCTCGGGTCTCGCTTTCAAAATCATGTCCGACCCCTTTGTTGGTAAGCTGGCATTCTTCCGGGTCTATTCCGGAACCCTGACCTCTGGATCTTACGTCTACAATGTTACTAAAGGACGTCGGGAACGAATTGGTCGTATCTTGCAAATGCACGCGAATCACCGTGAAGAAATCGATACCGTCTACGCAGGGGATATTGCCGCAGCTGTGGGATTGAAAGACACAACGACTGGAGACACCCTGTCCGACGAGCAAAAGCCGATTCTGTTAGAATCGATGGTTTTCCCTGAGCCGGTTATTTCGGTGGCAATCGAACCGAAAACCAAAGCCGACCAAGACAAAATGGGAACGGCCTTATCCAAGCTGGCTGAAGAAGACCCGACGTTTCGCATGTACACAGACCAAGAAACGGGCCAAACCATTATCGCCGGAATGGGCGAACTGCATCTTGAAATTATTGTGGACCGTCTGCTCCGCGAATTTAAAGTGCAGGCCAATGTGGGTAAGCCGCAAGTGGCGTACAAAGAAACCTTGCGAAAGAGCGTCGAAGCCGAAGGAAAATTCATTCGGCAAAGCGGCGGTCGCGGACAATATGGTCATGTTTGGTTAAAGGTCGAACCCTTAGAACCCGGCCAAGGATTCGAGTTTGTCAATAAGATTGTTGGTGGTGTCGTACCGAAGGAATATATTCCCGCGGTTGAAGCTGGTGTCAAGGAAGCAATGGAGTCCGGTGTATTGGCCGGATACCCTGTCTTGGATGTTCGTGTTACACTATTTGACGGCTCCTACCACGAAGTCGACTCCAGCGAAATGGCATTCAAGATTGCTGGATCTATGGGATTTAAAGCGGCTGCTCAAAAAGCCAATCCTGTGCTTTTAGAGCCAATCATGGCAGTCGAAGTTGTAGTGCCGGACGAGTACATGGGTGATGTGATTGGAGATCTCAACTCGCGGCGGGGGCGCATTGAAGGTATGGAGCCTAGACCCGGCGGCGTGCAAGCCATCCGTGGCTATGTTCCCTTAGCCGAAATGTTTGGCTACGCGACGGATCTCCGTTCGCGATCTCAAGGACGCGGTACCTACACGATGCAATTTTCTCATTACGAAGAAGCTCCGAAGCATGTGACCGAACAGGTCATTAAGTCGAGGCACTAAACACATGGCGGATGCCAAATAACTCAAGGAGGATTTAGCAATGGCGAAGAAGAAGTACGAACGCACAAAGCCCCACATTAACGTGGGAACGATTGGTCACGTTGACCACGGTAAGACCACTTTGACGGCGGCTATTACCCGCGTCCTATCCACCCAGGGGCAGGCAGAATTTACGGCCTATGACCAAATTGACAAGGCTCCTGAAGAGCGCGAACGTGGAATTACGATTGCGACCGCACACGTAGAATATGAAACCGACAAGCGGCACTATGCACACGTGGACTGCCCAGGACACGCCGACTACGTGAAAAACATGATTACCGGAGCTGCCCAGATGGACGGTGCCATTTTGGTGGTGTCAGCTGCTGATGGTCCTATGCCCCAGACCCGTGAGCACATTCTTTTAGCCCGTCAGGTCGGTGTGCCCAACATTGTCGTGTTCTTAAACAAGGCCGACATGGTTGATGACCCCGAGTTAATGGAATTGGTCGAGATTGAGGTCCGCGAACTCTTGAGCAGTTATGAATTCCCGGGTGACGACATTCCTGTCGTGGCGGGATCCGCATTAAAAGCTCTAGAATGCGGATGTGGAAAACGCGACTGTGAATGGTGTGGCAAGATTTGGGACTTAATGGATGCTGTTGATGACTACATTCCCACTCCCGAACGCGACACCAACAAACCCTTCTTAATGCCCGTGGAGGACACCATGTCCATCACCGGACGTGGAACGGTTGTCACAGGGCGTGTTGAGCGTGGAACCATTAAGGTCGGAGAAGAAGTGGAAATCGTCGGTTTGACTGACACCGCAAAGAAGACGGTTGTAACCGGTGTGGAAATGTTCCGAAAGACCTTGGATCAAGCCGTAGCCGGAGACAACATTGGTTGTTTGCTCCGTGGTGTGGATAAAGACGAAGTGGAGCGGGGCCAAGTGTTGGCCAAGCCCGGAAGCATTCACCCCCACACAAAATACAAGGCTGAGGTTTACGTGTTGACCAAGGAAGAAGGAGGGCGTCACACCCCGTTTTTTAACGGATATCGGCCGCAGTTCTACTTCCGGACCACGGACGTGACCGGTGTTGTCAAACTTCCCGAAGGCGTTGAAATGGTGATGCCCGGCGATAACATCCAGATGGAAGTCGAGTTAATTGCGCCAATCGCTATGGAAGAAGGTCTGCGTTTCGCTATTCGTGAAGGCGGACGCACTGTGGGCGCTGGTGTAGTGACCCAAATATTGGCATAAGGCAAGGGGGAACGGACGGTGGCCCAGCAAAAAATTCGGATTCGCCTCAAGGGATACGATTACGAAGTTTTGGATAAGTCAGCAGCGACAATAGTGGAGACTGCCCGGCGCAATGGCGCCGCAGTCTCTGGCCCAGTGCCGCTGCCCACTGAGAAGAAGGTGTACACGGTTCTGACTGCGCCTAACGGGGAGAAGGACATTCGCGAACAGTTTGAGCGTCGCATTCACAAGCGTTTGATCGACATCATGGATCCCAGTCAGAAAACGGTCAATGCGCTCATGCGTCTGGATCTCCCGGCCGGAGTGGACATCGAGATAAAGCTGTAGGCGGGAGGATGTTATGAAAGGGATTATTGGCATTAAGGTAGGCATGACCCAAGTATTCGACGACGAAGGTCGTGCCGTGCCCGTTACGGTGATTCACGCCGAGCCAAACAAGGTCTTACGGTTGCGCACGCAAGCGAAAGATGGTTATGATGCAGTACAGCTCGGCGTTGGAGCCATTAAGCCACACAAAGTGGCCCAGCCCCAGCGCAAGGATTTTGAGAAACTTGGTGTTGAACCGGTAAGGTTTGTGCGTGAATTCCGATTGCCTGGGGCAACGGATTTAGAACCTGGGTCAGTTATTAGAGTGGAAGATGCGTTCAGCCCCGGAGACATTGTCGACGTGACCGGGACAAGCAAAGGTAAAGGATTCGCGGGTGTCATTAAGCGTTGGGGATTCCGGCGTGGTCCGACATCACACGGTTCGAAATATCACCGCCGCGTCGGTTCTTTAGCGGCCCGAACCTCTGGCGGTGGCGGACGGGTTCATCCCGGGCGGAAAATGCCTGGACATAAAGGACATGCGCGCGTGACGGTATTGCGACTTCGCGTCGAGCGTGTCGATGCCGACCGCAACTTATTATTGGTGCGCGGCGCGGTCCCAGGACCTCGCGGGTCGTTGGTCATGGTGCGGGATTCTGTTCGAAATCGGAAAGGAGCGATGTAGGCATGCCGACTGTGAATGTTTATGACCTTCAAGGACAGGTCGTCGGTGAACTGCAGCTCTCTGACACCGTGTTTGCCGCACCTGTTAATGAGGCGTTGCTGCATCAAGCCGTTGTGGCTTTTCAAGCCAACCAGCGTGCCGGTACTGCAGACACGAAGACGCGTTCCGAAGTGCGTGGTGGCGGAAGAAAACCGTGGCGACAAAAAGGAACAGGTCGGGCGCGTGCCGGAACGACGCGGGCACCGCATTGGCGACATGGTGGCGTTGTGTTTGGGCCTCATCCGCGCGATTTTTCGGTGAAATTTCCTCGAAAAATGCGGCGGGCGGCTCTGCGGCAAGCATTAAGCGCTAAACTCGCGTCCAATGAGTTGAAGGTTGTTAATGCATTAACGTTGCCTGAAGTCAAAACAAAACATGTTTTGGCGGCTTTGGACAACTTGAATTTGGGTCGTAACGTGTTATTTGTGACCGCGTCGCCCAATGAAACATGGAAGTTGTCCGCGCGGAATTTCAAGAACGTGCACACCATCACCACGGATAACTTGAACGCTTATAGCTTGCTGCGGTATCACCAAATCGTTCTTGATACTGATGCGGTGGCACGAGTGGAAGAGGTGTTTGCGCGATGAAATCAGCTTATGATGTGATTATTCGTCCTATCGTTACCGAGGCGAGCACTGATCAGATGGCACTCAATAAATATACATTTGAAGTGTCGCCGCGAGCGAATAAGGTCGAGATCCGCAATGCAATTGAGGAAATCTTCAAGGTGCACGTAACTAAGGTCAACACGTTATGGCGGCCCAGCAAGGAAAAGCGCCGGGGTATGGTGGTTGGACGGACGACACGCCGGAAAAAAGCCATCGTGACGTTAGCACCTGGAGAAACGATTGACATCTTTGAAGGTGTCTAACATTAAGGAGGCTGGATTGTGGCAGTTCGAAAAATGAAACCAACGTCTCCTGGTGTGCGGCATATGACTGTGTCAACCTTTGAGGAGATCACGAAAACCGAACCGGAAAAAAGTCTCGTGGTGGGTATGCACCGCAAGGCGGGCCGTAATAACTATGGTCGCATTACGACCCGGCACCGCGGCGGTGGTACAAAGCGACTCTATCGGAAGATTGACTTCAAACGGACCAAAGAGGGTATACCGGCGGTGGTTCAGTCCATCGAATACGATCCGTTTCGGACAGCCCGAATAGCGTTGCTGAAATACGCCGATGACACATTGGCCTACATTCTGGCTCCGGTCGGCTTAAAAGTGGGAGACACGGTGATATCGGGACCGACAGCCGATATTAAACCAGGAAACGCGTTAAAATTGCAGGATGTGCCCGTCGGAACCATCGTACACAATGTCGAACTTGTGCCCGGAAAAGGCGCACAACTAGCCCGGTCAGCCGGCGCTTCGGCTCAGCTGGCAGCCAAGGAAGGTAAGCACGCGTTGCTGCGATTGCCCTCCGGCGAGCTGCGGCGCGTTCCCGTTACGGCGCGTGCGACGATTGGTCAAGTGGGAAATGTCGAGCATGAGAACATTGTGATTGGTAAGGCAGGTCGAAACCGTCATCTCGGATGGCGACCCACAGTCCGGGGTAGCGTCATGAACCCGGTTGATCACCCTCACGGTGGTGGTGAAGGGAAAGCTCCGGTGGGTCACAAGCATCCGATGACGCCATGGGGCAAACCGGCCCTCGGTAAAAAGACACGGAAGAAGCACAAGGCATCGAACCGGATGATCGTGCGTCGGCGGAAGGCAGGGAGGTAGAGAATGAGTCGTTCAACCAAGAAGGGTCCATACGTCGATGAAAAGTTGATGAAGAAAATCGACGCGATGAATGCCAAGAACGAAAAGCGGGTTATTAAGACTTGGGCTCGGGCCTCTACTATCGTTCCCGACATGGTTGGTCATACCATTGGCATTCATGATGGGCGCAGACACGTTCCAATTTATATCACTGAAGAGATGGTCGGACATAAACTCGGTGAGTTTGCTCCTACGAGGACCTTTAAGGGTCACGGGGACAAAACCGAGCGGTCCACGTCTTTGAAATAAGGAGATGGCATAAATGGCAGACGTAGCAGAAGCTCGCGCTCATGTGCGCCATGTCCGCATTGCACCTCGAAAAGTTCGCATTGTTGTGGACCTAATTCGGGGGAAGGATGTTCGGGACGCGGAGGCGATTTTGCGGCACACGCCCAAACGGGCCTCAGCGGTTGTAGCCAAGTTGCTTAAGAGTGCAGTGGCTAACGCCCAACACAATTATGACATGGACCCACGCGATTTATATGTGCATGCTGTGTGGGTTGACGGAGGCCCAACACTTAAACGGATTCATCCGCGGAGCCGAGGTCAAGCATTTTCGATTTTCAAGCGGACGAGTCACATTTCGGTTGTGTTACGACCCAAGCACAACAGCTAGGAGGGAACCATGGGGCAAAAAATTCACCCAAAGGGTCTACGCCTTGGGATTGTTAAGGACTGGGATTCACGTTGGTATGGCAACCGAAAAGAGACTCCTGAGTTATTAGGAGAGGATTTAGCCATCCGGCGTTTCATCAAGAAGAGGCATCATGCGGCTGGGATTGCACGGGTGGAGATCGAACGTGGTTCAGCGAATAAGCTGAAAGTTACTGTCCACACCGGCAAGCCGGGAATGGTGATCGGTAAGGGTGGTGTCGGGGTTGAGGCGTTACGCAAGGACCTCGAAAAACTTACTAATAAGAACGTTAATCTCAACATTCTCGAAGTGAAGGCTCCTGACGCGGATGCGCAGTTGGTGGCAGAAAATGTCGCCAGTCAATTAGAGCGGCGTATCGCGTTTAAACGTGCGATGAAACAGTCTATTACACGGACTATGCGACAAGCTGGCGTTCAAGGAGTCAAAATTATGGTCAGCGGCCGCCTCGGCGGAGCTGAGATTGCGCGCCGTGAATGGGCATGGGAAGGATCCATCCCCCTTCACACGTTACGGGCAGACATTGACTACGGATTTGCTGAAGCTCACACAACCTATGGCATTATTGGGGTTAAAGTGTGGATCTTTAAAGGGCAAGTCTTGCCTGCGGCGAAAAAGCGTGTGCTGGTAGCGCAAGAGGGAGGTCAGTAAAATGTTACAACCGAAGCGTACCAAGTATCGCAAAATGCAGCGTGGCCGCATGAAGGGTACGGCGCACCGGGGAAATAAAGTTGTATTTGGTGAATACGGCCTCCAAGCCCTAGAACCGGCATGGATTACCGACCGGCAGATCGAAGCAGCTCGTGTGGCCTTGACACGGTACATTCGGCGTGGAGGAAAAGTCTGGATTACCATCTTCCCAGACAAACCCGTGACAAAGAAACCGGCGGAAACCCGGCAAGGTAGCGGTAAGGGGAACGTGGAATACTGGGTCGCAGTCGTCAAGCCTCAGCGGATCATGTTTGAGTTGGCCGGTGTACCCGAAGAAGTGGCTCGTGAAGCTATGCGTTTGGCGGCTCACAAGTTACCTATCAAGACGCGGTTTGTAAAACGCGAGGAGTCGGGGGAGAATGCGCATGAAGCCTAAGGAGATACGAGAGCTCAGTCAAGAAGAGCTACAAGCTAAATTGCGAGCGTTAAAAGAAGAGCTTTTCCGGCTTCGGTTCCAACTTGCCACGGCCCAATTAGAGAATCCCATGCGCGTTCGCCAGGTACGGAAAGATATCGCACGGGTACACACCATCATGCGGGAGCGCGAGCTTCGGCAGGACGCGAAATAGGAGGGCATGAGCGACATGGAACAACCAACGGGTAAAAGAAAAGTACGCGAGGGAACGGTCGTCAGCGACAAGATGAATAAGACGGTCGTAGTGGCCGTAGAGTCGTTGGTGCGCCATCCCATTTATGGGCGTACGATGCGCCGGACAAAGCGGTATAAAGCACACGACGAAGAGAATCAGTGCCGGACGGGCGATATTGTACGGATTGAAGAGACACGACCTCTTTCCAAAGAGAAACGCTGGCGTGTCATTGAAATAATTCGGCGCGCTGACGAAGTCCAGTAAGTATTTAGTGGATCTACGGAAAGGAGGATATTCTCATGATACAACCGCAAACACGTCTGGCGGTCGCAGATAACACCGGGGCCAAAGAGATCATGTGCATTCGAGTACTTGGAGGATCTTTTCGGCGTTACGGAAACATTGGAGACGTGATTGTGGCTTCTGTTAAAGAAGCAACGCCCGGCGGCGTGGTCAAAAAAGGGGACGTCGTTAAGGCAGTGATTGTTCGCACCAAGACGGGGCGGCGACGCAGTGATGGCTCATATATCAAGTTTGACGAAAATGCTGCGGTTATTCTCCGTGGCGATGAGAAAGAACCCCGCGGTACCCGTATTTTTGGACCGGTGGCGCGAGAACTTCGCGAACGTGATTTTATGAAAATCATATCCCTAGCACCTGAGGTGTTATAACTCAGCAGACGGAAACGGAAGGAGGGACTAGGGTGCACGTAAAAAAAGGCGACTTAGTTAAGGTGCTCGCCGGCAAGGATAAAGGTAAGCAGGGCAAAATAATCCGTGCGATTCCCAAAGAAGATCGCGTGGTGGTAGAGAAGATTAATTTGGTGAAAAAACACCAAAAACCAACGCAGCAGTATCCGCAAGGCGGCATTATCGCGATGGAAGCTCCCTTACACGTGTCCAATGTGATGCTCATTTGCCCCTCTTGTAAAAAAGCGACAAGAGTTGGACACAAGTTCTTGGACAACGGTAAGAAAGTTCGGCAATGCAAGCGGTGCGGTGCCGCGATCGACTAAAGAGCGGGACAAGGAACAGGGGGTTAACAATGGCAGTGGTGTCGGAGCTCAAGGAACGGTACGAAAAAGAAGTCGTACCGCGACTGCAGGAGCGCTTTAAATACAAAAACCCGATGAACGTGCCCAGGCTTGTCAAAGTGGTCATCAATATGGGTGTAGGAGATTCGATTGGCAATCCTAAATTGCTCGAGGCGGCCGTAAACGATCTGGCCACAATCACGGGTCAAAAACCGCTGGTCACTCGAGCCCGTAAATCGATCGCATCCTTTAAGGTGCGAGAGGGTATGCCCATTGGGACCAAAGTGACGCTTAGGGGTCAACGGATGTATGATTTTGTGGAGAAGCTCTTTTTCATGGCGCTTCCCCGGGTTCGCGATTTTCGTGGGGTATCCACCAAAGGATTTGATGGTCGGGGAAACTATACCTTAGGAATTCGTGAACAAATTATCTTTCCGGAAATCGAGTATGACAAGGTCGAAAAAGTGCGCGGCATGGATGTCACACTTGTCACGAGTGCAGAAACCGATGAAGAAGCCAAAGAACTTTTGACTTTACTCGGCATGCCGTTCACGCCACAACGTTAGGAGGGATGACATGGCCAAAAAGTCACTCATTGCTAAGGCCAAACGGACACCAAAGTATAAAGTACGAAAATACCATCGTTGCCAGGTTTGTGGACGACCGCATGGATATATTCGCGACTTTGGATTATGCCGCTTGTGTTTTCGGCAATTAGCGCACCAGGGACAAATACCCGGTGTACGTAAAGCCAGCTGGTAAGTGAGAGGAGGATCGCAGTGACTGATCCCATTGCAGATATGTTAACCCGGATTCGGAACGCCAATGTTGTATACCGTGAACATGTGGATGTGCCCGATTCCAAGATAAAGCGTGCTCTAGCACAAATCCTGAAACAAGAAGGATTTATTCGTGATTACGAATTGGTTGAAGACGGCAAGCACGGGATGATTCGGCTCCATTTGAAATATGGACCTAACCGAGAGCGCGTCATTTCCGGCCTAAAACGGATTAGCCGTCCGGGGCTGCGTGTCTACGCGGGGCACGATGAGCTGCCTCGGGTCCTAGGTGGACTGGGTATTGCCGTGTTATCCACGTCACGCGGTGTGATGACCGAAAAACAAGCGCGTGAGATCCACGTGGGTGGAGAAGTACTCTGCTACGTGTGGTAAGGCAGATTATGAGGAGGAGTATCCCGGATGTCACGGATAGGTAAAAAAGCGATTCCCATTCCTGCCGGTGTGACGGTTACCATCGACGGGACCAGGGTGCACGTGAAAGGACCCAAGGGTGAGCTGGAGCGGACCCTGCGGCCTGAAGTGACGGTCACCATGGAAAATAACGAGCTACGTGTTCTTCCGGTCGATGACAGTCCCGTAGCCAGGGCGCAATGGGGATTGTCGCGAACGCTCGTCGCAAACATGGTAGAAGGTGTATCACAAGGGTTCCAACGGAATCTGGAAATGGCCGGAGTTGGATATCGTGCGTCGAAGCAAGGCCACAACTTGGTGCTAGCAGTCGGGTTTTCTCATCCTGTAAACATTGAACCCCCTGCTGGGATCGAATTTGAGGTCCCCAATCCCACAAACATTGTGGTTAAGGGTTATGACAAAGAAGCCGTGGGTGCGACTGCCGCTCGAATCCGCAGTGTACGTCCCCCGGAGCCCTACAAAGGTAAAGGGATTCACTATCAAGGTGAACGAATTATTCGCAAGGTTGGTAAGACTGGAAAGAAATGAGGGATAAGACGTGTATACACGTTTTGACAGGAACGCGGCTCGGAAGCGTCGACACCTGCGTATACGGAGTAAGATTAAAGGAACGCCTGAAAGACCGCGCCTTAATGTCTTCCGCTCCAATTTGCATATTTACGCACAGGTAATCGATGACACCAAAGGACACACGATCGCATCAGCGTCCACATTAGAAAAAGTGTTTGACAACATGGAAGGTCGGTTGACCGTGGCCAAAGCACGGGAAGTGGGCCGATTGGTTGCGGAACGTGCTATTGCTCATGGTGTAAAAAAAGTGGTCTTTGACCGCGGCGGGTACCGTTATCACGGGCGTGTTCAGGCATTGGCGGACGCGGCGCGTGAAGCTGGACTCGAATTTTAGGAATTAGGGGGTACGTTATGGCAAGGCCAGCAGCCCAAAATCAAGAAACCCGAGGCGCAAGCGAATTCAAGGAAAAAGTGGTTGCGATTAATCGGGTCGCCAAGGTCGTGAAAGGTGGACGGCGATTTAGCTTTAGCGCATTGGTAGTGGTTGGCGACGAAAATGGTCGGGTTGGCGTCGGATTAGGCAAAGCTGCTGAGATTCCGGATGCTATTCGCAAAGGCGTCGAGGATGCTAAGAAATCAATGATTACCGTACCGCGGTTGGGAAACACAATTCCCCACCAAGTCACTGGAGTATTTGGAGCTGGCCGGGTGTTGATTAAACCCGCTGGGCCTGGTACGGGAGTTATTGCCGGAGGTCCCGTGCGTGCTGTATTAGAAGCAGCTGGAGTCCGGGACGTGTTAACGAAGTCTTTAGGAACTTCAAATCCTAATAACGTGGTGGCGGCCGCGATGGACGCACTTAAGCAGTTGAAGAAGGCCGAGCGCGTAGCCAAATTACGTGGGCGTACTGTTCAAGAAGTTTTAAGGGGGGCACACCATGGCTAGATTACGCATTACGTTGGTGAAGAGCCCTATCGGTTACGCCAAAGATCAAAAAGATACGGCGAGTCGGTTAGGTTTACGGAAAATGTGGCGGACCGTGGAATTTGATGATAACCCGTCCATTCGCGGGATGATTCACAAAATCCGTCATCTTGTGCGCGTGGAAGAAATTCCAGAGGGAGAGGAGGCTACTAAATGAGACTGCATGAAATTCAGCCTGCCCCCGGCAGCCGTACAAAGAAGACACGGCGTGGACGAGGATTGGGATCCGGACTGGGTAAGACAGCGGGCCGTGGTCACAAAGGTCAGAAGGCACGGTCCGGAGGAAGCATTCGCCCCGGGTTTGAGGGAGGGCAGATGCCCTTACAGCGGCGCTTACCTAAGCGGGGCTTTGTCAATCCCTTTCGCGTTGAGTACGAAGTGGTGAATGTTGGCGATTTGAATCAATTCGAAGCCAACACAGTGGTCACCATTGAACTGCTGAAGAATCGCCGGCTCGTACGCCGCAATTTACCCGTTAAGATTCTAGGGGAGGGAGAATTGGACCGTCCCTTGACTGTACAGGTGAATGCATTTTCCAAGTCGGCCAAGGAAAAGATCGAGGCGGTTTCTGGACGGGCCGAGGTGATTTGACGTGGCACAGAATATGATGAATGCGTTCCGGGCGTCAGACTTGAACAGGCGTATACTGTTTACCCTCTTGATGCTGGTCGTATTTCGTGTGGGCGCCCATGTGCCAATTCCGGGCGTCCACGCATCCGTCATTCAAAGCCTGTTTTTACACGGGGCGACCATTTTTGCTTTATTGAACCTATTTTCTGGTGGAGCGACAGCAACGTTATCAATATTTGCGCTGAGTATCATCCCGTATATTAATGCCAGTATTATCATGCAATTGATGACAGTTGTTATCCCTACTGTGGAAGAATGGTCCAAGGAAGGCGAAGAAGGTCAGAAAAAAATGACGAAAGTCACCCGGTGGTTATCACTGGGACTCGGGGCTTTGCAATCCCTTGGTATTGCCTATTATTTGTACAATTATTCGTCCAATGGCGAATTCGCGTATATTCATCACACTATCGGCAGTTTGTTGTTAACAGCGCTGTTGTTATTGACCGGATCAACGATCTTAATGTGGGTGGGCGAAGAAATAACCGACAAGGGCATTGGGAACGGCATTTCCCTTTTGGTGTTTTTTGGCATAATTTCGCGTCTGCCGTTTGGGGTCGAGGAACTGTACAAATATATTCAGGCCGGGATTATCAGCTGGCCCAAAATCATTATCTTCTTAATCGTGGCCGTCATTATCATTGCGGCGGTGGTTTTTGTTAATGAGGGTCAGAGGAAAATTCCGGTGCAATATCCCAAGCGGGTGGTTGGGCGTCGTATGTACCAGGGTCAAAATACGCATTTGCCCATCCGTGTAAACCAAGCAGGGGTTATTCCGGTTATTTTTGCGATTTCCCTATTGATTCTTCCCTACACCATTGGTCAGTTCTTTAAAGGTGGGTGGGTGTCGGAACTAGAACGGTATTTCGGTTTTACCTCACCGCTTTATATTGTGGCTGAGTTTGTTCTGGTTGTCGTATTTACCTTCTTTTACACCCAAGTGGTATTTAAGGTTGATGATGTGGCAGACAATCTGAAAAAAGGCGGCGGGTATATTCCTGGAATTCGCCCCGGTCGTCCCACTGCAGAATATTTGGGGCGTGTAAGCAATCGCTTAACCTTAATTGGTGCGATTTTTCTAGGCATTGTCGCCATCTTGCCGAGCTTTGTGACTATGGGCATGGGGGTTAACGGGCTGTATTTTGGCGGAACGTCACTATTAATTATTGTAGGAGTTGCGCTCGATACATTGAAGCAGATGCAGGCGCAGATGCTGATGAAACAATATCAGGGATTTATGAAATGAGGTGGTACCGGTGATCAACTTGGTCCTGTTAGGGGCGCCTGGGGCGGGTAAGGGAACTCAGGCAAAGCGCCTGGCAGAATACTATTCCATTCCGCATATATCCACCGGGGACATTTTCAGGCGCAACTTAAGTGAAGGAACCCCACTCGGAAAACGGGCCCAGAGTTACATGTCAGAAGGCCGACTGGTACCCGATGACATTACCGAAGCGATGGTTGACGACCGTTTGCAACAAGCTGACACAGACAATGGATTTATCCTAGATGGCTTCCCCAGGAATGTCCACCAGGCCGATGCATTGGCAAGAATGCTTTCCGCGCGAGAGTTAAGCCTCACCGCGGTCATTTACATTAAAGTGCCCCATGACATATTAGTAGAGCGCCTCGTCGGCCGACGGGTGTGCTCAACATGCGGCACGACCTTTCATGTAATCTTTGATCCGCCCGCAGTAGAGGGAGTATGCTCGGTCTGTGGCGGAACACTGGTACAGCGTCCAGACGACCAACCCGAAACCGTGGAAACGCGTCTTAACGTGTATATGGAAGAAACCGCGCCTCTCATTGATTTTTATCATGAACGGGGAGTATTGGTAGAGATTGATGGCACCGAGCCGGTGGATGTGGTCACACAAAATATCATTATCCGGCTGGGGGCACAGCATGATTGAACTGAAGAGTATGCGGGATAAAGAAAAAATGCGTAAGGCCGGTCTAGTGGTGGCCGAAGTCCTGCAGATCCTTAAAAAGGCTGTCCGTCCCGGAATTACAACCAAGGAACTCGATCATATCGCGGATTCAGAAATCCGGGCACGGGGAGCCGTACCTATCTTCAAAGGTTACCATGGGTATCCGGCCAGTGTCTGTGTGTCAGTCAATCATGAAGTAGTTCACGGCATTCCCGGGGCGAGACGGTTAAAAGAACATGATCTCGTGAGTCTCGATTTGGGCGCGGTAATGGATTCATTTGTCGGCGATGCGGCACTGTCGGTATTCGTTGGTGAGCCACCGGATGACCGAGCGGCATTGCTTCTTCGGGTGACGGAGGAATCCTTATACGCGGGGATTCAAGCGGCACAGCCAGGCGGTCATTTAGGAGACATTTCTCATGCGGTTCAAGAGCATGTGGAACGACATGGCTTCTCTGTGGTCCGTGATTATGTCGGACACGGAATTGGCCACCAGATGCATGAAGATCCGCAAGTTCCCAATTACGGGCCCGCTGGCCGTGGCATTTTGCTCAAACCAGGCTTAGCCTTGGCCATAGAGCCGATGGTCAACGCTGGAGCATACGATGTCGATGTGTTAGATGACGGCTGGACCGTGGTTACCCGTGATGGATCATTATCTGCACACTTTGAACACACGATTTTTATAACGGACCACGGTCCTGAAATATTGACTCGAATTGATTGACGAATTCCGTTATAATAGATCGGATGCATTCAACAGGTTTGTTTTCCAGTTTACTGGGAAACATAGGGCAATAGTGGTGCGGAGTCTAAAAAAGGAGGGAATGCTGTGGCAAAAGAAGACGCGATTGAGGTCGAGGGAACAGTCATTGAGCCATTGCCAAATGCGATGTTTCGTGTTGAGTTAGCGAATGGTCATAAAGTGCTGGCGCATATCTCGGGCAAGATTCGTATGCATTTTATCAAAATTCTGCCGGGGGATAAGGTCACAGTCCAGTTGTCGCCCTACGATCTGACTCGCGGACGAATCACCTATCGGTACAAGTGATGGAACCACGAAGGAGGTGCGGCGATGAAGGTACGAGCATCTGTGAAGCCCATTTGTGAAAAGTGCAAAGTGATTAAACGGCATGGCCGTGTGTTGGTCATCTGTGAAAATCCCAAGCACAAACAAGCACAAGGGTAAGTATTAAACAGAAGAGAGGAGCTTAAGGGTGGCACGTATTGCAGGAATTGATTTACCGCGTGATAAACGGATAGAGGCTGCACTGCCGTATATCTATGGTATTGGGTGGTCCGCGTCGCGAAAAATTCTCGCGAAGACACAAGTCGACCCCGATACACGGGTTCGGGATTTAACCGAAGACGAGGTAGCTCGCATTCGCGAACTTGTTGACCGGGAATACCGTGTGGAAGGGGACCTGCGTCGTGAAGTGCAGATGAACATCAAACGGCTGATTGACATTGGTACCTACCGCGGGCTCCGTCACCGGCGGGGATTACCGGTGCGGGGACAAAGAACCAAAACCAATGCCCGTACACGCAAAGGACCGCGTCGAACCGTCGGAGCTAAACGCAAGAAGTAATTGATACTTTTTCTTAGGAGGGACCGCAAGGAAATATGGCAGGCAGTCGTCGTAGCACTAAAACCCGTCGCCGTGACAGGCGCCACGTGGATCGTGGAACCGCTCACATTCGGTCGACGTTCAATAATACTATTGTCACCATTACAGATACGCAAGGCAATGCCTTATCATGGGCGTCATCAGGTCAAGCCGGCTTTAAAGGCTCACGCAAAAGCACACCGTTTGCTGCGCAAATGGCCGCCGAAACCGCTGCTAAGGCCGCTATGGAATACGGTCTTAAGGAAGTTGAAGTTCTCGTTAAAGGACCGGGTTCAGGTCGTGAAGCTGCCATTCGAGCACTTCAAGCCGCGGGTCTTGAAGTTAGTATGATCAAAGATGTCACACCTATTCCTCATAATGGGTGCCGACCGCCAAAAAGGCGACGAGTATAAACAAGAAAGGAAGGAGGCGGCCATATGGCACGTTATACAGGACCAGTTTGCCGGTTGTGCCGGCGTGAAGGAGTTAAATTATATTTAAAAGGGGACAAGTGCTACACCGATAAATGTCCGGTGACACGACGCGCGTATCCCCCGGGGCAGCATGGCCAAGGACGCCGTAAACTTTCTGAGTACGGGGTACAGCTACGAGAAAAGCAAAAGGCTCGTAGGACCTATGGAATCATGGAAGGTCAGTTCTCACGGTACTTCGAGAAAGCTTCGGCGAAGAAAGGTGTCACTGGTGAGCTTTTGCTTCAGCTTTTAGAGCGTCGCTTGGATAATGTGGTGTACCGTATGGGTTTTGCTTCGTCACGGGCCGAAGCCCGACAACTGGTGCGTCACAATCACTTCGCCGTGAATGGTCGGCGGGTGAATATACCGTCATATTCGGTTAAACCCGGTGACGTCGTCGAAGTGCGCGAAGGAAGCCGCCAAAAACCCCGGTTTAAAGCAATGTTGGAAGCGCCGGCTCGGACGGTACCAGCGTGGCTTGATGTTGAACGGGAGCAATGGCGTGGAACCGTGGTAAGACTGCCAAACCGTGATGAAATTGATACACCCGTTCAGGAGCAGCTCATTATTGAGTACTACTCGCGTTAGTCAATAGGGATCTGAAAGGGGGGACGCCTGCCTTTGGCGGGCAGTGAAAATATGACCGAGGTTGAAAAACCAGAAATTCGACGGATTGACGATGGCTCGGATCCGAAATATGGAGCATTTACGGTCGAACCGCTTAACCGGGGTTATGGAATAACCCTCGGGAACTCACTGCGGCGGATATTGCTGTCGTCATTACCGGGGACCGCTGTGACGTCCGTGCGCATTGACGGGGTCTTGCATGAGTTTTCTGTGATTCCCGGTGTGCTCGAGGATACCGCAGATATCATATTGAACCTGAAGCGTTTAGCTTTGCGATTGTGGTCTGACGAACCTCATATCCTTCGTATTGAAAAAGAAGGACCCGGAGAAGTGGTCGCAGGAGATATCATTGCGGACGCCGATGTAGACATTTTAGAACCCGATCAACACATCGCCTATGTCGATGAAGGGCACTCGTTACGAATGGAATTGACCATTGAACGAGGGCGCGGCTATGTTTCTGCTGAAAAGAACAAACGTGCCGACCAAGCCATTGGTGTCATTCCCGTCGACTCGATTTTTAGCCCCGTCACTAAGGTCAACTGGCGTGTCGAAGATACTCGTGTCGGTCACATTACGGACTACGACCGTCTTACCTTGGAGGTGTGGACGGATGGGTCCCTTAGCCCTGAAGAAGCCATATCTCGAGGCGCGAAAATCCTTTCAGATCACTTACGCTTGTTTATCGAACTAACCGACACGGTGTCGGGGGTGGAAATTGGCGTTCAACGCGATGAAGATTCTCGAGACCGCCTATTAGAAATGCCCATAGAAGAGCTGGATCTGTCGGTACGGTCATTTAATTGTCTCAAACGGGCCGGGATTAACACGGTCGGAGAATTAACCAACAAGTCGGATGAAGACATGATGAAAGTGCGCAACTTAGGGAAGAAGTCCTTGGAAGAGGTTAAGGAAAAATTAGTGGCGTTAGGTTTAGGCCTGCGTCCATCTGATGAGTAAGTCTTATGGAGGAGACGGTTTATGCCAGGCATGCATCGGAAACTAGGGCGCATTGGTGGACACCGGCGGGCAATGCTCCGTAATTTGGTGACTTCAACTCTGCGCGAGGAACGGATCGAAACCACCGTAACGCGGGCGAAAGAAGTGAACCGCGTTGTCGAGCATATGATCACCTTAGCAAAACGTGGCGATTTGGCAGCTCGTCGCCAAGCGCTTGCATACGTATTGGACGAAGATGTGGTCACCAAACTATTCACGACGATTGGCCCCCGTTACCAGGACCGCACAGGCGGCTATACACGCATTATGCGCACGGGCTTTCGCCGGGGCGATGCCGCCCCTATGGCGATTTTAGAACTGGTTTAGTATCGATGGATATCATATTTGACCACGTAGTGGTTCGATATGATAGTCAAGAGAGCAACGCACTTGGCCCCGTGGACTTGACAGTTCGCGGGGGTGAGTGCGTTTTTATTTCGGGGCCCAATGGGGGCGGCAAAACAACCTTGGCGCGGTTAATGGCAGGCATTATTCGACCTTTCCGGGGGACCCTGAGATTCGCTGACGGGACACCGCGTGAGCAGTGGCCGGCTGATTATGTCGGATGGTTGCAACAAGAGCCGGAGCACCAAGTAGTGGGAATAACCGTAGAAGATGATGTGGCACTCGGTGCATTATGGCATGCTCCAACGCCCCAAGAAGCCCAGCAGCGGACGGATGCGGCATTATATGGGATGCACATAGAGACTTTGCGCCACCGTGCTGCGGAAACGTTGTCCGGCGGTGAATTGCACCGGGAAGCCATCGCGGCGATATTGGCCCAAAATGCGCAAATTATGGTCGCCGATGAGCCTGAGACAATGCTCGACGGATGGGGAAAACATCAGATTTTTGAGGTTTTGTACAACGTCAAACGACAGGGAACCACACTGTTCATTATTAGCCATGATGCATGGTGGGTAGAACTTGCAGACCGCTATCTGTGGATTGAGGATGGAAAGGTGCAAGAAATGAGCCGTCATGCGTTCGCGATGCGACTGTCCGATGAATGGAGAGCTTTTGTTGAGCAGATTAAGAAGTTGACAGGACAACAAGATCTGGATAGCTGGGATATCAAGGAAATGAGTCAATATTTATGGCGATTGTAGTTCGTGATGTCATTCTTCCCTATTCGCAATTGCGCATCCCCTGGTGGTCTACGCCGGAAAAAGGACTATTCGCGGTGGTTGGTCCCAATGGTTCAGGAAAGAGCCAATTTTTTTCGCTCTTAATGGGGACCTTAAAACCGCAAACCGGATCAGTGATGAGAACCACTGCCCGTATTGGGTGCGTCATGCAACATCCCGAGCATCAATTAACCGAAACGACGGTCAAAGAGGAAATCCTGTGGCCGTTCAAACGCGTCTTGCGCAGTGGTGACCCAGGATTTTTGAGCAAACTCGACGCGGTCATGGAACGCTGGGCTCTCAAATCCTTATGGAATCAGTCGCCGTGGACATTGAGTACAGGGCAGAAACGGCGTGTGATTTTAGCCATCTATGATTTGTTAGATCCCGATATTTTGTTATTAGACGAACCGACCGAGGGACTTGATGGATGGTGGAAGAACCAATTATCTCTGTGGCTTACAACCCACGAGTTTTCGCGTTTGACATTGGTCATCAGTCATGATTGGCCGTGGATGTTATCCGTCATTACCAAAGGCTTTTGGTGTGAGCAGGTTTTAAAATCTCAACCGGAGGATCTCGGCCAGTTGTGGTATGCGCATTCTTTGCCTACTACTAATCCTTTAGAACAGTTATGGCGCGAACTGTTGACGCGCAATGCGCCCGTATCTCTACGCGCATGGATTGATTCGCAAAAGGCGCGAGAAGAGGTGGTGAGATTATGGCGGCTGCAGTATCCCTCAGTCCGCTAGTCCTGCTACAAGCCCTGTTATTCGGTATTATCATCATTTTTGCTACTCACCAAGTATGGCTGCTGATTGTGGAGATCATGCTACTCACAATAGTTTACTATGTGTTGCGGATTCCTTTGAGTCACCGGGAACGATGGGGTCTTGTGGTAGGTGCAATTTTGTGGGCCGTCTTGGCATTCATCAACGATCCTCATAACCGGTGGTCTTCTGCCTTTTGGGATGGCACACGTTTTGGTGCCGTTTTGAGTTTTAGTCTCGCCATCTTGAAGTTACGTCCGCCGATCCATATGATCCTCTATCTAGAAAAAGCGTTGAAAAAATTTATCGGTCCTAAACCTCTTATCGGCCAAATGTCCTTGATGGCGTTACTGGTAATGCGCTATATACCCGAATTGCGGCTAAGTGCTCAACGCGTGAACACCGACGTGCGGATGCGGCGCCAATTGGTAGGAGAGAGAGGGCAATGGAAAGATGTGTTGCGGTTTTTGACCCCTCTGATTATGATCAGTATCTTACGCAGTGACTATATTGCGGAATCCATTTGGGCCAGAGGATGGCGACCCCATCATTTTCCTCAGGTGGCACCATGGACCCTGCGGGATACAATAACCACTGTGATAATGTGGGTTATTTTCTTAATAACGTGGAAAGTGTTGATCTAAGATGTATTTGCGGCTTTTTATAGCTTATGATGGGACCGATTTCGCGGGATTTCAAAAACAACCGAACCGGCGCACCGTGCAAGGAGAATTAGAACATCATTTACAACAGCTATTAGGACCTGGGACGATTTCCGGCGCGAGTCGGACCGACGCCGGAGTACATGCTCGAGGACAAGTCGTGGTGTGGACCGGAAAAGTGCCGGTGCCCACTCAAAAAATTGTAGCTGTTGTGAATCGAAGACTGCCGTCGGATTTGGTCATTCGACATGTTGATTGGGTGCCGGAAACTTTTCGGCCTACATATGATGCCCGGGCCAAATATTATAGTTACCGGATATGGCGGGGATCATCGGTTCCATGGCCCGGAACCGCAAGATATGTCGCAATAATTGAACGTCCTTTGTCGTGGGTAACTCTTAATCAGGCGGCTCGCTTGATTGTGGGACAGCACGATTTTTGGGCTTTTCGCTCGGAAGGGTCCTCAGCCCAAACGACCATACGACATGTGTTTTTAAGTAAATGGACAATGGAGGACGAGGGTAATATTTGGCGCTATGATATTGGTGCGGATGGATTCTTATACCATATGGTCCGCAGACTGGTTGGCACGATGATTCTTTGTGCGGAACGGGGCGATATATCCTTGATTCACCAAGGTCTTGAAAATCCGCGCAGTGCAAAAGTCGGCTTTGTTGCTTCCGCAAAAGGCTTAATCTTAGAACGCATTGACTATGACAATAAGTGAGGATGAGCGAGGAGGCGTCTTGTGTTTAGGCAGCTTATTTTAGGAGTGGGTAATAACTGGTTGGTTTCACAAGCCATGCAACAATACGGAATGCGCTTGGGAGCCAGTCGCTTTGTCGCAGGATCTGAACTGGATGATGCCATTAAAGTTATCAAAGATTTGAACCGTAATGGAATTATGGCTACTTTAGATCATCTAGGCGAATCTATAAGCCGGGCCGAAGAGGCTGTACAAGCGCGTGATAGTTACCTGCGAATGCTTGAAGTGATTCACCAAGAAGGTGTTCAGTCTCATGTCTCTCTCAAATTAACCATGATGGGACTTAACTTATCGGTCGACATGGCTCGGGAAAATCTTCGGCAAATTGTTGCCAAAGCCCATGATTATGGAAATTTTGTGCGTATTGACATGGAGGATTCCCGGTTTACGACGGATACACTCCAGTTATTTCAAGAGATTTGGTCTGAATATCCGGCCAACGTTGGGGTGGTACTGCAAGCCTATCTCTACCGAACGATGGACGATTTAAAGACATTATCCGGTGTCGGAAGAAATTTGCGCATTGTCAAAGGCGCCTATATGGAACCCGTGTCGGTAGCTTTTCCTTCCAAGCCCGATGTGGATGACAATTATGTACGCCTGGTCGAATATAGTTTGTCTCATGGAAATTACACGGCTGTTGCCACACATGACGAGGTCATTATTGGCCATGTATTGCGATATGTAAAAGATCATCACATTCCCCCGGACCAATTCGAATTTCAAATGCTTTATGGCGTCAAATACTCAGTGCTCCAAGATCTTGCCCGTGAGGGCTATCAAACGCGGGTCTATGTGCCTTGGGGGCGCGATTGGTATGCCTATTATCTCCGCCGTCTTGCGGAGAGGCCAGCAAATCTTTTATTCTTTGCTCGCAATTTGGTGAAACGCTAACCGAAAAAATTTCTAAAAATTCATTGGTAGTGCTAACTTGACTTTTTAAGTTGTTAGTACTAAGATTACATATCGTTAATAGTCAACATCATGAATAATCAAGAAGGTGAAGGACTTGGCTGACCGAGATTACTATATCGAGAGACTTGACCATATTTTTTCTCGAATCGGTCGTCGTATGCGTCAGCGCATGTCTCAGGAAACACTCACATTAGGGCAGTATTCCTTGCTGAAATTGTTATTTGACTCTGAACCTATGACAGTCGGGGAAATAGCAGAGGAACTGGAATTATCCCTAGCGAGTGCGAGTGCTATGATTGACCGATTAGTGAATCAAAAACTGGTAGTCCGGTCACGGTCCGAATTGGATCGGCGTGTTGTTACGGTCCGCTTATCACCGACGGGTAAAGCGCAGGTCGAAAATTTGCATCAACACCGGCGAGAATTTTTGCGTCAATTGTTTTTACAGATGTCGGAAGAGGATTTGAAAACGTTGTTAGCGCTCATTGAACGTTTAGAAGATCCGGGAGACTGAGACCGCCTAAGATCGGCTGACAACACTGATCCAAAACCTCCATGGGTGATTCCAAGCGGATAGGATTAGGCGGACAGTGATCCCTGCTCGTTCGTGGGGATTACCTTTTGCGCTCCTTGTAGCGGGAACCAGCATCAAAGGGAGATGAGTCTCGTGGGACTAATGGTTGCAGGTCTAATAGAAGCCGTTGTGAGTGTGGCCATTGGCCTCTTTTTATTGATTGCGGAACCGTCCATCACCACGATATGGGGATTTAGTCTGATGGGGCTCGGACTCGTAACGGCCATCTTATCCGTAGCGTTGGGGCGAAACCGCCCGCCAGCAGTTGTACCGGAAGAACATAATGGGACTCCACCCTCGTCGGCGGACAACCATCAAGACCCCTCAGAGCCAGCGTCCAAGACACCCATTCATTCGCTGCCAGAATATCGACCCTTTACCGAGGGGGCATTAGTCCCGATAGCTGCCAGCCTTCCCGAGCGTATTGGGTATTTACGGGAGCAAGTTTCTCGCACCCGCTGGCGTTATAAAGCCAAAGACATTCAAGCGCGGGCAGCGGAATTAGCTGATATTGTCATGAAAAATCAGGGAAATGACGAGGCTAGTGGTCAAGGGGAACGTCCCAGGCAAATACGCCGGTTGCTGGAATTATTCATATTGGCCCAGGGCTACGAGTCGTGGAGCAATGGGGAGGACCCGGTCTTCCATATAGACCGTTATCGCACGGTCTTGAGTGAACACGATATGACCGAACGGTTAGCGGATTTAAACGCCGAAGCGGACCTTCTTTGGGAAGAAATGAGTCATGGCGTTCCTCCTAGAAACATGGAAGATGATGCGTACCGGCAAACCATTGACGTGCGCATTAGACTTGAACGGATGATTTCAGCTGAGGAACGGCTCGAAGAGATTGAATTGCTTCGCTTAGGGTATGCCAGTTTACTCAGCCAATGGGAGCATTCCGACACCAAGACAACAGAGGGAAGGTGAGTCAATGCCGAGGTGGGTTTTCGCGGTGGTTGCTCTCATGGGTGTGCTTGTATTGGGCGCCATTGCCGGATTTGATGCCTATGATCAGGCCCATTATGTCGATTCATCATATGCCTATGTGACCGCGCCCTATGTGTGGGTGCCTGCATCAAGCCCGGGTCTGGTGTCCCATGTTTTTGTTCACAACGGAGAACATGTTACAAACGGCACCTTGCTGGCCGAGGTGACAACTCCTGGAGGCCGCACTCAAGATATTTATGCCCGAGAAGGGGGCATTGTGGGATCCATTGCCGTAGCCAAAGGCGCTAGTGTTGAGCCCAATGAGGATTTAATGGCCATTGTTCAATTACAAAACAGCAAAATTGTGGCTGATATTCCCGAATCCCGCGCCCGGAAGGTGGCCATTGGACAAGCGGTGGATGTGACGGTTAGTGCTTATCCAGGCACCACGTTTACCGGTCGAGTAACTCATATCGGGTCTGCGACCTTAAGCACGTTGTCACCCTTACTGCAAGTCGGAACCTTTTCTAAAGAACGGCAATGGATACCAGTCACCATTACCGTCAATCCCGGCAGTGATCAGTTTATTGCCGGGGAAAATGCATCAGTGCGCATTCACATTTAAAATGACGTCTTGACATGAAAGACAAGAAAGAAGGGAGTCTATGGCCCAACAAGAGGCATCAACCATCACCGACAAATGGGGCGTCGCCCTGGCTGTTCTCATCGCCGGAGGATTCATGGCCATATTGGATACCTCAATTGTCAATATTGCTATCCCTAAACTTGAGAGTGTGTTTTCAGTGGATACCGCCCAGGTTCAGTGGGTCGTCACTATTTATATGTTGACCTTAGGAGTGGTAGTGCCCCTTGCGGGATACCTGGGAGAACGGTTTGGTTATCGCCGTATTTATATTTTATCGCTCGTGATTTTTACCGTGGGTTCAGCGCTTTCAGGACTTTCATGGAGCCTGTCGATTCTTACAGTGTTTCGTGTTTTACAGGCCCTCGGCGGCGGTTTAATCATGCCCATTACCATGTCTATGGTCTACCGCATGGTTCCACGGGAGAGTATTGGGACAGCTATGGGATTTTGGGGACTCGGCATCATTGTCGCCCCGGCTATTGGTCCGACCTTGGGCGGATGGTTAGTGGAATATGTTGATTGGCGGCTCATCTTTTATATTAACGTCCCTATTGGCATTCTTGGGGCATTTTTAGCTCTTGCTTATGTGCCTAAGTTTCCATCTTCGAATACGGGTCCCTTTGATATGGTGGGATTTGTCTTGTCGGCAGCCGGCTTGTTCGGATTGTTATTGGCCCTATCAGAAGGTCAGACATGGGGCTGGAATTCGGAACCGATTGTTCTGCTTTTGGTTGGCTCAACATTGCTTTTGGTCCTGTTTAGCTTATGGGAACTCACCATTAAGCATCCCTTATTAAATCTGCGGGTTTTTGCCCATGGGTCGTTCGCGATGGCCAATTTATTGGTGATTATTATTACGGTTGCTATGTATTCAGGGGTTTTCTATGTTCCCCTGTTCTTACAAACCGTGGTCGGATATGGTGCTTTGAAAACGGGATTAATGATGATGCCCGCTGCAGCAGCATCAGCGATTATGATGCCCATATCCGGTAGGCTTTACGACAAAATCGGAGCACGACCGCTAGTGTTAGGCGGCCTCTTGATTTTGACGTACACCACCTTTTTACTTCATCGGTTGTCAACGACGACGCCCGTCTCGGATGTTGTGTTATGGCTAACACTACGGGGAATTGGAATGGGGATGGCGATGATGCCGGCAACGACAGCGGGCATGTCTGCCGTGCCCACAGAACTTGTCGGAACCGGCTCTGCGATTAACAACATTATGCAACGCGTTGCCGGGTCCTTTGGCTTGGCATTTATGACAGCGGTGCTGCAATCCCAGGCGACATTACATGCCACAACCATTGCCGCCTCTTATACTCCGACGTCTCAACCAGCCGTGCAATTTATGCATCAATTGTCAGGGTTTTTGATACAGCACGGCATGGTATTAGGTCAAAGTATTTCGGTAACCACCACCGAATTATATGACTTGATTCAACAACAAGCGTTTGTCATGGGTATTGACGATATTTTCGTGCTTGGAGCAGGTATTACCCTTTTTGGCGCCTTTTTGTCCTTGTTTTTGAAAACGTATCGTCACCAACGCCCATCGAACCAGGTGATCGTAGATTAACGGGATTACCAAATATTGAATGAGAACCTGAGCTAGGCCATTAACGGTTATTAAAGGAGCGAAAATCGGTGAAGCAGAGTCGATTGATACTTATTAATATCTTAATCATTGTGGCATTAATTTTGATTGGGGGAGTGGTGGCATATTACTGGACCCAGAATTATGATTACGTATCCACCCAAGATGCCTCCATTTCAGCTCCCAGTATTCCCATTGTGGCTGTGACCCCGGGCACTATAGAAAACTTGTCGGTCAGTTTGGGGCAACATGTGACCCAAGGGCAAGTGATTGGCCAAGAACTCACCACAGTGACGGCTTCGGCATCTCAAACCGGCAAGGGAAAGAGTGCGACATCATCCTCCACGTCGACCACGGTCAATATTGTTGCCCCCGTCAACGGGGTCGTGGCCAATTTATCGGTGCATGATGGGCAAATGGTGAGCACCGGGACCCCTCTAATTACCCTGGTCCAGCTATCGCATGTTATGGTGATTGCCAACATCCCTGAAAGTAAAATTCGAAATGTGTCGGTCGGTCAAAGTGCCACAATTTACGTGGATGCACATCCCGGCGTTGCGTTCTCTGGTACTGTAGAGGCGATTCAACCGACAACCCAATCCTTCTTTTCGCTGATTCCGACCGCTGCCACGTCCGGAACCTACACAAAAGTGACACAACGCATTCCCGTCGAGTTATCCATTGACGCTGCAGGATACACATTGTTGCCGGGAGAAAATGCCGAGGTTCGTATTACTGTGCATTAAACCGCCGCTTTTTACCGTTTATAATAAACGGTAAAGGGGGCTCTGAGGTGATGCGGGTATTCGTTACGGGTGGTACGGGGTATGTGGGTCAGGCCGTGCAACAAGCGTTATTACGGCATCATCATGAAATCAGCGTCCTCGCCCGCCATCCGTCGAACCTGGCAGTGGGTGCTCATTTTGTGGCAGGCGACATTCGCCAAGTGGAGTTAACGTCTGTCATGCAAGGATTCGACGTGGTCATACACCTTGTGGGAATCATTGAAGAACAGCGAACCAAGGGTATCACCTTTGACGTGATGCATTACCAGGTCACTAAACGACTAGTGGACGCCATGAAACACAATGGACTGCCACGGCTTATTCATATCTCGGCATTGGGAACGCGAGAGAATGCCCCAAGTCGGTATCACCAAAGCAAGTGGAAAGCCGAACAATACATCCGGCAGCAGGGCGTGAATGCGATCATATTGCGCCCGTCCTTGCTTTTTGGGGGAGGAGCTCCCTTTTTTCAAATGCTCAAGACGCAGTGCCATTGGCCGGTGGTACCTATTCCTGGCAATGGAGATACATTACTGCAGCCCGTAGCGCGGCAAGATGTGGCAGAATTAATTGCCCGCCTGGTGGATTTGCCGCAATACGGGGGAGAAACATGGGAAGTTGGCGGTCCAACAGTATTTACATTAAACGATTTATATCGTCATGTTGCCAAAACTATAGGACGGAAGCATCTCCCTTTATTTCACGTGCCTCTTCCCCTATTATTTGCTGCAGCCCGTCTTGGTCAAAATCTTCCTGGTTTTCCCGTTACGGTGGATCAACTATTCATGTTAAACGAGCCCAATATCACAGAGGATACCCGGTGGCATCAAATTATCGCTCATCCTACGCCCTTAGGCACAGATTTTTAAACGGGGCGATGAGCGACAATACGTAGCGTTGATGCGCTTTGAAGCATCCATCTGCCTTCAAGATCCATCAAATCTTTAAGGGCGGACTGCCATTGATCCGGGGTGAGCAAGTGCTCTTTAAAGAGCTCGGGCAATGCCTGCTCGATGCGTTCTCGCTCAAATTGATAACTCAAATCCTGCGGATTTTGCGCGGAAAACTGTGTCATGGGATGGATTTGCACCGCGTCGACGATCAATCCTGTCTGGTGCAGATAAAAAGGCAGTTTCCGACCTACTTCCCGGTCACCACCGTGCCGGGCTTGTAAAGTCTGAAATGCTTTCATAACATGCTGCCACGATGGCGGTAAAGACGGGTATTCCAGAATGAGACCATCATCGATGTCTTCGACAAAAATGAGGGCCGATGGCTTGAGTACGCGAAAGGCTTCTTGAGCAAAACGGTGAGGATCACGAAGGTGTTGAAAAAGAAAACGAGCGGTAATCCCGTCCAATGATTGATCCGCAAAGGGAAGATGGTAAACGTCCGCGTGGATAAATTCAACGGGTGCATGGCTTCCATAGATAGTTTGGCTAAGAGTCCGGGCATAGTTGAGGGCTTTGTCATCAATATCAACACCTATAACCTGAATGCCTAGAGCCTGAGCCATTTCTAGGGCCATCACACCATAACCCGTTCCTAAATCGGCGATGGTTTGACCAGATTTAAAAGGAAGGGTGGGAATGACGAGCCGTCTTGACGGCGCCGTATAAATCGTTTGACGCAATAACCATTGTTCATTCCCGGGCATCTCGTTCAAAAGGTTCCAGCATAACGAATCAACCCAATCCACAAAGGAAAAACTCACTGGGCACACCTCAAATGGTAAATTGGACACCTAGAGATTATCGTGTGGAAAAGATCACGACATGGAAAAACGTTCCCGAAGCCTTCCTCAAGACCAAGAATTTTGCGAGAAGACGGCTCTTTGGATAGGTACCCGTTGGCGTTAGCATAGCGTGTTTGGGAGCTTGGGGCAAAGATTAACGACTCAAATGGCGCGTAAACTTTGATGATCCAAAAGATGGTCCAATTTGTAGTGGCCATAGTATTCGAGCCAGGAATGAAAGCGCTGGTGGCAATAGGGACAAGTTCGGAACGCCCGATTGGGAAATAGTTCTTTGGCACGTTCTTCATCTTTGGGAGTGACCAATGCCCCGTTGATGGCAATGGTGAGAAGGGCTAAGCCTTGTTGATAAAGCATGTCAGTATAGCCGTGAGCATCGATGACACTTAATTCCCAATATACCTCTCCGCGGGAATCAAAAACCCTATACTGGGATAGCATTTGACCTCGAATCCACTCAACTTGCAAATGGTGATGCACCATTTCTGCTAAACTGGGACTGGTTAAGGTGGCATCCACCAGGGTGTTAATTAATTTCCGAAGATAATAGGTTTGTAGTGGTTTGCGCATAATCTCTCGCTCCTTCCTTCACTACAGTGGCGCCTATTACGATATGGCCAGTACTCATCATGCCGAGCTCAGCAACATGATGAGAATCTGCCAAAATGATGTGTTCGAAGATTTACCGTGAGCAGATCAATGAGTTCTTCCCCGAACTCATTGATAATGGTATGCATTAGATAAACCAAGTTGATATCATAGAACCTCTCGCATCATCAGCCGAAAAGGCCATAAAGTCCTTTACGACAGTCTACCTTTTCCGCGACACCTATGCTAAAATGCTTAACGGCATGCCAATGGCAGAAATACCTCGACGTTTTTGAATTGAACTGTGGCGATAACTGCTGTTTGATCGATAAGTATACGATTAGTGTTCTTATTATATCCTAAACGATATTTTGTTTGCATAATATTAAACTCGAGAAAAACTAGGATTTTTAAAGAAAAAAGTTAAGACGATACCCGTATCTATGGTGCCAATGATATGCAAAGGCACCAAATTTCTTGACATTAGATGTCCATGCTCGTAAAATACTAATGTTCGGTTGTCGGCAGCGTCGCCGGCACACAAGGTAGGAGGTAATTTCATGTCCACTTATATGGCCCGGTCCCAAGATGTTCAGCGTACGTGGTATGTGATTGATGCTGCTGGATTGCCGCTGGGGCGTGTTGCTACTGCAGCAGCAACGATTCTCCGTGGCAAGCACAAGCCCACGTATACTCCTCATGTGGATACCGGTGATTACGTTATTATTGTTAATGCGGCCGATGTTGTTTTGACGGGACGTAAACTCGATCAAAAAATTTACTTCCATCATTCGGGATATTTCGGTGGATTAAAACGTACCGTTTATCGTCAATTGATGAAGAAGAAGCCGACTTTTGCAGTGGAAAAGGCTATCCGGGGAATGTTGCCGCATAATCGGTTAGGACGCGCCATGTTTCGGAAACTCAAAGTATATCCGAATGCGGAACATCCACACAGCGCCCAGCAGCCGCAAGTATGGGAGGTTAAAATCTAATGGCAGTTGCACAATTTTGGGGAACGGGACGCCGCAAAAATGCCATTGCACGGGTGAGGCTGGTTCCTGGAACTGGACGTGTGTTGATTAATGGACGTCCGTTTGAGGAATATTTTCCCCTTCGCACCTTGCAAACAATGGTCATGGCCCCATTAAACTCCGTGGATCTTCAGGGACGTTTTGATGTATTAGTGCGTGTTGAAGGTGGCGGTGTATCCGGTCAAGCTGGTGCGGTACGTCATGGTATTGCGCGGGCATTGCTTGCGGTGGACAGCAACTTCCGTATTCCTTTAAAACAACGGGGCTTTTTAAAGCGGGATTCACGAATGAAAGAGCGACGTAAATACGGACTCAAAAAGGCTCGTAAAGCTCCGCAATTTTCTAAGCGGTAAAAAGCCCATCTGGGCTTTTTTATTTTGCGACGTACTGCGTGCGTGGCCATATAAAAATACAGCCTCCGCTGGGTGAGGCTGTATTTTTGATGCCGGGTCTAATTAACCGCACCGACCACTTCCGGTGCTGAAATGACGGGAAGACGGGGCGTGAATTTCCGCGGTTCTGAAGAATCATAGGCCGGATCGGTTAAATGTTTCCATAATTGGTTCAACGCATTGGGGTCACCGAGCTGGCTTTGCACAATGTAATATTCACATTCCAAATCACGTTGCTTACTCACGGGGCTCATGGCAAGGGCTTGACTCAAATATTCTTTGGCTTGCTCGTAATCGCCATGAGCCACGGCTCGGCGGGCTAATGCTCTTAACGCAAAGATTTTTGTGTCTTCCCATGGCCATCCTTCCGGTGCTGCCAAAACGCGATGAGCATATTGGTCCAGCATTTTGTCTGAACCCGGAATACGTAGCAAGGATTCTAAGATGACGGCTTGACCTTCTTGGAAATGGACGCGGTCAAACACGGTCAAAGACGCCTGCAATAATTCGCGTGCCCGGTCAACACGTCCAATATCTATCAGGACTTGCGCAATGTCCGCCTGCAAGGCCGCACGTTCTTCAGCACCACGAATTTGCGGAAGCAAACTCATGGCTTCATCAACGGCTTGTGATGCTTCTGTATTATGTCCAAGACGCCATTCTGCTGCGGCAATCCGGCTGAGTAACTCAGCTCGTCGACAAGGGCTGAGCTGCTTTTGCTCTAAGGCCATTCGATATAATTCCAAAGACGAAATCCATTGCCGTTGGCTATAACAGAAGTCGCCATAATGTTGTGCCGCTTCTGCGCGAATATTGGGTCCATCCCGTGTGTCAAGGCGTTCTGCATACTCCAATGCCTGCTGGAAGGAATTCATCGCCTTGTGGAATGAACCGTGGCGAGCTGCAGCCATCCCTAAGGTATTCGCGATTTCAATCGCTTGTACAGGATGATCGTCTGGATGAATTAGACTCAGGCTTTCTTCTAAATGCGCCAACGCTGCTTCCAAATTACCTTGGGACATTTCTAGTTTACCCATGGTCGCTTTAATGCGCGCTAAAATATCTTCACGACCGGTTCGCTCTGCCAAGGTTAAAGCTTCTTGTAATCCCAACATGCCATCTTCAAGCCGCCCGCTATTCCACAACGCCTGCGCTGCCTTTAATAGGACCTCAATGGTGCGCATATCGTCGCCGTTTTCTAAGAAGTAACCTAATGGTTTACCCAACCGGCTGGCGATAATTTCTAACGCTTTGTGGGATGGATGGATACGGCCCAATTCAACCTGACTAACATAGCTTTTAGTCAGTTCATCTCCGGCAAGTTGCTCTTGGGTTAATCCGAGTTTTTTCCTCAGGTCGCGAATTTTGGTCCCTACCATCATACATCCCTCCTAGGCATTAATGTACCATAAGTAAACCAAATATACATCATTAGTCTTGTAAAAAATTTAATAATTATCTTTTTGGTCAAATGCAAAAAGCATTGTGATATGAAATTATATCGAAGACACTAAACTAAACCGACAACATAAAAGGTTAATAGGTATAGTCTCATATTACTAGGCAATTAATACATGACTGATGACATCATATATATCAGGAATTTAGGCCGACATACTTGCTGCCAAATCGGTCTACACTAGGTTAAACACACTAAAATAATCCGTTATGGTCCTTGACAAATTTTGAGAGGAGATTCTCGTGAAAAAGCAATTAAAACGACGACTAGTTCATGGAATCCAGCTGGCTTTTTTTTCGGCGTGTAGCAGTCTTTTGCTGGGAATAGGAGACGTTCATGCCGCGATGTCTCCTGCTAACGGTATTGAAGGCGCATTATTGCGGGGACGAACCATTGTGATTGATCCAGGTCATGGAGGTTATGACCCGGGGGCTCGGGGGCGTATTGCCCGAGAAGATGAAATTAATTTAGCTATCGCTTTAAATCTGCGAAAATGGTTCGAGGATGCGGGAGCTCGTGTCTTGATGACATGGGACAAACCAGGCCAAATACCCTCTTCGCGAAAATATCGCGTCCAACAACGGGTAATCTGGATTAATAGAACTGGAGGCAATGCGCTTATCGACATTCATTGCAATTCTGCGGGATCACGGTGGCGCGGTCCCCAAACTTTTTATTGGAATGGAAAGGGTTCTTATTATTTGGCTCATGATGTTCAGGAGGAATTGCAATATTTTACTCATACCAATCGCCCGGTAACTCGCATCGATCAATACGTTTTGCGCTATGCGAAAATGCCGGCCATTAATGTTGAAGTGGGCTTTATTTCTAATCCGCAAGAAGAAAAACTCCTGATGAATCCCGAGTACCAACGGCAGATTGCCTGGTATATTTTTTTAGGGACGGAACGTTGGTTTCTCAAAGGGCATTGGCCTGAAACTCTTTTGCAATCTCCGCCTCCGACTCATTTATTAGTTCGTGACTAGCTTTGACTTCGCTATAATGAAAAGAGGTATTGGAAGGCGGTCGATGTCACGGGTATGGATAACCTGATGCGGCCGCTTAGGCGGCGAGCTGTCTAGTACTAGCCCAGTGTGGTCACCAGCAGATAATGGCTGGAGAGATCCAAAGGTCGGAATCAGTGGGAATGAGACCGGACGCGCTTAATGGGAAGCGAACTTCGTGGGGCGTCAGATTATCGCATTGAGAATAAAATGTGCTAGACACTGGCTACAGAGGTAACAATTATATATACTATTATCATCAATTTATGGAACAGGAAAAATTTCTCTCGATTGGTAAAGTCGCTCAAAAGCTCGGAGTGAGCACGCAAACCATCCGACGGTGGCAACAGAGCGGGAAGATCCAAGAGGTTCGATCCCCGACAAACCGCCGTTTATATAGCGTACAAGAAGTGCAACGCATTCTCGGTCGTCATCAAACGGCCCGCGTTGTGATTTATGCGAGGGTATCCTCTCCGAAACAAAAGGCGGACGGCCACTTAGAGCGGCAGGTCGAGCGGCTCAAAGCGTATGCCGCGGAACATGGCCTGGAAGTCTTTCGCATCTTTCAGGAACAAGCGTCGGGCCTTAACGAGAACCGCCAGCAACTCTCTCAACTTCTCGCGATGGCTGAACGGCGCGAATTTCAACGAGTATTGATTGAATATCCTGATCGATTGGCACGTTTTGGCTATCGCTATCTGGAACGATATTTGAACAGCCACGGCGTCACCATTGAGTCCGTGCACGTTCAGGAATCGAAAACATCGCAAGAAGAATTAACAGAAGATCTGCTCACGATCATTACCGTGTTTTCGGCACGGTTATATGGCAAGCGTTCGCAGGAATTTCGGCAGAAAACCCAACACCTCGTGAATGCGATGAAAGAAGGGGAGCCACATGGCGATGGTCACGAAGACCATCAAACTGGGTGTCCATAAGGAAGTCCATGCCATCAAGCGAAAGGCCATTGTCGAAACGCACGTCTTATACAACCGCGTCATCGCATTTTACATGGACTTCTTTGTGGCACACCGGGGCGTGTTTGAGGAACACGTCCCGTACACCAAGAAAAACGGCGAACCAGCGGAGCGGCACTTGACAAACCAAGAACTCCTCACATTCGCGGAACGGCATACCCTGTCCACCCCCGCGCATCCTCACCCGTTAATGCCGCTGGAAGCGATTCCCCAAGCGAAAGGGATGCCGACAGGATTACGCCGGGCGGCGATCAATCACGCGGCGGGCAAAGTCAAAGGCTGGTGTGTTCTGCTTCATCAATGGGAACAACACGGAAAGACAGGGCGCGAGCCACGGCTCGGTGAACCGAACGAACCTGTGACTTTCTATGCGGACATGGTCGATTATCCCGACTGGGACTTGTTGCCGCAAGCTACCGTGCAACAGACGTTTATCGCCGTCAAGTTGTGGTACGCAGGTCAATGGCAAAAAGTGCCCTTGCCGATTGTCTTACCCCGTTACGCGGCCGAAGTGTTCCGATCCGCTCAAGCCGAAAGCCAGCGGATCCGTACCGAGACGGCACTGATCAAGGCAAGAAAAGCCCCGAACGAGCCCTGGACGGATGAAGAGCGCGCTGCCGTGCGTCCCAAGGTTTGGGTCGCACGGTCGCTGTCGCTTTACGCACGACAAGACACACGCTATCCCGGCCATCTGCGCTTTGCCTTACACGTCCCATTAGAAAAATACGTGCAGACGCCCAAGAAGGCCCAAGAACAACTCCAAAAGAATCCGGATCTGTCTGTCGTCACCGCAGATCTAGGGGCCAATCGGTTAGCCGTCATGGGAGCCTTTCAGTGCGGTCGATTGCTCGCTACCCAGTTTATCTCTGGGAGTGCTCTCAACCACCAACGCCACCGGCTACTCAATGCGATTAGCCGCAAACGGGCACAAAGCGGTCGGTTACAAAAAAACGTGCCAGACAATGTGTTTCTCTGGAACAAGGTGCGCCATCTCGACGAGAACGCCGCGCGGCAGGTTGCCCGCCGGATCGTCGATTTTTCCCAACAACACGGGGCCAAAGTCATCGTCTTGGAGTATCTTCGCGGATACAAAGCCCCGAAAGAAAAAATGAGCCGTGCCGGGCGAAAGAACCATAAACGCGCTTACTGGCTGCGCGGCCAGATTGTGCGATGGGTACGCGACCTCGCATTCCGCGAGGGGATTCTGACGGTCGAGCGCAATCCCGCCTATACGTCGCAAATGTGTCCGCATTGCTCTGCGGACTATCGACAGGTAGGAGTCCGTCAACGACACACATTTACGTGTTCGAACCCGGATCACGCCTATCAAGCGGACGCCGATTTTGTCGGCATGATGAACCTGTATCGCAAGTGGAATGGCACCTTTACGTATCCTTCGAAGAAAAAGAAGACGAAGGATGAACTCAAGCCGACGCAGGCCACGGCCTAATACCGCGCCGGTCTATCGAATCGCCAAGGACGGTTCGATAGTGCCCCCGTGGTGGGGGATGTTTCTGAGGATGATCAGCAGGGGGCTGACTCACGCCAGAAGAGGGGATCATCCACACGCCGACAAGAGGATACACCCAAACTCCTCTCCTCTCGTCAGAGAGAGACAAAGGTCAGACAAACGGCAGTTGTTCATGTTTGATGATGTTTTGGGGCAACTGTTGACACCACGCAAGGACTCATGGTGGGGGTGACCTGACCTTGGGCCCGGGATGAATGATAAGAATACATAGCCCTCTCACATCGACAGGATGGTGAATATTAATGACTTAACCCGGCCAGGAGTAGAACCCAGACGATTCCCTCGCGAAGATTGAAAGCCTGTTACTGGGAACCACTCATCAGGTTATGATGGGCAAAAAAGTTTAACGAGATCCAGTGGCTTGTCACAACTGTTTGACAAAGTTATCGACCACTGAGACTAACAAATAAGGAGGGCGTGGTGCTTCTCCTGGCCTGAAGGCCGGATTTTCGCACCGCGAATAACTGATGAAACTTAAGACGGTACGCATCATCGGCGTGCCCCTCGATTATGGAGCCGATCGCCGAGGTGTCGATATGGGACCTAGTGCGATTCGTTATGCAGGTCTTCATGAGAAATTGCGCCAAGTAGGCCACAAGGTCATTGATATTGGAAATCTTCCGGTACCGGTCCCAGAAAGTCGCACCAAAAATGATACCCATCTAAAGTATGCAGACGAGATCGTTAAGGTCAGCCGCGTGCTAGCTCGCGCTGTAGAAAAGTCTTTGGATGATAATAACTATCCTTTGATTCTCGGGGGCGACCATAGTATTGCCATTGGTACGATTGCCGGCTTATTACGCAAATTTTCCCGCTTGGGCGTGTTATGGTTTGATGCGCACGGGGACTACAATACCGATCAAACATCTCCGTCGGGTAATGTCCATGGGATGCCGGTGGCGACGGCAGTAGGGTTAGGTCACCCGGCCCTCAAAATTCCTTTTCACGGTCATTTTGTTGATCCACACAAAATCGTTTATGTCGGAGTGCGGACCTTGGATGCGGACGAAGCCGAAGCCTTACGTCATTCTGGAGCTACAGTCTTTTCGATGCACGAAATTGACCGTTATGGGATGCGTGATGTGATGGCCAAAGCGATGGATATTGTCACGGACCAAACCGATGGGGTGCATTTAAGTTTCGATATTGATGCGGTTGATCCGCTATATGCCCCAGGCTCAGGTACGCCATACAGTGGCGGGCTCACGGAACGCGAGGCGCATTTAGCTTTGGAATTGCTGGCCGAAAGTGACATTGTCTCTTCGATGGAAATGGTGGAAGTGAATCCGATTCTTGATGAACATAACCGGACTGGAGAACTCGCGGCAAACTTGATTGCATCGGCCCTTGGACACCGAATTATCTAAGCGGCTGATGAAAAAATGTGATAGGGCTGTCCTTCCCGAACTGGTATCATAGCATGGAGAAAGAAAATTTCGCCGATTGGGAGGGATGGGATAATGGCCAACTGGGAACAGGACGTCATTACATATCGCCGGGATTTACACCAAATTCCGGAATTAGGGTTCCAAGAGACCGAAACCAGTCAATATTTATTGAATACGTTACAGCATTTAGGCTTAGATCCTGTGCAAATTGCGGATACCGGGGTAATGGCTGATATTGAGGGCAATCGTCCTGGCAAAACCATTGCGATTCGAGCAGACATCGATGGGTTGCCGCTTGAGGAAGACACGAACTTGCCTTTTCGTTCGCAACATCCAGGCGTTATGCATGCCTGTGGGCATGATGGTCATATGGCTATTGTCTTAGCTTTAGCGAGCCGGCTTCAAGCGGCACGGAATTTTCCTGGCCGGGTTCGTGTGTTTTTCCAGCCAGCTGAAGAAAGACCCCCAGGCGGCGCACCCAAAATGATTGAGGCCGGATGTTTAGACGGAGTCGATGAAGTATTAGGTCTTCACCTCTGGGCGAGTGATCCCGTGGGTACGGTTGCCATTCGCAGTGGCCCATTCATGGCCAATGCAGACCAATTCACAATTCGCGTCAAGGGAAAAGGCGGGCATGGCTCGGAACCGGCTGATACCAAAGATGCCGTTCTCATTGCCTCGATGATTGTCATGAATCTGCAGACCATTGTGTCACGGCGTCTCAACGCATTTGACACGGCTGTTGTGAGCTGTGGCACGATTCGGGCTGGGGCGACATTTAATATTATTGCGGAGACGGCGGAAATTACGGGGACCGTACGGACTCTTTCCAAAATCGTTCAAGATAAAGTCATTCAGGAAATCGAGCACATTGCCAAGACAACCGCAGCATTATATGGTGCCGAAGCAACCGTTTCATACCAATATGGCTATCCCGCGGTGATCAATCATCAGGCCAGTGTTGAACGTTTAGAACGCTCCGTCTCAGGGCTCGTCGATCTTCTTCATCCTGATCCGGCTATGGGGGGAGAAGATTTTGCCTATTATCTACAAAAAAAGCCTGGGACATTTTTCTTTTTAGGATGCCGACCCGAAGGGGAGAGTTTTCCGCATCATTCACCACATTTTCAGATCAACGAAAAAGCGTTACCTTTAGGCGTGGACGTGTTGTATCGCGGTGCTATAAGCTTTTTGGAAGGAAATTAAATGCCTTCATCCAATAAAACCTCTCTTTTCTGATGATGTCAGGGGGAGAGGTTTTTTAAAATATCATAAGGACATTGTTCGCCTAGGAGTGACATTAGGATTTTGATTACGAAGAAAGCCTGATGCCTTTCACCTAATAGGCGAAAAAATTTGCAAGCATTTCAATAGCAACAGTCTGGCATAGGAAAGTTATGAATTCCTGCGAATATTAATTGATAGTTATTGCATAAATATCCTGTGCGATGTATAGTAATGCACAGGAGGCGGTTTGTGTGGTTGAGCGGTTATTAGCAAAGGAAGCGCGGTTACAAGGTCGGTCTGTAGTGTCATTAAAGGACTGGAGTCCCAGTGAAATTAAGCAAGTATTAATGACGGCAAAATGGATGAAAACAAATCCGAAAGTGGCAGAAATTCAATATGCGCTCAAAGGCAAGTCTGTGGCCATGATTTTCGAATTACCATCGACCCGCACGCGGGTATCCTTTCAAGTGGCTATTCAGGCGCTAGGGGCAGCCCCGGTGATTTTGGACTGGCAAGATAGTCAATTGGGTCGCGGGGAACCGATTGAAGATACAGCACGTGTTTTGTCCCGGTACGTGGACGGGATGATTGTCCGGGCCAAGAGTCATCAAATGGTTCAAGCATTACAGAAATGGGCGACCGTCCCGGTGTTTAATGCGTTGACGGATATGGCGCATCCTTTTCAAGTCTTAGCGGATGCCTTGACGATATGGGAACATGTCGGTTATCTGTCTGGAGCAAAAATGGCCTATGTGGGCGATGGCAACAATATGGCGAATTCCTACATGATCATTGGCGCGAAACTCGGGATGCATGTCAATATTGCGTGCCCTGAAGCATGGCAACCGTCAGCAGATATCATTGCGTATGCTCAACAGGAAGCAGAAATGACGGGTGGTTCCGTTCAGGTGATGACAGATCCTGTGCAAGCGGTGCACGGCGTTGATGTCGTAGCTACCGATGTGTTCGTGTCGATGGGTGATGTGGACAGTGCCAGTAAACGGCAAGCTTTGGCTCCATACCAAGTGAATGCAGCTCTGATGCAACAAGCAAAAGCGAGCGCGATATTTCTGCATTGTTTACCCGCTCACCGGGGAGAAGAAGTGACCGAAGAGGTCTTAGAAGGACCGCAATCCGTCGTATTTGATGAAGCCGAAAACCGGTTGCACGTGCAAAAAAGTGTGTTATACCATACCTTGGCAGAATTTTAATTCGTATGAGAACCCGCTATTTGTGTGCAGATCTGGTTTCCACAGTGACAGATTGAAGTGGTCCAGGTGGATAAGCGAATGTTCCGGGAAGCAACCAGTCCAGAGCAGGGCTGGTTGCTTTCTTTCGCAATCTTCCGATCTTCGCGAGCTTCAGAGTCTCTAGAAATCTTGGTTGTTCTTTCGGTGTTTCCATCATCCATTGTGAGACGGCAAAGAGCCGGGGGAATTTGGTCAGGAAAATCCTTATACGTCTATTAGCCTGTTATATGAAGACATCAGCGGACAGTTAAAATAGGGCGGAACACAATGCGGTTATAGAGGTTAAACGTGATTTAACTGGCATTACTTTCTGTGCAGCGGAATTGTTGAAGATCGGTGGGAAAACATCGAACAAATAACTCAATATGATCGTGCGATAATGCCGAGTAAAGTGGTAGACTATTCTCATAGATATGAGAATGAGGTGCTGCATATGGTACACCTGTCTTCTGTATACCGGAAACTTGAAGAGGGCGCCAAGCGGCTGACTCCTCAACGAGAACTTGTGATTCGCATATTTGCTGAACATCCCGGCGAACATTTATCGGCAGAAGAAGTGCATCAACTTGTTAAGAAAGATTTTCAAGATATTGGGCTGGCAACAGTATATCGCTCATTAGAACTTTTAACCGATTTAGAAATTCTGAACCGGATTAGTTTTGATGACGGGCGGGCTCGTTATGAGTTTAATCAAGAAGAGACCCACCGCCATCATCATCTCGTTTGCATTCGATGCGGCAAAGTTGATGAGTATGGCGAAGATTTGTTAGATCCCTTAGAAGGGCGCATCCTAAAAGAGCGTGGCTTTCATGTGTTAGATCACGAGTTGAAATTTTACGGATTGTGCCGAAGTTGTGCGGCGAAGCGGGAGAAGACTGAGCGAACGGAAAAAGGAATCAAAGGAGAACGGATTCGATGACGATGCTATATTGCTATAGCCGATGAACAACCTGTGCCAAAGCACGAGCGTGGCTCCGTGCCCACCACATTGATTTTGAGGAACATGATTTAATTGCGGATCCTTTGCCGAAGGACCACATTGCCGAGTTAGCCGAAAAAGTTGGAGGCGTTAGCGCATTATTGTCCAAAACGAGCCCATCATACCGGAATTTGCGGCATCTCGTGCACTCGGAGTCGGAGTGGATCCAGCATATCGCTGAGGAACCGCGGTTGATTAAACGGCCAGTCTGGGTCATTGATGATCACTATTTTGTGGGATTTTCTGAAACGGTTTGGCAAGAAGCCTGGAATCGTTATGGCCATTAAAAGGACTGTGTTTGCGTAAAATAATCAAAAATGAACCGGCTAATCCGGGGAAGGACCACAAGCGCTTCATTGTCTATGTGGAACCGTAAATCGCGGGAGCGCTCACTGAGAATGGCCAACACATAATCACCCCACGGTGTGACAACGATCCCCACATCATTTCGTATGCCTTCAAGTGAACCACTTTTACTCCCGATTTGCACCCGAGGAGGATTATTACCGTCTTCTGTGATCCACTCATAAGGAAGGTGACGCGTCATAATGGTATTGTACTGTTGGCGACATAAAATATCCCACATTATTTCTGACGCATCCTTATTGACAAGCGTTCGGTGATAAAGCTGTGTTAATATCGTCCCCAGTTCTTTGGCCGTTGCCAGACCGATGGGACCGGGAATTGTAAAATCAATGCGTTTGAGCAGTCGAGTTTGGGAAAGACCGAGCGACTGGATAAAGCGATTGACATGGGGAATGCCGACATAACGTAAAATCATGTTGGTGGCTGTATTATCACTGACAATAATCATCAGCGTCATCACGTCTTTGAGAGAAAGGGAAAGCCCAGGAGACAGATATTGCAAGATACCGGACCCATCCACGACGTCCTCAACCTGTAACGTTAGGGGATCAGCCAAAGACTTGTGCTCATCGACAAGATATTGAAAGGTGGCTGCCATAATGGGGAGTTTGATCACTGAAGCAGTTTCCATAACATGATCGGAATCATGGATCAAGGTCTCATGCGTTTGCATGTGTTCTGCATAAAAACTTATATGACCGCTAAACGCGTGAATAACGTTTTCGATTCTTTTCTCGGTCTCAGCTTTTGTCATCGTTCGTCGGCGGAAAGCTTAACCTCTTGGACCAAGAGGAATGCGCCTTGTTCCCCCTGTCGTGGTTGTGATTGGCCTCAATAAGGCCTTTAGGGTCATTGAGCAATTTTTCGATTACACAAGACCGATCTTCATGTCTATATTTTTCTATATTTTGTACCAGGTGTACGTTGTCTTCCTTTTCCTTTCACACATTCTCTCTAGACAGTATGACAAGGATCGAATCAGGTCTCGTATAAACGTCTCTCTGGCCGTTCAATTTTTCGAAGTGCCAGATATCCTTCCCGGATTCTTTTTAGATTACAGCATCTTAAGATGGCGGGGATTTTTGACGTTTTTGCGCAAGCCAATATAGGCGTTCTGATCCCAATCCGGGAATCATCAAGCCCTTCACTTCCGTCTTGGCCGGAACCGGAGGACTATCCTTAGGAATAATAGCTAAAACGTCAGATTGCCGGTATGCCGTAATTATATCAGAGCCTTGCGGCAACTGCGTATCAAAAAATATCTCTCCTTGCTCAACCTGGATGCGGGCGCGTAAATACCTTGTTTCGCGTGTCGGTTTCATAAAGGGATGCCGTAATCGGCCGCTAATGTGACGGACTGGAAGATAAGCGCCGTACAACGATACCACAAAGGGTAGGCCGATCAGATACCAAGACATCATGGCCGCTCCCGGATTGCCTGATAGCGCCAAAATCGGTACATTATCTTTCTCGGCGCCGGCAATGGACTTACCCGGGTGCATATCAACCCGCCAAAACAGAAGCCGGGAATGGTTGCGAAGAAATTGGATGACATGGTCCTTGTCGCCCACCGAGACCCCGCCGGTGGTGATAACCAGATCGTATGATGTCAGGTCGGATAAAGCTTCAGCCACGGCATGGGACGTATCTGCTGCAGGAGGAGCCCAGATGACCTCAGCACCGGCTTCGCTTAATAACGCTGCGAATAAGTAACGGTTCACATTATAAATATGTCCCGGCTGTAAGGCTTCCCCTGGATTTTGTAATTCATCTCCCGTTGTCACTAGCAAGACGCGGGGTTTTCGGTAAACTTTGACAGTGGCATAGCCGGATAATGCGAGCAAACCCATTTCCAATGAACCGATATACTGTCCCGGTTGGAGTACTGCTGTTCCACCGGTGATTTCTGAACCTTGTGTACTGACGTTCCGCAAGGTTTTAACAGCCTGGCGAAGCTCGATATGCTGGTTATGCCGAGTTACGGCTTCTTGTTCGATCACGGTATCCAATTCTTTAGGAAGGGGTGCTCCTGTCATAATGCGCACGGCATATCCTTGGGGTACGGGCTGGGTAAACACTTCTCCTGCATTGACTTGGCCGAGGATGGAGAAGGTGCCAGGGGTATCCCCAGAACGCAAGGCATAACCATCCATGGCAGCGCGGTGAAAAGGAGGAGAATCACTATGGGCCACTACCTCTTCGGCCAGGGTGCGGCCCCAGCACTGTTCTATGGGAATTTGTTCGCTGTCCTGAATAAGTCCTCGAACACTTTTAAGCAAATCCAGAGCTTCGGTTACGCTAATATAACTCATATCGTCTGCCTTTCTTGGGTATCTCTGTAATAGGAGAACCGATTATCTGCTAAATTTGCGATGATAAACGAGTTGTGCGGAAGGATCATTCCACTCGAAACTTAACATCTTATGTTGTTGAATGATGTATTCGGCGAGATTGTCACGGGTTTCCTCGTTTAAGGGGAGGCATGTCGGATAAGCACAAACCGTAGAAAGTTTTCGAGAAGGCGGACCAATGATTAAACGAATATTGGAAACGTGTTCAAGAATGTCCGCCGAGTTGAAAACAATCTTCGGAGTTGGAAAATGTTTACCTCCTTCCCATATCATCCACTCAAAATGTTGAGCCACCTGCGACCAATCAATGGGTAACGCCAAAGAACTCCGCCATGTGGTTTGACCGGGCTGGATCAAGAGCGTATCCGCATGGTGAGCGGCTAAACGATCGGTATCGGAACCCGGGCGATCCATTGAGGGATGATGAGAAAACTTCAACACGAGTATGCGCCCGTTCAGACGTTGACACATGGCTTCAATCAGGCGTGTTTTTCCGACATTGGAATAGCCGACGATATGGAACACGCGCATGATTAATCACGCTCCTGATGATTTAGCCATGCTTGCCATTCACTAGGAGTATTGACGTTACGTAACCATGCCTCAGGCACCGGAACCCATTTCACGGTATGCCGCTTTAAAAAGGTTTCGACTTTCTGACCGCCCGTTTGGCGGAAATGGACCAGGTCAGTTATTAACTGTGTCGACCAAAATCCGGCCAAGGGCTGGCGATGGCGCTCGCCCTGTGGCAGGAGGGCTTCAACATCGTCTGACAAGTAAGGATGCAACCACTTATAAAAATCTGTCGGAAGGTTGGGCAAGTCAACAGCCATCACGGCTAAAAAATCCGCATGAGAAGAGGTCATAGCCCGTTCAATTCCAGCTAAAGGACCCTCAAAGGGTTGGCTATCCAACAAATCGTCATCACCTGGGTTTGCATAATTCCACGGTCTAGAGATCCATAACCTGCCGTTAACAACCGTTTTTAGTAACAAAACTGCCCGGTCCACCAGACGCATGCCATTGGGTAAAGGCAGTTGGGCTTTATCTTCGCCCATGCGCGATGATTGTCCCCCTGCCAATACCACTCCATCTATGATTGGGTCCACATTCCGCTCCTCCCCATGATTCCCATTATAATATACCTGTTTTAGAGGCCGGAATCCGCAGGATTCGGTTCCTTCGTGGAGATGAGGGTCATAACGATTCCCAGCGTGAGTAAGGTAAGACTGATCCATACCGTCCACGAAGGCATTTGCTGGAGAATGAGCCACGCTAACATCGCAGATCCAGGAATTTCACCAATCATGGCCATGGATACTTGTCCCGCGGGCATGAATCGCAATAACCAGTTAAATGTGGTATGTCCGCCCAAAGTTGGAATGATAGCCATGAGAAGATATAAGATCATCACATGCTCATTCATCGGACCAAGGGAATGGTTCTGAAATATATTGATAAGAAACAAGATGAAGCTGGACATGAGATAGGTTCCGGAGGAATACTGGCTCGCGGATAAGCTTTGTCGGGAGTGCTTTCCAGCCATGAGATACAATCCTGCAAAAAGTGCTCCTAACAAGGCATCGACCATGCCATCTGTTTGATGAAAGGACCAGGCTGTCCCAATGGGTAATATCACAAGACCTATGGTAGCGCTGGTTAATCCTATCTTAATGCGCGTGGGAAAGGGCTGTTTGCGCACGATACGCGTGTATGATGCGATAAGTAAAGGATGCGTCGAGACTAACGCCGTCGACAAGGCGACCGGTAAAATCATGAGCGATTGAATCCAGAAAATAAAGTGCAACGCTAAAAATAATCCCGATACCGTGAAATGTTTTAGATACCTTAAGCTGAACCATGTTGGCGGTTGGCGGAGCACGACGGGCATTAAAAGCAGGGCGGTCAGAATTAGGCGCCAAAAAGCAATGGCGTTGGCTGGGGCCGGCGTTAAACGTATAAGCACTGAGGCACTCGAAACAGACAAGACCCCAACTGCTACAGCCCCGTATAGCTGAAGAGCAGTTGGGGTGTGAGGTGTCCGAGATGGCTCAGACTTTAGCATAAGACTGGGTTAACATATCCCGAAACGCGCTTAAGGAATCGGCACGATCCGGATCTTGCGTGCTATAGATTTGAATAAGATTGGTCAACATGCGAACAAGCATAAAACGCGTGGGAGTCGGACTTAAATACGCTGGATGGAAGCCAAAACCATTGGTCATGAGAAATTGAACACATTCGCCCCGGTTCAACAATTGGCCTTTTTCAAAGGCATCAATGAAAAGGCTATCGTTATATTGGAGGAGAAAGTGTCCGGGCATGCTGATGCCGACCACTGGGATGCGTAAACGACGGGCAATCAATAGGTAGACTAAAGACAAACTAATGGGAATCCCTAACCGACGATCCAACACCTGGTTGAGATAGCTGTTATCGGGATCATAGTAGGCTTCTTTATTTCCCGTAAAGCCGAGCTCATCAAAGAAATAGTGATTTAAACTCTCGATGAGTTCACGACCTTTGAGATTGTGCTGATCCATGTGAACTTTAAATTCTTGGGCCATGGAATCCAGCATGTCTCGATAATGTTGGCGATTAATTGTCGGGTATCCGGATTCAGCAATGAGAAAGGCACCTTCTTCTAGGTCGATCCAAGCGGACGGCATGGCCGCAAAACGTTGGAAGCGTTCTCCCAGTTCGTCAAGACGAAGTCGTTCGAGAATACTATAGACCCGCGTCCGAACATGTGGATCCAAAGACGTTCTGGCTTCTTCCAGATATGGCTGAGCCTCCTGACGAGATTCGATCAATCGCTGTCGGGCTATTTGCGCCGTCTTGATATCATCATCCCCCAAGAGACGAATCAAAGCTTTAATTTCTCTCTCAGTCAATGTTTTCATGGCCGCCGCTCCTTTCTCCATGGCTCAAATGCGGCCGAGGTATCAACGTGTATACCTCCATGATATGGAATAGCGATCCTCAAGGTTCGAAGCCGCTACCAGCCGTTAACATATTATTCGCGTTAGGTCGTGATTCTCCTGCCAAATTTGAATCTCGCTATAAGAAGTAGTCGAGATTGTATATTTATTATACAAGGCTTGGCAAGAGCGTAGCACCGCATTTACCTAAGCTGTACCATTTTTCCCCGAATTTTCTAACAGCAAACCCGTTTGTCGCCCTCTTTGAGTTGAATTGGGAATGAGATTGAAATCTCTTGCCGTTATGTCGTCAACATCAGTTTATTGTGCGCAAGATTCTTTGTGGACCAGAACCCAAGGAGCTTTGATGAACGAAACTTGGCATTACTTTAAAAGCAATGATATCATAAGAATAAAGATGAAAAAAAGGCATCGTCCATGGAGGAGCTATGGTGATGAACATCCATTGGGACCGTCTCTCCCGTGTTGACGAAGGGGCGAGAGGATGGGTGTTTTTGTACATAAAAGGGTGTATAGTGTCTTCTTTCGGAACGATAAATAACGGCTGTCGCGGACACGTGTTTAGCGTGTCCGCAACGTGATTATCCCCAAACTCGGCAACATGCAAGCTGTTCTGGGGCAAAGCGAGATTTTTCTATTTCTACAAGGATATTTCAAGAAATCTTTCATATAAAAACTGGAACTTGCTGTCATGATTGAAGAGACAGCAAGTGGGAACCCTGATACTGATATAAGGATAGATGTGTTTGGCATCGTATAAGGGAAAGGAGGGTATACTTTTTTGGGCACAGATAATCAAAAAGTCCTTGTTTATATAGGGAGAATCGCCCAACAAAACCCTCTGATTCAAACCATTATTGGTTACCTAATGGCGGATCCGAGTCGGACACGTTTTGTTTATCAATTAAAAGAAGACTATGCCTTAAGTATGGCAATGTCTATTCATCGGCGTATTGAGATTCCCTTGGCTCCATGGCAGGGATTTATTCGGGGGGTCCCCGTTCCCGATCCGTTGACGTGGATTCAGGCGGCACAAGATTTTAAAGGACAGTCGATCATGGTGCGTATTTCCACTGATGATCCGGTCCTCTTGCAATTATTGAATACTTTACTGAAGGACGAAAAGGCCCAGGAATATCGGAATCAATTATTGGACCGGATGGAAAGTGTCCGCAAGGAACTGGACCGGGCGCTCGATCTATATAATGAGGTGCGCCACATTATGGAAATTGACCATGAACGTCAACCAGAACTTATAAAGTTTCTGGCTATGGCAGAAGATCAAATGCAGGGCATGGGTCAAGAGCTGAAGACCTTGAAAGCCCATTTGGAAAATACGCAATCGTCGTCTTGGCGTGAAGGAAGTGATGACTGATCAACCGCGTGGGGCCATGATGACCCTGTTGAAATGATGGCACACGTGGTCATTGCTTGTCAGTGCGCAAAGAGGCCATGAAACGCTTACTGGTCAGTCATGAGACCTCCCTCTTTGGCAGACCGCCTTATTTTTACGGGCCATCCTAGGACAATGGGCCCGAGTTACTGAGCGTGGCACGGCCTGGGTTGACATATCAAGATGAGTATCGACGGCGATGACTGCGAGTTATCAAAATGTTAACTTTGCCAGTTAAACCTCTGGGTGTAATTTGCCATCTTACACCTTTATCCACGGCGTCATAAACTGCTACAATAGCAACGGTGACGTATATGTCAGACGCGAACGAAGAAAAGCCAAATAATTTTGTGCAATGGCGGCATGCCCCGGCTAGTCAATGGATCTATTGTCCATTATGTCGCGAACCCTTGTTAAATCACACGTGGGATGGGCGGGAACGTCGCTATTGCTCTCATTGTGGTTTCGTTTATTGGGAACGGGCATTACCTGCGGTGGCGGTATTGGTTTTTGAACCGTCGCGTAAGGAAATTTTATTGGTGACACGCCGGTATCCGCCTTTTGTTGGAGGATTAACCTTTCCTGGCGGCGGGATTGAACTGGGGGAAAGTGTCGCCGACGCCGCAGTGCGAGAGGTTGAAGAAGAAACCGGGCTCGTTGTATCGTTGGATAGACAGTTTGGAACTTGGTCAACACCTAGTAATGATACGATCATTACATTTTTCCGCGGGCATCCCATCGGGGGACAATTGCAAGCTGGAACGGATGCGCAAGAAGCCCGTTTCTATCCCTGGGAAGAGGCTCCCTCACTCGCGTTTAGTTTGCACAATATGGTTCTTCAACTGTTTCGCATGGAGATGCGGATGACAATCCCGGCGTCGTAATGTTAATGGATACATGTCCGGAATTTGTACGGTTAAGGCATCGAGCACATCATGCAGCAAGGTAATCGTTTGATAAAAGTTTCGCGGATTAGGCTTTTGATGATAGTCCTCAGCTAAAGTGACCAATGTTTGTTGCAAAAATTGGATGAGAATATCGACGTGCCAGGGGTCTGATTTATCGCGGATATTGTTTGGCATCATGATCCCTCCCGTGCGAATTCCTGTTGTTTCACCCTATGTGGAAAGACGGCTTGGGGTGACCCAGCAGGAAATTTTTTGCTAAGAACAGCAAACACAGGCCTTCCCCGGCAGAACATCGCATCCGTTGATGAGAGTTCTGAGTTCAAGGAAGGCCTGCCATTACGACGGGATACTGGATGATGGGGGAGACTGTTTGGTTTTGCGTCTTTTGTGCCACAATGAATAACCTAAGGCCAGTGTCGATAACCACCATGGACGTACTTTGGTTTTCGGTCGTGAAGCTTTGAGGGTTTTCGCCTTACGGGATTCGATGAGTCCGGCAATGCTTGTAGCAATCAGTCCTATGCGATACGCCGAAGCCTTAAATTCCTGAACGGTTTGTCCAAGCCGGGAAGATGATTCCCGGGCCGTTTGAATCAATTCCCCCAATTGCCGGCGAAGAACAGATACTTCCTGTGTAATGGTCTTTTCTAGACGGATGACGCGTAAAGTTACGATGATAAGCATGACACCGAGCCCGACGACAATTAACGTTAGGATGACAAAACAAATAGCAATAATCGTTAAGGCGGTGCTTATGGTCATGCACCTTGATCCTCGTGAGGATCCTCACTGTCATCGAGCGGAATCTCGGTTACGGATTTTTTAAATAAAGCTTGTCCTTTTTGCGTTAACGATTCGCGAATATCACGTACATTCTTTTGAATTTGATCTAAGGAATCCTGCGTTTTCTTTTTTATGCTGCCCCGAGTTTCCGCGCCAGCGCTGGGAGCTAAAAGTATTCCTGCGAGCACGCCTAATGCGGCTCCTACAACTAATCCGCTTAACCGATCCCATGTGCGATCGTTCATAATTTCGCCTCCTCGATTTTCTTCTATTGTGACATATCTCGAGGCGATGGAAAAGTCCTGGTAGATAGCATTGTGAAAGACGCCCAGACATGCCCTCAGGTAGCCATGAGATGAATTTAGCGTACAGGAGTCTTTTTGGGGCCTTTATGGAGTCTGGTGGAATGCCTTTCTCGAGAGGATTATGGCCTCAATGGAAACTGACTATCGATGATGAATATTACGAACAATTGGGATTTACGCGATCAGAAGGCGGAAAGGACAGGACAGATCGGCTATGATATACTATGCTGGTTCAAAGAATATTTGGGTCAACATAGATACATGGTGGGATTGAGTGTGCAAAAAACGCACTTTTGGGCGTTGAAGATATGAGAATTGCATTTGTTACAGAAACATGGCGGCCGTCCACGGATGGGGTGGTAACCCGGATTACGGAAACAGTCCGGGAACTTAAACGGATGGGACACGAATTATTTATTGTGGCTCCTTGTGGCGGAGAACCTGTTTTTGAAGGGATTCCGGTAAAATCCGTACCCACATTTTCCGTGTCTTTTGTCTATGGAGGAAAGCCTTGGGGCATTCCCTTGCCTCGCGTCCAAAAATTTCTCGATGAATTTCGTCCCGATGTGGTTCATGTGGTGAATCCGTTTGTCTTAGGCATTGCAGGCGTATATGCGGCGCGCCGCCGCCAATATCCATTAGTGGCATCGTATCATACAAATATTGCGCAATATGCCGACTTCTACCATTTGGGATTTACCAAGCCTGCAATCTGGGGACTTTTGCGCATGTTACATAACCAGGCTGTGTATAATTTGGCGACATCTGAAGCCATTATGAAAGAAATTACGCAGCATGGAATCAAAAACGCGCGGCTGTGGCGACGAGGCGTGGATCTCTCAGGATTTCATCCGCGTCACCGGAACGAAGCCATGCGCCAACGGTTAACCGGTGGACATGCTGATCGGCTCATTGCGTTATACGTGGGACGCATTGCTAAAGAAAAAGGATTAGAACGGTTATTATCTTTGTTTCCAGGCAATCCCGGTGTGCACCTGGCTTTGGTCGGTGATGGGCCGGCTGTCGATTATTTTAAACAGCGCTTTGAGCGGACTCCTACGACATTTGTCGGAAAACTCTTAGGCGAAGAATTGGCAAGCGCATATGCCTCGGCAGACTTTTTTGTGTTCCCGAGTACGACAGAAACGTTAGGCTTGGTGTTATTAGAAGCGATGGCTTCGGGGTTGCCCATTGTGGCCGCGGAATCTGGACCGTCGCATGAACTCATTGATCCCAGTGGGGCAGGAAGACTATTTCCGAGTACCCAACCGTACCAATTAGCCCAATTGGTAAGCGAATTGATGAAGGACCGGACTTTACTGGCGGATCTTGGAGTGAAGGCGCGCCAAGAAGCGGAGAAATGGGGATGGAAAGAACCTACGCAAGAACTCGAGGCGCTCTACGAGGCGGCGATTCGCCACGTAAAGGGACATCAATGAGTCGGCTATGGCAATTTATCCAATTCGTATCGGTCGGATTGGGGAATGCCATAATCGATCTATTAGTTTTTAATGGGTTGTATTGGCTCATTCCTACACGGAATGTCGATCAGCTCGTGGTGTATAACACGTTAGCGGTAATGGCTGCAATCCTTAACAGCTATATTTGGAATAGTCGCTGGACATTTCGCCAGAATGTTAAAAAGCATGGGAAAGAAGCGCTGCGTCAACGCGTTTTGTTTATTGTGCAGTCACTAATTAATATTGTGGTAAACGATTTAATTTTGTGGTTAATTGCTCCTTTAGTCTTGCAGATTCATGCCATTCCCCATGTCATGGCCAACAATATTGCTAAATTGGCAGCGATGTTTTTAGCTTCCCTAACAAGTTTTATTATGATGAAACTCATTGTATTTACGTAAGTTGTCCGATCCAATTTGTGACATGTTTCTTCCAGTCAAATCCCAGAGGATAGCAAATATCTCGCCCAAACGTCATTTTTTGCGGTCTTTCCCACATCGCTTTAAACCCTGTGCGCTAAAAATTGGTATGATAGCGCAATCATGGACAAATATTGCGATTGTCTTGAAAAGGGACAGCGGGTGGGGCAAAACGCAAGGATAACCAGCATTATGGCATCTGACAGGTTGTCCAATCTTTCCTAAACTGACGCCAGCCAAATTGTTGATGATTCAACAACCGGGGGATCCAAATCTGGGGTGAATTCGACAGTTTTCGGTCGAAGGGGCCACTCTCCGCGCCCTAACCCGTCAGCTAACTCCGGAGGCAAAATTGTTGAGGGGAGATTGTTTAATGCATTATCGTTTTCTTGCCGGAGCCCTAATGACTGGGGCGACTGCAGCACTCGGTATGATGATTTCTGGATCTGCTGAAGCTGCCTCAATTCCCGAAACCACTCAAATGTTAGCGCAGCAACATCCTGCCATGAATCAAGTGCTCCAACAAGGGAGCGTGGGACACTGGGTGGCCACACTACAAGCCGATCTCTATTTATTGGGATACCACAGTGTCGGAACGGATGATGGAATCTTTGGACCCAAAACGCTGGCGGCTCTTAAGGCCTTCCAGGAAAATAACGGGTTTGCTCCTACAGGAGTGACCAGTCCGCCCGTTTGGCAAGATATTTTAGCTGGGTTTAATCTGACTCCGCGTTACACCGGTCCTATGACATTCTCCGTCAATGTGCCTCCCATTAATGCACAAGAACATCCAGCACTTTATCAGAAACTCTCCATCGGTTCCCAAGGACATTGGGTGGCGACGCTACAAGCTGACCTAAAGTTACTGGGGTATACTCAAGTGGGACCGACAGATGGAATTTTTGGACCTAAAACCCAGGCAGCGGTGGAAGCTTTTCAGCGAGCTCAGGGACTGACCCCTTCGGGTGTAACCACATATGATACCTGGAAACAGATTTTGATTGGTCTCGGAATTTTAGCGCCCAATACTGATCTGACCGCTGCAAATACGGCACAAACAAGTGTCAGCAACACGACCTCCAGTCAGAACACCCAAGGCACCCAAGCGGCTAACGTATCAGACGCGTCGCAAGTGTCCTCGTCGTCTTCCTCTACGCCCAGCACGATTGATGGCCGCCCCGTGATTGCGGTCTATCATATGCGCGCAACGGCATATGGTCCGAGTCTTAAAGACAACTACCCCTACGGACCGGTCGATGCATTTGGCCAACCTTTGGAACCGGGAATGATTGCTGTGGATCCATCACTCATTCCATTAAAATCCTACGTGTACGTGACCGGATACACCGATCCCAATTTGCCGGCCGGCGGATTTTTAGGCCGCGCAATGGATACAGGTGGAGCGATTGTGGGACACCGAATTGACATATTCATGGATGCCAATTCTCAAACCGTCTCCAACTTTGGCATTGAGCCCGTTACCGTCTATGTTCTAGGCAAGTAATTTCGCATTAGACAATGAGAGCAGTATTTCGCTGCTCTCATTTTTTATGGAAAAAAATAGATCAAATTGCTAGTCTGTGCCTCTCTAAGGAAGGATTTTCCGCGATTCTCGCGAAATATTATGATGAGGTGAAAAACAGATGAGAATGCATTCATTTGAAGAGTTTTGGCCATATTATCTTGCGCAGCACCAAAAGTCCGCTACGCGTCTCACCCATTTCATTGGCACTGGCACGGCGTTGATTGCGATTTTGCTGGCTCTTCTAACCTTTAACGCTTGGTATTTATTGCTTGCCCTTGTCATGGGTTATGGGTTCGCTTGGTACGGCCATTTATTTATTGAACAAAATCGACCGGCAACATGGCGTTTTCCTCGGTATTCTCTTCAAGCAGATCTGTTATTATTTTGGATTATGTTGACACGAGGATTTGCTTTTGAAGATTTCTCCTTGCCGCGCAACCCGTTGAAAGGAAAATGAGGTTCAAGACCTGTCGACCTGGCTAACATAGTTCGCTCCTCAACCGATATATATAGGGCAAGAGGAGGCGAGCGTGATGTCATTGTGGTTGCGCCATGGGCGGCAGATAGTTTTGTTGATGGGTGTCAGCGTCGTTCTCGCCGGTTGTGGCAGCCCCAATAGCATTGGCAACATGCCAGGACCCGTGCGCAAGATTATCAATACTCCCACCCTATCCGGCTATAATATTGGGGCGAATATTTTGCAGGCGACAGGCAACCAGGAATATCTGGGTAGTGGTCAAATTCCTGGTTACTATAACTATGGGCCGGCTTATGATAATGGCTCAAACACGTATTACGTTACGTTAGAAGTACCAATAAATGTGGCGGGTCTGGAAAAGAGCCTCCACTATCTCCCCCATCCCATTGAGTCGACAACGATTCCGGAAGAAGTCTATATTAATATTCCGCCGCTGCCGAATATGGCTTTTGACCGTCTTTATTTTGATCCCAGCACCCATTTAGCCCCGTTCTCCTTTAAACTATTGCCCAATGGGCAAGTTCTTGATGTCTCGTGGGATGCAGTCCTCGTCAACAGTTGAGTTTTCGTGTCCGGGTTGCTTAAATAGAAGAGTGGACCATGAAACTATACCAAGAGGTGGTGGCGACCGCGAATCAATCTAAGGATCAGCACGAAGACTGGGGATTTAGCACACGAGCCATTCACCAAGCGCAAAGCTCATTAGACCAATCCCGGTCGACAACAATGCCTATCTACCAAACCAGTACATATACCCAAGCGCTTGATGGGACACCCGTCCACTATGAATATGGCCGCGGAGATTCACCGAATCGGGAAGCGTTGGAAGATACGTTGACGGCGTTGGAACATGGCCAGTTTGCTGTCGTCTTTGGGTCGGGAATGGCGGCTTGTGATGCCATTTTACGGCACTTAAACCCTGGCGACCATGTCATTGCGGGATTAGATCTCTACGGAGGCGTCTACCGGTTATTAGAACAAGTCTATCGCCAGCATAATATCGCGGTTGATTATTGCACGTTCGATACCGATGATTGGGTGAAAAGGATCCGACCCACGACCCGTCTCATTTGGTTGGAGACACCAACCAATCCCCTTTTACATGTCATTGATATTGAACGTGTAACGCGCCAGGCGCATTCGCATGATTTGACAGTGGTTGTCGATAATACTTTTGCCTCACCCTATCTGCAAAATCCTCTTCGCTTAGGAGCCGACCTGGTGGTTCATTCGATGACAAAATATATTGCCGGGCATTCCGATGTCATCGGTGGTGTGGTAATTGGGGGGGATGGTCGCTGGCGCGAGCCTTTGCGGTTTCTTCGCAATGCGACAGGCCCGATTTTAGGTCCTTTTGACGCATGGCTTATTCTCCGTGGAGTGAAAACTCTGGCCTTACGCATGCAGCAACATACCCAAAATGCGTTACGTATTGTTCAGTTTCTGAAGACTCATCCCCGAGTCAGTCGGCTTTATTATCCGGAAGGACAAGTGGCCTTTTCCCAACAAATGCGGGGTGGCGGGGGAATGATTTCCTTCGTGTTAAAAGATGCTGATACCAAACACGTCTACGAAGTTTTGCGGAAGTTTCGCGTGTTTGCTGTCGCTGAAAGTCTAGGCGGTGTGGAATCATTAGTTAGTCATCCCGCCACCATGACACACAGTGCAATTCCTGAAGAGGAACGAAATCGCCGCGGCATCGTGCCAGGGCTGATTCGGCTGTCGGTGGGGATTGAGGACGTCAAGGATCTCATTGCTGATTTAGAAAATGCTCTGGATTGACATTTCAAGCGTTATTTCTGGTACTCCTTTCACTTGAGGTCACGGGACATCGGAGTAAAAAATATTCCATAACAGCGTCCAAAGTCTGTTAAAGAGGTGAGAGAACATGGCAGAGGTATGGATTGATGGGCGAAGAGTGCCTGTTGCAACCGCGTACCCGGTCTATCACAAATATCGCCATCAGGTCATCGGTATGGCTGGAGAAGCGGATGATACCGCGATAGCGTTAGCAATTGACAGTGCCAAGCGGGCTAGAAGTAAACCTCTTAGTGTGCATGAACGCTACCGTATTTTAGAGAAGGCGGCCGATCTTTTGCAAGAGCGGCACGAAGAGTTTGCTAAATTGATTTGTCAGGAAGCGGGGAAGCCGTTAAAAGATGCGCGCACGGAAGTCAGCCGGGGACAACAGACGCTCCGGTATGCGGCCGTGGCTGCGAGAACTTTACATGGTGAAGAAATTCCCGTGCGCGGCAATCCCGGATCGGAGAATCGGTTAGCTTTAACCTTGCGAAAACCCTATGGCACTATTTTGGCCATTACTCCGTTTAATTTTCCTCTCAACCTCGTCTTACATAAAGTGGCCCCGGCCATTGCGGGCGGCAATGCCGTCATTTTAAAGCCGGCTCCGCAAACGCCTTTGACGGCTATGAAATTGGCAGAACTTATGGCTGACGCGGGGCTTGCTCCGGGATGGCTCAATGTTCTTACCGGCTCGGGCCCGGAATTGGGGCAAAAGCTTGTGTCCCATCCCGACATCCAACTGATTAGCTTTACGGGGTCCGAGAAAGTGGGACAAGAAATCCGAGCCCATGCAGGACTCAAACCCGTCCTTTTAGAACTTGGCAACAACTCGGCGAATATTGTGCACGAAGATGCGGATATTGACTTGGCGGCTAAAACCCTCGCCGCCCGAGCCTTTGGATATGCCGGACAAGTGTGTATAGCCGTTCAGCGCATCTATGTTCAGCGTAACATTTTTGAGCAATTTCAAGAACGCTTGATTGCGGCATCGAAGGCTTTGGTGGTTGGCGATCCCGAAGATCCCCGTACGGATGTAGGGCCTATGATTACCGAAGATGCAGCCAACCGGGCTTGGGCCTGGTATGAAAATGCCTTACAACAAGGAGCGCATGCCCTCTTGCCCGCGGAAAAACAAGGCGCTTTGGTGACGCCGACCATATTAGTCAATGTGGCTCCTTCTATGCAGGTTATGGCGGAAGAAGTGTTTGCGCCGCTTGCGGGTTTAGTTCCCTATGACAGCATCGATGAAGCGATTGCTTGGGCTAATGAGAGTCGTTACGGCTTACAAGCCGGGGTATTCACCCGCTCTTTGTCGGTAGCCATGCAGTGTGCGCAGCAACTCGAAGTAGGAGGCGTCATCATCAATGATTCTTCCTCCTACCGAGCCGATAATATGCCATATGGCGGAATTAAAAATTCGGGTCTGGGACGAGAAGGGCCCGAATATGCGATTTTGGAAATGACCTATCCTACCGTCGTGGTGCTAAACTTATAGGATCTTGGAGGATCTGGGCCAAAATAGTTAAGCCCCGGGCCAGGTCCTCTTCTGATGAGGCTAAGGAAATGCGTACATAGTTGTCGGTCACGGAGCCAAATGCGGACCCCGGAGCTACGGCAACTTTTTCTTGTTTGAGCAGTTGCAGTGCAAAGTCTCGTGAACCCATTCCCGTGCGGGAGATGTCAACTAAGAGATAAAATGCTCCATCAGGGCGGTGAGAAGGGATCTGATAAGAGTTCAGCAAGTTGACTGCGAGATCACGCCGCCGCCGATAATGTTCAAGACGGGTCGTAATTCCTTGGGCACCGGTTTTTAGGGCGGTGAGTCCCGCATATTGTAGTGGTTCGGAAACGGATGACCACAATCCCATCGCAATACGGTTCAACGATTCGCTGTAGGGCCATGGCAGGGCCACATATCCTAACCGCCATCCTGTCATGGCATATGTTTTAGAAAATGAATACACAGAGATGGTGCGTTCTGGCGCAAGTTGTGCGGGAGAAATCACGGTATCGGTGTAGATGATTTGATCATAGACCTCATCAGAGATAATCCACAAATCATGTTTGTGAGCAAACTCGACAAGCGCTTCAATGACCTGACGCGGGGGAATGCTGCCTGCGGGATTGCCGGGGAAATTCACCACGATGGCGCGAGTTCTTGGTGTGACGAATTCTTCTAAAAGAGAGAGATCCGGCCAAAATTGGGGAGCTGGTAAGGGATAAAAAATCGGATCAAGATGCAACGCACGAATGCCACCTAAATAATCCGGCCAGCCCGGGTTGGGCACAAGAACCTGATCCCCAACACCGAGCGTGCCAAGAAAGGCTAAAAAGAGACCAGGGCTTCCTCCGGGAGTGACCAGAATTTCTTCGGGTGACCGAATTACGTGATTGACGCTGCGAATTTTTTCCGCTAGTGCTTCCCGTAACGGCAAAATACCCCATGAGGACGTATAACGATTGTGTCCGCCACGAGCCGCTTCGTTAAACGCGTCGATAACGGCCGGATCGGGAGGGAAATTGGGTTCTCCGGTTTCTAAGCGAATGGCCCCGGGCATTTGCAAAGCGATATCGAGAATTTCTCGGATTCCTGAAGTTGGCAGATTGTCTGGTTGGGCCCAGTACACAGATGTTCCCCTTTCTTGGTGCAAAAATGATTCAGTCACGGTAAACTCTAGTTTAAAACTTTATTGGGATTCGGAAAAGACAAAATTTTTCGTGCTGCTAAGGAAACAGGAACTTGTCCCTTTTATCGCGAATGATATGGTATGGACACCATTGGCATTTCCGAATCATTGCACCGAAAAATTGAATGGACTTTGCACAACGTTTTTCATTTGCCTGATTTCCGGCCGTTACAACGGGAAATCATAAGCCATGTGTTTTTAAACATCTCGCAACTCGCCATATTGCCTACTGGGGCTGGTAAATCGTTATGCTATCAACTTCCCAGTGTACTCCTTCCCGCTCCCACCGTGGTTATCTCTCCATTATTGAGTTTAATGCGCGAACAAACCCAGCGTTTGAATGAGCTGGGCATTAGGGCGGCGCACTGGAGCCATTGGGAACACTTGGGTGAGGGCACCGAAGATGTCTTGACAGCATGGGCTCGGGGACGATTGCGGGTGATTTTTCTCGCCCCTGAACGGCTTAGGCATCCGGATTTGCTGAGACAGATTGACCGCTTGCCGTGCAGTTTACTAGTTGTTGATGAAGCCCATTCGATTTCGGAATGGGGCCATGATTTTCGTCCCGATTACCGCCGGATTAAACAGTTTCACCGCTTACTGGGACAACCTCCCATTTTGGCGTTGACGGCCACCGCAACTCCGCAAGTGGAAGATGATATTCTCCGGCAATTAGGGCTCAGCCCGGAAAAATGCCTGGTCACACGACAATCTATGGATCGCGCCAATATTTTCTTAGCGGTAGAAAAAGTGGCCAGCAGTAAGGAACAGCACCACGCCGTTCTTGATGCGATACAGCAAGAATCTGGAGCTGTTATTGTCTATACTACCACCCGTAAACAAGCGGAGTATTGGGGGCGGTGGATTCATCAAGCCATTCATGAACCGACCGGTATTTATCATGCCGGACTTACGCAGAAGGAAAGAATGGCTGTACACGATGCATTTTCCACGGGTCACTTACGGATTGTGGCGGCGACCACCGCATTTGGAATGGGAATCGACCGCAGCGATGTGCGCGGGGTTTTGAACATTGGGATGCCGGAGTCATTAGATGCTTACACCCAAGAATGGGGACGGGCCGGACGTGATGGCCAAAGAGCTTGGGCTCGCTTGATTGTTACGCCCCAAGACATGACACAGCGGCGCAGAATGTTAGAACGAGAACGTCCGCGTGAACAAACGGTCCAGCAAATTATGAAGATTGTTGACCGTTGGCCGTTACACCGTGGAGTATGGTGGGACCTTAACAGCGCGGGGACGATGACGCTAGATGAAGGAAGTTTAGATTTTGAAGCCATGGCGGAGGTTATTGTGACGGCGCTGGAAGAAATGGATGTGGTTGAGGTACTGGCAAAAAAAGCGCATCAAATGTTCGTGCGCGTCAAAAAACCCGTGGAATCCTGGATGACCCAAGCCCTCAATGACAGGCTTCAACGCTTATATGCTCACCGAACCACCCAATATGAACAGATGAAAGCGTATATCGATACAGCCCGTTGTCGGCGTGAAGCGATTTACCAATATTTTGGCCAATCCCTGTCTACCCCTTCGCACACTCCTCAGCTGTGCTGTGATCGGTGTGCACAGTCTTCATTTTCCGGGCCACAACCGGCGTTGATAAACACGGAAAGTGATAGAAAGGTGTGGGAAAAACTCCGGGCATGGCGCCAGCAGCAAGCGCTTGATGAAAAGGTTGCTGCATATCTTATTTTTAGTGATCGAGTGCTGCACGAACTCTGTGAGCGCCAGCCAAAAACGTGGGAAGAATTGCGCCAATGTCCGGGCATAGGACCGGTAAAATTAGCGCGCTACGGTCAAGCCCTGATAGCGCTTTTTCGTCAGGCCTCTGAAGACAAGCCGATAAAGACATCTGACAGAGTTCGGGTGAAGTCGGCGAAAGAACAAGCGTGGAATCTTTTTGCTGAAGGATTGCCGGTGCCAGAAGTGGCTGAGCGAGTGAACCGAAGGCCTTCCACTGTCATCGGTTACCTAGAGGAATGGATCATCCAAGATGAAAGCCGGGCATGGAGTTGGTATGGCGAGAGTCTGGTTCATCCCGAGGTTCAACAACAAGTGGAAGACTGTTTGACCCATGATCCCAACCAGACGTTAAAGAGTTTGTTCATTGCTTTACAAGGAAAGTATTCCTATGACCAACTGCGCATTGCCCGAGCCCTGGTAAAGAAATCACGGAGAGCGCCCGACATGCGCTGCTAACCAGACGCCGATGCTCACACTGCCTCCGGTTGCTAGTAAGTGACATGCCGGACGGTTGAGTTCATGGCGGACTTTGCGGTCGGATAGATAGAAGCCGAGTAGCCCGCGGGCAACATAACGGTGAAAAGCCGCGTCAGGAAAGTTTCGGGCCTCTTGGACAATATGGTGATAAATCCATTGAAGCCGCTGGGTTGCCTGTTCGGGACTGTGGTAATAAGTGACAAAATTCAAATCGCCGCCTTCACGGTCCTCTTCTTGATCGATGAGATAATCGAGTAGAATGTGTAACGCCCCAATCCAGGGAAAATAGAGACGAAATAAGGTTTCGATTTGTTTATCGTCCGGATCTTTTTCTAATGCTAAGGTGAGTAAAGCAAAAATACCAAGAGTAGACCCCGTCGCGGCAGCAAACTCCCACCAAAATAAGCCATTTTCGGGATCCGATTCCTTTTGAAACCAGGTGGTGAGACGATCCAAGCGAGTAGGCACCGGACCATGCTTATACACTTGTAAATCCACATAGAGGTGAACTAAACGCGTGATCGCGGGTTGAACCGCTGGATAGCCGGGGAAATGGCTTAGGGCGGCTTGCGAACGGTGCACCAAAGACGCCAGGTAACCGCCATCTTCGCCATGGGGATGATTCCGGTAATAGTCTCTGACGGGGGCTAAGGGCGTGATGGCATCGATTAAGCCTTGATGCAGTTCCCGCAAATTGTCCGGATCTTGGGAGGGACCTCTGTCGGTGACGGTATCCAAGTAGTCGCATAAACTTTGGTAGGGGACTAGAAATTCCAAAAGATAGCCGTGAGGATCACGAGACGGTCCTCCAAACACCCCTCCGCCTTCACAGTGAAATTGTTTGGTTTGTAAAGAGCTCAAAGCCTGTTCACGTAAAACAGGGTCTGGGATGTCTTGCGCCATTTGGTGCAACTCACCGATTAAATGGACGACACGGGGACGCACTACCCGAAAATATTCTGCTCCCCATTGCCATGACCTGATGAAGTCTAGAATTTTTCCTGACATGGTATTCTCCTTAATTCGGCCTCCATAATCGCTTACCACAGTGTATGTCTTATCATGGCCGCTGATGCCACGTCGCTCAAATTAGGCTGGCTGTGAAAGGCGCTAGAGCCGAAAGGAATCACAACCAAAGAAATCGCAGAGACCCGCGTTCAGCGCGCAACGAAAACAAGTGGGCACGTGACTGATGGGACATTGTTGATGAATGACCCGTAATGAAACATTATGCAAAATAGTACCATGCGCGTTTTGCCTGTTACTAGTCTCTTAGACTATGCCTAAGTATTTCTGAGATCTTCTAGCGATATTTCAATTGAGACCGTCATGAAAAAGCCGAGCTTAAGCTCGGCTTTGGGGTCTCGGTGGTAAATGTCCTGGCGTCAATACCGGTTTTTGACTAAAATCCGGCATCGCGGGGGGATTTTCAGTGAGCAGGCGCATGCCCTCAGCAATGGCCCGATCGAGCTGGCGGTCATAACCATTATGGTAGTCTTCAGGACGGTTTTCTACGGGAATCGTAGGATCTGTCCCATAATTTTCAACTCCCCAACCCACATCTTTAAACCAAAAGGAAAATTCGGGTTGCGTCGTAATACTGCCATCGACTAACCGGTGCCGGGCCCATATGCCAATGACCCCGCCCCAGGTTCGTTGTCCGACTAAGGGACCGATTCCCATCAGCTTAAAGGAATGCGAGAAGATATCGCCGTCAGATCCCGCATATTCATTGGTGAGGGCCACAATAGGGCCCAAGATACTGTCTTGCGGATAAGGTTCCGGCTGACCATGACGGGGCACATCATAGCCCAGACGCTGGCGTTGCAAGTTTTCTAAAATCAACTGCGAAACATGTCCGCCGCCGTTGAAGCGTACATCTACAATGAGCCCTTCATATTCCGATTCTTTAAGGTAAGCGCGGTAAAATTCGGCGAATCCGCGGGGACCCATGTCAGGAATATGCACATACCCTAGCCGCCCTGAAGAGGCATGATGCACCTTTTCGCGATTATTATTGACCCATTGTCGATAATAGACAGGCATTTCTTGAGGTAACGCAAGGACATCGGCGGTTTTAAGAACCCTGTCACCTGGCCGAATATAACTCAGGCGTACGGCTTGTTTTGCCTTGTTGATTAAATGCGCCTCGGGAGGCAATGTGGGATCTAATGGCTTGTTGTCTACCATGGTGACAATATCGCCTTCTTGAATGTCGATACCAGGCGCCAATAACGGAGAGTTTTCCCCCTCAGTGGTGCTGTCGCCCCGTGCAATCGCAATGATTTGATAGCCATTAAATTCCGGAACCCAACGCCATTTGGCAGCTAAGAAACCAATTCGGTTACTAGGTTCTTTGCGATAATCGCCACCGATTTCATAGGCGTGGGATGTGCCTAATTCGCCCTGCATTTCCCAGACTAAGTCGGAAAATTCGGAGCGGGTGGCCACTCGCGGAAGTAGAATTTGGTATCGGTGAAAAATTTGTTCCCAATCAATGCCCGACATCGATTCAGACCAAAAGTTGTCCCGCATAAGCCGCCAGGCTTCACGCAACATTTGTTCCCATTCTGCGCGCCGGTTAACAAATAATGAGATACGTTGAAAATCAACGAAGCCTGTTTCCCGTCCCGGTTTTGTCGATGCTTTCTCATCCAGTTTGTCCCCGGCTTTGGCAATTCGCAGCTTTTTGCCCAATCGGATAGCCATAGTGTTACGGAGGGCGTTGAGCGAAAAACTGGTGATGTGAGAGCCTAATACCTCCTCCTTCAAGTCTTTTAAGGAATATTCGTGAAGAGTCGCCTGGGATGATTCACCGTCATAAAATGAGGTATGTAAACTGCCGTGAGGTTCCACCGTGGTCCAGTACACTTTATCGGGGCCGGCTTCTAACTGACGATACAGCCCTTCTTGCACGGGAAAGGGCACAGCCCGGTCTAATATCCCTTCAAAATCGATAGTGACCAGTTTGTTGGCATCAGACCCCTCCGTCTCGGATTTGTCATTGGTGTCCACGACAGGACGTGGCTCTGGCATGAAGGGTGAACGTTGTTCCTTTTGTAAAGGAATGAGATAAGGGTGCATGCCATTTGGAAAACCCAAATCAAAACGCAGATTATCGTACACCGGATCAAAAACTCGGTGGGACAGGAAATATAAAAATCGTCCAGCGGGATCAAAAACCGGGTCGGAATCAATCAGAACGGGGCGCGTGATCCACTGGCTTTCGCGACTAATCAAATTATACACTTTGATGGCGCAGGTTTTGGAAGATTGATGCAATCCATAAGCGACCCAGCGACTGTCGGGGGAAAAGTTGATACCGCGAACCGGACCATAAATCGACCCATCAATTTGAGATAAGGTAAAAGCCTTTAAATCCGCTAGCCATAATTCATGGCGTTGATTGGCTATGACAGCAAACTGGCCATCGGGCGAGACTTTCAATGCCGTAGCTTGGCCAATGCTGCCGGGAAATCGCGTGCGGGAATGGGTTTTTGGGTCCAGTAATTCGAGCCCTTCTTCACCGCCATCATCAGAGATGGTCAAGACCTGATCACTGCCTGGTATCCACTGACTTAACCGGTACCGCACTCCTTCGAGAGCGCCTAGAGGTTCGACGGGTCCTTCCCAGTTACCCATTTGAAAAAGCTTACCACGGGTGGTGATGAGTACTTTCTCTCCCGAAGGATTTAACGCATAGTCCGTCCAATAATCTTGAGCCTTGGCATAATAGGGTTCGACTTGGGTTTTTTGGCTGTAATATTCAATAGCCAAACGGGTATTCTCACCGCTTAGAGGATCGAGGACATATAAGTCAGCACCAGCATGATAGACAATAAAATGACCATCTGTGGAGGCATTACGTACGTAATAGGTTTCATGGTCGGTATGGCGTTCTAAATGGCGACCATCTGGCTCAATCGAATAAATATTGGCATAACCTTCATGGTCAGAAATAAAGTAAATACGGTTTCTAATCCACATAGGGGATGCAAAATTTCCATTGACCCCTTCATAGCGCTCAAAGTGGCCGCTTCCGTCTTGATCGATCCATAATTGACCGCGTGTTCCGCCCCGGTACCTCTTCCATCGGGCAGGATCTGCGGTATTACGTCCTAATACCACGCCTTGATCCGGCCCAAAGGCAATGTTGTTAGCTGGGCCCCAATGCATCGGTTCAGGCTCGCCGCCACTTAAAGGGAGACGATAAAGCATGAACAGTGAACGAAAGGGCTGGCCCGCATTGGATGAAATAATGAGGGAACCGTCAGGATGAAAGGCGACGGGTTGTGTGTTAGCGCCTAAATATGTCAAGCGGGTGACTTCTCCGCCTTCCTGAGGCATGATATAGACTTCATTGTCGCCTTCTTCGCGGCCGACAAAGGCAATCCATTGCCCATCGGGTGACAATAGGGGACGAGTTGCCGAGCCCCATCCTGCAGTGAGCCGCCTTGCCACCCCTCCATCCTGGTCTACGGTCCATAAATCATCTTCGGAAACAAAAACGACGTGATGTTGAGCAATGGTTGGATACCGATAATAACCGGCAATACCCATAATGACCCTCCTTAATTGAGCCGTTTGAAACCCGGACAATTTCCGTATCGGTTATGTCCAGTTTTTGTTATAGGGAAAAAAGACATACTGAGATGCTTAAAGATCGATCCTGTGATGGTCCTCCTCCCTCGTGCGGCAGATGAAGAGAGGACCTACGCGCCTGGGGACTGTCACCGGGACTCCTCTTCTTGTAGCCATAGCCAAATGGTTTCCAAGACGATACTGACCACGGCAATTTGGTCCGTTAATCCCATACTTGGCATATGCCGTCTTGAGGCGGCTTGGCTAGGTAAGAGAGGCAAATGCAAAAATCCTGCCGGGATGTCCTTTGCGCTATGACGCATAAGATATAAAGCCTGATTGCACATAAACGCTCCCGCTGACAAGGACAATTCGATGGGCAAACCGTGTTGGTGAACGGTCTCGACAATCCGACGGACGGGAAGCGTACTAAAATATGCCGGGGGACCGTCTGGTCTAATCATCTCATCATGATATTGTTCATGTCGGTTGTCCTCGATACGGCTATCAATCAGATTAATGCCAACACGCTCCAGAGTTGGTACGACACGGCCTTCGGCCTGTCCTAAACCCAAAATGGCATCGGGACGCACTTTGGCGATCAATTCAGGAATTTGTTGTTCCACGTCGCGCTTACTGGTTTTCAGTTCAGCACTGACAATATAATCGCGCTGGGGAAGACGGGTGGCAACTTCTTTGGACACATTGATCGTATCACCACCAAAGGGATCAAAGTATGTCACCAAAATCACAAGATTCCGTCCTTTCTTGGTTGAACCTCCGCGATCATCCGCCGGGATATGGAGCAATAGGAGAACCCAGAATAACCGCTTCACGGTAGCGCCTGATATTCCTGCCCTGAACGACGAGGTTTTACGGCGCATCCTGATAAACTATGTCCAAAGCAAAAATGTACGGCAGATTTGGAGGGTACTCTGCCGTACGTTATATCTGTTCCCTATTCATCGACAAAAGCCCTTTTCTAGTATATGGAAATGGACGCCAGACGGCAACTTACGCCGTGTGACTCATTGGTGGTGTTGGATGTTCGGCGCTAATTAGGTCAATCGGAATCCACGGTTCTAGATCCTCGACATAAGAGCAGATCGGATAATTATCACAGATTTTGTAGACGTCTCCCGAAATATGGTTGGTGACCGTGCGAAGAGGATGTCTCCGACATTTGGGACAAATCATAATTGTTAGCATCTTATTACCCCTCCTTGAAAATAACCATGCAAATGAACACTTCAAAAAACACAAGAATCCGTGTCAGTTATTACACACAATCAAAATGTTTAAACTTTACAAACGCCGTGTCATCTATTCATCAGTCAAGAGTTTCTAGGAGATAGATGAATAACTATGGTTGTTGATGTTATTAAACACGGAAGTTGTTTCAAAGATGTTTCAAGTTTCAGAAGATCACCTGAAAAGGTTGAAATTATTGGCTCCTCACCCGGTATCTCGTCTTCATACCGGGTAGGGTATATAATATGAAGATGTAACGGCATTTTTTCACGATGAGCCGGATATCCTAGAGACGGCAAAGGGCGGTGAGGGGTAAAGTATGGACACAGAAAAACGCCCTGTCATTGCGAAATATTGGGACCGAGACGATTTAATACGCCGTATGCGTCGGATCGAAGGCCAAGCACGTGGCGTCCAGGCCATGCTTGAGCGCGACGAGGATTGCAAAGCTATTTTGACTCAATTGGCGGCGATTTCTGGGGCACTCAGCCAAGTCGCTCGTGTCGTTAGCGCATGCGGGGTGGTAGATGGAATTGAACAAGCAGCCGGACCACTAGATCCGGAACAGATTCGAGCGATTTTAGCCGAACTCAATGCGAAAGGTCGGTTATAGGTCTAGAATAATAGCGGGAAAATTGACCTAAACTCAACCAGGGCAAAGACATTTCAGGAGGACTGAGTGGCTGGAATTCCTCGACTCGGCAAAATCGTTATGGTGTTATTGTTGGCTTTTGGCGGTAGTCGTCTTGATGCCGGCGTCACAAGCTTTGTGATACCGCCAGCAACGGATGGAATTCTTCCCGCTCCGGCAACGATATTTGGCCCGGATTCGACCCAAACCAATTATGGTTATGAATCGGCTAATACAATTAGCCCAATTATTCCCAATTCCTATACCGCGATCCGTTCACCGAAATTTGTCGGCGTTCAGTTTATTGGGGATAATCCTGGGATCTTAAAAGCAGACAACTTTCAGTTACAACTTATCGGCAGCAAAGGTCTCATCCACACGAGCCCACTGCGCTATGAGTCCAATGGATTTGTCGGGGTTCACTTGAAGAGACCCTTATTGCCAGGTCGTTATACGGTTCGTTTTATAACCCCAGGGTTCCAAACCCCGCTTTCTACGTGGTCGATTACCGTCAAGCCGTGGTCGACGGCTCAACAACAAAGTCTCCAGCCTTATTTAGCAACTGCTGATCAAAAGAATTTTATTAGGGCGTTAAATGCTGTACGGAGCCGTTTGTATGAGGCGCCCGTGTCCTGGAGCAAGGGACTGACTTGGGCTGCTGCCGCTCATGCGCGCTATGTGCAGCAAAATGGCTATCATGCCCCGTCATTTCATCTTGAAGAGCCTTTCAAACCTGATTTTACAGGACGAAATCCGTGGGACCGTGACATGACTTTTGGCTGGCCCACGCCGCTAGATGGTGAAGTCGGTATTGAGTGGAGTGTTCCCATGGCGCCCGTTGCGGTTATTCAAAACCTTGTCGATACGGTTTTTCACCGATTGTCTATTTTATCCCCTAATGCGGTGGCGATGGGAACAGGCGAAAGTACAGGTCCAACAGGAGCCGTGGTCATGGACCTAGGCTTTGGATACCGCTCCACATTGCCATTTGCCGTGGTCTATCCAGCGCCGGGACAGCATGGAGTTCCCACGGGATGGATAGATATGGAAAGTCCGAGCCCGGTAGTGGGAGGATTTTCAAAGCAATTTGGATACCCTATTACCGTGGACTTTCCCACGGTGCAACAACTTAGTGACGTGCATGCTGAGATTACATGGGGCAATGTCACACTCCCGGCGGTTGTTGATGAACCGGGTCTTCACGACATGGCTAGCAATCAGGTGGGCATTGTTCCTTCTCAGGTGCTACGACCCGATAGCCAATATCAGGTGTCGGTGACGGCCAATGCCCATTTTAATAATCAAAGTGTGCATCCCATCCGCTTAAGTTGGCATTTTACAACGGGAGGTAGTGATCAATCAGTCGCTGTAGAACCGCGTTCATCCGGTATCGTGACGATTTCTGTGGTTAAAGCGGGTAGTGGTGTTCCGATTCAAGGGGAAGCGGTCCGCATCTATCGTGCCGTTTCCCCTGAGCATTCCATGGTTGTGGGACAGGGAGTGACCAATGGTGAAGGTTTGGTATCGTGCCGTATCCCCAAACCGCCTCGTAAAGAAATATTTGAAGCCATAACAGCTAGTGGAAACAGTGCGCAATTTTGGTGGTGACAAACGTGCTTGCCGATCCAAGAAAACAGACGACGGTCATTCTTCTAAGAGATCGCCCTCTTCGCTTGGTGTATTCCTTGTGGCCAGGTCAGAGTGAACGCCCACCCTGGATATTTATCCACGGCATGGGATCATCACGGTGGGCGTTTGCCGATCTATTGGTACGCAGACCTGTGCCCGGACAATATCTTGCAGTGGATTTACCGGGATTTGGCGATTCCATGTTGCCCCCTTTCGTGCAGACGTTAGATGATTTTCGGGAAGCAGTGCATCAACTCATAGAACAGTTGCACCTGGTGCGGCCAATTTTGGTGGGGCATTCTTTTGGTGGGATGGTGGCAGGGAGCGTGGTCAGCCATTATCCCCAAGATGTGGGGGGATTAGTGTTAGTGGCGAGTGCAGGCTATTTTCCGCCTGACAATGCTATGAAAACCTTGCCATGGACGTGGCTTAACCGTATTGGCATTTGGATAACGAGTTTTGACTTTTATGGGGACCGGATGTTACAAGCTTTAGGACTGAATCCTTCCCAGATCCCGCCTATCACGCGCGAACGGATGCGCTATGGGTGGCGGCGGGCTAAAGAGATGGCTCGGATGCGAGAATTTTATGCTGCACCGAATTTCGTGGAAGACATTGCTCAGAGTCGAGTGCCTACTGTGGTCATTCATGGGGATCGCGATATTTTGTTTCCGTTGCCAAAGGTGCGTGAAGCCATTGGTTCGGCATTTCCTCTTCTCGTACTTCCGGGCGCCGGCCATCTTCCCTATGACTATGATCTCGATAGGTTTATCGGGCTATTAAATGAAGCCTATCAAATGATTCAGCATAAGGAAAAAGAATCGTGAAGAATATGGCACGTGTCCTTAAAAAAGGGCTAATTATGGCGTTAGTTGTTTTTGTGGTGGCTACGATATACGAGCTTGTCGCTGGATGGATGTTTTTACATCCCAGACGGTCACCGGTGGTGGGAAATCCTTGGGGCTGGGGAATGGCCTACCAATCGGTGCATTTTGGACATCCCCTAGTGCTATCTGGATGGTGGATTCCCCAACCGTCGAATCACTCTGTTACGGTTATTATTGCGCATGGTTATTCATCCAACCGCTCCGAACCTTGTATTCCTTTATTGGCTGTGATTCGGGTTCTTCATGATATGGGAGTTAGTGTCTTAGATTTTGATTTTCGTGCGCATGGGTTATCACAAGGCCATATGGTGACGATTGGCGCATTAGAGTCGCAAGATTTAAATATGGCGGTTGATTATACCAGCAGATATTTGGCCCCAGGCAGTCATATCATTTTATTAGGCTATTCGATGGGGGCTTCCACAGCCCTTCTGACGGCCGAATCGAATTCCCACGTTTCTGGAATTATTGCCGATAGTCCCTATGATAGTTTAAAACGGTACTTGGAAGAGGATTTGCCGATTTGGCAGTACTTGCCCCGCAGCATATTCCAACCCGTTCTCATGACGGTATTGCCTCGTGTGGCGCATCTCTCTTTGGACGATGCCAATCCCGCCCAACATTTAAGGCAACTTGGCGATCGCCCGTTGCTCATCATTGCGGGAAAGCGAGATCCTTTAGTGCCAGTTCATAATGCCGTGGACCTGTATCACAAGGCGCAAAAGACCGATCCCAATGCGAGGTTATGGCTTGTTCGGGGAGCGGGGCATATTCAGGCATTTAAGGTGGTCCCATTTGATTATGCTGAGCATTTATATGCGTTTTTATCTCGCTGGGGCCATTTGTATGCTCCGTCCTATCTACCTAGTTTAAAGACCACCCATGGGAGAGGGGGTCCGCATTGACACGTTATTGGCCTCATCGTTCATCAGAAATTTCGGGGTGTGAGAGCTATCATGTTCGGCCTCAGGAGGATCGCCATGCTCTTCTTTGTGTACGATGAATGGGATTCACAAGGCTTTAAAACAGTTAAAAAACGGTAACGATGCCTTAATCAGAGCTGTTGGTGTTGCTGGCACGGATAACGGCGCGGTCTTGGTAATTTCCCACTGTCTTGTCTAGGGTGACGATAGGGGCAGTTCGACACTCTTTTCTCGGAGCAATGAGCTATCTGCACAAAAAGCGCGTCAAGAGGCGTGAGCGTTGAAAACCGCCCCGCGGGACGGATTCGACGGCGAGAGGGACCATGGACATGGGTTCATCGCTGCCCCGCCTAAGGTCGTGATTTCTCGACCGGGGAATCGCCTTCAGCGCGTCTCATCCCGCCGGGTCCGTCAGAAGTCCTACCGCGCAGGGAGCGAGCCTATGGGGCGGGAACCTCTGGTCGCCGACTTATTTTGCCGGATCGACTGGGGGATCTTCCCTGTCGATCATCAAGCAATACATCGGACAGTAAGAAACTCCACATTGATCCCTGCGGGGTAACGCCGTAAAATGGCACATCCTGATAAAATTATTATTAGCAAAGGGAATGCCTACGCCTCCAGACGTATTGCTAATGGGAGTTGGCAGGCGGCACCCTTAAATTTTTTCCAGTTTGTCAAGACGGCCGAAAGGCTTGGTAATGCGTGAACTTTTCTGACATTTGAGTGATTCACGTGGTTCCGGGAATCATGCAAGGGATTTCCTCACCCGACTGCTTATGGCGAATATGGGTGTTCCTCGATGCAGTGTTCCTTGGGGTGTCAACACGATTAAAGAAGGATTGTTTCCCAACGTCTCTCGAGAAAGTGTGGTGGACACCTTTGGCCACTCGTTCTGATCCCGCATTGGCGCTTCTGAGAAGAAATCACGATTTCGGCAAACTTGCACTGGGTCTCTTCTTTTCCACACTCGGCGACGCCGCGCTCTCCGTCGCCGTGGTGTGGCGGATTACCATGTTGGATGTGCACTTTCTGCCTCTCCTGGGTCTGGTTGTGATGATTCCGCGGATTCTCACGATGATAGGCGGATGGGTGGCCGATCACGTGCCGTTGCGCCGATCCATGATGTCTCTTGACCTGTTTCGCGGAATCGTCTTGATGGGAGCCGCGTTAGGCGTCAGTCACTGCAACATGGATGCCACCGTCTTTATCGGGATCGCGAGTTTGGGCATGGTCGCTTTAGCAGATGCTGTCTATGATCCCGCCCGCATGGCACTGATGGCACAGATCGTCGAGGCCGACGACCTTTTGGCTGGTAACGGGATTATTACCACCGTCAATCATTCCGGCCGAATTGCCGGGCAATTATTGGGCGGATTAATCATGGCTTCTCTACGATTCAGTGCGGTATTGTGGACTGATGCCGCGACCTTTGTCATCAGTGCGCTCTTGTTAGGCTGGATACACAACCGGGCTGAAAGTCCGGTAACCATATCGAAAAATGTTCTGAACCGCCGGTTTTTGGCCGAATTCTCGATATTCTGGCGCGTGCGGTGGCTGATGACCTTCGCGCCGGCTAGCGTCCTGATCAACATCGTTTTTTCGGCGTCCTTTTTGCTTTTATCCGCTTTTATCAAACACCGTTTCCATGCAACGGCTCTTCGCTATAGCCTATTTTTAATCATGTGGTCGGTCGGGCAGATTCTGGGGGCGATGACGGTGCCCCGCTTTCAGAATTTTCCGGTCAAAACGACGGCTGCGGGTGCTGCGTGTGTTCAAGGGCTGTGCTTTATGGTATTTGTTTTGTCTCCAAACATGGGTGTGAGTCTAGCGGCCTTCATGGGAGCTGGATACGCGAACAGCGCCAGTAACGCCTTGAAAAACACGTTATTTATGCGAGCGACCCCTTTGAATCTGCGAGGACGTCTCTTTGGCTTTCTCGGAGGCTTTGTGCAATTGGGCACGCCCTTGGCACCCCTGTTGGCTGCTCTCATATTAGATCATGAACGGTTGGGGATGATATGGATCGCCACTGCGGTGGTAAGTTTTTTGTTGGCAGCGATATATCTCACCTTGCAAGTCGATCCCTCCCACAAGGGAGATGAAGCATATGATTGTCAGAAAATTCCATGAGATAGGGCCCAGCTGCGTAAAATGCCAGCTGGGCACAGGATAGAAGTTAAACATATTGGGCTAACCAATCGGTGAAACTGTTGAGGCGAAAGATACGGTGCCAGGGTTTGCCATTACGACTCATACCGTGAAATTCCTCGGGATAGCGGATGAATTTCACGGGCGCCTTATTAAGATATTTGACGGCGGTGTACAGGATTTCGCCTTGTTCTATTGGGCAACGTAAGTCACCTTCTTGATGCTCAATAAGCAAAGGCGTGGTGATATTCTCGACATAAGTAATCGGACTTTGTTGACGATACCATTGATCATCCGACTGCCATGGCTTTTGGTCATGTGCGCGGCGCATCCAGTGCCATCCTCCATCTCCGGTGCCGACCATGGCTTTCCAGTCGACCACCGAACGCATGGTGATAGCCGCCTTAAACCGGTTTGTGTGCCCAACAATCCAGTTCGTCATATAGCCGCCATAAGAGCCTCCAGCCACAGCGAGGCGGTCTTTGTCGATCCAAGGGTTTTCTGCTAATGCGGTCTCAAGCCCTGCCATGATGTCCTGATAGTCAAGATTTCCCCATTCGTGTTGAATAGCTAAGCAAAATTCTCGACCATAACCTTGGGAACCCCGAGGGTTAGTGTAAATGACACCGTAACCGTGAGCGGCCAACCACTGAAATTCGAGGAAAAAGCTGTCCGCGTACATCATCATGGGCCCGCCATGAATTTCAAGTACGGCCGGATATTTCTTCCCCTCTTCGCGGTCGATAGGAGGAAGGACCCAACCATCGATTTCCGGACCGTTTTCCGCATGATAATGGAATCGTGTCGGTGTTGAAAGCTTTAAAGATGATAATAGTTCCTGATTAGGATTCGTTAATAATTGGGTGTCATAAGACGATGCGGATGATTCCAACCATTCAATTTGTGAAGGGTTGGTGGGAGAATTTTTCGCCAAGATCGCGAGCTGTCCATCGGAGGAGATATCGTAACTGTAATAGACATGGTCGCCCTTGGTGAGTAATTCCACTTGATCATGTTGCCAGTCAATGCGAGCCAGTTGCACAGTGCCGTTATAGCTAGTTAACGAGAAAATATGGGAGCCATCGGCATCAAAGCGCAGGGGGTTACTAGCGGGGCCTAACATATCCGATAAGGATTCGTCAGCAAAGGGCCGGTCCCACCACGGCGCAATCATGTGGATTTGATCCGGATGAGTTAAGGGGACGACATATAAAGACGGGTTGTCATATCCCAAATCTTCAGTCCGTGTACCGATAAAGAAAAGGTACTCGCCATGAGGATGCATGGTGGGAGATGCGGCACTAAGACCTGGCGGCGAGACGCGCTGGGGTTCTCCAGGTTTAGACGATTGTGTGTCCGACACATCGAGGACATAGATATGATGTTCAAAGGATTCGCGGTCGTAGTCTTCGCCATAACGTGAGCTAAAAAATAGTTGGTGGCCATCAGGGGAGATAGCCAGTTGACTATGGCGGTATGGCCCAAAGGTTAACTGTACAGGGTTAGCACCATCACGGGATAAACGTATAATGTGGGGACGTCTTGTCCCGTAGAATCCAATCCCATCCATTTTATGCGATAATTCCGTGATGACTTTAACATCTTTATTGAATTTTACATAGTCGTCGTCATTATCCGTAGCGGTCTCATCCACAATACCGGCATCGGTTAACAGCGCCGTGGCGTAGAGGGTGCGGGAATCGGGCGCCCAAATAAAGGACTCAATGCCGCCATCAATATGGGAAATTTGTTGGGCTTCTCCGCCTGCGGTAGACATAATCCAAATTTGTTTTTGTCCACTGCGCTTGGATATGAAGGCAAGCCACTCGCCATCGGGCGAAAATTGGGGCGCTTGATCATGCGGACCTTGTGTAAAGGGTTCGGGTTTTTCGCCCGGCCAAATTTTTATGAGCCGGGTATGATAACTGTTAGTTTTGCGATCAGCCTGATTTTCCACATAGACGGCAAGTTTCCTACCGGGACAAATCTGAATATCACCGCCTAATTTAAAACGAAACAGGTCGTCGCCTGCTATGGTTCTCATCTTCTATGATGCCTCCCAATATTGGCTGTTATTAACGGGCTTTATCCTTATGGCCTGGTCCTGCCCTAAGTGGGAAGATCTCGTCGCTATAGGGGAGGACTCAGAATGTTTCTCAATACACCTTAAAGAAACACCATAACCGATTTTTCCCAGGTTATTTGTTTTTTGGTACATGACCATATTACCGGAAAAAAGAGTGTGGCGACCACGGCAGAAAAACCAAATGATGAAGGGGTTTGCGCTGCATTTGTCTATGATAAGGATGCAGGTTTTCTCGACTTTGGTGACTTGCTCCCACCACCTACGCTAACGCTTAGAGGTGGGGGCTTCTTGGGACGTACTAGCTATCGCTAGTATAATGACCAAGCTATCCCCGTGTGCCCCACGGTTCTTTAGGACGGATTAGGCGATACCCAGTATCCGACACCCTTCATTTTTGATGTTGATGGCTGCATTGATGTCTCTGTCTAACTCTGCCCCACAATGCGGACATATCCACACTCGATCCGCCAATGTCAACGGTTTGTTGTCTTTTTGACAGAATCGACACCGTTTACTAGACGGAAACCATTTGTCTATGACAACAAGTTGTTTCCCTTGATCAGCCAGTTTGTATGCCAGAAAAGTTTTGAACATCCCGAATCCATTATCGTTCGTAGACTTTCCTAAATTAAGGCTTTGAGCCATATCACGCATATTTACGTCTTCTATCACAACTGCTGTATAGGCATTGGCTATCTGCCTAGAGAGTTTATGCAAGAAGTCTTTGCGCTGATTGGCCACTTTTTCGTGCAGTTTAGCCACTTTACGACGTTGCTTTTCACGGTTCTTACGGCCTTTTTTACGTTGGGATAATTTACGTTGAGCCTTCTTCAGTTTCGCCTCGGCTTGACGATAGAACTTGGGGTAATCCACAGAATTTCCTTGACTATCAATAACCAAAGATTTCGACGAATAATCCAATCCTAATACCGTTTCTGTTACGGGTGCCACGGGCTGACTACTCATCTCGAACTCAACCAATAGGGAAACATAATATTTACCCGTTGGGGTTTTACTAATAGTTGCAGACTTAATCACAGACCCCTACGGTAAGGAACGATGAAGCTTAATTCGCACATCTTTTAGTTTGGGCAATCGAAGCGTCTTATTATCTATTAACCGAATCGTGCCGCCTTGATTGTTCGTTGTATAGGACAACTTATCACGATGCTTACTTTTGAACTGCGGAAATCCTACGGACTTATCTCGGAAGAAATTCCGATACGCTGCCTGCAAATTGAGTTGTGCATTTACCAAAGCCAAACTATCCACTTCTTTGAGCCACTTAAACTCTTTTTTGAAATCGGCTGGAAGTAAATATCTTTGTTGTTTCAGAGATTCTTTGTCATCCTTGCATTGCTCATAGATTTCCTTACGATTCGCAAGCATTCGATTATAAATGAAACGGACACAACCAAACGTTTTATTGATGAGACTTTCTTGTTCAACGCTCGGGTCGATGCGATATTTGAATGCTTTATTCATATTTTTTTCCCCTGACTTTCAATATATCGGCTAACCATTTCAATCGGCGCACCACCTGTTGTAAGCAAACAAAAACTTCTTGACCAAAAATACTCTTTCCATAGGGATTTTCTTATGCGCGGGTAGTCTTTTTTGATGAGGCGAGATGATGCACTCTTATAGGCATTGATGAACTTCGACAATTCACTGTTCGGCTGTGCTTTGAACAAAATATGCACGTGATCTTTATCGTGATTCCATTCCTGCAATGCCACATGGTAAGTTGGTGCAATATACTCAAATATTTCTTTGAGACGATTCGATATTTGATCGTCAATGACTTTTCGACGATACTTTATCACAAGGATAAGGTGATAGCACATCAAGAACACTGAATGATTATTACTATCCAATTCCACAGCATCACCGTCAAATACAACTATACAACTGGTTATACCATGACGATGTGTATGTTGTAAGCAATGCTTTGAAGGCGGCAATTCATCTCCCACCTAGAGAGGATAGGAGACTTCTTGCCGCATCAGGTTAAAATAATAGTGAAGGGTTTATGTTAGGGAGATAAAAACGTGTGGGAGCCACCCTTGGGATTTAAAGCCGCTTCGGTAAGTGTACTTGTTGCTTATGATCAAGATGATTGGTGGATGCTCTTTATTAAGCGGCCTTCATGGATGAAGGAACATCCCCTCGAGATGGGTTTTCCCGGCGGGAAAAGGGAGGCCGGGGATGAAAGCCTATGGGAGACGGCAATGCGAGAAACTGAAGAGGAAGTCGGAATTTTATTGACAGCCACTCAGTGCTTGGGATGTCTAACTCCGGTCGTCGTAAAGGCGTCGAAATATTGGATATGGCCTTGGCTTGTTGCCACTTCTCACAAGGTTGCGTTGACCCCTAATCCCCAAGAGGTGACTGAAGCGGTTTGGATTTCTTGGCGAGATCTCCGAGCTGGATGTTACAAGGGCCCTTACGGCATAGCATATCGAAGTGATATCGGCACAATTTGGGGAGCAACGGCTCGCATTATTCAACAACTTCTACCATATGCGTGAATTGAGGACTGGAGTATGCCCGTGACGATTCGGTCGTTACAGACGGACGAGGAATTGCAACAAGTTCTGCATATTGAACAAAACGTGTGGCGCCATGGACATAGTACGCCTGTGAGTTTATTAAGGGTATTTGCGGATCACGGGGGACTCATTTTAGGGGCATATGATGAGGAACATAACATGATTGCCATGTCCGCTGCTTTTCCGGCCCGGTATCATGGGTTATGGTATTTGCATTCCCATATGATGGCGGTGTTACCCCCCTACCGCAGTCAAGGTATTGGCCGGCAAATGAAATCGTATCAGTTGAAATGGGCCCTGGACCAAGGATATGAGTTTGTAGGATGGACTTTTGATCCTCTGCAACGGCGTAACGCCCAGTTAAATCTCGGTATATTAAAAGCTCGAGTTTTAGAATTTTATCCCAACTATTATGGTGTGTTACATGACGCGATTAATGGGGCATGGCCTACTCATCGCTTTTTTGTGGGGCTTAATCCGAATTGGCCGGCGACATCGAACAAGACGGCCAAGAAACTTATCCCGATTCCGGAAAATATAGCGGTATTACGTCAACAAGACCCTTCTAAGGCCATGTGGTGGGCTGAATATTACGTGACCCAGTTTTCACAAGATGCCTTTTCGGTGCTGGGGCTGGCGAGATCGCCTCAAGGACGATTATGTTATGTATGCAGTGATAAACCAAGGCTCGGCGAGACTCGAGAAACGCGAAGGGGATAAATGTATGCGTCTAGAAGAAATTCAATTACAATTCATTTCACTGCCGTTGAAAACACCCTTTGCCACTTCCTTTGGCCGCGAAGACACAAAGCGTGCGTGGATCATTACGGTGCGCGGAGACGGCATTGAAGGCTATGCGGAATCGGTAGCATCGGATTGGCCCTTATACAGTGAGGAAACCCATGCATCCGTCTATTACGCCATCCGTGATGCCATTATTCCCCGCTTACAAGGAGACATCACGGACCCTCGGGAGATTTCCGTCCGCTTACAAAGTATACGCGGCAATCGCATGGCGAAAGCGGCTGTGGAAATGGCGATATGGGACTGGTTTGCCAAATCTGAGCGCCAGCCTTTGTATCGTTTGTTAGGAGGTCGTGAGGTAGACCGGATTCCTGTTGGGGTATCCATTGGCATTCAAGACAATCTCGAACAACTAGGCTCCGTCGCAGAAACCTATTGGAAGCAAGGCTACCGACGACTGAAAATCAAAATTCGACCGGGTTGGGACATAATCCCCTTGCGCATGTTACGCGCACGTCTTGGAGATGAGGTTCCTATAATGGCCGACGCGAACTCGGCTTATCGTCTCGCTGAGCGAGATCATTTCAAAGATTTTGAGGACCTGCATTTGATGATGATCGAACAACCCCTTGCCTATGATGATATTGTTGATCACGCGACGTTGGCAAAAACGCTTTCGACTCCCATTTGTCTGGATGAGTCCATTCATTCGGCTGATGATGTTAGAAAAGCGTGGGAATTAGGAGCGCTCGGCATCATTAACTTAAAAGTAGGGCGTGTAGGCGGTTATGGCCCGTCATTAGCCATTGAAGCATTTGCCCGGCAGCATCATATTCCACTATGGTGTGGGGGCATGTTGGAAACAGGGATTGGACGGGCTCATAATCTTCATTTAACGACTTTAGCGGGATTTACCTTACCAGGCGATACCTCCGCGAGTGACCGCTATTTTTGGCAAGATATTATTACAGAACCTTTTGTATTAAATGGTGATGGAACCTTAACCGTTCCCAAGGGTCCTGGCATCGGCGTCAATTTGGATCCGAAGCGTATGCAAGAAGTCTGTACGTATGAAGAAACGTGGAAAATTGCTGGTGGCATGGATGATCTCAACCTCAAAAGGAGGTTTCCGGAACTTGACTTGGGATGATAACCAGGGGAAAAAGCTATTGGCTGACTTGGTGCATATTGAATCGCCATCGCGGTATGTCCAAGGAATCCGCCAAGTGCAGGAACGGGTTCTTGACGCCTTAAAGCCTCTTTCTCTTCAATACCAGTGGCATTTTACCGAGCATGGTCCGATTCTTGAGATTTTCCGAATAATGCCTGGGCGCCAAGGTCCCCTATTACTGGCGCACGCTGATACCGTCTGGCCGCTGGGTACTCTCAAGACGATGCCCTTGCAGATACAAGGAGACCGCATTTTTGGACCAGGCGTTTTGGACATGAAAGCCGGTTTAGTGATTGGCGTCGGCGCTTTATACGATGTGCCTGCCGATGTTCCTTTTTGCTGGTTGATTACTCCAGATGAAGAAATTGGTAGTGCGCTGAGCCGACAGCTAATTGAAGAGAAGGCTCGAAAGGCATCGGTGACACTCGTTTTAGAGCCCGGAGGCAATGAAGGTGCATTAAAAATTGGCCGATCCGGTGTTGGCAATTTCCGAATGGAGATTACCGGCATTGAAAGCCATGCCGGTCTCGACCCGGATCAGGGAGCAAGTGCCATTCGGGAATTGGCTCAACAAATATTGTGGCTGGCGAGTTTAGAAAATCGTGTTCTTGGGACAACCATCAATGTAGGGGTGGTCAAAGGGGGCAATACGACCAATGTGGTGGCAGCATCGGCGGTTGCTGAAATCGATATCCGGGTCAAAACGCAAAAAGAGCAAGAGCGGATTGAAAAGACTTTGAATGCGCCGCCTCAGTTTGACACGAGGACCTCAACCCGGTACGTAGGAGGGTTTAACCGGCCGCCAATGGACCATGGTCCGGTGGCGGAGCAGTGGTTTCGCCAAGCCGCGGAAATCTGGGAAAGCGTGCGGGGGAAGCCATTAGCTGGAATTAATGTGGGCGGCGCCAGCGATGGGAATTTTACGGCGGCTATCACACCAACCTTAGACGGGTTAGGAGCGGTAGGGCAGGGAGCGCATGCGCGCCACGAACACATTGAATGGCGATTCGTGCCCTGGCGTCAAAGACTCGTTCACGAGTTGGTTGTCCGGGCAGGACAAGAACCGATGGATTCGTCAACCACCCTATTTAACGATTGAAGTTGTGTGGGCAGGTCATAGGTCATGGTGGACCCAGATACCTTCGACAAAAGGAGGAGCGGGAAGGGAGCCTTCAGCAGGCTCGGGGTGTTCCGCACTAAGGAATGAAAATTTATGCGTTAATTGGTCCGAGTGGCACAGGTAAGAGCCACCGAGCCTCAATGGTGGCAATTGAAAAGAATGCCGAAGCGATTATCGATGATGGGCTATTAATTGCAGATGGTCGTATTGTTGCGGGATATTCTGCGAAGCGGGAAGCGACTCGGGTCGCGGCTGTGAAACGTGCCATTTTTTCTGATCCCGAGCACGCGGCTTCGGTCCGTCAAGCGATTGCTCGCTTAAACCTGTCATCCTTATTGATTCTTGGTACCTCGGTGAATATGGTCAACCATATTGTGCATGCTCTCCATTTGGACCCGGATTCGGTGATGTGGATTCCCATTGAAACGGTCGCGTCCCCAGAGGAACGGGCCTTAGCACAAAAGATCCGTCGAGAACAAGGCAAGCATGTGATTCCTGCTCCGACGATGGAAGTGCGGAAAAGTTTTTCTGGATACTTAATCGATCCATTGCGGTTTATCTTTCGACGCAAAGGCCGGTCCGTGTTTGTGGAAAAATCGATTGTGCGTCCGACCTATTCAGGATTGGGGCGATTTTATATTTCTGATACCGTGATTACGGCGATTGTCATTCATGCGGCACGCCAAAGTCGAGATGTGTCCCATGTTTACCGGGTGGTCGTTCAAAGTGCGCCTGCTGGAGTGAGTATTACTGTGGAACTAGGCGTGAGTCGTCAGTTCCAGTTATTTGCGTTATTGGAAGAGGTACAAACGCATATTCGCCAGGCGATCGAGGAGATGACGGCGTTAAATGTGCTGGCATTAGATGTTGAAGCTAGGCATTTTAGGCTTAAGACGCGTTCTGAGACTTTGACGAGCGAATCGTCGTCACGAGTCTTACCTTCCCAAGTCGAGAGAGGAGGACATCATGCCGCAACGGGTGTTGGTCGTGGATGATGAAAAAGCCATTGTTGAATTAGTGGCTTACAATTTAAGACGTGAAGGCTTTGATGTGCTTACTGAATATGATGGACAACAAGGGCTCAAACGCGCTTTGCAGGATAAACCGGACCTGGTGGTTTTAGATGTCATGTTACCGGGACTCTCAGGACTTGATGTGTGTCGTTCAATTCGGCATGAAACCGACATTCCTGTAATCATGCTGACAGCCCGTAAAGACGAACTCGACCGGATATTAGGATTGGAACTGGGAGCCGATGATTATGTGACGAAGCCTTTTTCTCCGCGGGAATTGGTGGCCAGAGTCAAGGCGATTCTCAGGCGAGTGAAACGGCCAGCGGACAAAGATACCACAGAACCCGAAGTCGTGGAACATTATGGCTTGAAAATCGAATTTGACAAACGGGAGGTTTTGCTGGACGGGACGCCTTTGCCGTTGACGTTTACAGAATTTGAATTGTTATCGATTCTGGCGAAGAACCCTGGACGGGCATTCACTCGGGATGATTTGCTGGTCAAAGTGTGGGGACAAGATTTCTTTGGCGATGCCCGTACAGTCGACGTCCATATCCGCCATCTGCGGGAAAAATTACAAGAGGATTTGCAGTCACCGCGTTTTATTGAAACGGTGCGGGGAGTGGGATATCGGTTTAAAGAGTTATGAAAAAATGCAACCGCTGCTTTTTATTACCTTTGGCAATTCTGCTTGTTGCAACCCTGGCAGGACTGATTATGCGGACACCGCATGGTCCCGTCGAGGCCATTATTCTCTACGCGGTAGCGTGGATTTGGGCTTTTCATTTTTCTGAATGGTTAAGACACCGGGACCGGTTACTTGATGAAACGGTAATCCAGCTAACAGAAACTGTGGATCGCTGGGCTTCGGGGGATTTACAGGCGCGAGTTTACCTCGATCAAGCCGATCCATTAGATTCTTTAGCGCATGGGATGAACCGGGTGGCAGAGGTTTTAGCTGAACGTACTGAAGACTTGCAACAGGATAAAGAGCGTCTGGAAGCGATCCTGAGTAGTATGGCGAACGGTATTATTATTTTAGGGCACGGTTTGACCATTACTCTCATTAACCGGGCGGCGTATGAACTGTTTGGATTGGGTGATGAACCCGTAACCGGCAAACATCTTTTGGAAGTGATTCGGGATATGGCCCTGGATGATGCCGTGACCAAAGTAACGCGGGAGGGAGGCACAGATACTGTTTTATGGAGTCCTCCCGATAATGATAGTTTCGTTGTCGAAGTAACGGTCGGGGCATTAAATCAGCCTATTGGCGGCCTTGGCGCCGTTTTAGTGGCTCGGAATGTTTCCGCACAAAAGCAGGTTGAACGAATGCGCCAGGACTTTGTGGCCAACGTAAGTCATGAACTACAAACGCCTTTAACGGTCATTCGGGGATTTACAGAAACATTGTTGGATAATCCCGATGATCCTTCCGCACGCCGGTTTTTGGAACTTATTCATGAGGAAGCCACCCGGATGAGCCGTTTGGTCGATGATTTGTTGACATTATCTCGCATGGAACACCACTCGATGCCCATGAGACGCCAAGGTGTGGATGTTCCGGTCTTAATCGAGTCTGTAACCGTCAAATTGTCCCCCCGTATCCAAAGTGCCGGTTTAACCTTGGAAAATCACATTCCGGCACATATGCCTCTTGTGGCCGGGGATCCCGATCTTTTAGCCGAAGTCTTTATGAATTTGGTATCCAATGCTGTGCAATATACGCCTGCTGGGGGACGCATTACCCTGGATATGGCACTTGATGTGCCTAATCATATGGTCGGTATCTCGGTGAAAGATACTGGGATTGGTATTCCGGCTCAAGATGTTCCACGTATTTTTGAACGGTTTTACCGCGTGGATCGTGCTCGTTCTCGGGCTTCTGGTGGTACCGGATTAGGTTTAGCCATTGTAAAACATATCATGGAACTCCACCACGGCCGCATAGAAGTAAAAAGTACAGTGGGTGTCGGCACCGAATTTTTGCTATGGTTGCCAGAATTCGAGAGTGAGCGCGATGATTAATGATTTCACGTCGGCAATTCGTTATGGGCATACTGAGCGGACCATTGCTCTATGGAGCTCTTCGGGTTATCCATTTGCTCCGCACACAAGATCCCATCTTGCGTTTAACGATTATGGGAGCGAGCTCGTGTATGGGCTATGTGAAAGCGGTGCTCCCAAATTGGGAAAGGGGGCATAGTCGTGTTCATGTGGCCATCAGTGGGGGAGGATCTTATGCCGGTTTAAAGGCTATAGCTAATGGACAAGTTGAGATGGCCATAGCGGACGTGATACCTCCACCTGGCTACATTGTCGTCCCGTTGCGGCGATATTCTTTAGGGCGGATTCCCATTGTGATTGTGGCGCATTCTGGTGTGGGGATTAAGCGGCTATCATGGCAACAAGCCCGTCAAGTGTTTCAAGGTCTCATTCAAAATTGGCGACAAATTGGCGGTCAAGATGTCCCCATCGTGGTGGTGTCCCGGCCTTTGAGTTCTGGGGCCCGTGAGGTGGTACAAACCAGACTGTTGGCCGGAAGCGAGTTTTCGCCTCATGCTATTATTCAATTGTCTAATGGTGCGGTAGCGAAAACCGTGCGAGAAACTCCGGGTGCGATTGGCTATGTGGAAGCGGTCATGCCTTTAGATAATCTGCACATTATGTGTCTAGGTAATCATTGTTACCAGAGAAATGATCCGGGACAGTGGGTGTTATTTGCAGAACCTGCCATCTTCATCCGGGAAGATGCCGAACCCTTGGTCGTGGATTTGGCGGAATATCTCGCTCATGATCCTAGTCGTCCTGCATTTGGCATTTATCCGGAGCCTACCCAGGGAGGCGCGTCATGACAACGATGGATAAAATCATGGACCAATTAACCCATTTCAGTCTTGCCCTGTTTGTGGTGGTATGGCTTTTTGTCGTGGGCATTATCGTACAGGGTTCATGGCAATTTATCCGCCATCACGGGCTTTCCCCTATCGTTTCGTCGCATTGGAGTCCCTTGCACGGGCAATTTGGATTGTGGTCTTTTATCCTTGGAAGCATTATGGTGGCGGTATTAGCCCTGGTACTGGTTTTACCCTGGGGTCTTGCTTTAAGTGTATTGGGAGCCAGAATATTGCGAGGAGTGTGGCAGAAACAGTTTATACGCTTTTTAACGTTATTTGTAGCCATTCCTTCGGTTCTTTACGGTTGGTGGGGGTTAACGGTAATTGTGCCGTGCATCAGACGTCTTAGCGGGACATCCGGCTATGGCCCATTTTCCGCCAGTGTGGTATTGGCATTGATGATTTTGCCGACGTTTAGCATTTTGTCCTTTGAAGCCTTACGGCATGTTCCGCCATCATATATTGAAGGATCGATGGCCTTAGGCGCCACGGAAGATCAAACGCTGTGGGCTATTATCTTGCCTACAGCCAGACCCCGTATTATTCAAGCGGCATTAATTGCCATGGCTCGGGGATTAGGGGAGACGATTGCGGTCCAGATGGTGATTGGAGGTCAACCCCGCCTTACTTCAATATTTCATCCTGCGGCGACATTGACGACCCAGCTTCTTACCGATCTTCCCTTATTACCACCAGGAACTGCGGGACATCATGTGCTCGATTTCATGGCCCTATGGCTCATGATCTTGATGCTCGGAATTGTGTGGATAACATCCCGACTTCGAGGTGTTCGAGATGACTAAACCCCCTTTACATCCGCCTAAAGTGTTGAAACCGACACGTCAAGGACGTACATTTCATATCCTGCTGGCGATTCTAGGCGCCATGGCGATAGGATTTTTGCTGCTGGTGATCATTCCCTTGATTGTACAAGGCGCTTCTCGTATCACTCCACAATTTTTATTCTTGCGTCCTCAAGAACTGGGGGGAGGAGGCATCGGGCCAGAAGTGATCAATACGCTTGCAATGGTGGGCATTAGTCAAGGTATTTCGCTGCCCCTGGCACTTTTGATTGCGATATACCGGGTTGAGTATGATCATTTTTCCCCACTTATCCGATGGTTTGATCAAGGGTTGCAAATCTTGTTAAGTTTGCCGACTATGGTAATTGGACTCATTGTCGTGGATGTGGTCATAGTCCGGTGGCACTGGCCGGTATCCGTCCAAAGTGGCATTGTGGCCTTGACCCTAATCAATTGGCCCTTTGCTATATCGGTTCTTATTACCGTTTTACGGCGTATTCCCGGAAGTTGGCGGGAGGGATCCTGGGCTCTTGGAGCATCTCGCTGGCAAACAATATGGTATTTGATTTTACCCGTCGCCTTGGCGGATATGATTGAACAGGTAGGCTTGACTGTGGCCCGCTTGATGGGCGAAACGGCCGCGTTAATTTATACAGCAGGTCTCAACGTGGGAAACCATTTCGCCTTGTCGGCACCAGGGGAAACTTTAGCTGTCCATTTATGGTATGTCAGAACCGAGGGGCTCATGCCAGATGCCCATCAAGAAGCGGCTGCCACTGGTGTGGTGCTGCTGGCAGCGGTTTTCTTGGTGTTATGGGGAAGTCAGAAATTGGCGCAGTGGGTGAAAGGTCTGTAAGAGCCCAACGCTTATGGCTGTGAAAGAGAAAGGAGAGGGAGATTGGGCAACGTGGACGATCGTTCTGTACCCGATATTGAAGTCCGCCATCTTTCGGTATGGTATGGCCATACGCCAGCCTTGAAAAACATTAACTTACGTGTTGATGCTGGACAAGTGTTAGCCATTATTGGTCCGTCGGGATGTGGAAAATCCACCTTTTTGAGGGTGTTAAACCGGATGATTGAACGGTTGGCACTTGTCAGAATTGAAGGGAGCGTGCGGGTAGGGAGCTTCGATGTTCTCGATGATCACGTTGATGTGACCCATTTGAGACGTACCGTGGGCATGGTCTTTCAACATCCTAATCCCTTTCCTATGACGATTTTTGACAATGTGGCATATGGCCCGCGAATTTTTGGCATCAAATCCTCGACACAATTACGTAAAACTGTGGAAGATAGCTTAAAGCGAGCAGCGTTATGGGATGAAGTGCGAGGAAAGCTGCGGCGAAGTGCTAGCACATTATCGGGAGGGCAGCAACAACGCTTATGCATTGCGAGGGCCTTAGCCGTCGATCCGCAAGTCTTATTGTTGGATGAGCCCACGGCTTCTTTAGATCCCGTTTCTAGTGCCAAGATTGAGGAATTGATTGTGCAATTAAAGTCACAATATACGATGATTATTGTGACGCACAATTTGCAACAAGCCGCGAGGGTATCCGATGTGGTGGCCTTTTTTGAACAGGGCCAGCTAATTGAAATGGGTTTTACCCAAGATATCTTTACGGCTCCAAGAGAAAAACGAACGGAAGAATTTTTGACTGGCCGATTTGATTAATTCCTCCCAATAGACCTTGAGGAGTCTTTAAGCATGGTGCGGCAAACATTTCATCACCAATTAACGGAACTTGAGCAGGAATTAATACGCATGGGGGCATTGGTCGAAGACCAATTGCGGCGTGCTGTACGGTCTTTAACCGAACAAGATGTCGCCTTGGCGCATCAAGTGATTGCCGATGATGACCGGGTCGATGCCATGGAAATGGATATCGAGCGCCGGTGTTTGACGCTTTTAGCCCTGCAACAGCCTTTAGCCAGTGATTTGCGTGTGGTTTCGACGGTTCTTAAGATTATTACAGATCTTGAGCGGATGGCGGATCATGCTTCGGATATTGCCAAAGTGACGGTGAGGCTGAATCATGAGCCCCCTATCAAACCCCTTATCGATATCCCGGAAATGGCGCGACTCACCAGTTCCATGGTTCGCCTAGCATTAAATGCCTATATTCACCGTAGTATTGAAGAAGCAATGACCATGATCCGATTGGACGACGATGTCGATCATCTTTATGCCCGCGTGTTCCGAGAATTGCTAGAAATTATGCGGGCTCAGCCTGAAACTATTGGACAAGGCACCTATCTTTTGTTTGTGGCCAATTATATTGAACGGGTAGCGGATCATGCGACGAATCTTGGCGAATGGGTAATATATATGGTAAGTGGTCAGCGCCAAGAATTGAATGACTAGCGGTTCACCTCGAACCCGACGTAAAATTGGCAAAAGTCAACTCATTTCACCGAGAAAGTGATGCCAAATTCCGTTGTTTTCGTTACAATATTCACGAGCGTCATTTCATCCCATGTCTATAGGAGGTTATACAGTGGTAAGAGTTGGTATCAATGGATTTGGAAGTATTGGGCGTAGGTTTTTCCGAATTGCGCAAAAACAAGATATTTTTGAGATAGTTGCTATCAATGATTTGACGGATGCCACGACCATTGCTCATCTCCTGAAATATGATTCCAATTATGGAATTTTTGATGCGGATGTGAGGGCAGAAGGTTCAAATCTGATTGTAAACGGAAAAGAAATCATCGTCTCTGCGCAAAGAGACCCCGGCGCAATCCCATGGAAACAATATGGCGTTGATATCGTGATTGAATCGACAGGATTGTTTACGGATGCCAATAAGGCACGAGCACATATTGAAGGTGGCGGGGCTAAAAAAGTCATTATATCGGCTCCAGCATCGAATGAAGACCGGACGATCGTATTAGGCGTAAACCAACAACTTTATGATCCTTCCCACGACAATGTGATCTCCAACGCCTCTTGTACCACCAACTGCTTAGCCCCTGTAGCGAAAGTTCTTGACGAGGTGTTTGGTATCGAATCCGGTATGATGACCACCGTGCACTCGTATACCAATGACCAAAAGTTATTGGATCTCCCGCATAAAGATTTGCGGCGGGCGCGAGCTGGCGCCATTAACATTATTCCAAGCAGCACAGGAGCCGCCCGGGCACTGCATTTGGTGCTCCCCCAATTGAAAGGCAAGCTAAATGGCATGTCTTTACGCGTTCCCACTCCCGTTGTTTCGATTGTTGATTTGACAGTCAATACCCGCGAATCCGTATCGGTTCAAGCCATCAATGAATCCTTCCAGAAAGCCGCTGAAACCTCATTGAAAGGGATTTTGCAATTTACGGATAAACCTCTCGTGTCATCTGATTTCAAGGGCAATCCGCATTCCAGTATTGTCGACGGGTTAGAAACCATGGTTGTCGGGGATCATATGGCCAAAGTCTTGGCGTGGTACGACAATGAATGGGGTTATGCCAATCGGCTGGTCGAATTGACCGAACTCGTTGCGGAAAAGGGCGTGTAAGATGACAAACGCATTTCGTCGCATGGAGGAACTGGGAGATATCTATGGAAAGCGTATTCTTGTACGGGTCGATTTTAATATTCCCATCGATCCCACTACGGGAAAAATTACAGATGACAGCCGCATTCAAGGGTCATTACCCACGCTAAAATCCTTGTTGCAAAAAGGTGGTCGCGTGATCGCGATCAGTCACCGGGGCCGTCCCAAATCACCCAATCCGCAAGATTCATTGCAACCGGTATTCGACTATTTGCAAGAACACTTGGACTTCCCCGTGCGTTTTGTGAATGAGGTCATGTCGCCCAGGGTTACGGAAGCCAGCCAGGCATTAAAACCCGGGGAACTCTTAATTTTGGAAAACTTGCGTTTTCATCCGGGCGAAAAAACAAATTCCCGTGAATTTGCCGCGTACCTGGCGAGTCTTGCCGATATTTACGTCAATGATGCTTTTGGTACATCCCACCGCGAAGATGCTTCGATTGTCGGGGTGCCAGAATTTTTACCAGCGTATGCGGGCCTTTTAATGGCCGAAGAATTAGACACATTAGATGAGATTTTGACCCACCCCCAGCGTCCGTATTGGGCGATTATTGGTGGTGCCAAGGTCAGTGACAAGGTAAAATTATTGGCTCGTCTGCTAGATTTAGTCGACGGGCTCATCATTGGCGGCGGGATGGCCAATACCTTTTTGTATGCTGAAGGCTATGATATGGGAAAGTCCTTGGTTGAACCGGGGGCCGTGAATACGGCAAAAGACCTGGTCGAACGAGCTAAGACTAAAGGAATTCCTGTCATCTTGCCTACGGATATGGTTTTAGCGAAAGAATTTAAGGCCGATGCCCCATCTCGGGTTGCCAAGATAACAGATATTCACTCCGATGAAATGGCGCTCGACATTGGTCCTGAGACGGTCAAGGCGATTGTCCAGGCACTGAATCCGGCGAAAACGGTCCTATGGAATGGGCCCATGGGTGTTTTTGAGTTTGAAGCGTTTGCTCAAGGCACACTGGCTGTAGCCCGAGAATTGGCTCACCTTAATGCTGCGGTGGTAGTAGGCGGCGGCGATTCCGTCGCTGCGGTGAACAAAGCGGGCGTCAAAGACAAGCTTACTCACATTTCCACAGGCGGTGGCGCTACCTTGCGCTATCTTGAAGGGGAAGATCTTCCCGGCGTGCGTGCCTTGAAACATGCCGTGCATGAATAGGGGGTGAACGATACGCGCGAGACTTTTCTCATTGCGAACTGGAAAATGCATAAAACGGTGGAGGAAGGGCGTGCTTTTGCTAGGGAATTGGTTCGCCGTTTAGAAAATGTGTCTCCAAAGCATCAATTGATTATTTGTCCGACAGCCTTAAGCCTTTGGGCTGTCGGACAAGAATTAGCCACCTCACCGGTCATGCTGGGGGCACAAAATCTCGATTTAGGGCGAGAAGGTGCTCTCACTGGGGCGTTATCAGGCTATTTAATCCATGAAGCCGGGGCTCGGTGGGTCATTGTTGGTCACTCTGAACGGCGCAACCTTTTTGGTGAAACAGATGCTTTGATTGGGCAAAAAGTCGCTCAAGCCTTTGACGCGCATTTGCGTCCAATTTTGTGCGTCGGTGAATCGCTCGATGATTATCGTTCCGGACAAACCTTTGCCGTTATTACCCGCCAAATTGAGGCGATCTTTCCTTATGCGAGTCCAGAGGTATTGAAATCCCTGGTGGTGGCCTATGAACCGGTGTGGGCGATCGGTAGCGGGGAAGTACCTGAACCTGAACAAGCGAATGAAGTGGCCGGCTTAATCCGCCAAATCCTCTCCAAACAAATTTCGGACGATAGCAATACGGTTCCCGTGTTATACGGGGGAAGCGTTTCTTCCAAGAACATCCATCAATTTCTCGAACAAGCACATATTGACGGTTCGCTGGTTGGCGGCGCATCATTGCAAGTGGATGAATTTCTTAAAATGGCGGATATTGGCCACTAACCAGACGGATTGACGGAAAGAAGGGTTCAGCAACGTGGTACGACCTACGGTGCTGATGGTATTGGATGGATGGGGGATTGCTCCCCCCTCTCCATCTAATGCCATTTCAGAAGCACCCGATCGCAATATGCAGGCATTGCAACAAACATATTTATTTACCCAAGTTCAAGCTCATGGACGAGCCGTTGGCCTCATGGACGGACAAATGGGTGATTCAAATGTCGGGCATTTGACTATTGGTGCCGGCCGCATTATACCCCAAAATTTAGTGAGGATTTTTGATGCCATAGAATCTGGAGAATTAGCTAATAGCCCGGTCATTCATGAGCTAATTAATCGGGCTAAGCATCACAGGTTGCATGTGATGGGATTGTTGTCCCCTGGAGGGGTTCATAGCCATCAAGAACATCTCAAAGCCCTATTGAAGATTTTTGCTGAGGCGGGACTAAAAGAGGTGTTTTTGCATGTTTGGCTAGATGGCCGTGATGTAGATCCCCATAGTTCCCCGGCTTCTTTGGCCTTTTTAGCGGGAGTGATGAACGAACTCGACCTAGGGCGCATTGCGACCGTATCGGGGCGGTATTACGCAATGGACCGCGACAAACGATGGGACCGAACGGAGAAAGCCTACCGGGCGATGGTTTTAGGGGAAGGTCAAAAGGCGCAAAGTGTGGTGGAAGCCGTTTTAGCATCCTACGAACACGGAATCAGCGATGAATTTGTTGAACCTACAGTGCTGGTGGATAATCATGGTTCACCCGTGGCCACAATTGATCCCGAAGATCCGATCTTTGTCTTCAATTTTCGGCCAGACCGGGTTCGTCAAATCACTCGAGCGTTGGCTGATCCCGATTTTCATGCATTTGATCGTCCCAAGGGAGCGATGCATGATGTGGCCGGCATGACCCAATATGACGAAGAGTTTATCTTACCTCACGTGTTTGCCCCCATAACAGTTGAGAACAATATGGCGGAATGGTTAAGCCGGCAAGGCTTGACGCAGCTCCATGTCGCAGAAACGGAAAAATATGCCCATGTGACATTTTTCTTTAATGGTGGGGTCGAACATGTTTACGATGGCGAGTCACGCATCCTGATCCCGTCACCGAAAGTGGCTACCTATGATTTAGCACCGGGGATGAGTGCAGCCCTTATTGCTGATGCCGTCATAGAGGCTTTGGACCAGGGGCACAACGATTTTATCTTGCTGAACTTTGCTAATAGTGATATGGTCGGGCATACGGGTAACTTAGAGGCGACCAAGGAAGCCATTCGGATTGTTGATGAACAAATTGGACGCATTGCGAGGAAGGTGCTAGAGCACAATGGACTCTTGGCGATTGTGGCCGATCACGGCAATGCCGAAATTATGGTGGGAAGTCATGGCGAAATTCATACCCAACATAGCACGAGTCCGGTTCCTTTTATATTAGTTGGACATCCTAGCGTATTAGACAGCTGGTCACTAAGAGCCGGAGGCGGGCTAAAGGATGTGGCGCCCACCGTGTTAGAGGCTATGGGTGTGCCGATACCCAAAGAGATGACAGGAGAATCCTTGCTCGTTAAAGGAGGCCGGAATTAATTCGATATGAGAGAAAGCATAAGCAAAATACAAGCGATGGAAATTTTGGACTCGCGGGGTAATCCGACCGTGGAAGTCTACTTGGAACTCGAAGACGGGACGGCTGTGGTCTCCCGTGTTCCTTCTGGTGCCTCAACTGGCGCTCATGAAGCGGTAGAATTGCGGGATAATGATCCCTCACGGTATGGGGGCAAAGGTGTCAGTCTAGCGGTGAAAAATGTCAACGAGGTGATTGCGCCCGCGTTTTTAGGGTTGCCCGTGACAGACCAAAAGACAATGGATCAGCGACTTGTGGAACTGGATGGAGATCCCCAAAAAGCTCGATTGGGCGCCAATGCGATTTTAGGTGTATCGCTGGCGATTTTGCAAGCGGGGGCTAAAGTCCATAACCAGCCACTCTATCGCTATATCGGTGGGCTTGGGGCTGCGTTGCTGCCTGTGCCGTTATTGAATGTCTTAAATGGCGGGGCCCATGCGGATAATAATGTTGACATTCAGGAATTTATGTTGGTGCCGGTAGGGGCTGCGACGTTCAGAGAAGCGATGCGCATGGCTCAAGAAACCTATCAAATGCTTAAAAAGATTTTGCAAGAGAAAAATCTCCGTACAGCGGTCGGCGATGAAGGTGGATTTGCGCCTGACCTACAGTCCAACCGGGAGGCCCTTGATTTGCTCTTGCTGGCGATGGAACGTGCAGGATTAAAACCGGGTCAAGACATGGTCTTGGCCCTGGACGTCGCCGCCACAGAAATTAAGCAAGATGAGGGATATATTTTCGAAGGCACCCTCAAAACCGGTACGGAACTCATTGATTATTATCATCAATTGATCCGCGACTATCCCATTATTTCTATTGAAGATGGTTTGGCAGAAGATGATTGGGATCACTGGCAACTCTTAACGGAGCGACTGGGCGATCAGGTTCAACTGGTGGGGGATGACTTATTCGTGACCAATACCCAGCGTATTCAGCGAGGAATCGAAGAAGGTTGTTCCAATGCGGTCTTGATTAAATTGAACCAAATCGGTACGGTCACCGAAACCTTAGACGCTATTCGCTTGACGCACCGCGCTGGGTGGAATGCGATTGTGTCACACCGTTCAGGAGAAACGGAGGACACCACGATTGCAGACTTAGCCGTCGCCATCAACGGGAGTCAAATTAAAACCGGAGCACCTGCACGGGGTGAACGGATTGCTAAATATAACCGGTTACTAACGATTGAACAGACTGATCCCGGATTAGAATATGCCGGATGGGAGGCCTTTCGCCGTTGAATTTAGAGCTGCGACAAGTGGGAGATGGCGTTTTTGCGACCAACCGGGCGGCCATGCAGGCGGAAGTTGCCGATGTCATTGTCTTTGATATGGACGGGGTTTTAATTGATGTCCATGCGTCCTATCCGATTGTCATCTGTCAGACCGTAACCCATTACCTAAGAGAGAAAGGTTTTGTGGGACAAGGACTCGCCGTCACGCCAGAAGAGACCGCCTATTTCAAAGCGGCTGGAGGCTTTAATAGTGACTGGGCGTTGGCTCAAGGTATTGTGCTGGTCTTTTTGGTGAAGTCGGTAATGGCGGGCAGTCGGGATTTTGAGGGCCTACGCCATCTTGCTCCAGACTTTTTAAGCCTCTCACGTGCCGTGGCACAACAAGGTGGCGGGTTGAACGGGCTTGCACGGGCTCTCGAAACGTTGGTGGATGAAAAAGATTTTGAGACCATTACACAGTCCTGGGACCGTACACGGATCACTCGTCTCGCGATGGAGTATTATGCGGGGGACGAAGCGGCCCAAGTTTTTGGAATTCCCAATGATACCGTCAAAGGTCAAGGGCTTATGCATGCGGAACGGCCACTTGTAAGTCGGGAAGATCTATTAAAATCTCCTTTCCGTTATGGATTATATACAGGGCGAAATCTCGGAGAAACCCAGACTGCGATCCGTATTGCCGGACTGGAAGGGATTTGGAGCGAGGATGCGATGATTACCGAAGATCGCGGCATACATAAACCCGATCCCCAAGGACTTGTGGCCATCGCGCAAAGTTTGTCGCCCCGTTTGATGATATATGTGGGAGACAATTTAGATGATTGGCAGGCTGCAGCCCGCTATGAAGCGGAGCGGTCCTTAGATGATCCTCCTTGCCTCTTTTGCGGAATGTTGGGAGGTTCCCCAGGACCTCTGGCCTACGCTTTATTCCAAGATCGGGGCGTTGATCTGATGGCACATAGCGTGAAGCAATTGCTTGCTTGGTTAACCCACCGACGGCAACGCACAGATTAATCGCTTGCTAAGGATTTTAACCCCTAAGAACTGGCTAGACCTCTGTTGAACAAACAGAGGTCTTTTTTATTTTTGGCGCGCAGGATTTGATGGTCTAAAGCTTGGCAGTACGCACATTTGGTTATCGCGTTCGTATGATGGAGTATTGCTAAGGAGGGCTAAGAACAATGCAACTAGAACAAGATCTTGATGCGTTAAATATGACGCGATTTCATTACCGGCTTATCACTGTGGCCGGATTAGGAACCTTATTCGACTCATTGGATGTTGGGATTATTTCGTTTGTCTTAGCGGCATTGATTGGGGCTTGGCATTTAAGCAATGTGATGGTGGGCGTCGTCGCCTCGATCAGCTTGGTTGGAATGGCCATTGGTGCGGCTTTGGCTGGAACTGTAGCCGACCGCTTAGGACGACGAAAAATCTTTATGTTGACCCTGGCGATTTATAGTATTGCCACGGGGCTTTCCGCGGCCGCCTTGGCGGTGTGGATGTTAGTTCTCTTTCGCTTTATCGTGGGCATTGGTCTCGGAGGCGAGTTGCCTGTCACGAGCACCATGGTGACGGAATTTTTACCACGAAAAGACCGTGGCCGCGGGATTGTCTTATTAGAAAGTTTTTGGGCTGTCGGATGGCTGATTGCGGCGTTAGTCTCGTATTTATTGATTCCCCGATACGGATGGCGGATGGGCTTTCTCTTTGGTATGTTACCGGCTTTGTATATTTTATATTTGCGCCGGCATATTCCCGAATCACCGCGATTTCTATTGCGCACGGGAAGAGTGCAAGAGGCCCAGCGCGTGATGAGTGTGGTGGCAGGGCATGAAGTTGCTGCGACTATGCACGTCCCGGTTAAAGCGAGAACGAAAGGGAGTGTTCTTGATCTTTTTCGCCATGGGCAAAGCTCCAAAACCATTATGCTGTGGATTTTGTGGATGGGAATGAACTTCGCCTATTACGGAATGTTCTTGTGGTTGCCATCGGTTTTGGTCACTCATGGCTATTCCTTGGTGGATTCGTTGAAATATACGTTGATTGTCACCATTGTTCAATTGCCCGGATATTTGTCAGCAGGATTTCTGGTGGACCGTCTCGGCCGCAAACCGGTTCTGGTGTTCTATATTCTTATGTCAGCGGTATCCGCCTATCTCTTTGGCCATGCCCATGGAGTCGAACAGGTTTTAATATTCGGTTCGATGCTATCCTTTTTTAATTTGGGAGCATGGGGTGTTACCTATGCGTATACGGTTGAACAATATCCCACCATGAACCGGGGAACAGGTGCCGGATGGGCCATGGGCATTGGGCGCATTGGCGGCATCATCGGGCCGACGATTGTCGGCGTGTTGCTCGCTATGAAATTGGGTCTGGTGTCAATCTTCGGTGTGTTTGCCGCAGCCTTATTCATTGCGGCATTAACCGTGATGATTTTAGGCAAAGAGACCAAAGGCAAATCGCTAGAGATTGTCAATGCGCCTGAAGGTTAAGAGATTTCTCGCCCTTTGATTTACAAGACAGTCGAGACCTTAAGCAAGGTCTCGACTGTCTTTGTCATGATTGTGGTATAATATGATGACTTATAAAGCGGGCCTAGCTTGCGCATAATGGGGAAGGATGTTTCGGTGATAACCTTATTGGCGATTTTAGAAGTGGTCTTATCAGTGGCTGTAATTGGTTCGATTATTTTGCAAACTGGTTATAGTGCGGGAATTTCCGGAGCTTTTGGCGGAGGCGGACCGTCGCCTTATACGGGTAAAAAACAAGGAGTTGATCAACTTCTTGAAAAAATTGCCCTGTATCTTTCTATTGCTCTAGCCATTGTTACCCTGTTAATGGTTCATTATTGGCGGTAGGATGGATATATTTGTGAGACGAGACCCCTTAAGGAACCTCTGAAACGGCGGTTAACCGGACAGAGGTTTTCTGTGTTAAGTCAGAGGATATTCTCAAGGATTTTTCCCATTTGTTGAGAAAAAGGAGGTGGAAAAATGCCCAAGAAAAAGAAAATCGTGCATCCCAGGGCGCGCCATTCTCTGAGCCCAAAGGCGTATGGTGCGCATGCGGATCCCAAACGGTTGCCGGAAAGACTTTTTTCGATTTTGGCTAATGGACAACCTATCTTAGAAGAGCAGTTATTGAAAAAACTCAATAAAGGCCGCAGCCCTGACAAGTCGCTCTTCCGGATTTATGCGCAATATCGCAAGGAAGGTTGGCTCGTGCGCACAGAAAGTGGTCATATCAGCATATTAGTTCGTCCGGGTCATTTGCGTATTAATCCTCGGGGATTTGGATTTGTGATGAATTCCGAATATCCGCAAGACGACATTTTTGTTCCTGCCCGTTGGTTTCAAGGAGCCCGGCATGATGATGAAGTGCTCGTTTGGTACCGTAAAACCCCTGACGGGCTGGAAGGGCGCGTGATGGATGTCTTGTCGCGGGCGACAACCCAAGTCACAGGTCGATTAGATCGAAACCGTATGGGGTGGCGGGTGATTCCGGATGATCCGCGTAAACCCGAAGTGGAAGTCGTGGTCCCGAAACACGAAAAGGTGCGACCCGGAGATATGGTTCAAGCTACCATTACGGAGTGGCCATTAGACCCCAGGCGATCGGTCCGTGGTGAGCTGACGAAAAATTTGGGAAACCCGTTTACGCCCGGAGTGGATGTGTCGGTGGTGGCGCTCGAACACCACTTACCATTGGAATTTCCTCCTGCCGTCATCAAAGCCGCCGAATTACTGCCTGCTAAAGTGCGACCAGAAGATTATGAAGGACGCCTGGATTTAACGGACGAACTGATTGTCACTATCGATGGGGCGGATGCCAAAGACTTAGATGATGCGATATCGGTCAAGGCCTTAGAGCACGGTTTGTTTGAAGTGGGAGTGCATATTGCCGATGTGAGTTATTATGTGGAAGAAAATTCGCCGTTGGACCTTGAGGCTATGGAACGTGGCACGAGTGTGTATTTAGTTGACCGGGTCATTCCGATGTTGCCTGAACGTTTATCCAATGGCATAGCCAGTTTAAATCCGGGTATCCCCCGCTTAACTGTGTCAGCCATTATGACAATGGATGCTACGGGAGAGGTGCAGCATGTCGAATTCCACCGTTCGGTCATTCGATCGAAATTCCGTCTCACCTATGAAGGGGTGAATGCCCTCTTAGCCGATCAACAAGATGATGTTCATCACTTGCGACCATTTTTAGAAACTGCTCTGACTGTACGCAATATTCTGCGGAACCGCCGCATCGCCCGAGGAGCGATTGATTTTGATGTGCCCGAATCGAAAGTGATTTTGGATGCGAATGGTTTTCCCGTTGACGTTGTGCTCCGAGAGCGTGGTTTAGCGGAAAGTATTATCGAAGAATTGATGTTGTTGGCTAATGAAGTGGTGGCCCGAGAAATGATTGACAAAAACCTCCCGGGACTTTTTCGGGTCCATGAACCGCCAGGAGAACGTATGGAACAATTCCGGGAAATGATTGGAGCCCTCGGCTACCGGTTGCCGGAAGCTCTTACTCCTAAACATTTACAAGATTTGATTAACCGGGTTCAGGATAAACCGGAAGAACGTGTAGTCAATACGGCGTTATTGCGCGCGATGAAGCAGGCACGTTACCAGAGCGAAAATACCGGGCATTTTGGGCTGGCTGCTGATGAATATACTCATTTTACCTCTCCGATACGCCGATATCCCGATTTATGGGTTCACCGCGTGCTTACGGCGTATTTGGAAGGACGACTGGACGAAGAGACACTTTCCCGTTGGCGCTCAAAAGTCAGTATGGTGGGAGAGGTCGCTTCGTTGCGCGAACGCGAAGCCATGGATGCCGAGCGCGATTCGGTGGCATTGAAAGAAGCCCAGTTCATGGCTGATAAATTGGGAGAGCAATATGATGCGGTAATCTCTGGGGTGACCAATTTTGGACTGTTTGTGGAATTGCCCAATTTGATTGAGGGCTTGGTGCGACTTGAGGATCTGCCCTCTGATTACTGGGTGTTTGATCCTGTTCGCTACCGGCTCAAAGGTCAACGGACAGGCCGGGAATATCAACTCGGACAGACTGTGCGAGCTGAAGTTATTCGTGTCGACGTGGCGATGAAACGCATCGATTTTCGCTTGGTCCAAGAAAATGAAAGTCGGGCCAAACCAAAGCGCCGACAAAAAGTTTAAGAACGTTTCGCTACGAGCCGTTGTGCTTTACGCATGGCGCGTATGAGGGTTCCCAGACCAACGACGAGCACGGTAAAGGCTACGAGAATAAAGCCAATCCCCCAGCGTGTGCAATTTATGAATATGGATCGGTGTAACCCATGCCATTTTTTGCAACCTGGGGAACATAAGGCTTAAGCCTCCGGCGAGCATGAATGTCAGACCTCCATAGAGCAATGTGGCGCTGGCTGTACTTTGGGCAACATTTTTAGCCAAGTCGGCAGGAATATGCGCACGACTCATCCAGTGGCCAAAGAGCGCGCCGGCACTGGCTTGAAAGTGCCTGGTCCAAAAAATGCGCCCGGAACCCATTCCCACCAGGTGCTGTGCATACTCGGCGCGAGCACAGTGTAAATGATGATGGCAAAGGCACCAAGCCCCCATCCTGCTAGGAATCCGTGGACCATGGCCATTTGTGGCGGGATATTGCGCATGGGCTTGAAGTTATCGTGATGATGGCTACCAAGCCCATGAATATGGAGTACCCGGCTTTAGGAACGAATATATTTTCCTGCTAGAAACATAGCGATACCCACGACGATATAAACGACCGCATCGATGCGCGGATTTTGCAACCATTTGGCTAAGGCTAAATATGCCCGTTCTGAGGCAATGGCCCCTTGGAGGGTAAAGGCCAAAGAAAAGGACAATCCGGCAACAAGACCGCCCTGGGTAGAATAAGCTCCAATCGCGTAGCTAAAGGTAATGGGCCAGGTATGCTCATCAGGTGTAATTCCATGGACCATGCCTAGAAGAAAGGCAGTCACGATAATAAGGTTGATAGGCAGTCCGCTATGAGGATTCCACAGATTAATGTCCGCAAACATGCTCTTATGCTCCTTTTCATTAAGCAGTATGAACAAAAACCTCTCCCAACTCTCGCAAAATTTTTTGGAAGTTCGTTGGAATCTGCATCAGTATGAAACCTTTTGAGAGTTCCCGGCGTTATGTGTGATAGAGGTGAGTACTATGCGGATATGGAAAGAGTGGTACATTGGCAATCCCAAAAATGCGACCCTGCCATATAAAGCTCATGTTGCATTGAGCTTTGAAAATACACGTATCTTATGGACGGAATTTGGCTCAGCGCCCCTATGGACAGTGGGAAAACTTATTTGGAAAAAGGAATCGCCTTCATGGAGTCGTTTACACTTTGGCGACAGCACGTGGTGGTGTGGCCAACGAGGCAATGTGGTCGTCGTCATTGGACGCGGCAGGCGTCCTCGGGTGGTCCTGACTCAAGGGCAGTGGACGGGAATAATTCCGCCTGGACGTGGCTCCTGTAGCGGGATGATGCCATCGGGTGCTCCCTGTACGGCAAAATTTCAAGATCCAAAGACGGATCATCATCAAAGGGCTGCTCGGTAAATGCGGGATTCATTATTTTTTTCTACGTTTCATATGGAGATGCCCTATGGTATTTTCAGGGGACAACAGTGCTTTAGGGAAAATTTGAAGCTCGGAGTGATCATGCCAATCCCCATTATTGGGGATTTGATATTTTTTGCGAAGGATCATATAATTTTAAGGCAATACGTGACGGGGGTTATGTTCAATGGCGAGAAATGAAAAACCCATTGCCGAGAACCGAAAGGCTCGTCACGATTATTTTATTGACGAGGTTATCGAAGCTGGAATGGTGTTAACAGGCACGGAAGTCAAATCGTTGCGTGCAGGACGTGTCAATTTACGGGACAGTTTCGCGCGATTTGACAAAGGGGAACTGTTTCTATTTAATTGCCACATTGCACCATATGAGTACGGTAACCGCTATAATCATGATCCGTACCGGAGTCGGAAGCTGTTAGTGCACCGCAAGCAGTTGCGGGAACTGGCAGCTCGTGTCCAACAAGACGGGATGACTTTAATCCCTGTCCGGATGTATTTTGATAAACACGGACGCGCAAAATTGGCGCTCGGAGTAGCCCGTGGTAAGAAGAATTATGATAAGCGGCAGTCGATAGCACAACGTGACGCGAATCGGCGGATTGAACGAGCGCTTAAACAACGGGTATAACCGTTGGATGGTGTTGATATTGCATGGGGGCGAACTAGATTCGACGGGGATGAACGGGGTGTTGGAACGCGAGCCGAGGTCCTGTGCCTCGTTAAACAGCAGGAAATCATTAAGTGCCAACAACACTGAAGAAAACTACGCTTTAGCTGCTTAATCCCAGCTAACGCCTGAATCCCAAGTTCCTACCTTCGGATTCGTGGCGTAAAAATGTAGGATACCTTGGTATAAGGCCCGAGATATCAAGGGAAATTAAGGGCTGGCCATGCAGATGCCGCGCTGTGTACGACACTGCTTGGTGAGACGAATTTCACAGCTACGCTCGTAGGGGTCCGGCACGACGTGTCTTCGGACGGGACGGGCAGCACGTCCCCGCCTCCACCAAGTTTTTCTCCCGCCAACAGGGTGGGAGTTTTTTTTAGAACGTTTTGAGAGGGGTTGTCTCATGGGGTTGCGTCAAGATGGGCGAAGTAATGATGCGATTCGTCCTGTAGATTTTCAATTGGGTTTCAATGCCTGGGCTGAAGGATCGTGTCTAATTTCTGTTGGCAATACACGCGTTTTAGTCACAGCAACGGTTGAAGACAAAGTTCCTCCATTTGTTCGTGGAAGCGGTCAAGGTTGGGTATCGGCAGAATATGGGATGCTACCCCGGGCGACTCATGAACGCACGATGCGTGAGGCTGCCAGAGGACGTCAACAAGGTCGAACGATTGAGATTCAACGTCTGATTGGTCGTTCTTTACGGGCTATACTCAATCTTAAGGCCTTAGGCGAAAAAAGTATTTTGTTGGATTGTGACGTCATTCAAGCGGACGGAGGAACGCGCACGGCGGCGATTACAGCGGGATTTATGGCGTTAACACAAGCGTTGACGAAAATTCATAAAACGTCGGCCTTCACCACCAAACCGCTGAAAGATTGGATGGCTGCGATAAGCGTCGGTTTGCATGGTGAGGACGTGTATCTCGATCTCAATTACCATGAAGATTCCCAAATTGGTGTGGACATGAATGTTGTCATGACCAGCAAACATCAGTTAATCGAGATTCAAGGAACAGCCGAGCATGGTCTTTTCTCGCGAGCCCAGTTAGACTTGTTGCTCGACTTTGTTGAGCCGGCTATTGATGAATTAATTGCTTTAGAGAAATCGGTTTTGCCAGAAGGAGCGTTGTTAATTGGATAGGGTTCACCCGCCTATTATTTTAGCTTCGCATAATCCGGGAAAGTTACAAGAATTTCGTCGATTATTTGCGTCCACCAATATTCGTTTGATTTTAGACGATTTTGGCGGCAAGGAAATTGTTGAGGAAACCGGGACAACGTACCGTGAAAATGCTGAACTGAAAGCACGGGCGGTTGCAAGGCGAACAGGGCACTGGGCTTTGGCCGACGACTCTGGTGTAGAAGTCGATGCCTTAGGAGGTCAGCCAGGAATTCATTCCGCCCGTTTTGTGAGTGACAATAGTTGGGAAAATACGCGCGAAATTTTGTTGAGATTACTTGATGTGCCCTGGCCTCAACGGACGGCTCGGATGCGGGCGGTTCTCTGTTTGGCGTCTCCTGATGGTTTGGTATTTTTTGCAGAAGGAGTGGTTGAAGGCCGAATATTGACATGGCCGAAAGGGCAAGCAGGATTTGGAGTCGATCCTATTTTCAGCATCGACGGAGAAAGTTCATTTGCCCAGTGGAGTCAGGAACTCAAAGACCGAGTATCCCACCGAGGTATGGCCGTTCAAGGGATTATTCCCATTATCCAACAGGTGATGGCTCTTTAATGCGGTATTTGGTTGTGGCCGATATTCATGGGCATCTCGAGCGGTTGAAACCCCTCATAGCTTCTACTGTTTTGCTTGATGGGGTCATTGGGGCTGGAGATTTTTACCGCGATGGGAAGTGGCTGGCCGAAAATTTTGGTGTGCCCTATTATGGAGCCCAAGGAAATAACGACCATGAAGAAACTGCGCCATGGATAACGATCTGGACTGTAGATCATATCCGCTTTGGAGTCATTCATGGGCATCAATGGTTATCTTCCCGCCGGCAACAAGGGCTTTGGCATTTTGCCCAGAGTCATCTTTTGGATATCGTGATTTTTGGCCACACTCACCGTCGTCAACAGTTTGTCCATGAGGAAACTATCTTTTTCAATCCTGGATCAGTATTTCGGCCGCGAGGTTTTCCGCCTGGGGTCGGGTGGATTGTCGGCGAAACTAAAGATCAGCTGAAGATTTGGTGGGAAGACCTACCTTTTTCATCGAAAACATAATACATAGTATAATATGGCTTAAGTTATAAAGGGGGCACTTAAGTGAATTTTTATGTTTTAATCGCGTCACTTTTGGCCTCGTCGGTCGAATTTATTGAGGCATTATCGATTGTGCTGGCCGCGGGAGTTGTTTATGGGTTTCGCCCTGCTCTCAAAGGGGTATTTTATGGTATTTTAACGCTGGCATTATTGGTCGCCGTTTTAGGGGAAGGAATATTGCGCGTTATTCCCTTACAGATTTTGCAGGGAATTGTTGGCATATTGCTGCTCCTGTTCGGGTTGAAATGGATTCGAAAGGCGATATTACGTTATGCTGGCTTAAAAGCCTTGCACAATGAAGAAGAAGCCTATGAAAAACAGATTAGTCGGTTAAAGGCAAGCAATAAAGGGAGTTTTGAAGCCCAAGCCACCGCGTATAATGGCGTCGTGTTAGAAGGTTTGGAAGTGGTTGTCATTATTTTAACTATGGGTTCAGGAGCCCATGCTTTTGGTAGCGCGATCGCTGGGGCAGCAATAGGGCTAGGTCTTGTGTTATTGTTGGGCATTTCGTTACGCGCTCCTTTAGCCAAAGTACCTGAGAATACTTTGAAATTTGTCGTCGGTGTGATGTTAACCAGCTTTGGCACATTTTGGGCAGGGCAGTCAATGGGAATTAACTGGCCATTGTCTGATGCTACATTGTTGCTCTTGATTGCGGGTTATGTCTTAATTAGCCTGCTCTCCATTCGTATGTTAAAGAAGGACGGGATGCGGGCCTCATGACCATGAAATGGCTAAAGAAAGTGTATGGTTTATTTGTCGATGATCCCCTTTTGGCGGTATTGAGCCTTATTTCCTTAGCTATCGTATTCTTATTAGCCCATATTGGATTAGCGCGATTGTCAGGTCTGGTACTTTTTGGTCTCATAGCAGGTTCGATTATGTGGAGTGTACGTCGGTCTTAAGAGATTTGCCTCTTGCGTTGACGAAGTGATAAAACCATGATATAGTGTTTATGCTTCGAATCGGGGCGTGGCGCAGCTTGGTAGCGCACTTGCTTTGGGAGCAAGGGGTCGCAGGTTCAAATCCTGTCGCCCCGACCAGACAGAGGCGTCCCCGTAGCTCAGTTGGATAGAGCGCGGGACTTCTAATCCCGGCGTCGCAGGTTCAAGTCCTGCCGGGGACACCAAGAATTGTTTAACATGGTGGATGTAGCTCAGTTGGTTAGAGCACCAGGTTGTGGCCCTGGGGGTCGGGGGTTCAAGTCCCCTCATTCACCCCAAAAAAGTTTCTTCCCCGGTATGCCGGGATTTTTTGCGCCCGTAGCTCAGTGGATAGAGTGACGGACTTCGAATCCGCAGGTCGTAGGTTCAAATCCTACCGGGCGCACCAGGCGAGGGTGATGGAATGGCAGACATGCGAGACTTAGGATCTCGTGCCGCAAGGCGTAAGGGTTCAAGTCCCTTCCCTCGCACCATTCAATGCGGAAGTAGCTCAGCGGTAGAGCATCGCCTTGCCAAGGCGAGGGTCGCGGGTTCAAATCCCGTCTTCCGCTCCATTTGCCGAGGCGGTAGAGCGCCTCGTTTTTTGCATGGCTTGGATACTGTCCCGGGGCGTGTTATAATGAGTTTATTTGTAACGGGTATTGAGGAGGAATTACACAACAATGCAAGTGGCATTACAGCGGTTACCGAATTCAGTCGCAAAGGTTTCCGTCACCATTGACCCCAGTGATCTTTCTAAAGCGATGGATAAAGCTTTTCGCAACGTCGTAGGCAAGTACAATATTCCCGGATTTCGTCGGGGCAAAGTTCCCCGCCCAATTTTTGAACGTTTTGTGGGTCGGGAGGTTATTCTCCAAGAAGCTGCTCAGCAACTGGTCGAGAACCGCTATTATGAAGCATTAAGTGAAGTATCCGTTGAACCCGTGGCAGAGCCAAAGATCAACATCGTGAAACTTGATGATGGCCAGCCCTTTGAATTTGATATTGAGGTGGAATCAAAGCCACAAATTGATTTGCCGGATTATCAAGATCTTTTGCAAGAACCTTTGGAGATTCCCGTACCAACCGACGAGCAAATTGATGCCGAATTAGCGTTGGTCGCTAAGGGTCAAGCCCAAATGGTTCCCGCTGATGATGAACCTGTCGCGAAAGGAAACCGGATTGTTGTCAGCCTTAAAGGTTTTTTGGATGACGGCGAGGACGATTCGGAACCGTTTGTTGATGACGATGCCTATACGATTGAAGTCGGTGCGGGGACCGTCGTAGAGGGATTGGAAGACCAGCTTATTGGCCTCAAAGTCAATGAACCTCAGGTGATTAAACTCACCTATCCGGAAAATCATCCCGATGTTTCTTTAGCAGGGAAACCCGTTCGGTTTGAATTGACCGTTGTGGAGAATAAAAGGCCGGATATTCCGGAAATCAATGATGATTTAGCCAAAGCAGTTGGTTTGGAATCATTGCAGGAATTACGTGAGCAAGTGACGAATAATTTAAAAACCAGATTGGAAGAGCAAGCCAAAAATGCTCGGTTACAAACCATCTTGGGTAAACTAAAAGAGCGTGTGTCTGTTGAAGTGCCTTCAGCTCTGGTTGATCAAGCCATTCACAACCAGTTGCATGAATTAGAAAACACGCTCGCGCGTATAGGAGCCAGCACGCAGGAATATTTGGAAAGCCGACAAATCACACCTGAGGCCTTACACGATGAGCTTCGACCTGCCGCTGAAGAGCGCGTGAAAGAAGAATTACTGCTTGAAGCTATCGCAAAGCAACAAGGTTTTGAGGTCAGTGACGAAGAGGTTATTCAAGCGATCAAACCCGTTGCCGATATGTACCGGCAACCCTTAAGTGATATGGTTCGCCTTTTTAGGAGTTCTGGTGAATTTGAGGCTTTGCGAACCAATATTCTGTTGTCTAAGGCCAGCACGTATTTGGCCTCTACGGTGGCCGGCGGACAAGGGGAGAGTGAACAATGAGTTTTGGTTACCTCGTTCCGATGGTTGTTGAGCAAACCAACCGCGGAGAGCGTTCCTATGATATCTATTCGCGTCTGTTAAAAGAGCGAATCATTTTTCTAGGAAACGCTATTGATGATGATGTGGCGAATTTGGTGGTTGCTCAATTGCTCTTTCTAGAAAGTGATGATCCCGACCGCGATATTCATCTATACATCAATTCTCCTGGCGGCTCAGTTAGTGCTGGTTTGGGAATTTATGATACGATGCAATATATTAAACCTGATGTCTCGACCATTTGTGTCGGTATGGCTGCCAGTATGGGGGCATTGCTCTTGGCTGGTGGGGCAGAAGGTAAACGGTTTGCCTTGCCGAATTCACGGGTCATGATTCACGAGCCGTGGATTAACAATCTCGGCGGTAAAACCACCGATGTGGAAATACAGATGAAAGAGCTATTGCGGAGTCGAGAGGCTCTGGCCGGAATTTTAGCCAAGCACACCAATCATTCAGTTGAACAAATTTTGGAAGAGACTCAACGTGACTACTGGATGACAGCGGAGGAAGCAAAAGCCTATCATCTCATTGATGAAGTGGTCACTCCCCGCAGCAAGGCGGATTCGGAACAAAAGTCTGAAGAATAACTTATGGTCAGCTTGGTGATTGTAGGGGTGTCAAAGAGGGGGGCTTATAATGTTCAAGTTCACCGATGAAAAAGGTCAGTTAAAGTGCTCGTTTTGCGGTAAATACCAGGATCAAGTCAAGCGATTAATTGCTGGGCCTGGCGGTGTCTATATTTGTGACGAATGCGTCGAGCTGTGTTCCGAAATTATTGAGGAAGAACTCAGTGATGACGTTGAATTCGAATTGAAAGACATCCCGAAACCGCAAGAAATCCGAGCCATTCTCGACCAGTACGTCGTGGGACAAGACCGTGCCAAAAAGACCCTATCGGTCGCGGTATATAACCACTACAAACGGATCAACCTAGGGAGTAAAGTCGATGACGTTGAACTGCAAAAGTCCAATATCTTGATGTTAGGCCCTACCGGTTCAGGTAAGACGCTTCTGGCTCAGACTTTAGCAAAGATCTTAAATGTGCCGTTTGCCATCGCCGACGCCACGTCGTTAACGGAAGCGGGATATGTTGGAGAAGATGTGGAGAACATCTTACTGAAGCTCATTCAAGCGGCCGACTATGATGTGGAAAAAGCCGAAAAGGGTATTGTGTACATCGACGAGGTCGACAAAATTGCCCGGAAATCGGAAAATCCGTCTATCACACGCGATGTTTCCGGTGAAGGTGTGCAGCAGGCTCTCTTGAAGATTTTGGAAGGCACCGTTGCGTCTGTTCCCCCTCAAGGTGGACGGAAACACCCTCATCAAGAATTTATTCAAATTGACACGACCAACATTCTCTTTATTGTCGGTGGAGCATTTGATGGCATCGACAAGATTATCAAGCGCCGGATTGGGCGTAAGGGTCTGGGTTTCAATGCAGAAATCCAAATGCCTGAAAACAATATTGGTGATGTTCTCGCCAAGATTATGCCGGAAGATCTCTTAAAGTTTGGTTTAATTCCGGAGTTTGTTGGCCGTTTGCCGATATTGGTGACGTTGGATGCACTCGATGAGGAAGCTTTAGTCAAAATTTTGACCGAGCCGCGTAATGCCTTAGTCAAGCAGTATCAGAAGATGTTGACTTTGGATAATGTGGAATTGGAGTTCAAAGAAGAAGCTGTTCGGGCAGTGGCGCGTGAAGCCATGCGCCGTAATACGGGTGCGCGTGCTTTGCGGGCGATTATCGAGGATATTATGTTGGATGTCATGTATGATATCCCAAGCCGAACCGACATCGCCAAGTGCATCATTACCCAAGATGTCGTCGAAAAACATGAAGAGCCGCTGCTTGTCACGCAAGATCGAGCCAAACGTGCCAAGAAACAGAAAGAAGAAACGGCCTAAATCCTATCAGGCCCCTTGCCTCCCGTCCAAGGATTCCTTGGCGGGAGGCTTTTTCGTGCATAAGTTCGGCAGAAACTGGGCATAATTCCCATAGGGAAGAGATCCATGATGTCCATCAATTGACCGTCTGCTCGTCCCCATTTTCGGTCACTCTATCTTATGTGAGCGAGGACTCGAAAAATTTTCGCCAAAGCGCGGAAGGAGGGGTACGGTGAATCTCACCAACATCGTCACCTTTATTCAATTCTTTTTTGCGATTGTCATAGGGTTATATTTTTGGAATCTGTTGAAATCCCAACAAGGTAACAAGGTTGCCGTAGAACGGGAATCAAAAAAGGAAATTGAGAAGTTACGGCGCCTTCGCTCCATTCATCTTAGCGAACCGTTGTCGGAAAAGACCAGACCCACCCGGTTTGATGAAATTGTCGGCCAACAAGAAGGGATACGGGCTTTGAAAGCCGCGCTATGTGGGCCCAATCCCCAGCATATTATCGTTTACGGACCGCCTGGCGTGGGCAAGACAGCTGCGGCCCGGCTCGTGTTGGAAGAAGCCAAGAAAACGCCATGGACACCGTTCCAGCCCGACGCTAAATTTGTAGAACTGGATGCCACAACAGCCCGGTTTGATGAGCGCGGTATTGCAGATCCGCTTATCGGCTCGGTGCATGATCCCATTTATCAAGGCGCGGGACCTTTAGGGATGGCCGGGATACCGCAACCCAAACCGGGTGCGGTGACAAAGGCCCATGGTGGTATTCTCTTCATTGACGAGATTGGGGAACTGCATCCCATTCAACTCAATAAGTTGTTGAAGGTGCTAGAGGATCGCAAAGTGATGTTGGAATCCGCGTATTATAATTCGGAAGATAGTAATGTCCCGACTCACATTCAAGATATTTTTGAAAATGGCTTGCCGGCGGATTTCCGACTCATTGGTGCGACAACCCGGCAACCCCATGAGATTCCGCCGGCCATTCGTTCCCGCTGTGTGGAAGTGTTTTTCCGGGCCTTATTGCCCGATGAAATCCAGGTGATTGCAACCAATGCGGTGAATAAACTGGGCATGGAGGCCGAACGCGGGGCCATTGATGTGGTCAAACGGTACGCGACCAATGGCCGAGAAGCGGTCAATTTGATTCAAATAGCCTGTGGGCTTGCGTTGACCGAAGGACGGCGAACTATGACCCAGGCCGATGTGGAATGGGTCGTTACCTCCGGACAATACAATCCTCGTCCGGACAAAAAAGTGGGATCCGAACCCCAAGTGGGTGTTGTCAACGGCTTAGCCGTTTATGGGCCCAACCTAGGCACGGTCATTGATATTGAGGCAGTGGCCAATCCCGTGAGTGAGGGCAGTGGACAACTATATGTCACCGGCATCGTTGATGAAGAAGAGATGGGGACATCGGGACGAACTATTCGCAGGAAGTCGATGGCGCGCGGATCGATTGAAAATGTGTTGACCGTATTACGCAACCAATGTGGCGTGGAACCGAGAAACTTTGATTTGCACGTTAATTTTCCCGGTGGGGTTCCCCTTGATGGGCCCTCGGCAGGGGTCGCAATTGCCACAGCCTTGTACTCTGCCATGACAGGCAAGCCGTGTGACGGGCGGATAGCGATGACAGGTGAGTTATCGATTCGTGGCTATATTAAGCCGGTTGGCGGGATTGTTGCAAAAGTGGAAGCGGCTAAACAAGCTGGCTGCACCCGTGTATTAATTCCCCGGGACAATTGGCAACAGGCGTTTGCTGATCATCCCGGCATTGAGATTATCGCCATTGACCGTTTGCAGGAAGCTATCGATATGGCCTTGGCTGTGGAAGCGACGAAAGGCACAACAGCTTTGGTGCCAACGGATTTGCTCACGGCCAGTCCCTCGGCAAGCATGCCTTCGTAGACTTTCTTAAAAGTCTGAGACGACCTTATTGAAAAGGGTCGTCTCTTTTCATGTATTTGAGTATTATGGTTAGGATAGAAGAGGATAGGTCTATCAGATAGGGGGATGCATGACGTGGAAACTCAACTGCCATTGCTTCCGCTAAGGGGTGTGCTCCTTTTCCCGTATATGGTTGTACCCTTGGAGGTTGGTCGCGAACGCAGTTTGAAAGCGCTCGAACAAGCGATGCTGGGTTCACAAGAGTTGGTTTTTGTCGCGCAGAAAGATACGCGTCTAGATGAACCGCATGAAGATGATCTGTATCGGGTCGGGATTATTGGAGAAGTCAAGCAGCTCTTGAAAATGCCGACAGGCGGCGCGAAAGTGGTTGTGGAAGGTCGATCCCGGGCTATCATACATAAGATTACCGATGAAGGAACATATTTTGAGGCTCTTGTAGAAGCGGTGGCTGAAGATAACGAAATCACCGATGAAACTGAGGCCTTGATGCACGCTGTGGTGGATCTGTTCGAACTTTACATTAAAAATTCGAAAAAAATGCCCGGTGAAGCATCATTAAGTATGAATGTCGATGATCCGGGTCGGCTTGCCGATACGATTATAAGTTACTTGGATATTCGCACTGCCGAGAAGCAAGAAGTGTTGGAAATCTTTTCAGCAGATGAGCGGTTAAAAAAAGTGTCGGATATCTTGTCCCGTCAGATGGAATTGTTAGAGATTGAGAAACGCATTAACATCCGGGTCCGCAAACAAATGGAGCGGACTCAAAAAGAGTATTACTTGCGCGAGCAACTGAAAGCGATTCAAAAGGAGCTCGGGGAAGCTGACGACCATTTAGGTGAAGTGGAAGAACTCCGACAGCGCTTGGCCGACACCCAGGGATTAACAGACGAAATTCGTGAGAAAATTTCTCGGGAAATTGACCGTTTGGCAAAAATGCCAACAATGTCGGCAGAAGCGGTGGTCGTGCGCAATTATGTCGATTGGTTATTAAATCTGCCGTGGGGCATTGAAACCGATGAACGGGTTGATGTCGCCGAAGCGGAACGAATTCTCAACGAAGATCACTACGGGCTGAAAAAGGTCAAAGACCGCATTTTGGAATATTTGGCGGTGCGTCAGCTGTCTCAAAGTCTTAAAGGGCCTATTTTGTGTTTAGTAGGTCCGCCAGGGGTCGGAAAAACCTCATTGGCCCGTTCCATTGCCCGGGCGACCGGACGCAATTTTGTTCGAGTCTCGCTGGGGGGCGTGCGGGATGAAGCCGAGATCCGCGGTCACCGGCGCACGTATGTTGGGGCCTTACCGGGACGGATTATTCAAGGCATGAAACAGGCGGGATCCAAAAATCCATTATTTTTGCTCGATGAAGTCGATAAAATGGCGATGGATTTTCGGGGGGATCCATCCGCGGCGCTGCTGGAGGTTTTGGATCCGGAACAGAACTCCCATTTTTCGGATCACTACATTGAAGTGCCTTTTGACCTATCCCATGTCATGTTTATTACGACAGCTAATGTCTTGCATACCATCCCCAAACCCTTGTTGGACCGGATGGAAACCATTGTCATCCCTGGATACACTGAAGAAGAGAAACTGCACATCGCCCTTCAATATTTATGGCCTAAACAGATGGAAAATCATGGACTGAAACCGGAAATGGTGGAAATTAGCCAGCATGCCATTGCCGACGTTATTCGCCATTACACGCGCGAAGCAGGGGTAAGGCAGTTAGAACGCCAATTAGGGGCCATTTGCCGCAAAGTAGCACGCGAAATCGTTCAGGGCTATCAGGGGACGGTACGGGTCACAGTGAACAATCTTGAAAAATATTTAGGACCTCACCAAGTCCATCACCGTACCAAAGAATCCCAAGATGAGGTGGGAATTGTAACAGGGCTCGCTGTGACCGAGGCTGGGGGCGATGTCATGCCGATTGAGGTCACGACCATGCCGGGGAAAGGCCATTTGAATCTGACGGGGCAATTAGGGGACGTGATGCAAGAAAGTGCGCGCGCAGCCTATAGCTTCATCCGTTCTCGTGCACGGGAATTTGGCATCGATCCATCCTTCCATGAAACTTTGGATTTACATGTGCACGTGCCAGAAGGCGCAATACCCAAAGATGGCCCGTCTGCGGGCATTGCTATGGCGACGGCCATGGTTTCGGCTCTAAGTAATATTCCGGTCAAATCCCAAATTGCGATGACTGGTGAGATTACCCTCCGTGGACACGTGTTACCGGTGGGGGGTATCAAAGAGAAGACGTTGGCAGCACATCGCGCGGGAATTCGAGAAATTATTTTGCCGAAAGATAATGAGAGCGATTTAGAAGATTTGCCGCGCAATGTCAGGCGCTCCATGCAAATTCATCTTGTCGAGCATTTGGATGAAGTGCTGGAATTTGCACTCACTCAGAAGATTGTGAGGGAAGAAATTGCCCCCCAAAAGTAATCGGCTCGTAGCGTCATGCTTGACAATAGCGGAAATGCCCAAAGACGGCTTGATCGAACTGGCTTTTTTAGGGCGGTCTAATGCGGGCAAGTCATCCTTAATCAATGCTCTCACCCGCTCTAAAATGGCGCACGTGAGTAGTAACCCGGGTAAAACCCAGCGAATCCATTTTTACCAAATGGCAAACTGGTACCTGGTGGATTTACCAGGCTATGGCTATGCGAAAGTTTCCAAGACCATCCGGGATGAATTTGGCCAAGCCGTAGAAGAGTATCTGTCATCCCGACAACCCTTAATCGGCGGAATTCTCGTGCAAGACATCCGGCGTGATCCCGAAGATGAGGAAAGACAAATATTGCAATGGGCAAGTGAGCGTAATCTGTTTTTGGCTGTGGTGGGTACTAAACTGGACCGCCTAAACAAAACGGAACAGCAAAACCGGATTCAACGGTTGGAAGAATTGTACCACCGCACCATATATCCCGTATCGAACCGGACTGGTGAAGGCCTGAACAAGGTCAAAGAGGCAATTAGGGGACTGGGTCTTACGATTTAATCCATGTATACCTGGTTGGCCGGCCAAAACGAATGGACGGGAGAAGCGGGCCTTTAATCCGGTGCTGCTGATGCAGCATGGTAATCAGTAAGGACAGAAATCCAGCATGGGACACCAGCGCGATGCGTTGGTGTCCTTCTTGATACGCCAGCAAGCGTGTGATGGCTTCCTGAGCCCGTTGACGAGAACGCGTTTTACCTTCGGGGCCCTGATCCCGAAACCAATTTAGACGCAAATAACTCCACCAAAATTCTTCGGGCCAACGGCTCTTGAGAAATCTTGTAGACGAATCGGGAAGCCAGACGGGAATTTCCCGAAATGTTGGGTCGACAATGATAGGGGATGACCGAGCAAAGAGCTCGGCGGTGGCTTGAGCTCTTGGCAAATCCGAACAGATAACCAAATCGGGAACCGGATATTGTTGAAATAATGCGGTTAATCGCTGTGTTTCAACGTCACTTAAGGCGGCCCGGTCATAGGCTTCTAAATATCGGTTAAACTGGTCGTGATCCATGAAAAATGGGTTACGGGGTAAGTCAGGGCGACCATGCCGCATAACCCAAAAGGTGCGTGACGCAAAAGTGTCCATAGTTAAAAACTAACGAATTGGTATCCTTCCGTCAAGGCTTTGACCAGATCTTCACCCACATAGTGCAAATCAATAGTCGGTTGCTCCTTGCGAATCACATCGTCTAGATGCTTTTGCTCGGCATGTAATTGACACGCCATTGTAAAGATTCCCAACTCTTGCACCTTATGGATGAGGGACTCAAATGGCTGGATGGCTTCTGGGGCAAGAACTTCTACACCGTCAGCAAAGAAACAAATTTTGACATCGTCTACTTGTTCGCTTTGTTGGGACACTATAGAAAAGCCTAATCCTGCTTTAACTTTAGCGGGATCCTTGGGACCGGAAACAATCAAGACTAACAATTTGGCCATAATGATAGAGCCTCCTTTTATGGGAGTATGACATTGATTATACCGAATGTTGGGAGGTTCGGGAGATTCGGGAGATGTGCACATTCTACTGTGGTGTTGACTATGATAACCGAGAAAGATGGGAGGTCGATATTCCCAGCCTTACCAGAAGAAAGTCCTCCGCGTCTCACTCGAGAAAACAGGAGACGAGCTCTCTTCTGTCGAATTGAAGAAGTGAGATTGAGACGAGGTGAAGAAATACATGGTATTGGATTTGGAGGGTCGTTACCGCTATATCCGGGAATTAAAGGATGACGACCTCGCAATGTTGCTGTTATGGGATGAAGATGAAGAAATTACCGAGCTTAGCGGGAAGAAATTTGGACGGGCTAACCAGATTGATCTTGGCTGGTGGCGCGACTTAATGACGAGTCCCATTCGCCTGGGATTTGCTATTCAGACCGAAGAGGGTCAGTTGATTGGGGACGTGGAATTAGAGCATATCACCTGGCGCAATGGGCAAGCCGAGCTGAGGATTTCTATTGGCGATAAACGATATTGGAATCAAGGCTATGGCTCTGGGGCCATCTTAGATGTGTTGGATGTGGCCTATGTCCGCTATGGACTCAATAAGATTTATTTACGAGTGAAAAAAGATAATTATCGAGCAATTCGCGCCTATGAAAAAGCGGGATTTAAAAAGATCGCCATGCTAGCCGCATCAGGACGTCTAGAAGGCAGCACAGAACTGGTGCTCATGGAATCATGGGCACATCAATATGCTGCACTTAAAGCTTGAGTGGCTAAATCTTTATCAACGCCCGCGTAATAAGGGGGCCAGGTATCCTTGGTGCTTAAACTATATAATGCTCGTCCCCGGTTATATTCGCTGGGGGATATATAGGTTGTAACGGGCCACAATCCATAATGGAGTCCCTGAGCTATTTGTTGTGGCAGGAACTTTTCCTGAGGATTGGAAAGAATACCTGCAATGGTTTTTGGGGATGATGTATGGATGTACCATAATGCGAGGTTGATGGCCCGAAGAAATTGCACGCTGTCTTTACTATGGCCACTGATGGTCAGGGCAGGAATGGCACCGGTGGACGCTCCTAGCCAGTTCAAAATCACTGTGTGAGGATCTTGCTGGTGTAGTTGATAAAATTGTTGAAGAGTTACGATGGCCCAGGGTAAGTGACGCTGCTTCCATAAATTCTGTATATGTCTAAAGGATACGGTCTCCAAATAGGGATGGGTACGATTGAGTGTCATAATGCTCTGCAGTAAGGGAATGGAGATGTGGAGATTATCGGCATATTCTACGGGAAGACGGTCTAAGACTCTTAGACGAAAATGTGGATCTGGGGCAGGGGCTACCAAAAACATATCAGGACGACTTGCCAAGGAGCCTAAAACAGGCCATGATTTGACAGTATCCGCAATCATGAGCTCGCTGTGATTGGCTGATACGATGTCTACACGAATATGTTCATCTTGGAACAAGTGAAGGTTCTGGGCAATATAAAGGGGCAATGCGAGAAAAGGTGATGACACATTGACCGAAACACGCACTATAGGCCATGAAGGTTGAGGTGGCTTTGGTGTGTGCTGTCCGCAGGCTGTTAAGGTGAGCGTCAGCCAGGGAAGGATCCATTTCTTCCATTTTCGGGGATTTTTCATCACAGCATCCTCCTCAGCGATGGATATCAATCCACACTATGCATAGAGGACAGGTTTGAGACCAGCCCGGGTTGGTTCATTGACACGCTTAGGCTGTACGATATAATGTTAGATGCCACGATTTTTGTGGAACATCAGATACACCATCCAAGGGGGATATTTCCAATGCAGGTCAAGCCGTTAGGGGACCGCGTTCTGGTAAAACTGGTGGAGGAACAGGAACGGACTCAGAGTGGTATTTACATACCCGATACTGCCAAAGATAAACCCCAGACCGGTCTTATCGTAGCAGTCGGCGATGGTGAAGACATTAAGGTAAAGGAAGGCCAGCGGGTCTTATTTGCCAAATTTGCCGGCACCGAAATCAAGATTGGCAATGAGGAACACCTCATTCTGTCGACTGACGATATTCTGGCTGTCGTGGAAGATTAATCATATCTTTTGCCGATGACGGGAAGAAGCGGGACACAAACGCGTAGAGAGCGAAGTAATTTGGTGAAATCTTCGTGCGTGATGACTTGCAGGTGGACCCCGAGGTGTTTTAGTGAGTCAAGGTTAGCCTTGGCAATCTAAAACGGTTTTGCCCGTTATCGCAAAAGGAGGCCCTAAAGATTTTAGGGCGAATTAAGGTGGTACCGCGAAAGAGACTCTTTTCGCCCTTAGCGAAGAGGGTCTCTTTTTGGTGATCGTGAAAAATTTTGAACACATTTCGCATGAAATTTTCATGGGCATTTGAGACGATATAGCCGTCTTTTGGACAATGGCGTTTGACGAGGTTTTCTCGTGCTATCAGCGTTGTAGGCATGCTCAGAGGATCAAAGGATCAGAATCAAAGGAGGAATTTCGCGTGGTTGAGCTCAGTGCTCAATATTCACCGCATGAAGTAGAAAAAAAGTGGTACAGCTTTTGGAAAGAGCACGGATATTTTAAACCGAATATGAATCCCGAAGCTCCTACCTTTAGCATTGTCATGCCACCTCCCAATGTGACGGGGATTTTGCACGTTGGACATGCCTTGAACAACACCTGGCAAGATATTCTGATTCGCTTTCACCGGATGCTAGGGGACAATACGTTATGGCTGCCAGGAACAGACCACGCGGGAATCCACACCCAAATGAAGGTCGAAGAATTATTGCGGAGTCAGAATATTGACCGGCGCAGTATTGGACGGGAAGCCTTCATTCAAGAGGTTTGGCAATGGAAAGAGAAGTACGGCGGAGAGATTCTCCGGCAGGTAGAAAAATTGGGGGCTTCGGTGGATTGGGACCGACTACGATTTACGATGGATGAGGGTCTTTCCAAGGCGGTTACCGAAGTATTTGTCCGTCTCTATGAAGAAGGACTTATTTATCGCGGTAATTATATAACCAATTGGTGTGTTTCATGCCGCACAGCGTTATCAGACATTGAAGTCGAACACGACGATGAAAAAGGGACCTTAACGTTTATACGTTATCCGTTGGTCGATGAACCAGGAGACATTGTGGTCGCGACCACCCGGCCCGAAACCATGCTTGGAGATACGGCGATTGCGGTCCATCCGGATGATGCACGCTGGCAACATTTGGTGGGGCATCAGGTCAAGGTGCCTTTAATCGGCCGCATTATCCCTATTATCGCCGATACCTATGTGGATCCTGAATACGGAACGGGAGCGGTCAAAGTCACCCCGGCTCATGATCCCAATGACTTTCAAATGGGTGAGCGTCATCAGCTGCCGCAAATCGCTGTGATTGACGAGGATGGGCACATGACCGAGGCAGCTGGCCCTTATCAGGGGTTGGACCGGTATGAAGCGCGTCAGCGTATTATTAAAGATCTCGGCGAAGTGGGCGCGATCGAGAAACAAGAAGATCTCATTCATTCGGTAGGACATTGCGAGAAATGCGGAACAGTTATTGAACCCCTCTTGTCTTTGCAATGGTTCGTGAAGATTAAACCGCTAGCCGAACCCGCCTTGAATGCTGTGCGCATGGGGGCCATTAAATTTGTGCCGGAGCGGTTTGAGAAAATCTATACGAACTGGATGGAAAATATCCGCGATTGGTGTATTTCCCGGCAAATATGGTGGGGACACCGCATTCCTGCATATTATTGTGATCGTTGTAATCACGTGATGGTGGCTCGAGAGGCTCCCGATCATTGTGATGTGTGTGGTGGTCCCGTGCACCAAGACGAAGATGTATTAGACACGTGGTTTTCTTCGGCGTTATGGCCATTTTCGACGTTAGGGTGGCCCGAGAAGACGGAGGATTTGAAAACCTTTTACCCGACATCTGTCTTGTCCACGGCGTATGACATCATCTTTTTCTGGGTCTCACGGATGATCATGCAAGGGATCCATTTTACTGGTCAAAAACCGTTTACTACCGTGTTGCTGCATGGCTTGGTACGAGATAGCCAAGGGCGTAAGATGAGTAAATCGTTGGGCAATGGTGTTGATCCCATGGACGTTATTGAACGCTATGGAGCAGATGCGCTGCGGATGGCATTAGTGCTCAGTTCAGCCCCTGGCAATGATCAGCGCTACAGTGATGAACGCGTGCAAGCAGCGAGTCATTTTGCGAATAAGATCTATAATGCGATTCGGTATGTGCGCATGAATTTGCCAGAGAATTTTGTGCTCAAACCTCTTAATCCCCACCACGTCGAAGATGTATGGATTGTCCAGCAACTGAATCAAACCATAGAGAAAATGACGGCTTGGTTGCATGAATTCGAATTTGGGCAAGCCGCACGGGCTATTTATGATTTTCTCTGGGATGATTATTGCGACTGGTACATTGAGTTAAGCAAAATTCGTCTCCGTGAATATCCGGCGGAAGCTGACGACGTCTTAAGCACACTAATTTATGTTGCGGAACAATCGCTAAAACTGCTGCATCCCTTCATGCCCTTTGTTACAGAGGAGTTGTGGCAATCCATTCCACATCAGGGCGAGAGTATCATGATTGCTCCTTGGCCCAAGGTGACGGCACTACCGGGCTACGAGCAGGCTTTAGCGACAATGGAGCGGGTGAAGAGTCTCATCCGTGCCGGACGCAATCTGCGGGCCGAGGTCAATCTCCCTCCGGGACAACGGGTGCAATTTTTTGCGGTAGCGGATAACGCATCAGTTCTTGGCGATTGGCGGCAGGAAGAGGTGGCAATTCGGGAGTTGTTACGAGCCCAGGATATTGCCTGGCATGTAAAAAGTGAGAAGGTTTCCAAACCGCACCATGCCCTAACCGGGGTAGCTTTGGGAGGAAGTCTCTCATTATTGTTGGAAGGGGTCGTTGATTTAGAAAAGGAAGCGGCTCGAGTCAAAAAAATGATGGATCAAACACAAGCAGAATTAGAGCGTATCGAGCGGCAACTGAACGATCAGAAATTCCTCGAACGCGCCCCCGAACAAGTCGTGGCTAAAGCCAAGGCGCAACGCGAAGAACTCGTATCGCGAATTACCCGTCTCAAAGAGCGCTGGGAGGATTTACAGTGAAAGAAAACTGGTGGGAAGACCTCGAACGTGTTCGGATTCGCCCGGGCCTTGAACGCATTCGAGAACTTTTAGAGGCCCTCGATAATCCCCAAAAAGGCTATCCCATCATTCACGTAGCAGGAACCAATGGGAAGGGATCTACCGCTTCATTAATTGCGGAGGCGTTGCAGTCACAAGGTTTACGCGTCGGCCTAACCATCTCACCGGACATGGGACATATTAATGAGCGGGTGATGCTCAACCGGCAACCTATGCCTGAATCATTATGGGACCAATTAGGTGAAGCAGTGGAACACGCTGGCCGAAAACTTCAGGATGTTCCCACCTTTTTTGAAGCGGTTACGGCATTGGCGTTTCTAGCATTTCATCACTGGAACGTGGATATTGCGGTGGTGGAAGTAGGGCTGGGGGGACGGCTTGACGCCACGAATATTATTGATCCCCCTTATTTAGCCGTGATTACACCGGTGGCTTTTGACCATATGGATCGCCTAGGTAACACGATTGAAGCGATTGCTTTTGAAAAAGCTGGGATAATCAAACCGGGATCGCAAGTGGTATTGGCGCGTCAACCCTACCCTGCTGCCCGTGACGTGATTATGGAGCGGGCGAGACACGAGGGGGTTAGGGTGGTGGAACCATCATGGTTTCCCAATGTGGGCGAACAGGGTGTGTTTGGGCAGAGTCCCGCCGGACCATTATCTGTGCCCCTTTTAGGGGCATATCAAAAAGAAAATGTCGCGACGGCTTTTGCTGCAGTGGAGGTCATGGCTCAAGACGGGTTAATCCGCGATTGGTCACGGGTATTGCAGGCATGGGCGGGGTTTTCATGGCCGGGTCGGTTTCAAGTACTTCATCGCCACCCATTATGGGTTATTGATGGAGCACATAATCCTCATGGAATTCGAGGCGTGCTCGAAACTCTAGAGATGGAACCTTACCAACAGTACCAATGGACCATCGTGTTTAGTGCGTTGGCCGATAAACCGGCAGAAGAGATGTTAAAGATGTTAGTGCCCTATGCGCATCATGTGATTCTCACGCGTGTACCGTCCGAACGGGGAGGAGATCCGAAAAGTCTCTTGTCCATCTGCCCCGAGGCAGATTTCGTTGAGGACCCATGGGATGCGGTGCAAAAGGCTTTTGAGCGAACTGCCGAAAACCAGGCGATTTTAACGACAGGCTCGTTAGCACTGCTTAGTTATATTCTGCAACAGCGACGCAAACACGCGGGAAACCTCGTCAAATAATGCAGGAGAATTTGTCCAATGAAGGAATCTTTTCCATGATTGCCGTGAGTATCTCACGAATGTTATGCTGAACAAGGCCTAAGTTTTTGTCGAGGAAACAGGCGATGCGTCACGAAATGCCGGGATACCGGAGGAGTTTGTCATGCACGGTCGAAAAAGTTCAGGATGGATTGCACTGATTTACGTCCTGATTGGAGGATTAGTGGGCTCATTGTTGGGGCACTTTCTTGCGCCGTTATGGCCGCCTTTGGGTCACTCCTATTTTGAATTGGGGACGCCTGCGGGTCCTTGGACGTTGAATCTGGGAGTGTTTGGCCTGGATTTGGGAATATGGCTCGACTTGAATCTTGGCGGAATCATAGGTCTTTTAGGTGGTTTGTGGTGGTTTCAACGGAGGAAGGCTTAGATGGCACAGTGTTATGTCCTAGCGTCTTCCTCACCACGACGCCGTGAATTATTGGCGAAAATAGGTTTGTCATTTATTGTTGATGCTGCAAACATTGATGAAACAGCCAGAACTCCGGAAACACCCCATGATTTGGTGAGGCGCCTGGCGGCACACAAAGCCATCGTGGTGGGCACACGCCATCCTCAGTGTCTCATTATTGGATCGGACACCGTTGTTTCCTATAACGGACAGATATTTGGCAAACCGCGGTCGATGGGGCATGCCCAGGATATGCTTCGCCAACTGTCGGATCATCGTCATCAGGTGTATACGGCGGTGGCGATTTGGGATCCGCTATCGCAACGAGGATATGTCCAAGTGGACTGTACGGAGATCACATTTCAGGCGCTGTCTAACAGTGAAATCGATGCGTATTTAGCCAGTCCGGAACCCTGGGATAAGGCAGGAGCCTATGCCATTCAAGGCCGGGCTGGGGAGTGGATTAAAGAACTCACAGGCGATGTGGAAACCGTCATTGGATTACCCACTCGTCTTGTCAAAAAGTTGTTATCCCACTGGGACAAGGAGCGTGGGGTGTGAGCCGGGTCCAAGACCTGCCCAGCGAAGAACGTCCCCGGGAGCGTCTTATGCGCCACGGGGCCAAAGTATTAGGAGACCGAGAGTTACTGGCCGTGCTCCTTGGAACCGGAACATCGGGCCAATCGGTCTTAGAACTCAGTGGATCATTGTTGCAAGATGGATGGCAGGCCTTAAGCCGCCGGCAGGTTCAAGAATTGCTGCAGATAAAAGGGTTGGGACAAGCCAAGGTGGCTCTTTTATTAGCAGCATTGGAGATTGGGAATCGGGTGCGGCGTCAAGAAATGGGAAACCGGATTACCGGCCCGGAAGATGTTGTCATTTTGATGGAAGATATGATTCGACTCAATCAAGAAGAATTTCGTGTGTTGTTTTTAAACACCAAAAATCAGGTGCTAGCGATCGAAACCATTTTTCGAGGGGGGCTCGATAGCGTTGAGGTGTTTCCACGCGAAATCTTTAAGCGGGCTGTTGGGTGGTCTTGTGCTTCCATTATCGTTGTACACAATCATCCTAGTGGGGATCCTTCACCCTCCAGGGCCGACCGGTCTTTAACCAAAAGGTTAGAGGATGCGGGGGATTTATTGGGGATTCCTGTATTAGACCATGTGATAGTGGGAAAATCCCGTCATGTGAGTGTCCATCAAGGACAACTAACAGAACTAACAAATTAAGTGCTTGAACCTAGGGGATCTAGGACCTATAGGATCTAAAGGGAGGATTATTCTGTGCCCATAAGAAGTTTATTTGGGTCTTTTGCAAAAGACATGGGAATTGATTTAGGAACGGCCAACACGGTGGTCTATGTCAAGGGTCGAGGGATTGTTTTGCAAGAACCATCTGTGGTGGCCATCGATACCATGACTGGTGAAATTATTGCGGTAGGACAAGAAGCTAAACAGATGGTGGGAAGGACTCCCGGTAATATTCGTGCTGTCCGGCCCTTAAAAGATGGGGTTATTGCAGATTTTGATACGACCCAGGCGATGCTCAAATACTTTATCAAAAAAGCCTCGAATAATTCGCGTATGATTCACCCTACCGTGGTAATTGGCGTGCCTTCAGGGGTCACAGGTGTGGAAGAAAGGGCAGTTAAGGATGCTGCCGTACAGGCAGGAGCGAAAGAGGCGTTAGTCGTAGAAGAACCCATGGCGGCGGCCATCGGTGCCGGTTTGCCAGTCAATGAGCCCACCGGCAATATGATTGTCGATGTGGGGGGCGGGACATGTGAAGTGGCGATTATTTCTTTGGACGGTATTGTGACGTCGCAATCGATTCGCGTTGCCGGCGATGAGATGGATGATGCTATCGTCAATCATATTAAAAGGACATACAATATGATGATTGGAGAACGGACGGCCGAAGAAATTAAGATTACCATCGGGTCCGCGTATCCTCCCGATCATGAAGAAACTATGGACGTGCGTGGACGGGACTTGGTGACGGGTCTACCAAAAACCCTAAAAATTAATTCCACCGAAATCCAGCGCTCATTAAGTGAAACGGTGAACACCATTGTGGATGCGATTAAAGCGACTTTGGAAAAGTCACCACCGGAACTCGCTGCGGACATTATGGATCGGGGCATTGTGATGACAGGTGGAGGCTCCCTCTTGCGCAATTTCGACAAGTTAGTGAGCTCGGAAACAGGAATGCCCGTGCATCAAGCAGATGAACCCCTATTGACCGTTGTCCGGGGAACGGGAATGGTTCTAGAAGATATGCACCATCTGGAAGCGCTCCGCCGCCGTAATCGACGCTAAGAGGAGGAAGGGGAGGTAACGCAGTGGGCGGATTCATATACCGTTGGCGACGGTTGCTCATCACGGTGTTAGTCGTCATGGTTGTCACGGTGAGTTTAAGCTTGACCGCCCGCATACGCGGTAAAGTTGTCGGGTTAAGCAACATCATTAATACCGTCGTGTCTCCTGCGGAATCCAGTATGGCGTTTATTGGGCGTGAAACCGGATTAGGAGTCAGTACCATAGGGGACATTTTTACGCTCCAACAACAAAATCGCGAATTGAAACGGAAGTTGCTGGAGTATAACAGTATGAAGTTGGAACTCTCGGAAGTTCTTGCGGAAAATGGTCAATTACGGGGTCTATTAGGATTAGAGCATTCCTTGGGAAGTTGGAAACTGGATCCGGCCAGCATTATTGCCAGGAATCCCGACAGCTGGTTTGACACGGTTGTCATTGATCAAGGCACGAACAATGGCGTGCATGCGGGAATGGCTGTGATTGTACCACAAGGCGTGGTCGGTCGCGTGTTATCGGCCGGTCCCAGTACGGCAACCGTGATGTTGATTTTGGATCCGAAAAGCGGTATTGGGGCTTTAGATGTCCGCTCACAATCAACGGGGGTGGTATTGGGCCAGGATCCCGTCACGGGGTTACTGCAATTCCAACTTTTTTCAAGTAAACCCGATGTGCTCCCTGGCGATGTCATTGCGACATCAGGTTTAAGCCAATATTATCCGAAAGGATTGCTCATTGGGCAAGTGGTATCGGTGTCACACAATCAATATGGGTTGACAGAGACAGCGACCATCAAGCCCGCTGTTGATTTTAACCGTCTGCAAACGGTGATGGTGGTGGAATCGCATCCTTCGGGAGCGAGCATTCCTCCGGTATTTGGTGGAGGAAATAGTTAATGGACCGTTTGCGGATAGGAACATGGCTTGTCCTTTATCTTCTGGCATTGTTGATTCAAGTTGCCTTATTACCGCAAATATTTCCAGGCGGTTATGTGCCTAATGCAGTGCTTTCGGTGACGGTGCTGATTGCCTTGCATGAAACGCCCAAACGGGGCATGTGGGCCGGTCTGTTGGGAGGACTTATGCAAGATTTGTGGGCGGGACGGTTAATCGGATTAAATGCCCTAACCTTTGCATTGTTGGGTTATGCCGTCGCAACCGTCCAGCAAAAGATAGTCCGCGATCCCATCTTTGTGCCGGGTTTGATTGCGGCGTTAAGCCAAGTGGTGGTCCTGCCATTTCAGTGGTTACTTTTGTATGTGTTTGGATACCATTTTTCATGGTTTGTGTTTTCTCGGCCTTTACCAGTCTGGATTTTGTTTTCGATGCTGTTTACCCCGGCTTTAGGGGGAATTATTGGGTTTGGTTCACGGGGCCGTCGCCGTTCACGTTATCGGTCACTTTCATCATAACCTTGGTGCCGACACCGATCGCGTAAAAAGATAATGAGGACACAAGGAATATCCGTGCATCTGTACCTTGTTTAAACACCGTCGAAGGTCTGGAAGTTTTACCCATGTGAAATTTTCCATATTTTTCACCGGGAGATAGAGGGCGCAGGGATATCCACTTCTCAAACACATGACGACATTATCCATGTACCGACGACATCTGTGAATGATGCCGTCGGTTTTTGTCCCTTTACTAGGACTTTTGACCGAACAACAAGAGAAAATCTTCTATATAAGGGTCGAACGATTGGCAGGAGTTTAGACATCAATAGAGAATGTGTTAGATGCTGAGTGAAAAGAGGAGGGATAGCACCGTGGCGCGCCGTTTATCCCAAAACCTTTCTGGCGGCAGATCAAGCGACTCTAGCTCGTTTCCTTCGTTAAGCATTTACGGCCAGCAACGTACTGAATTTTCGCCCGATTCCGGTCGAGTCGCTCTATTAGGATTAGGGGGCGGAAGCATGCACAATGGACAAGACAAGCCTTTTATTGAACATTATGTTGAACGGCGCAATGCGCGGGATTGGGAGGATGAAGCCCGCAGGCATCCAACCTTGTTGATTCGCAAAACATTAAGATCTGGGCAACATGTACGATTTTACGGTAATGTAGTAGTGTTGGGTGATGTCAATCCTGGCGCGGAAATCACGGCAGGCGGCGATATTATCGTGATGGGATGGCTACGGGGATTAGCTCATGCCGGTGCCGAAGGAAATCAGGATGCGGTGGTCGCCGCATTTAGACTGAGTCCTACCCAAATTCGCATAGCCCATTTTATCGGTCGTGCACCAGATAGCGACGAAGCAGCATTGCCGACTGTGCCAGAAATTGCTGAGGTGCGGGACGGACAATTAATCATTGATCAATGGCAGCATAGTACACTCGGAAACATCAAGTAAGGGGGAGCCTTTAGTTATGGGGGAAGCCATCGTCATTACATCAGGGAAAGGAGGCGTGGGAAAAACCACGACAACGGCGAATTTGGGTGCCGGTCTGGCTCAAATGGGGCAAAAAGTTGCATTAATTGACGCGGATATCGGCTTGCGCAATTTGGACGTCGTGATGGGATTAGAAAACCGAATCGTGTACGACTTGGTTGACGTCGTCGAAGGGTTTGCCAAACTGAAGCATGCGTTAATTAAGGACAAGCGATTTGAAAACTTGTATTTGTTGCCGGCTGCTCAAACACGGGACAAGACCGCAGTATCGCCGGATCAGATGCGTGAACTCGTCTCGCAGATGAAAGAAGACTTTGATTACGTGCTGATTGATTCGCCAGCTGGTATCGAACAAGGATTTAAGAATGCCGTTGCCGGTGCAGATAAAGCATTGGTTGTAGCGACACCGGAAGTTTCATCTGTCCGGGATGCTGACCGTATTATTGGTTTACTGGAGGCACAAGAAAAACATAAACCCTTCTTGATTATTAATCGAATTCGTGCCAGCATGGTAAAAAAAGGCGACATGATGGACATAGATGACATGATAGAAATTCTTGCCATTGAATTGTTAGGGGTTGTGCCTGACGATGAGTCCATTGTGGTATCTACCAATCGCGGTGAACCGGCCGTGCTGAACCCGCAATCGAAAGCAGGGGAAGCCTATCGCAACATTACGCGGCGCCTTCGGGGGGAGAATGTGCCAATGATGAAACTCGATGATGGGTCTGGATTATTTAGTAAGTTGCGGAAGTTTATGGGGTTTAAGGCATGAGTAGGGGAGGGCGGTCCATGTTTGATTTGTTCGCACGGGTTTTCGGGCGTGAGGATGCGAGCAAGGACGTGGCAAAAGAGCGGCTTCGTCTGGTTTTGGTGCATGACCGTGCAAGCCTCTCACCCCAAGCGCTCGAAAATCTGAAAAACGATCTGCTTAAGGTCATATCGGAGTATATGGATATTGATGATCAGGGATTTCGGGTCGATTTTTCCAGACATGATGATGCCATGGCTCTTGTAGCCAATATTCCCATACGCAAAGTCAAGCACCATTCCGTATAAGACGCTGTACTCATATGGCGACTTTGCTGCAACCTCTCTTTCCGATCCATTGAGGGAGAGCTTGCAGCTTTATGATTTTGTGTGGATTTCTCATTTTACCTGACTTTTCATGATGGGCGTGACAATAAAAAAATATTTTATTCCCATCTCATGGGCATCTCATGCGGTTTTGCCATCGCTATTCTAAATTAAAAGGCGAGACATTCCTAATACGTCCTGTAAACCAGGAAGAAGAAGGAAAGCCATGGGCTGCTTGAATCCGCTTCGGACCCAAGGTATGATTAAGGCAATCTGAGCAGGCACGGATAGGTTCGACGTTCGGTTGAGGTTCAGAATATCCCGGTCGCACAATGTTTGTATTTATTTGTTATGAAGGTCCACGAGCCGAAATCTGTGTGGGCAAGACCTTGGATTGCAGAAATCATGGAGTTATCTTCTTGAGAGAAATCGGGATGAGACGCACAACGTGAATGGACTAAGCGAGGTTAAAGCATGCATTCGAAAAGCATCTGGAAAAACATTGATATCCTTACCGTTCTGATTGTGCTGTTGATATCAGGATTAAGTCTTTTTGTCATTGGCAGCGCGACCAAACCTTTGTTATCCCCGGGATCACAACTCTATTTTGTCCATCGCCAAATCGCGTGGATATTTCTCGGTCTCTTGACCATGGCCATTGTGGCTTGGGTACCGTATGAAAAGTTCCGGGTCATAAGTCCTTATTTATATTGGACATCGGTTCTTCTGTTGGCGTTTGTGCTTGTCAAAGGACATACGGCACTCGGAGCTCAGCGCTGGATTAATGTGGGACCCTTCCAGCTTCAGCCTTCAGAATTTGCTAAAATCGCCATTGTTATTACCCTCGCGACCCACCTCAGTCAAAAACAGCGGCTGTCGCGTTGGAAAGATTTTATCTCGCCGGGACTACATGTGCTTCTTCCCATGTTGCTGGTGTTAAAACAGCCGGACTTGGGAACAACGCTGGTCTTTGTGGCGATCACAGCGGGTATGTTATTTATGGCAGGAGCCTCGTGGTGGAAATTGGTCATTATTTTTCCCGGAGGTCTCTTGACCGTCATTTTGTGGATTTATCTGCATTACCGCTTTCATATCCCCATTCCCATGCATCAATATCAGTTGAACCGGCTTATCATTTTTCTGAATCCTAATAAGGATCCCTTAGGAGCCGGTTTTAATGTGATTCAATCGCGAATCGCGGTGGGCAGCGGCGGACTTTTCGGGACAGGAATATTTACAGCGCATTTTAACCAGCTGAGCTTTTTGCCCGAGTCGTATACCGACTTTATTTTTGCTGTCGTAGCGGAAGAGTTGGGATTTGTGGGGTCAATGGCGCTTTTGTTGGTATATCTCCTCTTGCTGGCACGTGGCATCTATATTGCGAATCAAGCCAAAGATCGCTATGGGATGCTACTTGCCACCGGAGTAGTCTCGATGTTTGCATTTCACGTGATTGAGAGTGCTGGGATGGTCTCGGGCATTATGCCCGTGGCCGGCGTGCCCTTGCCCTTTATGAGCTATGGGGGCTCGGCATTTCTTGCCGACTCGGCTGGTATTGGCATTTTACTAAATGTTTACATGCGCCGGCATGATTTATCCTATAACCGTAGTGCTCCGGTCACGCAGGTTGTATATAGCAAGAACACTTAAATTCATTAAAGGTGGCAACGGCTTGGCGACTAACTTTCCTATTCCGATGTTTGATCGGCATTGGTTTCATGTGATTAACTCGTGGGCGACTATTAGCCCATTACTCAACGATTTTGCGATCGTGCTGGCCAAAGATGCGGTAGAAATTTGGGCTGTGATTTTCTTACTGTTATGGTTTTGGCCTCCCTTGCGCCAAAATCGTGCACGGCGGGCTGTAGTCTATGCTACCGTGGCAGGTTTTTTAAGTTTGGCGGTGTCAATGACGTTATCGCATGTTTTGCCTTATCGCCCGCGTCCCTTTGTCTTTGAACCGAAAATGGTACACTTATTGATTTCCCATGCTCCCGATACATCATTTCCTAGTGATCATGCGACGGGCAGTTTTGCTTTTGCTATCGCTCTATTTTATGCGGGACGGCGGGATGGTTGGTTGGCGACATTATTGGCGGCAGCCATTAGTATAGCCCGGGTCTTTGTTGGTGTTCACTGGCCGACAGATGTTTTAGCTGGCGATGTGATAGGGATGATTGCTGGATTTATTGTGCTGGCATGGCATCGCCATTTGGAAGGTCTCGTGATGTGGCTATTTCGCTTATTTCGCTTTGGACCCCAATCGTCTCGTCGGTATAAGCGACTTGGCTAATCCCATGAAGGGCTCATGGGGATGAAAGAAGGGGATAGTGGATGACATGGATTATTGTGCTTTTAGCAGTGGATGGAGCGCTCTTCTTAGCCATTTTTGCGGTTTTAGCCCGCATTGAACAACGCTTAACCCATCTCGAAAAGAAGAAGGCACGGTCTACACGCCGTGCCACGAAAAAATCCTCGAAGTCAATGGAGTTTTAGAACGACCCGGGTGACGACTAATCTTTACAGGCTTCTTCCCAGTCTGCTTGGCGGCCCCCCAAAAACCCGATCACGGTACCATAAATGGGTGCTAACCAACCATAGCCGGTTATGGAGGGAAACCCGAGGACGATGATAGTTACCAGCATTAATGAGTAACGAACCCAACTTTTGGCGAGATAGCGCGGCATTTGCCATACCCTAAATGCCCGCTTTTGTAAATATGTTCCGACAAAGACAAAAACCAGTGCGATTGTTAACGCTAGCCATGGTGCCATACAGATCTTCCCTTCTTGTTTGCATCATACCATCTTGGTTTCGTGCGAATCAATGACCGGTGTTGAGCGCCCTAAGTCCCTAACCCAACACCAGCTTACGCATGAACAGCCGTGGAACGCATATGATGTGGTGACGGATAGGACAAGGAGGACGAAGCATGCAAGGGACACCGGTTATCAAATCCCGCGCTCACAAAGCGAAATATTGGAAGTGGTGGCTGGCTCTGGGATTGATCAGTGTTATTTATCTGACCCAGATCTTCCCACCGACGTTGTCCGGCGATGTTCGCATATGGATTCACGAGGTGATCAGCTCAAATGGATCATGGTCCCATGCTCACTTGAAACTCCCAGCAACTAATCAGTTAAGTGCTCCTCTTAGCCAGTTTGCCACATTGGGTGTAGCTTTTGGCTGGCATAACGACCACGGCACCATGCGCTTTGTTCCACGGATTACGGTATACACGACAGGGGCCGCATCAGTGCTGGCTCCTTCTTCAGCAAAGGTGTTGTCAGTGAATGGTCATGACCTTACCTTAGCCATGGGGACTGTGCACATAGAATTTTTAGGACTTCGGACGGTGTTAGTTCATCCAGGACAAGTTGTGTTGCCACGCCAAAATCTTGGGCAGATGAATCATAGCATCCAGATTGCTGTGACGCGCGATCAATTACCGGTTAATCCTTTGGGACCAGAATATTTTGGCAGCGATTGGTTACGCCACTAGACCCAAGGAGGATGCTGCCATGGGTTTGTGGCGTAAAATCTCGGTTAATCCGTGGTTTGTTGTTCTTCTTCTTGTTTATGTATTTGTGGGTCAAGGTCTTCGCATGGCTTTGGCCTTTTTTGTGGTGACACTCCATGAACTTACCCATGCTGTCATTGCTGAAAGTTACGGGACCACAGTGGAACGCATAGAAATTTGGCCATTTGGAGGGATTGCCCGGATTGCCGGGATGAATCACCAAGAACCCTATGTTGAAGCGATGATTGCGGTGGTAGGCCCGTTACAAAACTTTATCTTGGCCTCGGTTGCGTGGCTCGCTGCCCCATGGCTGCCCATTGAGCCACGGTGGATCCACGAATTTATTCATTTTAATCTGGCTATTGGTCTTCTGAATCTTCTGCCTGTCGCCCCTTTGGACGGGGGGCATTTGGCCCGTTTGTTTTGGGCGCGAAAAATTGGGTATGAAGCCGCTCAACAACGCGTGATTCAAGGCGGTGTCTGGCTGGCTCGTATTTTGTTTGTGATCACGGTCTTCTCTTTTTTAACTCCCCGGCCTCTGTTAAGCTTAGGGCTATTTGCCTTGTTTCTTCATTGGGGGGCTCTTCATTCGGATGACACGGCTCAATATCTTATTGTACGGGATTTGCATTTGAGGGCAGGCTGGTTTCAGAAAAAACCGATTTGGACGTTAGATGATTTCGCAGTGCACTGTGACACCCCGCTTAAAGATGTGTTAAAAGTGATGCGGCCCATGAAATATCACCGCGTGGTGATTTTATCCCCAGAGATGAAAAAAATGGGCATTCTATATGAAGAGGACTTATTGCAAGGGCTTCATGATTATGGGCCGGGCATAAGTCTTCGCGAATTGTTGACGCATCGTTGACCCATTACCAGGTCATGGTATGATAGAAATAAGGCATTGGTGAAGCAGCCCTATAAGCTAATGCCTAAGATTTTCATTTTTTTGTCACTGTTGTGGAAAGGGGTCCATTCATGACACGGCGCAAACGTCGCCGTTGGGGGATTCTTCCTGCAGAGTCAATGGACTCTATGGGAGCGGCTAATAGGGACGCTGGCGTCGAATCCCCAGGGGCCGCCGCATCGTTAAATCAAGATGATAGCGCTCCTCTGGCGCCGGAACCAAAAGTTTTCAAGGAACTGTTGGTAAATTATGAGCCTCACGAAAGTCGCTTGGCCATTTTAGAAGCCGGACAGTTGGTTGAATTTTATATTGAACGTGACGATGAAGAACAATCAGCAGGCAATATTTACAAAGGTAAAGTCGAAAATGTTTTACCCGGGATGCGAGCAGCTTTCGTCAATCTGGGGTTAGAGAAGAATGGTTTTCTTTACGTGGATGACGCTCACGCCGAAGAACGGGATCATAAGAAATCCCGGCCCATTCAAGATGTCTTGAAAGTGGGCCAAGAAATTGTTGTGCAGATTGTTAAAGAAGCGATCGGCAACAAAGGGGCCCGTGTGACGACTAACATCAGTCTGCCCGGGCGTTATTTGGTGTTGACACCATATTCGGAAACGATCGGGGTCTCCCGACGGATTGACTCCGAACGTGAACGTGAGCGGCTTAGAAGTATTGCCGAAAAGATTCGTCCCAAAGGAATGGGACTTATCGTCCGCACTGTAGCTGAAGGAGCCTCACAAAAGGCCCTGATTCGCGATTTAGCCTATTTAAGGCGCATGTGGACACGCATTAAGCATAAAGCGCGGGTCATGAGGGCTCCAGCGTTATTGCACCGCGAAGCGAGCCTAATTGCCCGGACGATTCGCGATCATCTGGACGAATCGGTCGATCGTTTTGTGATTGATGATGAGCAGGCATTTTACCGGGCCCGGGAAATTGCGGAAACCATTTCTCCTGCTTTGAAACACCGAATTGAACTCGATAATGGCACAGTCCCACTCTTTGAATTACGCGGAGTGGAAGCAGAACTCGATCGTGCCGTCAAACGCCGGGTTTGGTTAAAATGCGGAGGGTACTTGGTTATTGATGAAACCGAGGCGTTAACGGTTATTGATGTAAATACGGGAAAAAATGTGGGATCTACGGATCTTTCCGACACCGTCTTAGCCACCAATAAGGAGGCTGCAATTGAAATTGCACGGCAGCTGCGGCTACGAGATATTAGTGGCATCGTTATTATTGATTTTATCGATATGGAAAACGAAGAAGACCAAGCCGAAGTCTTAAAGACATTTCAACGCGCGTTACGACATGATCGCACTCGCGTGACCGTGTTAGGGCTGACTCGGCTGGGATTACTGGAGATGACCCGGAAAAAAGTGCGGGAATCTCTTCTCAATCAATTAACACGCGTTTGTCCACAGTGTGATGGACGGGGACATGTCTTATCTGAAGAGGTGATTGCCCGTCGTCTTCGTCAGCGCATTGTCGAGCGCCTCAAAGAATCGGGTGCAGAGGCCATCTTAGCGGAAGCTAATCCCGCTATTGCGAGCCATTTGATTGGTCCTGGCGGGACCAATCTTAAAGAACTCGAACGGAACACAGGACGAGCTGTCTTTGTGCGTGGAGCCCAAGACTGTGAGATGGAAGAGATAAAAATTATCAAAGTGGGAACTCGGGAAGAAGTTGAACGGCTGGCGCTTCCGGTTCACGAGGGACAACGATTGGACGTGTTAGTTCAAGAACGTCATGCCAGTAACGCGAAAGATGGAATTGCGCGTCTCGAAGGTTATGTGGTGGACATTGAGTCAGCGGGGGACAAAGTGGGGGAAGTGGTCCACGTAGAAATTGTACGCGCGTTGAGGACATTTGCGACAGCGCGCATCGTTGACGACCATGAAGATTCCCTTATCGATTTGGCCCCGGTGTCTCTTGACGGGGTCGAAACCTATTCGAATATGTTGCCACCGCCTTGTTCTGAGGTTTGACGATCTTCAAGATTTATGGTAACATGCATTGGATTAATGCCACGGTGATGGATGGAATAGGGGGATTTAGTGTGTACGCGGTAATTGAGACAGGGGGAAAGCAATATCGGGTGACCCCTGGACAAGAACTTTTGATAGAAAAGTTGCCCCTCGATGAAGGCAATGAATATACGTTTGATCGTTTGCTATTGGTTGTCGATGATAATGGACAGCCCATTGTGGGCACGCCATATGTCCAAGGCGCCAATGTGGTGGGCACCATCGTCCGACAAGAACGTGGTGAAAAAATCTTGGTATTCAAATATAAGCCCAAGAGTAACTACCGACGTCGCCAAGGTCATCGCCAGTACTTAACCCGGGTGCGCATTGACCGCATTAATGCCACGGTCTAAATTCTGTGATTAAGGTTAAAATTGGCCGGGACACGCGTGGAGTGGTGCAGGAAATTACGATTACCGGTCATGCTGGCCAAGGACCTTATGGTCATGATATTGTCTGTGCTGCGGTATCCGCTTTATCTGAAACTTTGGTGTTGGGGTTAACACGGATTGCCCCCATCACGATGGATTACCATTTAGATGAAGGCGATCTCAGCATGGTATTTCATGAAGACCCATCAGAGGCTGCCCAAGCGATAATTGATACCTTTTGTTTAGGATTGCAAGATTTGGCCAATACCGAACCCAAATTTGTGCAATATCATGAGCACACGATAAATCGCCACAGATCACGAGGGAGGGATTAGCATGCGTTTACAACTCTTTGCTCATAAAAAGGGAGGCGGTAGCTCCCGCAACGGCCGTGACTCCAAGCCCAAGATGTTGGGCGTCAAGCGTCATCAAGGGCAGTTAGTCACTGCCGGAAGTATTATTGTTCGTCAACGGGGTTCAAAGTTCCATCCCGGAACGAACGTGGGAATGGGCCGTGACTTCACGCTCTATGCCAAAGTTGACGGAACGGTAGCTTTTGTCCGGAAAGGGCATGATCGGCGCGAAGTGCGCATCTTGCCCGTCAATGAGGGTTAAGGGCGGTTCGAAGGGGTTTATTGGTGTGTATGGCCTAGCCATGCGGTTCATTATTCTTATTGCGCTGGGAGTGGGCGTGTATTTGAGTACCCACTTCTGGCGTATTATTTTTCTCATCTTTTTTGCTTTATATCTCAGTATTTGGGTGCGTCTCGCTAGCCAAGCTCAAGCCGTCGAAATTATCCGGCGATACCGGCATCGTTATGCTAACCATTTGCAAGTGATCAGCGGATGGTTGCAATTGGGCCAAAATGAACGGGCTGACAAATATCTCATGGATCATGCATTAGCGAGCGTTCATCCCGGGATATTTCGGGGCTTGCCTTTGAGATGGACGTATCAAATGATTGCCTTAGACGCCTATGCGGAATCTCTCGGTAACATGATTCTCTGGGAAAATCCAGAACATATTGCAGGTACTTACATGATGCTATGGAAATTACGGACCGTGTTACGTTGTGTCATCCCATTGGCCAAAGGCACCATCGTGGTGCGGTTCGAACCGGGCCGGTTTACGGTGGAAGTTGACGAAAAGGGCATGAAAGCTTTTCCCCGTAAGCACATTAAAGGCGTCCGGTGGAATCGCCAACAGGGCATGATTACAGCATCATGGGGTCATCGGTAAAGGGGGGACGAAGACATGTTTGTCGATGAAGTAAAAATTTTTGTCCAGGCCGGTAAAGGGGGAAACGGCGCTGTAGCCTTTAGGCGGGAGAAATTTGTGCCCAATGGAGGACCGGCTGGCGGTGACGGGGGTAAAGGCGGCAGTGTGATTTTTGAAGTCGATCCAGGACTAAACACGCTTATGGATTTTCGTCATCAAAAGCATTATCGCGCCCAAGATGGAGAACCGGGCGGCACCAATAATATGTATGGACGAGACGGCGAGGATATTATTGTGCGCGTGCCCCCCGGCACGATTGTCCGTTCGGAGGAGGGCGAACTCATTGCGGATTTGACAGAACCGGGACAACGGGCGGTTATTGCGCGTGGCGGGCGTGGGGGTAAAGGTAATTCGCATTTCGCGTCCTCGCGGCACCGGGCGCCGCGAGTGGCAGAACGCGGCCAGGCAGGTGAGGCACTTTGGGTTACCTTGGAACTCAATTTACTGGCCGATGTGGGACTGGTAGGATTCCCTAATGCGGGCAAATCGACCTTGATTTCAGTGATTTCTGCAGCCAAGCCCAAAATTGCGGACTATCCATTTACAACTCTTGTGCCAAATTTGGGAGTGGTCAGTCAATATGGGGATCCGTTTGTGGTTGCCGATGTACCCGGACTAATTGAAGGGGCTCATCAAGGTCAAGGACTTGGAGACACTTTTCTGCGCCATTTAAATCGTACCCGCGTGTTATTGCATCTAGTCGATATGGATCCGCAAAGCGGTCACGATCCGGTGAATGACTTCCGGATTATTCGCCATGAACTCGAAGCGTTTTCCCCGGATTTGGCTGCTAGACCCCGCCTTATTGTCGGGACAAAAATCGACCTGCCAGGGAGCCCTGAGAATCTTCAACGATTACAAGAATACGTTGCCCCCTTAAAAGTGTGGCCTATTTCCTCGCTGACCCGGGAGGGCATTGATGCGTTGATGTGGGAAGTGCGCAAAATTTTGGATGAAACGCCTAAACCCGTGTTTCAAAAACCAGAACCCGTAATTAAACCCGTTGTCCGCGGATTTGCCCTGGAACCTTGTGAAGAGGGCGTACGCGTGGTGGGGGACGTGGAAGAACGTGCAGGAATGACGCTATGGGGTAATCACGATGCTGAAGAATATTTTCTCGAATATTTACGGCGGCGAGGGGTGGAAAATTTATTACGACGCCAACAGGTGCCCGATGGTTCGGCGGTCAGGGTGGGAGAAGGCACATTTTATTGGAGAGAAGGAGAACTCGTGTTAGAATGACAGTACTAGTTGGAGGAAATTTGCGGTTTACTTGGGCGGTAGCAGGAATTTGCCAACGGACCGCGAATTCATAGTGAAGAATGGGTAAAGAGACACGAGCCATAGGGCTTATGGGAGGAACGTTTAACCCGATTCATTACGGACACCTGGTGACTGCGGAAGCAGCCCGGGATGCATTCCATTTGGATCGGGTCATTTTTATCCCTTCTGGGCAGCCTCCGCACAAACCGCCTTCGGTGCTGGCGAGTGCGGAACACCGGTTCTTGATGACATTTCTGGCGATTGCTCCTAATATGCATTTTGAGTTATCTCGAGTGGAAATTGATCGTCAAGGCCCATCCTATACCAGTGAAACTCTTGCCTATTTTCACCGGCTAGATCCCGATGTCGATTGGTACTTCATTAGTGGGGCCGATGCTATTCTCGAAATCGCCTCGTGGCATTATCCTGAGGATATTTTTCGGTATGCTCACCTTATTGCCGCAAGCCGACCGGGCTACTCGTTGTCACGCATTCATGCCCTGGCTCGTGAGCTTGGCGAAGAAAAAGTGCAACGGATCCATCAATTAGAAGTGCCGGCGCTAGCCATTTCATCGAGTCAGGTTCGGGAACGGTTGCGTTTGGGATTGTCGATAAAATATCTCGTGCCTGAGGCTGTCGAGCATTATATCGAGAAAAATCACTTATACGAACATGGCCCATAAGGCTGTTCGCATGTTTCCTTGTTGAGCCGTTCATAATACCACTTGATCGTCAGAGGTTTCCCAGCATCACGGGGTCGGTTTTCCTTGAGTGAGGTATTCCGGGTGCCTGGGTCCCTGGTCAGGTACCTTTGTTGATATACAGGGAGGAAAAACAATGTCGAAAACATTATATGTCGGTAACTTACCATGGGCAACAACCGAAGAAGAATTGGCTCAAGCCTTTGCCCAACACGCTCATGTCATTAGTGCTCGAATTATTATGGACCGTGAGACGGGACGTTCACGGGGGTTTGGATTTGTTGAAGTAGCGGATGAGGATGTGGACCGTGCTGTTGAGGCTATGAACGGTACGCAGTTAAATGGCCGTGACATCATTGTCAATGAAGCCCGTCCCCGTCAGAACCGGTATTAATTAAATGGTTCGGCAAAGCTGAAGACAAATCGCTTCAGCTTTGCCATTTTGCCTTTCATCTTGGGCTGGAGCTCAAATTGGGGTAGAATGACGAGCAGGTGATATCATGGGATTTTTAGAGGATCGCTTGTCTCAGTTAACAACACACCGGCAAAAGCATATTTGGCGCGTCGCCCAATTGATGGAGGAATTGGCTCAGATTTATCATTTGCCTGCAGAAGATGCTCGACTGTCGGCTTTGGGGCATGACCTTGCCCGGGAAATGTCGCGCGATGCTCTGCGCCTTGAAGCCCGACGTCTGGGATTGCCCATTGACGCTCCTGAAGAGGAGGAACCTCTTTTGCTTCACGGCCCTGTGGCCGCGGCGTGGTTGCAACAGGAAAATTTGGGAGGACCCGAGGTCTGGGAAGCCATCCGTTATCACACCACAGCGGCACCCGATCTTTCCCCGTTAGCGAAAGCTTTATTTATTGCAGATGGGGTCGAGCCCGGAAGAAAATTTGATGCCCGGGCAAGAATCGAGCAGGTGGCGAAAGAACAATCATTGGACGACGCCTATATTTTGTTATTGAAAGAAACGATGCAATATCTTCAATCCCGCCGTTTAAAACCGCATCCCCTGATGCTCAAAACCCTGGAGTCTTTGGGTTGACCGCACTAAACGCCAGGTGATAAGCAATCAGGCAATGGTTTTGGATATCGGAAGAACTATGAGGAGGGATAGATTATTCCTGAGGACACTCGGAAATGGGCAGAATTAGCTGCCAAGACGGCGATAGAACGCAAGGGTGAAAATGTTGTCGTTTTAGACATGCGGCAAGTGACATTAGTGGCGGATTATTTCGTGATTGTCTCCGGGCATACCGTGATTCAAGTAGCGGCGTTAGCCGATCATATTGAAGAGGCATTAGCTATGGCTCAGGTTCCTTTGATTCAGCGGGTAGGGGGCGATAAAGCGCACTGGGTGTTATTGGATTACGGGGCGGTGGTGGTTCACATCTTTACCGATGAAGAGCGCCGTTATTATGATTTGGAACGCCTTTGGGGGGATGCGGAAATCGTGCCCATTGGGGAATGAATCCTAGACATGCGGGGTATCCTGGCTAAAAAGGTCGAGGAGATGCCCAGTCGATGTCTTTAGTCACCAACTATTATCAAAGCTTAATTGATGTCGCTTTATTTTTGTTTTTCGTCATCGGTGCGAAAGTCATTATTTTATTTACTATCCATAGTGAAAAACCGACAGTCTTACATTCACGCTATCTTTTGTGGTTGGGCTATGGGGGATGGTGGCTTTTATCAGCCGTCTTACAGATTTTCCCTTGGAGCGTGACCATCCATACCCATCAATTGATTCAGGAAATGTATCCAGAACAACCGTCATGGGTGATTCAATTATTTCGGCCCGTCGCCGTGACCTGGACGACTCAGCCCGTGACGTGGAACATTTTATTGGTGGTATTTCAATTTATTGTGGGCATTATGCTTTTAACCGAGCGAGAAAATATCGCGGGGTGGATCTCATTACTGTTAGCCACCCTTTTTTCTTTTACAACATGGGCCACCACCGAAGCTTTTGGGGGACTCTTTTCGCCGCGGTTAAGCATTGTGCCAGGCAGCCCAGGCCCTGGTTTGTTGGCAGCTATTGTGGGCGCCTTATTATTGGTGCCCAATGATTATTGGGAACGAAACCATGTTGTCTTTTATATTCGTCACGCTATGGCCATCTTGTATGGTCTGGCAGCTGTAGCGCAATTACGGCCCAGGTTCTGGACATCGCATATTACGATAATTTTTGGGCGATCCCCCTATTCTCCCATGGCACATTTTGTCGACGGCTTCATATCCATAGCTCAAAATAACCCAGTGGTAATCAATATCTTATTGATTATGTTCCTGAGCATACTAGCCATTATCACGTGGAAAAATTGGTCCTACTGGTCTATTCTCGTGATTTCTTCGCTCTTGTTATTGTGGTGTTGGATTTTTGGCCAAGATTTAGGCTTGCTACCGGCTATGGGCGCGAATTTATATAGTGCGCCACTATGGTTTCTCTTGACTTGGATTTCGGTAGGGGATACGTCGCGTAAGACAAAGGGGAAACGATTATGACACACCAACCTGAGCTAATAGATTTAATTCATCGGCTAACTACGCTACACTTAGAGGGAAAAATGACCTCTACAGAATATTATGTGTGGTTAAGACAAGCCGCCATTGATCCTGAGTTCGTCTTAGCACTCTGGCGGTAAGCTGGTGGTGACTCATTGAACATTTGGCACGCTCTCATTGGGCGACCCCTCAAAGACCGTGAAGAGCAAGCGGTACGCGTGGGCGTGATTGAGGGATTATCGGTTTTAGCGCCAGACGCTTTATCGTCGGTCGCTTACGGCACGCAGGAAATTTTGATTGAATTGCAACGCGCAGGGGTTACGGCTTTATGGTATGTCTTGCCCATATCGGCCGTCATCGTGATTTTACTCACATTTTTGGTGATTAGTTACCGGCAAATTATTCGGTCCTATCCAGGCGGCGGAGGAGCCTATGTCATTGGGCGGGATACATTAGGAGCCGATGCCAGTTTAATCGCGGGAGCAGCACTCCTTATTGATTATACTCTTACGGTGGCGGTGAGCGTCACAGCGGGAGTGGCGGCCGTCGTTGCGGCGTTTCCAGTTCTGACCCCATGGACCGTGGGACTTTCCGTAGCGATTGTGATTGTTTTAGCCATTTTGAATCTCCGCGGTCTTAGGGAATCGGCACGAGCCTTTGCCTTGCCGACCTATTTATTTATTTTTATGATTTTGTTGATGGCTGTGGTTGGATTGTTTAAGCCCTTGCCGCAATCCCCATCGTGGCATAGTTATATCACGCCGCCACTGGGTGCGGTCGGTTTATTTGTTGTGTTGCGAGCCTTTAGTTCAGGGTCTTCAGCCTTAACTGGAATAGAAGCGATATCCAATGGTGTCCCGATATTCCAAGAACCGGCACCAACAAGGGCTCGTACCACATTGTTATTGCTGGGATTGTTTCTTGGCAGTATGTTCTTGGGCACGTCGATTATTTCTTACCGCTATCATATTATTCCTTCCGCCAATACCACCGTATTGCAGCAATTGGCCGCCGATATTTTCGGCCGCGGCATCTTTTTCTACGGGCTATCGTTTGTGACCATGGCCATTTTGGCTATCGCTGCCAATACCAGTTTTGCGGGATTTCCGCAGTTGTCGAGCATTATGGCGCGCGATCAATGGATGCCCCGAATGTTTTTGAGTCGCGGGGATCGTCTAGTTTATCAAAATGGCGTGATCATTTTAGCGCTCGTGGCTATCGGATTAATCGTGGGATTTGGGGGAAATACCACCAATTTGATTCCGCTCTATGCCATTGGTGTCTATTTAAGTTTTACCATCGCGATGCTCTCGCTCGCCGTAAAAACCTGGAGAAATCGGGCCCAATTTTCCAAACGCGCGGTCATTATTTTAGTCGGCATGGGACTTATGGGAGCCACCTTAACGGCATTGGTGGTCATTGTTTCGCTGGTTACAAAATTTACGCAAGGGGCATGGATTGTTGCCTTGGCGTTACCGTTGTTAATCATGGGCATGCGTAAAATTCGACGGCATTACCGGGCTGTGGCCGATGAATTGCGCGTGACCGATTATTCTTTGAAACCCGTTCCGGCAAAAATTGTCGCAGTGGTACCGGTCAATAGCATTAATCGCTTATCGATCAAAAGCTTATCGGTGGCCTTGGGTTTGGCCGAGGAAGTGGTGGCACTGCATGTGGTACGCAGTCAAGAACCGCCCCACCAGTTTGAAGAGCGTTGGGAAAAATGGAATCCTGATCCTCGCATCAAATTGGCGGTGGTTCCTACCCAGTATCGCTCGGTCGTGCGACCTGTTGTACGCTATGTTGATTTATTATCCCATCAAAATCCCGAGAATCATGTGGTGATTATTTTGCCGGAACTGATTGTCCGTTACGTTTGGGAACATTTTTTGCATAATCAGCTTGCATTAACATTGGAAACGGTATTTATTTTTCGCAAGAATGTGACCGTCATGATAATGCCTTACAAGCTTCAGGGATACTAGCGTTGAAAGTACGCTTGAGCGTAATTAACGGGGCTATCTCCCCCAAAGGTAGTCCCGCTGATTATGAAGCAAACTCAGGGTCACAATATTTATGGCTCCGCGACGAAAAAGCCCCGAAATACCCGGGGCTTTATCATCATCACTTCTGGTGGAGGTTTATTAGGTCTGTGGGGCACTGCCGCCCGGGTTTGGAACTTCGGCGGTGGCTTTTTGTTGCAATTGTTGGAGAGCGGGCAAAATGCCTTCAGGTTCTGTGATAGGCTGAGAACAGGTCTGCCCTTGACAAATATAAAGGGCTGGAACGGGGATTTCTGGATAGCCGCTTTGAGCAAATTCGGGACTACCTACTGGCCATGTACGCACAACCCGGTTACGATCATAAAGGCCATAAATAGCTTGGCGGAGCGCCGTTCCGGGCCGGTGATGAGACTGCACGACCGTCGCGCTCAGCACAGGGGCATGGGCCCGGTCTGCGACAATAGCCCATAGCGCACCAAAAACTCCTTGCTCTTCAGCCATCGGTGAGAATTCGCCTACAAGGGCCTGCCCGCGACGCGTCCACTGGTCGTCCTCGAAAAGTGCTCCGAGCCGTAAGAAGGCTCGGGCCATTAAGGCGTTTTCGTTAAGGGGTTGTTGACGGTGTTTGAGACGTCCAGGAGCGCCAGGTATTTCGATTTGATCGTAAAAACCATTATTTTCCCCTTTTAAGACTTGATCGGCATAGGCAATGAGGGTTTGAGCCCGTTCCAAGTAAATGGGATCTCCAGTAAATTCATAGCCGTCGATCAGCGTATTGGTGAAGTGGGCAACATCGATTAATTGGCCTGGCAACTTGGGACCGTCATTATCATAATGATAGAGCCCGGTATTTTCATCCCACATTCTATCCCAGAGCGCTTCCAACGCGGTTAGGGCAATGGGGGCATAAACGGTCGGATTAATGAGCGATGCCGCTAATAACTGGGCTGATATCATTTGTGCATTGGCATGGGTGTACATAATAGGATCGACAAAGGGTGCCGGCCGTTTTTCCCGTTCTTCTTGCGGTAGCCGGTAGTACTCCTCATCTGCGTCTTGGGAACCGCCCCACAAACCATTGAGATTTAATAGGTGCTTATTTGCCCAATTGAGCACGGCGTCAGCGATTTGCCGGTAGGTCTCGTCGCCCAAGACCTGGTAGGCGTGCAGATATAATTTGGCCAGTTGCGCGTTATCATCGAGCATCTTTTCAAAATGGGGAATGGTCCATTCGCGGGTGGTGGAGTAGCGGAAAAATCCTCCGCCGATGCCGTCGAATAGCGCTGACCCCGCCATGGCATCTAAGGTCCGCACGGCCATTCCTGCCGCCCAGCCATCACCGGTCGCAGTAAAGAAGAGCAGAGCTAAATCCCATACATCCACTTGCGGGAATTTGGGGGCGACTCCAAGCCCACCATACGCCCGGTCAAATTGTTGACGAATGGCCTCCATTATCTTGGTAACGGATTCTGGAGAGGGAATCTCAGCATGGGGATTAATTTTCGGCGGTGCAGGCGGATTGAGCTGATCAGCAATTTCGCTTTTATGTTCATTCCAATAGCTAATAACTTGATCGAGCAGCGGTGCCATTTGTTCCGGGGCAATGTACGTGCCCCCTGTAATAATTTCTCCAGCCGGGGTTAAAAACGCTGTCGTCGGCCATCCGCCCATATTATAACGTTGATTGATGTCAGGTCTTTGATCATTATCGATCCGAATTGGTATAAAATCGGAATTAATGCGGGAAATGATTTGAGGGTCAGAATATGTGGTTTCATCCATGACATGGCACCAGTGGCACCAGACTGCCGAAATGGACAAGAGAATCGGCTTATCTTCGGCCTGGGCCTGTTGAAAAGTGTCTTGGGTCCACTCACGCCAATGAATATCTCCCGCCCGGTTAGGACGTGGACTAAAACGGAAAGTAGGTTCTGCCATGATACTCATCCTTTCTCGAAATCAACAACACACAGGCTATCATACCAATCTTTGCCCTAGATTGGCGAGAATATGCTTAGGAGGCAGAAGTTGTGAATAATCCTTCTCCGGTTTTGTTGGCTACCGGGTTAACCGGCGCAATTGGGCAAGCCCTTGTTGCTTTAATGCATCCGTCGTGGCATATCATAGGAATTCGCCGGTCCCCCGTCAACGTGAATACATCCATAGAATGGATTGAAGCCGATTTAAGCGACTATGATGCCTTGGCTAGCCGCGTAGAACAAGCTCTGTTAGATCGGCACATTACCCGCGTCAATGGATTTGTTCACGTGGCCGGAGTGGTATACAGTGATGATATTGTCCATACGACCGGCTTTGAGTGGGAACAGACTCTCAATGTGAACTTACGGGCTGCGTTCGAGCTGGTCAAAGTCGTTAAACCTTTTCTATTTTCGCCCGCCAGTATCGTTTTCGTATCCAGCGTTGACGCTCTTATGGCCAGCACGCTTGGCCCAGCCGCGGCGTATGGGGCGTCCAAAGCGGGATTGGAAGGGCTGATGCGGCATTTAGCCGTGGAATGGGGTCACGAAGGAATCCGCGTCAATTCCGTGATGGTTGGTGCGTTGAGAGAAGGCATGGGTGTTGCCGATGATCGAGAAGCTCATGAATTATCAGAGCACACGGCTTTAGGCCGTTTAGGATGGGCGAAAGAAGTGGCGCCGGCCATTCAATTTTTGTTGGAAGAACACCTGTCGTCCTATATTACGGGACATACCTTGCGGGTAGATGGCGGGCTCAATTTGGCCTATTAACGTTAACGACAACAGAAGTGGAGTGGAAGGTATGACAAATGTGGAGCGCGCGATTCCCCGCCTGTTTTATCCTAAATGGGAACCTTGGATTGTGAGCCTACTGGCCATGGTGACCGGAGTCGTAGGCGGATTTGGCGCTATCGTGTTTCGATGGATGATTAAAGAAGTCCATAATTTATTGATTGGTGATGTGTTGCAAAAAGGTCCTCATCCTTTCTTGATCTTCGGACCGGCTTTAGGCCTCTTAATTGTTAGTCTGATTACCCATTATGGCGCCAGAGAAGTCAAGGGACATGGAGTTCCTCAAATTCTCGAGGCGTTGGCTTTGCGCGGTGGAAAAATTAGACCGCGCGTCGGGATTTTAGGGATTATTGCCCCCGCTGTGACGATTGGCAGTGGCGGTTCCGTCGGGCGGGAAGGACCCATTGCGTTAATTGGAGCAGCGTTTGGGTCAACCCTTGGTCAACTCTTGACCCTACCCGAAAAATACACGTCGTTGCTATTAGCTGCAGGTTCTGCAGCTGGAATTGCCGCGACATTCAATGCCCCCATTGCTGGCGGATTTTTCGGATTAGAAATTGTTTTAGGCAGTTATCAAATTGGTGCTATTGTTCCCGTGTTTTTGGCTGCTGTTACCGGGACAACCGTGTTCGATGCTATCATGGGATCTCAGGCCGTGTTAGCAACCCCGCCATATCACGTGATTAACCACTTTGCTCTGCTTTTCATGATGGGGCTTGGACTGATTATGGCTATTGTCGGCGTGTTATATACGAAGGGGCTGACAGCGTCTGAAGATTTCTTTGATCGGCTCTCTCTTCCTTTCTGGGCCAAAGCATTGCTTGGCGGCATGGTGGTCGGTCTCATCGGCTTGTTTGTGCCTGAGGTTTTAGGTGTCGGCTATCCGACGATGCACCTGGCCCTAACCAACCAAATCTTGTGGGGCGCGTTGGCGTTATTGTTCGTCTTCAAATATCTCGCCACTTTAATCACCATCGGCGCAGGCGGATCCGGTGGAGTCTTTGCCCCATCGCTGTTTTTAGGCGGCATGGTGGGTGGTGCTTTTGGAAATCTTCTCTACCACATTTCGCCGAATTTAGCTCCCCATCCTTCCATTTACGCCATTGCCGGTATGGCTGCCTTGTTTGCGGCCGCGGCCCAGGCCCCGTTTGTCGCCATTACCATTCTATTAGAAATTACCGGAGATTATCACCTGACAGCTCCCGTCATGGCGTGCGCGGCTGTTAGTTATTTAACTTATACGTTCTTTACCCGGGACTCGATGTATACGGTGAAATTGCGTCGGCGAGGGATAAAGATTTTACGGGGCGATGATATCCGGCCTATGGCGGCTATTTCGGTGTTGTCGGCATTGCAACCCCTCGGTGAGGACGCGGTGTCGCCTTCGACGTCGATTCATGAGGCGTGGCAAAAAATGACGGCATTAAGCCGAAGTTTTCTGCCGGTTATAAGCCGTTCTCAAGGCTTAGACGGGATTGTCACCATGCGGGATATTGTGGCCGCCATGCAGCAGCAAGATCGCAAAAATAACACGGTGGCATCGATTATCCAACCTTTGCCTAAACCTATTATGAACAATGATTCATTAGATGAAGCCATTCGTTACTTATCGATTTACGATGTCGAGGTCTTGCCCGTCCAAGATTCTCAAACCCACCATATTGTTGGCTTAGTCACCCGTTCTGGTGTCTTAAAAGCCTACAATGCGTCAGCAGTTCATGCGGTGGACACGTCCCATCAAGTCGAAGCCTTGAAACGTAGGGCTGACGATGGGATTTTTGTCGAGGTCGAAATTCCCAATGATTCGCCGATGGTGGGGAAGCAACTGAAAGATCTCTACCTTTCTGAAGATGCGTTAATTGTGTCCGTGACGCGTCAACAAGGTGCAGTGATTCCCCACGGGAATTTTGCCATTAAAGGTGGCGACCGGTTATTGGTCTATGTGGCGCCCGCATCGCGCCGGGAACACGTGATTGACCAATTGCAGGCCCGCGAAATTGTATCTTTTCACGGGGTCTAGGATTCGGGCAGGATCTCAAGATGGCCTGAACCCTGACTATGCAAGACTTGGTAGGCTGTCCGAATCAGGTGTTGCAAACTAATTCGGGAGGGATCGGGAATGTAAAGCGAAACCCAACGAAGCGGCAGTGGTGCATTCTTGACGAGCCGTTTGGTTTCCTTTTTTAATGTGGGTCCATCGATATGCGGATGGAAGAGGATAAACTCATCACTACCGAGCCGACCTACTACGCCGTCATAATTCATCGCGGCACTCAAATATTGTGCGACCTCGATGAGGCGGTGATCCCCGGTTTGTTCTCCATAAGTTTGATTAATCTGGGAGAGTCCCACAATATCTAGCAGGATGCATCCCGCACCGGGGTGTAGGGGCATTTCTTGAAGTTGCCGGTAATATTCTTCGATTCCTAAATCATTGGGCAATTGTGTCACGTGATCGGTGTGAGCTGCATGTTGCTGTTGGCGACGCATTTCAAGAATCTCATAAATCGAGGCAGCAAAGGAAATGAGCATTTCCATGCGGTGCGTTTGGGAGCGAGTAAAACCTTCAGGTTGTGCACTGCCTACCAGCAAAAAGAGGTGTTGTTGCAAACTTGGAAAAGCGAGGCGGAAACCTACAAGATGTTTTATGCCCCATTCTTTTAGGGAGAGGGGTATGTCCGCTGCATTTAGCGTCATCCGCAATTGATCTTGCCGCAAGGCCTGGGGGACGAAATAATAATGTTTCGGAACGTGCCCGAATGCCATGCGTGGGCATTGGGCATCGTCTCCTTCTATTAGCCAACCCCCATCGGCCCCGACTAGCTTGATTAAGGTGTTGGCCACTTCTTGCCATAGGATGTCATCTGAGGCGACCATGGGCAGCGTCTTAATGACGTCGAGCATGGCATCCATTTGCTGTTGTTCCTGGGCAATTTGCTCTTGTAAAAGAATTTTGGATAAAGCGGTGCCCAACGAATGAATGTACGACTCTAATTCGGGTAGCAGGATGTCAATCCCGGTGTGTTCACGGGAAAAAAGAATGACTGCCATTTCGGGAATTCCGATACCAATGACGGCATAGGATAGAAATCCCTGACGCTTAGCAAACTGGCTCAAGGCATCACTTCGGCTTTCCCCTGCATTGATAAAGACGCTTCTGTCTTGCTGGAGGGCCTGGTTGACAGCATGACCATCATGACGGGGCAACATAAATCCGGCAGTGAGTCGATTGCCATTGCCTGCAGGCGAGATTGCCACAGGGACATATACGCCTCCTTGAGGCTTAACTACCACGACTAGGGGGAAGGGGCCATATTTCTCAAGAGTTGACACGAGAAGATTTAAAATGTCATCGCGCGTCTTGAGATAATTGATTTGGGCGAGACACTGGGCTAAAAGTGTTTGCCGTCTGGCGCGCTCTTCGGCGGCTAAAGAATTTAACGAGCGTTCAATGAGAGCCGTCGCGAGAGAGCTTAACGCATAGAGCCGGCGCATGCGTCCGGGAGTAAACCCTCCCATTTGGCTATGATACACTTTGAGCACACCGAGCAATTGGTCTTGTGAAATCAAGGGAATTCCGGCAGCAGACTGGATGCCTTGGGCACGCATTTGCTCTAACCATGGATTTAGTGTGGGATCATTCATAATATTGGGGATAATCCGGGCCGTGCGCGTCTGAAGAATTTGCCCAACGGGACCTTTCCCATCATCGGTCGAGGGATTAAACAAATCGTCGCGCGACACATCAAACGCTTGCCCATCCGGGAGCACACAATGAAGAACGGTCTCATTGAGAATGCCAATCCAGCCTTCGTGTCCCCCTGTTACGGCCAGTGCCGCGGAAATCGCTTTGGCCAACAGATGTTCTAGGTCGGCACTGTCGGCTAACGCCGAGATGGCTTCAAATAAGGGTTCGCCCAACATGCCTTGATCGCTGAAGGCTTCTTCTTTTTGGCTATAGCCAACAGCTAACACGATCAGTGCGGCAATGCCTTGAGCCATATGAATGAGGTCGGAGCGGATTTGATTCGGTTCATGATAGCCCAAATGAAGAAGCCCCCAGCACCCTAAATTGTCACAAATAGGTACGGCAATAGCTGAGTGAATATGAAAACGATCGGACCAAATACGCGGACCATTGGTTGGCTGTTGAAAAATCGTTGGTTCTCTCGTCAAAATGGAATGGTATAACGCCGAAGATTGGGGAATGACAGTACGGGTAAAGAACGCCTCGTCTTGGGGAGAGAGCCGTTCGGTTGATTCCAGATAGCGCAAGTCATTGCCTTCCACCTTAAATATGGCGACGACATCAGCACCCGTTAGTTTTTTGGCTAACGACAGTAAGTACGTGTAGCGTCCTTCACCGTGAGCCAAACCTTGAACCATTCTTCGCGTCGTGGTTAATAAAGTGTCGAGCTGGTAGGTAGGGGACGGTCTCAAAAGAGGTGCCCTGGTGAAATCAGCTGGGGTTAAGGTGCTATGAAATGTCATTTCGGGTTTTCCTAATAGATAACCTTGACCATATTCCACTCCGATTTCTTGGAGGGTGTACAGTTCTGCAAAAGTTTCAATGCCTTCAGCGATGAGTGAAGTGGCAGCCGTTTTCTTGGCGAATCGAGCGGTGCTTTCTAATAGGGCGAATTTGATAGGGTTCTTATCTACGTCCCGGACCAAGCTTAAATCGATTTTGGCAAAGTCAGGCTGCAATTCAATGAGCCGAGTTAATCCCGAATACCCTGAACCCAGATCATCTAAGGCAATGCGGATGCCCATTTCTCGAAAGGGCGCTAGGTAATCGTGCAGTTTATGGTCACCTTCGCTAATAGTTTCCCGTTCCGAGATTTCCAGCACGATTTGCTGCGGTTTGATCTGGTCGCAATGTTGTAACGCACGCAAGAAGGGTAACGGATTCAACAGGCTTTTCGGCAAAATATTTATAAAGAGAACCCATGTGTCAGGACAGCCACTCTGACAAAACGCATCAAGAATCTGTTGAAAAGCCAGTTGATCAAACATGAGCAAACCGTCATGCCCTTCGGCAGAGGCCATAAGATCTAAGACCGAAACAGGTTCGCCATCTGACATCTGGGGTCGACTGAGTCCTTCATAGGCTAATACCGAACCATCACGCAAGGACACAATCGGCTGAAAAGCGGCATGTAAAATCTTGCTACGATACCACTCGGGCCAAAGATTGTCGCGGTAGCGATTTGCCGTCTGATTCATTTTGGACTCCTCCAACCTCTTTCGACATTTAATCTATGCCATTTCGTTGCGAACTGGTGAAATCCTTTATTGCCTTCCAAAAAAATTCCAGGATTTTATGCATCCCACCAGGGAACTTGTGGAGCATTTGCATTTGTTGAGAATTTCAGGGTAAAATTATCCTGATAAAAATAGAGGAAGCTTAATGACCACGGACCTAAAAGAACCGAAAGGTACCAGAGAGCTAGCGGATGGTGTGAGCTAGTCCTATTAGATTCTTTGACTCACCGTGTGAAAGCTACGATTCAGCTCGTTATCGCTGGTTTAAGAGAGTGCTTTGAGAGCACTAAAATGGGTGGTACCGCGGGTTAATTCTCGTCCCTGTTGCGTAGACAGGGGCTTTTTTATTGGAGGGAACACCATGACGATCAAGGAAGGACAATCTTCCACGATTTCTTCGCCCGATCGCTATAATGTGCGCGCGGTCGAAGAAAAATGGCAAAAGATCTGGGAAGACCAACATCTGTACGAAACAAGGGATTCTGACAAAGAAAAATTTTATTGTTTAGAGCAATTTCCCTATCCATCCGGGCACCTGCACATGGGCCATGTGCGGGTCTATACGCTCGGTGATGTGATCGCCCGCTACCGGCGCATGGCAGGCTATAATGTGTTGCACCCGATGGGTTGGGATGCCTTTGGGATGCCAGCTGAAAATGCGGCCATTAAAAACGGCATTCCGCCGCGTACTTCGACGATGGCTAATATTGCGTACATGAAACAACAGATGAAACAAATGGGTTTGTCATTCGACTGGTCGCGTGAAGTGACCACATCCGAACCCGAATATTATCGTTTTACCCAAGAATTATTCTTGTTGTTTTACGAACGAGGATTAGCCTATCAAAAAGAAGGCGCAGTCAATTGGTGTCCGAGTTGTGAAACCGTATTAGCCAACGAACAGGTGGAGGACGGCTTGTGTTGGCGTTGTGATTCGGTAGTGACGAAGCGCGATTTGACGCAGTGGTATTTCCGTATTACGGATTATGCGGAGCGGCTCTTAACCTCCTTAGATGCTTTAGACTGGCCGCAAGAAATTAAGACCCAACAATTAAATTGGATCGGAAAAAGCATTGGGGCCGAAGTAGTTTTTGATGTGCCCAGTATTGGCCAGCAGATAGCGGTATTCACAACCCGCCCCGATACCTTATATGGCGCTACCTATGTGGTTCTTGCGCCGGAACATCCGTTGGTTGAACAACTGATCGCGGATTACCCGGAGGCCGATAAAGTTCGGCAGTTTATTGCGGAAGAACGGGTCCATAGCGATATTGAGCGAACGGCCGAAAATACGGAAAAACGGGGCATTTTTACGGGGAGTTACGCAATTCATCCCTTAACCGGGGAGAAATTGCCAATCTGGATTGCGAATTATGTATTGGTCGATTATGGAACCGGGGCGGTTATGGGGGTGCCGGCGCACGACCAGCGCGACTTTTTGTATGCACAAAAATATCACTTGCCCATGAAAGTCGTGGTCCAACCTGAAAATCCTGGCGAGGACTTTGATCAGCAAGCCTATAGTGGACCGGGAAAATTAGTGGATTCCGGACCTTTTACGGGGCTTGATAATCAGGAAGCGAAAGCTGCGATTGCGGGTGCGTTAAAAGAACAGGGGAAAGGAGGGCCCCGAGTTAGTTACCGCATGCGGGATTGGTTGATTTCCCGGCAGCGCTACTGGGGGGCGCCGATTCCCATCATTCATTGTCCAAAATGTGGGGCGGTTCCCGTTCCTAAGGACCAATTGCCTGTGCTTTTGCCGCCCAATGTCGAGTTCACGGGTCAGGGAGCTTCGCCCTTGGCGGGCGCTAAAGACTGGCTGGAAACGACGTGCCCGGTTTGTCAGGGACCTGCTACCAGAGAAACAGATACCATGGATACGTTTGTTGATTCATCATGGTATTACTACCGCTTTACATCGCCCAATGCGCCTCGGCCTTTTAACAAGAAAGATGTCGACTATTGGATGCCCGTGGATGAATATGTCGGTGGTAAAGAACATGCGGTACTCCATTTACTATATTCCCGTTTCTTTACCAAAGTTCTCTATGATGCTGGCTGGGTGTCGGTCGATGAGCCCTTTAAGCGCCTGTTGGCGCAAGGCATGGTGGTTTATGGCGGGGCCAAGATGTCAAAATCGAAGGGAAATACTTTAAGCCCGGAAAACATCATGAAAGAATGGGGCAGTGATGCTACACGGGTATTCATGCTGTTTGCCGCTCCCCCGGATAAAGATTTCGAATGGTCGCAGCAAGGCGTCGAAGGTGCCTACCGGTTCTTACAGCGGGTCTATCGTTTAGTGATGAAGGCGCGGCCTGAATATAGTGGACCTTCGTCGGAAGAGGCTAAAACCCGGGTATGCAAGGTCGTACACCGTACGGTGAAAAAAATCACTGAGGACATCGGCGAACGCCGGGCTTTTAATACAGCGATTAGCGCCTTAATGGAGCTGACGAATGCTTTATACCTGGATATAGATGCTCTCAATACGGAGGACCAAAACCGGATCTTAGGGATTTTAGTGAGGTTGTTGGCGCCATTTGCTCCGCATTTAGCCGAAGAACTGTGGCATCAATTAGGGCACGACACAAGTGTGCACTGGGCGTCGTGGCCGCAATATGACGATAAGTGGTTGCAAGACGAAGAGGTGACCATTGCTTTACAAATCAATGGTAAGGTGCGTAGCCGATTGACTGTTCCAGTGGATATGACTCCCGAGACCCTGCGAGAATTGGCATTGGCTGATGAAAAAATCAAGACACTCACTGAAGGACGGACAATTGTTAAAGTCATTGCCGTACCCGGGCGTCTTGTTAATGTGGTTATCCGTTGAGGACGACATTAGCTTTAGCTATCGCGGTCAGTTCCGCGGTCATCGGGGCGATTTTCGGTCGTGCATTAAGACCCCAGGGTCCAATTTCCATTGTTTGGACTATGATTGTCGCCGGACTCGGTGCCCTTTTAGCGGAGGCTTCTTCGGTAATCTGGGTCGGACCCCCTCCACAAGGCTGGGAGCCTCTTTTGGGAGGCATTCTCATTGGGGTAATGGCCGGCATTTTCTCGGGCAAAAAACGTAAGCCTCCTGATAAACCAGAAACATAAGGGGCCGTATGGCCCCTTATGTGATTTAGTGAGCAGCGTTACTAATGCTGATTTTCTTACGGCGGCCCGTGGCCTTATAGACTTTGACCCGGAGCAAGCCATATTTGTACTCCGCCTCTGCAGATTCGGGATCAATTTCGGTGGGAAAGCCCACCACGGCTTGAAATTCTTCTCCTTCTCGCTTATCTTGTTCCAAGGGCGAGGCAGGGAATGTTCCCTTAACACTAATTGATTCCTCATCGACTTCGATGTTGACTAAATCCGGGTCGACCCCAGGTAGTTCAAATTCCGCCATATACCCATTTTCGATTTGGTGTAAATGGGTCCGTGGCTTGGTGTCATCAAGATTCCAATCGTCACGCATCCGGTTCCAGACGCGGGACATATCATTGCGGAAGTGCTGGATATCAGTAGGATCCCAGCGCATGAGCATAGTCATCACCTCCGATAAGAGTATGTCCCAATGCCTCACTTTTCTTGTAACGGAACGGTGCCATTATTATCTTGTTCTTGCTGGTCAAGAGCTAAATACAAGAGTTCGGTATCGGTATCATAATGGAATAAATCGGCAAAACGCCCCCAGTTAATTGCTGTCATCAGCTGACGCTCGGCTTCGTCTACGGAAAAATGTTCTTCGAGAATGTCATTGAAAAATTCTTTAGGCATGGCGTGATTGGCTTTACTGCGCAAAACCCGGTCAATAAGCCGAAAAAGTGGCACATCACGCAATTGCTCGCGAATGATTCGTTTGCGTTCATTCACGTCGGCCTCGACAAATTGGCGACCCAAATCCGTTAACGTGAGGTCCCCTTCTTTGACATCAGCGAGATGAAAGAGTTCTGCGGTTTCGGTGACGGGCAATAAATCGTCGACCTCTAAAAACAATTCCGAGCCTAAATGATATAAATCGTCTTGACCGCCGCGATCGGCTACTAATTCTAATAAGCCGCTTAACATCGACAAATGGCCATAAGGAATTGGTTGCAAGGTGGCACGATCCGTCATGACACTATGGGCCGTGTGATCTTTCGACTCTGTGTCTGCACGTTTGTCATCGTCACGTCCCGTTACGACTTTATAGACATAGTCCACGAGATCGATAAATTCCAGGGATTTGCGGTTACGGGGATAGGGAAGCGGTACGGGCAAATCGGCAATAATGCGCGCGGGATTTTTCGATAAAATAACAATTCGGTCGGCCATAAACACAGCTTCTTCGATTCCGTGCGTGACCATTAAAATGGCTTTTGTCGGAATTTTTGATTCCAACCATAAATCCAGGAGTTCCGACCGGAGATTTTCTGCAGTCAAAAAATCGAGTGCTGAAAAGGGCTCATCCATACACAACAGTTCCGGGTCAACGGCAAGCGCCCGGGCAAATCCCACACGTTGGCGCATTCCCCCCGAAAGTTCTTTGGGAAAGGCATCCTCATAACCATTGAGCCCGATTAAATCGAGGAGTTTCAGGGATTTTTCCCGCCGCGCCTTTAAATTTTCCCCTTTAGCGACCAGGCCCAGTTCGACATTTTGTAAAATCGTCAACCACGGATATAGGGCAAAAGACTGAAATACCATGGCAGCTTTGGGATTGGGGCCGGTGACAGGCCGCCCCCGGTATAAAACCGTGCCAAAAGAAGGATGAGAGAGCCCCGTGATAATACGGAGTAATGTGGACTTTCCCGAGCCTGAAGGCCCTAAGAGTGCCACAAATTCCCCAGGATAGATATCCAAGGTGATGTCGTCGAGTACCAGAATATCGTACTTATCGGGTTGCTCATACATCTTGGTCACGCCTAAGAGACGGATTAGGCTGTTTTTTTCAACATGGGGTGCATGATTCATAATCAATCCTCACTTATGACAAGGAATAGCGTTCCGCAGCTCGGTTATATAATGGCCGCCAAATTAATCGATTAATCAGGACCACGGTTAATGCCAGTGTCCCTGTAGCCAACAAAAGCAGAGAAAACTGCCCTTTTTGGGAGGTTTCAGCAATTAACGAACCGACACCAAAGGTGGTGTAGGTACGATTATGAAAGCTTACATATTCGGCTACGATACTCGCATTCCAGGCACCGCCCGAAGCCGTAATGAGTCCGGTGATTAAATAAGGATAGATGGCGGGCAGAATTAATGTTTTCCATGCTTGCCAGCCTTTTAACCGGAACATTACGGTGGCTTCACGTAAATCCTCAGGAATGGCCGATGCCCCAGCAATGACATTAAACAAAATATACCATTGGGTCCCTAGAACCATCAGAAGGATTGACGCCGTTTGGAGACCGCCATGTAGCCCGATTAATAAGGCAACAAGCCCCGGAAACAATGCGGTGGCGGGAACAGAGGCGGCAATTTGGGTAATCGGCGTTAATGCCTGGGCCCATTTGGGATGAGAACCAATGAATACACCGACAGGTACCGTCCATAACACCGAGATGAGTAAGGACATCATGACGCGAAAGAGGGTGGCGCCCACGGCTAATAACACCATCAGGACTTGTGACCACGTCCAGTGAGCCATGAGGTGAAAGGCCCCTTCTAATGCGCTGAATAGTGCAATAAGGGAGAAGGCAAGAAGTAGTGAGCGAAGAAGACCCATAAGACTTTCCACCGGTTGTTTATGGGTAATTTTCGGAAGCGTTCGGCTGAAAAGGCGATCGGTCCACTCCGTCACGGGAGCAAACACTTTTTGGCCCAGCCATTCCAATAAAATCGATCGCCGCAGAATCATCAACACGGCAGAACGCGGTTTTACCGCTCCTTCCACCAGTTCCATTTTAAACTTGTCTGACCAGGCTAATAAAGGGCGCCAGACCAATTGATCCATGGCGACAATAACGGCAATCAATACTAGTAATCCCCAAATTTCCTTGTTCCAATTTCCCTGATTGGCTGCTGTTTGCAGGTACGAGCCTAATCCTTGCAATTGGTAGTTGCGGTTACCTAGCGAAAACATTTCGGCTGCCATCAAAAAGAACCAGCCGCCGGCCCATGACATCATGGAATTCCATACTAATCCCACCATCGCATAAGGAAGTTCCAGGGTGCGAAAGCGCTGCCAGGGAGAAAGATTTAACGATAGGGCTGATTCTCTCAAATCGCGGGGAATGGTAATGAGCCCATGATAAAAGGCGAAGACCATATTCCATACCTGCCCGGTGAAAATCAGCAAAATCGAAGCCAAATTGACTCCGAGACGGGAACCCGGAAATAAGGCGATAAACGCTAAAAGGACCACAGGAAGAAACGATAAGACGGGAATGGACTGTAATATATCTAATAAAGGAATCAAAATTTTTTCTGCCCGTTTGTTATAGGCAGCCTGATAGGCATAAACAAATGTAAATATAATAGAGAGAAGATAGGCAAAGAACATGCGCAACCATGAATATAATGCATAGAGAGGAAGTTTTGCATACGCTAGTGAGATCCCACCGGTTTCGGGACGGTAATGATGGGCATGGGTGGCCCAAGCGAGTATGAGGGAAAGAATTGCGATGATGACGGCTCCAACCAGAATATCCGCGTAATGAAAGCCGCCCCGATTTTCTCCTTTATCAGCCATATGGTCACCCCTTGGGTCCACTGCCAAATTTATTCGCCTGTACATGTCACGTTCTCTATCGTACTCTATTTAACAGGCATTCGGAAGTTTATGATTGACGAACAACTTTCTTGGAAGCGAGAGAAGGACTTTTTTTAACTTGCGTCGAATATCAAATTGGTTTCTATCTGATACCATAGGACAGGAGATGCGCCAGCGTGCCTCATACGTTTCATATTTTGCCCCATATCCAGGTAACTAATGACTTTCTTGTGGGCAAAGAGGTTCTGGATCGTCTTCCGTTACCCATATTGTTTGTGGCACCCAACCGTCACATTGTGTGGAGAAACCGTTATGCCAGATGGTTTTCCGCCAATCGTAAAACCGTACGGGCCTTACTTCGTCAGGTTGTTGAAACAGAAGAATACCAACGTCTCGACCCGGTCGTTTTGTCTTCTGGTGTTAACGTAACTGTGGAGAGCCAACCCGTCCGCAATCTCACGGGCACTGTGGAAGGCTATCTATTGTGGGTGTCCGATAATCTTTCCGGTCTAGCCGGTGATTTTTTACAAACAGGAATTGCTATCGCTCAAGACGGACAATTCGTTTTGGTGAATTATCATGCACGCCTGCTTCTTGGGGAGAACATTGTGGGGCAACGCTGGAACTCGGTGGCTTGGTTGCCTCCCTGGCACGTGGTGATACGTAGGGGTCAGCAGTCCTTTTTTGCTTTGACCCAAGAGGGTTTTGAGATTCGTATTCACACTCACTATCCGTGGGTGATTTTTGAGGCGGTGCCACAGCGTCTTATTGAGCAAGATAAAATCTCTGTGCAGTTTGCCTCGGCCATGATGCACGAGGTGCGTAATCCCCTGGCAGCCTTAAGTGGTTATGTGGAACTGGCGCTTATGCAGGTGGCGGAGGGACCAGCGAAAGAATATTTATCGCGGGCCATGGGGGAGATTGATCGTTTGTCCCGCTTAACATCCGATCTCATGTGGTTGTCGAGGAGCCAGGAAATTCAAAAACAGTGGTGCTTAGTGAGCACATTAGTGGATAAGGCATGGTCAGTTATTCGCACAACCACCTCTGAGAAGTTGCAGCTCCAAACGCGGTTTTCTCCTGAAGACCGTATTTATGTGGACCCTGATCGGTTTGAACAGATATTGATAAACGTCTTTAAAAATGCCGCCGAGGCGATGCCAGAAGGTGGCCAAATTACCGTTTTTGTCGAACAAGACGACACGTGGCAATATATTAGGATTCATGACAATGGTTATGGGATTCCCGATGAGGTTATGCGCACTTTATTTTTAGAACGGCGGACAACGAAGCAGGATGGACACGGGCTAGGACTGTTTATTATCAAACAACTTGTGGATGCTCATCAGGGTCGTCTTGACATTTCATCCAGTCGCCAAGAAGGCACAACCGTGACCATTATCTTGCCATATCCTGAACCCAATTGATTAGCCGGGCGTGGGCGGTTCGGGCTCGGTTTTCTGGCGTAATTTCCTGACGGTGGGTTTGCGAAAATGGGCGACTGTCAAAATTAATAACGGAATGCCAAGCAAATACAAAAAGCCTAGGGGTAATATAAAGGTTTGCGTAATGTAGTCAGTGATTTTGGCGTTGGGAATCCAAATGGAAAAAATAAAGATAATAACGGCGCCGATCAATAAAAATGTCGGATAGCTATAGCGCGAGTGCCAGTGAATCATGGCCGCCATATCATGAGCCAAGCACCATAAGCGAATAGCGATAAAGGCCACCACAGCAACGGTCCACAGCACCACGACCAGCATACCCCATTTGCTCACAAAAAACCCATTGACGGCCAGAATGCGCATGAGACTCACAATAGGCCAACGCATCAGGGGGATGAAGGCAGGACCAAAAGTGGCCATTGTCGCCTCGTACATGACGGTTCCGATCAATACCATAAGACCCAGTCCAAGATATGCAAAGCGCTCGCCCTTGCGCCGTTCTTCATTGCGGATAAAAGGATAGAGGGTGACACTGACTTCGAATCCAATGAAGAGAAAATATTCCCGGTATGCGCCTTGCAAGATGGGAATCACCTGAATATTGACGGGCGGTTCCAACAAGATAGGATGACGAATCACCCCCATCGCTAGGACCAAGGTTAACAATGTCAAAAGTACCATAGGAATATAACCGGACTGCAAAGTCCTAGCGAGCGAAGAAATGCCCAGAGAGGCAATATATAAGCTGGTCAGGACGAGCGCTCCGGTTACACCCCATACCGGAGTATCAGGGAGAAAAATATTGCTCAAAACATAGCCGAATAAGACGGCCGCGACAATAGCGAGCGCGAGATGATAGACCACCGTATACAGCCCGATCAAAAGACCGATAGGGGTTGAAACAATTTTGGGGGCAAATTCGCCCAAGGTCTCATTGGGAACTAGCCGGTTCATGGCAAAGGTTAAACGCATAAGAAAATAGGTCACCAAACCTTCGAGCCAAAAAGACCAAATAGCATCACGCCCGGCTGCTGTAACCATTTGCCGGGGAAAGTAAAAGATGCCCATAGCCATATACCCTGCAGTGACGACCGTTCCAAATTGCAATCCGGAAATGCGGGGCAGGCGCTGACTTTTTCCGAAATCCATGTCCACATCGCTCCTTTCTTGCTCCCGGATCATTCCAGAATGTTGGTACTATTTAATGTCTCCCATTTTGTCGATTCTTAAGTTGACATGGACGCTCATATGGACTTTCGGATATTCTTGATGCCAGTGCTTAAATGCTGTAAATTCCGTGGGATAACGCCAGTCGAATTTTCGGCCGACGCCAAAGGGGTCGACATCCATTTTTTGTGTTTTTTGCAACAAGGCAAGGCAACGGTGGGCGAGAACAGCGGAGCCTTCGCGAGATAATTCAGCGAGCTGACCTTCTGTTTCTGTTTGAGTTTTAATGCCTTCTAAGGTGCTATACAATTTCAGATAAAATGTTGCATAGACAATGCCGTTGCGTTCCTTGACAGTGAGATGGCTTGGTCCATGGATCGCTCTTAATGTCGCTTGTTGACGGGGCAGGAATAAGCTAACTTTGTGGGCTTCTCCTTTCAATAAGCCGAACGTCATGGTTTGGTTGGCGTCTAATGTTCCGACATAACGCAGATGTTGGTATAGCGCGATACGATTGACGTCAATTTGTTTGGTTTTTGCATCGACCGTGACTTGAGGCAGAGAGGGATCGATTCCGGGAGTGGCGGCATTGGCGGCAAATTGCCATAATCGAACTCCCAAGGCATCGGTTTGACAGCGTTGACAGGAAAAGAGCGTCACATAGTATAGGGTTGGAAAGTCTTCTTGGTCGGTGTCCACTGATGCCACTTTTTCTAAGGGTTGAGATGTTACAAACAAAAAGGGCGTTTTGTCTAGGGTGCCGATACGTTCCAAGGATTCAAGAGCCCGGGTTAATAGGGGCGCACTGAGATGAGTAGAAATGGCAATAAGCTGGATTTGGCCAAGATATAAATCCCTTGATACTTGGGATTGTGCCGCATTAAAACATTGGGCCACACTTTTGCCTTGACCCACTGCATCAGCAACGGGCGGAGTGCTTGAACTTCCCCCTGAACCTTTGGAATATTTGGCCATGGCGGGAGGCGTGGGAAACTGAAAGAGCATCCGGAATTCATTGGGATTGGAACTGGGTTCTAATCCCAGGGTAAACACTAAGGCCCTGGAATCGACAGGGCGATTGTCCCAGCATCCGGTAAGACCTATTCCCAAAAGAAGCAGAAGCAATATCTTTTTCCAAGATGCAGGTCCTTTTCTAAACGTCATCATCAACCCGGTCCTGTTGCGTCGTGTAGAGTTGCGGATTTTTCATTGGTTTGGGAATATTGGCGCCCATTTTGCGTGTTTTGACAGGGCGCAGGTAGCTTGGCCGCTTCTTGAGAAATGATAAGGGCAATCTCAGCCAAGAATCTTGCAAGTCTCGAAGCCGCATAGGCCCAAACGGGGATAAATAGGCTACCCCAAAATTCTCTAGACTGGTTAAATGGGCCAAGATCATCATAATGGCGAGGACCATGCCATAAAGTCCTAAGAAATATGCGGCAAATACTAGCACCCAGAACAAAATTCGCCAGGGTGTGGCCATCTCATAAACCGGCGAGGTGAATAATCCGAGCGCTGTTAAAGTGATGATGACAATCATGATACTATCGACAATTCCGGCTTTGACGATAGCGGTTCCCACCACAATGGCGCCGACGGTACCGAGTGTGGTTGAGAGTTCTTTGGGTAAGCGGATGGCCGCTTCCCGCAACACTTCTACAATAATCCACATGATTAACACTTCTAGTACCGGCGGAAATGGGACCGATTCCCTCGAACCGGCAATCGTGATAACAAGCTTCAATGGCAGTAAGTCGGGATTTACAGACACAAAAGCCACATAGAAAGGCGGTAGTAACAGACCCACGAAAAGCCCAAAGAGACGAACCAGGCGTTCCAAGGATGCTTCCCAAAAATTCCCGGTATAATCATCGGTGGTTTGATAAAAGTCCATGAACGTGGAGGGAACGGTCAATGGGTAAGGAGTGTTGTCTACTAAAATAGCCACTTTTCCTAAAAGAAGATCTCGGACAATAATGTCCACGCGTTCAGTGGAACGCACTTGCGGAAACAAGGACATGGGATGGGTGGTAAGATAGGGGACCAACGCGTTTGAATACTGTAGCCCATCCAGTTTTACCCCACGTAAGCGGCGTTTGACTGACATGACCAGTTCGGGATTGGTAATGCCTTCAATGTGGGCAATAATGACCACTGTTTTGGTATAGGAGCCAATGCTGAGAGGATCAAAGTGTAGCGCTGGACTCTTAATGCGACGCCGAATCAAATTCATTTGAGTCAGCACCACTTCATTAAAGGATTCTTGAGGCCCTTTCACGGCCCGCTCCGTATCGGGGGTTTCGATGGCCCGGGCCGGATATTTGACCGTATCGAGCACTAAGACTTGGGATGCGCCCTGGATAAAGACGAGGGTATTACCTCCCATCATGTCCGGCAACAATTTGGTCCATCGATTTTCCACCGTCACATGCCCTACCGAAACGATGGAATCATGGACGTATTGATGGATTTTGGGACCATCCTTCCAGAGTTCCTCCGCATTTTGGTAACGCTGCATCAGAAAAATGGTATCTTGATCCACCATCTGGTTATCCGCTAAGCCATCATTAAACACCAAAAGTGCGGGAACGCGGTGCTTTCGACCGAGAAAGAACCGACGAATAATGACATCGGGCGATTGTCCCACCGTATTTTGCAAGATATTATAGGCATCTTCGACACTGCCATTATAGGTATCTAATGATTGCGTAGCCGATCCTTGTTGCTTGACCGTTTTTTCTAAGGTTTCGAGCTCTTTGGCAAAGGTCTTGGTTTCGGTAATGAGATCTTGCAAAAGTCCCAAGTCGACCCCCGTAATGTCTTCTAATGTTTGCTGGGTGGTTACCATGTTGTCCATAAGTTTTTCACTGCCGGGCGGGGTCTTTAAGGGTTTAGGGTCATCCAGATGATCTTCAATAACCCATGTCTTGGGGGCCGGGGTATGATGAATGCGGCGTTTACTCCCAGAAAATGGCCACATGTCTGTCCTCCTTCCGAAAGCCTTGGTGATCTTTTCTTGCGTCTGCGTTCTTTGGTACAATGTGGCCACTAATGACAGGGTTTATGCATAAGGAGTTTGGAACCGTGGATATTGTGGAAGCGTTGGCGATTGTGGAACACGGAAATCTTGCGCCCTGTTATCTCTTGCATGGGGACCATAGTTATTGGGCGCGACGCTGGATTGAAGGCGTTCGCAAACGCTTTTTGGATGCGGGATATCAAGATGGATTTCTCATCAAAGATCAAGTGAATAGCTGGGCTGAACTCGACATGGAATTGCGCACAACAGGATTTTTCAGCCAACGCCGCATGGTGGTGGTCAAGGACGCCATGTGGACCAAAAAAGACGAGAGTTTAAGTGCCTATCTCACACATCCGGATCCTGAAGCCTTATTGATTGTGTGGGATAGAAAACCAAGCCCCTCACTGATCAAAGCATTTGGCCCCACTCGGACCATCGAACTCAAGCCGCTTTCTCCGAACGTTTTTCGGCGTTTTGTGCATCAAGAAGTAAAAAAACGCCGGTTAAAGCTCACATCTGAAGCGGTGGAGTTGTTATCGGAACTGGTCTTACATGATGAGCAACAAGTGTTATATGAACTGGATAAAATGGCGCTCTATGATCCCACTCGCAAATGGGACGATGAGAGTGTGCGTCAGTTTGTTCCGCCGTTGCCTCATGATACGCAATTATGGCGGCTCACCGAACCTTTAGCCCAGCGTCAAACGGCCAAGACGGTAGCACAAACAGAGGATTTATTGCGAGAAGGGAAAGCACCACTTTTGATTTTTATCGTCGCGGTTAGGCACTTAATTAAATTGCACCGGGCCTTAAAAGCCAGGCAACAAGGCATTTCCGTGCAAGAATTTGCGCGGCAGGAAGGGATGAAGGAATTTCCCGCCAAGAAAGTTTGGCAATACTCGCAGTACTGGTCATTAAACGAATTACATGATTTATTACATCGTGCAGCTTTCGTGGACAGGGCGCTTAAAACGGGATTTGGCGATCCTGAAACTTGGGTGCTCAGCTATCTGGCCTTAATCGGAAAGGATGCGATAAAATAAAAAACCCCGAATCAGCGGGGTTTTTCTCCTTTTAAGCAGACGCTGATTTCAGTTTGTTCAGGCGCTGCGTTAACCGAGATTTCTTACGAGCTGCGGCATTTCGGTGAATGGCACCCTTTTGTGCAGCCCGGTCTAAACGAGCATAGCAAAAACGTAAAGCCATCTCAGCAGACTCTAAATCATTTCGGTTTAAGGCATCTTCAAAGCGCCGTACAGCCGTTCGTACCATGGTTTTCCGGATCTTATTGCGTAACGTCCGAACCTGTGTTTGTTTAATGCGCTTTTTGGCAGACTTAATATTGGCCACGGTTATACCTCCTGACGGTTGATTATAGCATGGTCCAAAGCCTGGGTAAAGTCTCTATATCCAGCGATTTTCCCAAGATCTTTGGCTGTTCGAGTCAAGCGAAAACTAGCGGGTACAGACCCGGTCTATTTGTCCAAGATTTACCATACATATTAGTGAGGAGGGAAGCCGTATGCGTCGACCGTTTCGTTGGCGATTGCCGCGGGTCATTTGGATTCATTGGACCCCGGGAAGGTCTAAACGGCCTAAGGACTGGAAAAGACGTTTGCGTGTTGCAGGAATAGACCGTGAGAAACCCTTTCAACCATTCTTGCCTAAGCGGATACCGTGGACAAGTCTTGGCTTATATGCGGGTGTCCTAGGATTAGCCGGAATAATTTTTTTTAATGTCCCGGCCCGAACGGGTCCGGCATTGCCGGTCACAGGTCACGTCGGCATCCCCACGAAGACGTCTTGGCTGAGCCGCAACCTGGAAAAATGGAAAAATAATCGGTCGACCTTGATTAGCTGGTTAGACCAAGGATTACCGCTTGCGAAGATATCAAAAGAATCCTCCCATCCCTTTTCTTGGCACATTCGTTCGATTATTATGACGGCTTTGGCCGATATCTCGGGGATTGAGTTAAATAGTTTGGAGCGTATTTTGCGGACAGAAATTCCTGCCTTAAGCCAGGTCCCTTCGCGTGTCGAGGGATTGACGGCTCATTCCCGCCCTTTACCCCGTCCCAAAGAGCAAGATGCGATTGATGCCAATTTACCCGGTGACCAGGGACGGGTTTGGGCGGAACTGGGCGCAAAACCCCTGGTCGGCATTTATCAAACTCACAGCCATGAGGCATTTTGGCCCGCTTTACCAAAAAACTCCCCCACTGCTTATTCCACGGATTGGTCCAAAACCGTGGTGCAAGTGGGATGGTGGTTGGCTCAAGATTTGAATAACCGCGGGATTGCGGTAGTTCAATCCCGGGTCGATAACATGTCCCAAGGTCTTTTGCCCAGTTATAATGAGTCCTACCATACTGCCAAACGCTTGTTAAAATGGTATCCCACGGTTCATATTTTGTTGGATATTCATCGTAGTGACAAACCCTTAGATGAAACAACCGCGGTGATTCATGGAGTCAAAACAGCGCGCATTCTATTAATTGTGGGTAGCAATAAATTGTTACCCAATCCGTATTGGCATCAAAATTTGGAACTGGCCATCCATATTGCCCATCACTTGCGGAGTATTGCGCCCGGCATCCTCCAAGGTGATGGTATTGATATGGTTCCTTATCGTTATAATCAGCAATTAGCACCCGGAGACTTATTGATAGAAATTGGAGGCGCTTACAACACATTAGCCGAAGAAAGATATGCGGTGAATGACCTAGCTAAAGCCATCAGTCAAGTAATTCATGACAAACAGTATCCCTCTTAAGCTCGTACACTACAGGCCAAATCCCACCGGCATATCGACGATGTTCTCATCGCTAAAAGGTGGTCATCGTGGACAAGCGTTCTTCATGCGTATAGATGCTCATCTCATCATTGCGAACAAAACCAATCACGGTAATGCCTAAAGCCTCAGCCAATTCAAGGCCCATGGTCGTTGGTGCGGCATTGGAAATAATCACGGGGATGCCCATCCGCCCAGTTTTAATAATGACTTCAGCGGAGAGGCGTCCGGAGAAAACAATGACTTTATTGTCCCGGGTAACCTGATGCAACAAGGTGTATCCGTACAGTTTGTCCAAGGCATTGTGGCGCCCCGCATCAAAACGGACAGCCATCATGTGTTCATTGTTGGCTAATCCCGCGGCGTGAAGCCCCCCCGAATGCTGTTGATGGGTGTATTGGGTGAGTTCCTGGAATAAGTGATTAATTCTTTGGACATCCAAGTGATAGGGCAGTGCGGGGAGATGAAGGGGCTCGACGTCCGCATCATCCGCAAAATAAAAGCCAGGTCGCCCACGCCCACAACATCCACTTAAATAGCGTTTGCCAAATTGATTCAACTGCTCTGCTTTAAGATGGGGAACCCGAATCCATACTTGCTTATCATCGGGGTGATATTGGAAAATCCGAATTTCCTCGGCGTTGGTGATAAAGCCTTCGGCGGCTAAAAAACCCACGATTAATTCTTGAATGTCGGTGGGGGTCACCACCATGGTGACAAATTCCCGGCCGTTAATAAATAAAGTAAGAGGCTCTTCAATGACCACTTGCGCCGGTTCTTGATGCCACTGTCCATGCGCATAGTGCTGGCGCGGATAAATACGAACCGCGTCTTCAAAAAAATTGGCTGGTAATGATGTCATGAAAATCCCCCCGTTATCGGTTGTCCTCACTCATTACTATCAGCTATACGCAAGTGCGTCAAGAACTCGCATATTTTGTCGGACGAGGCGAATACTTCCTATGATCTGAAGATGACAGGGGGAAATGAAATGCTCATCGTGACTTTAGCCATGTATACCCTGACTTTGGTTGTGGGATTGGGCTTCTTTTGGACATTTGATCGCCAAAACAGTGATGTCTAAAAACTGCTGTAAAATTGCGAAAGCTTGAGCGACAATAGTCCGTGACGAAACATCCTATTAAGGAGGCTCAAACTCTCTCTGTCTAGAATACCCCCATCACAACGAATTCAAGAAGCCATTCCACAACTTCTTACGGAGGGCCTGACACCGGATGCAACAGATGTGACGCGCGAGCTATTACGATGAGGGGCCCAACGACTGGTGCAAGCATTATGAGAACAAGAAGTCACCGATGTCTCAGGACGCGGGCATGATGAACGGGATGGGCGCCATGGCGCCCAAGGATACCGCAATGGTTATCGGACACACCGGATAAAAACAGCAGAAGGGGAGATTTCCGTCGCAGTCCCCCCAGTCCGGAATACTCCAGAACCCTTTCATTCCGCCATCCAAGAGGGGTTAACGGAAACCCCAACCGTGGACCGCCTGGCTGTGGAGATGGACTGCCCGGGGTTTGTCCACGCGCGACATCGAGGCGGCTTTGACCACGTCAACAGGAGAGCGCTTATGGAGTCGCACCGCGATCAGTGAAGTCACCGATGCCTTGTGGTCTGAATACGAAGCTTTTCAACGCCGATCGCTTGCGCATATTCCCATTCTCTATTGATTTCTCGATGCTGTGTACGAATCGATGCGTCGCTCTGGATCCCCCGATGAAGCGGTTTTAGCCAAATGGGCAGAAAGTCTTGCTGAGTTTGAGTGTGGGTCAAGCCGAAAGCTTTGAAGCCTGGCGCGACTTTTTGCGGGATTGAGTGCGGCGGGGATTGGAACCGCCCTTAACGGTTACCTCCGACGGCGCTCCAGGGGTGATTAAGGCGATTGAACGGCAATGGCCGAATGCGATACGCATTCGGTGTGGGGCGCATAAAACCCGCAATGTGCTGAGTCGAGTGCCTGAAGCCTTTCAGGGCGACGTGAAACAGCTACTCTATACGATCCGTGACGCGGTGGATGACGCAGCAGGATTGGAAGCCTCTCATCGAGTACAAAAGCGCTTAACGCAAGAACTTCCCCACGCCGCCAAATCGCTGGCAGAAGACCACGAGGCTTTGCTCGCGCATTGCAAAGTCCCTGTCCGACATCGGATCATTGTGCGGACAACGCATCGTATCGAACGCTGTTTTGAGGAAGAACGCCGCCGGACTAAAATCCTTCCGCGATTTTGGAGGGAAAAGAGTGCGTGAAAGCGCATCTTCGGCACTGTCATTCGAGCCACACACCACCATGGGCGGGTTGTGGGAATTAACGCGGATGAATGGGCAACCATTCAGGTGCTAAGGAAAGAATATCCACCAAAAGTTGCGGAAAATGATGAAAACGAGCAGATGATTACGTAGGCGAAAGCTCAATGCTTTTTACAGCAATTTTAGGCCATAATCTTGTTGAGCATCCGTAAGACTAGCCAAAACCTCCCCCCGATAAAAAGCTGCCAACGCACGTTCGACCAAAACCGGTCCCTGACGATCACGAGTGGGTGCACAGGCCAAAGCCGCCTTCAGATGGCAGCTTGCATCATCCCATTGATGTAGGGCCACATGGCAGACGCCCAAATTGGTATGCCAGAAATACCCGTAACGTTGCTCATCCTCCGGCGTCCAGTATTGCGCCACCGCGTGCAGAGTGGCGATGGCTTGATGCGGATAATCATAATCAATTTGGACCGCGGCAAGATTGAGTCCTAACAGCGTATGAAGGCGGGGAGATACGGCCGTCGCCTCGTGCGTGAGCTGCCATAATTGGCGATACGCGAGATCGGTTTGGCCCGTTTGCGTCCAAACCAATGCCTGGTGCATGGCAATGCGCATGCGTCCTTCGGTGTCGTCTCCGGGAAGGATGATCAATGCTCGTCGAAACTCATCGGCGGCATCCTCCCACCGGCTCCGGCGAGCCGCGACCTTGCCGAGATTATCCCACGCTGCGGCCTGTTGGAATGCTCCCCCCTCCATCGCTACCACCTGCTGCCAACATTCGCGGGCCGCATCCAGCCAGCCATGCGTAAACCATTGGTCACCGCGGGCCATGGCCTCATCCGCAGTCATAGCGCTGCCCGGTCCCACAGCAGACGGCAGATCGTGCCCTTTCCCGGGGCCGTGTCCAGCTGCCACGAAGCCCCGACCAACGCTGCACGCTGCGCCATCGTATGCAAGCCATAATGCCCCGGATGCATAACGGCTGGATCAAACCCTCGGCCATTGTCTCGAAGCTTGATGACAAGGCCTTCGGACGTTAATTCGGCACTCAGAGTGACATGGGTCGCCTGAGCATGCTTGTGAATATTGGCCAACGCTTCTTGTAAAATTCGAAAAACACCCACCTTATCATCCGCGGACAGCGGCCAGGCAGCTTCCGGAATCGGCCAGTTCAACGTGCAGGCGATACCCGTCTCCTCGGTCCAGCGACGGACCAGCAGGTCTATCCCGCCAGCCAATCCGGCCTCATCCAACACAATGGGTTGCAAATCATACAACACTTGCCGCAATAAATTGATGGCCTCCCGCAGGCGGTCGTTCAACCGTTCCCATTCCTCATGGGCTAATGCGGGATCGACAGCCACTAAGCGGTTCATCATACTAAGCCGCATGCTCAGGTTAGTGAGTAATTGCACGGGGCCATCGTGCTAGTCACGGGCCAAACGCTGCTGTTCCTGTTCGATCAGCGTTAACGCGGTCGAGGACGGGCGCCGATCCCCGTCGCCCGTCGACGGAGATCGGCCAGCCCCATACAAGGTCATACGTTAATCCCACACATACGTAAGCGTCAAACTTTATCCACATTTCGCTGACGGGGAAATTCGTTGAATTACATAAGTACGACCAGATCAGACGACCCGTCTCCGGGCCCATAAATGCTGACCGAACATACTGTCTCGAAGATTGTCGAATAAGAGCGACCGAAAGTCTAGGGTTTGGAGCAGGAATTTTTACCCAAAAGTCGAATTTTAAGTTTAGTAATAAGAGTGGAAAATGTAACCGAGAGGGGAAGTAATGCAAGATATCATCACCGAAAACGCAATTGCATGTGAGTCGGTAGAAGCGTTAAAGAAAAATGTTTGGTTCATTGCCAAGAAGCTGGAAACTGATGGGTTTTGTGTTATTGATGCGTGGGACTCCAAAATCGACACCCTCAAAGAATTGGCCTCGTATTTCGGTAACCGCCAGAGTCACATTCGAGCCAACGAGGACGGGATTGTTGATGTGACGCCCGGAGCGGCCATTCGGCCGTCTGGAGACCAGTCCGAATATATTGGAACTAGCACCTCCCAGTTCAATCCCCATACGGACGGATCTTATTTGCACGGGTTCCTTCGCGTAGAAGGAAAACTTTATAGGATTGGGCCACCGAAGCTAATTTTGTTGCAGTGCGTCACCCAAGCCAATCAGGGCGGAACCAGCATCATTGTGGACACGGAAAAAGTCCTGCGCGACCTCTTATTCATGGAACGATGGCACGCAAAGGTTCTGATGACCCGCGGTAGTGTGTCGTTTTGCCGAGATGACCAATTGGCAATGGATTTCCCGGTGTTTGAACGCACGTCCAAGCATCTCGCGCGCGTGCGTTTTCGTTATGATTCCATGATGTACACGCAGCACTGGTCCAGTGTGTCTGTTCAGATGTTGCAGTCCGATTACTTAGTTAATCCTCGATATTCTACTCGCCTCAAGCTTCGTGAAGGACAAATTCTCATTCTGGACAATTATCGAGTCCTTCATGGCCGTGATGGTATTGAAGATGTTCCGAGCCATGACGGCGGATCGCGTCTTCTTCGCCGCATATGGATCCAGGGAGATGATCACACCATTTTTGCGAATGCCGTGAGCCAAAATCCTGAGCATACCGCTTTTGGGGCGTTCGAACCATATCGCTTTCTTCCGGGAACGATGCGGAATGGTTCTCCGGTTCTGGGAATTAAGTGCGGGATACACCTGTCCCCCGACATGCAGATGACCATGGATAGCCTATTAGAAGAAGATTACTTTGTGTAAGGTACCCCCGGTCGCAGAGAATCATCATGCGAAGGAGGGGGCCGTACGGATCGACATGCTACAAGCGCCCGACTGTTACTATCCAGTCAATTAATTTCGGGGATTGGTGACCAGTTACTCAACTTGGCCTTGGCCATTTCGGTGTTCTCTATAAGGCATTCCAGTTTATGGTTGGCTCTGACTTTTGCAACGATATACGTCGGAGCTGTTCCGGGCTATTTTGTGATGCCGTTTATGAGGCGTTTCCGTCCGAATTGGACCATGGCTATGGCCGACCTGCTTAGCATGGTCACGGTGCTCATGGTTTTTGCGCTGTTGCGATCATCATGGGTACTGGCGCCGTTATTTGTCTTGGGAGTATTTCGCGCCATCACTCGGCCTATGGCCCAGACGCTAGTGCCGCGATTGAGCGCACAGAGCTCCCATTTGGGGCGACTGACGGCTGATCTACAGACGGCTAATACCTTGAGCATGGTTATCGGCTTCGCGCTAGCTGGGTTCTCAGTAGTCGTTCACTCGGTACAGTGGGCACTTGGTATGGACGCGATAAGTTTTCTCCTGAGTGCCTGTATCGAGGTATTTATACAGGTGCCTGTAGTGTCCCTGCATCGGGAAGCGCGACGGTACGGGCGTGAACTGCTTATGGGGTGGCGGTGGATGGCCGGGAGTCGCCTCCTCAAATCGCTGATCTTGTTCAACACCATCGCCTTCGGTCTGGAAATCGGGTTTAACAATCAGCTCGTCGTATTAATCCACCAACACTCGGCGAATTCTTTGTATTACGTCCTCACCGAGTTTGCGATGTCCATAGGAATTCTAGTCGCTTCTACGACCCTCCGCGGCTCGCGTTTCGCGGATGGCGAGCGGCGAGGTCGATTGCAATTGTGGCTGGGAGCTACGTTGATTCTTGGCCTTTGTTACATGGCCGCCGATGTTGTGTCCCCGTTAGTTGCCGTCATCGCTTTTCTGTTTGTATCGTCCCTGGCTGACGGGGCATCGGTGGTCGCGCAAAACCATTTGATGCACCTTGAGGTCATGGATGAGCATCGCAATCAAGTGTACACTCTGCGATTCGTGATGCGAAACCTCGGGAAAGCCATAGCCAGTATACTCATGGGAGTGGCGATAGCCGCCCTTGGGTTGCATCTGGTCTTGCTCTGGATCGGACTTTTGATTGCCATTGTTGCAGCGGGTATAGCAATCTATATTCACCAAAATTCTGAGGAGGGAAGAAATGCTTCATACAGCCGATATTTGTGATATTCAACCTGATTTGGCGACTGTCTGCGATTTGACCTTGGTCTCGTTTGGGGGATCTTCGACGTTTTACGGCCGGATTCGGACCATCCGTGTTTTCGAGGACAACACTTTAGTAAAGCAGGCCATCGACGTGGCTGACTCTGGCACAGTATTGGTGGTGGATGGAGGTGGGTCCCGCCGCTGCGCGCTGATTGGGGGCAATCTGGCACGCTTGGCCGCCGCTCGGGGAGTGGCCGGTATCGTGTTGAACGCGTGTGTCCGCGACGTGGAGGAATTGGCGGACGTGCCCATCGGTATCGTGGCCATGGGAAGCTGCCCACGGAGAAGCCGGAAAGAGGGCCACGGTGCACTGGGTGAGGTCCTTCGCTTTGGTGGGGTTGTATGGACACCAGATCACTGGGTATACGCAGATCGCGACGGCATCGTGCTAACACCTCAGGCTGTTAAGGATGCGGCGGAATGAAGTCATTGAATGATCGCTTGTTAGGTGTGTTAGAGTTATCCGCCACACCCTACAAGGACCGCCGCCAAGCGTTTTGTGATTTCTTAAGGGAACATGAACACGAGGTCTTTGCTGGAGCAAAGGAAGATCGGCGCGAAATTCGAGACTTAGTGGGTTGGGACGATGATGCGTTTCAGCGGTTCATCGAATCAACCTTCGTATCTCAGAGTTCGCCACACGCCAGCCCCAATATCTTTGCGCCGAACTTTGCTCACCCGTGGGTCCATGCTATAGCCCAACGATGGCACCCTGGAGCAGTGCACCTGCGAACGCTGGTCACCTACAATAACTTGGGGGACGCTAAGTATAAGCCATATGCTTGGTGGCATCGCACACCTTCTGGACAGGTAAGTCAAACGGTGCTGTTCACCCGAAGCCATAGCGTCCGCCATAAGGTATTGCTCTCTCAACCGTTTCCGTATGAAAATGGCCTCCAGGATCCTCTTCTTGACGTCGACCGCCACGCATGGCAACTTGCGAGCCATGCTACGAATTATGCTTACGGAGCCATGATTTATCGGAACGCTATCGAAAGAGCCGCGGGCCTGCACGAACCCAAAGGGATCGTCGAGGCTCCCATCGACGTAATGAATCGTTTTGCCGTCAGCGACCCTGATTTCCGAAAGTGGATTGCAAAGTTGCGGCAGGTTTCCATGCGCCCCGACACTGCCGCTCTGAGGGCCCTAACAGATGGCGGAGAGATGGCGCCGCTTCATGATGAAGAGGTGGACTGGTTGGCGCTGCCCAACCAATCGTTCGTCTGCCACAATTACTTGAACTTCGCACAGACCTATGCGTTTGGTATCGCTATGATGACGGGAGGAAAGAAGATGGCCAGCTATCTGAAGGACATGAACTCCATCATCGCCGAGATTCTTTACCAAAACGATGTTGCATTCTATGAACCCGATTTTTTTGCGGTCACGCAGGTTCCAACTTCAGACATCATGTCCACCGATAGTCAAACCGCCGCGTTTTTTCAAGAAAAAAATATTGCCGGTTGCCTGGCGGTAGGCGTTGGCGACCACGGCAGGAACATTCGTATGCGACTCGACGAGATCGCCGAGGAGCCCTACACAACGTTTTATCCTGAATGGAGGGATCACCTGAATGAAGACTAGGGCATTTCTTTTGTTTGGTGGGTTTACGTGTGGACGATATCCTGAATTCCTTGATGCCATTATCCGCCGAGATCTTGCTCCGCTCGTGATCGACGAAAGGAATCCCAGAACATTAGCCCACAGCCACGCCATGGAAAGTAACCCTGCGCATCCATTTCGAAGCTTTGCCGATTATCTGTTTGCCGATCCCATGGACCATATTGGTATCCTGAGCCATGTGCAACAGTGGCACCAGACGTACGACATCCGTGGGCTATACACCATTCGTGAAGCCTTTGTGGAGGCTGTGGGACGAGTCGGTGACTGGATGGGTCTGCCCAATATGGGACTGCGTGCCGCAAAAGTCTGTCGCAACAAATTTCTCCAACGGCTCTACCTATCCGATTTTAGTCCAAAGTTCTCCGTAGTCCCACCGAACATGCGATCGAATATCGGCGAGAACTGGAAGCGATTCCCTGCGGTGGTAAAACCCCTAAATCGGCAGGCTAGTTCAGGGGTCCAACGCGTTGATGATGGCCAGACGCTCACACGCGTGTTGAGCTCGAGTGTGTACGATGCTGGGGAAGTCTTACTACTCGAAGAAAACATCGAAGGGCCAGAGTTTTCGGTGGAAACACTCGTTCAGCGAGGACGGATAATTTTCGCGGGAATCACACAGAAACGAACGAATAGCGACTCGAGTCAATTCTTTGTCGAAATGGCGCATACTGTCCCGGCGATTAGCTTGTCGACCGATAAGAAGCAAGGATTGCTACGCACAAATTCGGCGGTGATCGAGCGCCTGGCTCTTCAAAATGGTATAACTCATGCCGAATATAAAGTTTCGCCAAAAGGCAACCGACCGATTCTCATGGAGATTGCGGCACGCAATCCCGGGGACGGCATACTACCGCTATACCAGTTGACCACGGGGGTTCCAATGGAAGATGCCCTAATCGGAATAGCATTAGGAGAACCGACCACCTACCCCGAGCCAAGTCGGTTTGCGCGCCAAGTTTACTTCAATCACAGTCGAGGGCAACTGTTGGATGTGCGGGTACAGGGGGAACCCATTCCGGTCACGTGGTATAGGAGCGGTGGTGCTCGCCCACGATTGAGTCCGTCATCCGCTTTCGTTCCTGTACTGCGCGAGATCGTAATGGACAAACAGCGGGGCGAGTCTCTGAGCCCAATTACACAGTCTTCGGACCGGGCTGGCTCCTATATTTTTGATGCCCCCACACCGAAAGCGCTGGACGTTGCCGAGAAAACCTTTGGCGAGAAAATTGAAGTGATCGTCCACGAGGAGTAATCGAGAGTCGGGAACACTTTCGACCCGAGATGCATCTCGGGTCGAACTGGTTGCCTGGCGGCACCCGATAGCATAGCCTAGAATGATTGCAAACGTATATGCCGTATGAACGCCGTTCCAACGATCCTTGGTGACAGCAACGCAACCTGTTTGTTGCCGCGGTTGCAGATGTCCCACGTGTTTGGGCAACTCAGAGCAGGGCTGGTAGTCATACCGCCGTTGACCGACATGACTTCGAATATACTGCCTCGGTGTTCAGGTTCGGCCCCACACAGTTCATGGCACTCTTCCCCATGGCACAGTTCTCGTAAAACTGTGCCCGCATGATAAAATGCTCATTAGAAAGGTCGCGTCGCAGGGGCTCTTTGTGTGCCCACATGCTACGTATTGTCAAGGACAATTTAAATTCCTCAAAAACGACAATTCAACTTACTTTCCGCACGTGGCGGGAACAAAAAAATTATTTTTTTTGGGCTGATCGCAAAGGAGATTGTGTATCGCATGGCGAAGTAATCTCTTATGAACACACCCATGCCGACACCCGTTGTTGTGGGGGCTGGACCGGTCATCCGAGCCCTCTGTGAAGAAATTGGATTCATCGAGGCCATAAATCAGACCGTTGCGTGGGATTCGCAGCGTTGCCACCTGTCGCCCGGCGAACGGATTTTCGCGCTCGTCGTCAATTTGCTCACCGCTCGTCGACCTCTGTATCGCGTCCACGAGCAATTTCAGTTAACCGATGTGCCCTTGTTGTTTGGATCCGGCCGCACCGCGGCCGATTTTACGGATGATGCCCTCGGACGGGCTCTGGATAAAGTCGCTGCCGCCGGTGGCGCCACCGTCTTCAGTGCCGTTGCAACGCGAGCGCTCTTGCACGACCACGTGTGGACGCCCGATAGTCCGGTGTTTGTCCACTGGGATAGTACGACCCGCTCGGTCTATGGCACGTATCCGGACACCGGATCCGGGACCGGAGTGCATCCCACCTATGGCCATTCCAAGGATCATCGTCCCGATCTGCGTCAAATTCTCCTGACGCTGTTGGGGACCCGAGAAGGCATTCCGGTGGTGGGCACGGTGCAAGACGGGAATCTGAGTGACAAAATCCTCAATGCCGAGATGATTGCGGCCTTAGACGATTACTTTTCGCCTCAGCAACTGCAACAACTGGTCTACGTGGCCGATTCCGCCCTCATCACGGGTCCTAACTTAAAGGCGATGGCTGACCGTTCGCTCCGCTTTCTCTCGCGTTGTCCGGAAACATTTCGAGCCGCGCACGATGCGAAGACGGCCGCCTTGGCGGCCAACACCTGGGTTCCCCTCGGCAAAATCGGGGAGCGGGCCGATGCGGCCACCTACGCGGCCGCAGAACAGACCGGCGAAATTGAGGGCCGATCCTATCGGCTCGTGGTTTATCGCTCCGATCATCTAGCTGAGCGGAAAGCTCACACCATTGCCCGCCAGGTCGAACGGGCCCATAACCAGTTAACCCGGGCGGCGACTCGCCTCGCGGAAACCGTGTTTGCCTGTGCTCATGATGCCGAAGAGGCCGTGGCCGCTTGGCGGGCCACCGCCCAATGGCATCATGTCGAGGCGACGGTTGTCGCGGAAACGCAGGTCCCCAAACGCACGACCCGTGTCAAGGACAATTTAAATTCCTCAAAAACGACAATTCAAACAGGCCAAAAACGGCAGGGTAAATTCCCCAGAAACGCCAGCGCTAATTCCCCAAAAACGACAAGGTAAATTCCTCAACAGCAAAGCAAATCAAAATCCCCAGGGATGGCTCCTGGGGATTTTGTCGGCGATGGGTTGGGTTACGAAGGGGGGATGCCTTGCCATCTCGTTAAGATCTCCGCTGCCCGAACAAGCGGGTACGCTCTGGGGAATCCCCATATGCCGGATTCGTGGCCTATTCCATCCGGTCGTAGGCGCTTTCCGCCCACCTCATTTGCTGGGGGCGGTGCGGCAGGCGTGGTGGCGCGGGCCCCTGGGTCAATGCTCGGTCCACTCCAGCTCAATTCACCGCGATCGTCGGAATGTGTTGGGCAATCTGTTTCCCTAAGATCGGGGTCGTTCATACGCCCCGTGACGAGTCACCAACAAGAGATGCCGCGGGCGCCCCTAATCGGTCACCATCGCGAGCCACTGGGCACAGTGGCCACGCCATCGGCCAATGGCCATGAATTTCTCCTCGCTCGGGGTCCTGAAGCGACACGTAGTGTCATGACGGCACTGTTCCGCCGGGTAAGGACGCTTCGAGCGACGGCCGGGCGGCCGCCTCGCCTAGCAGTCCGGCTGTCCGCTTTTCACGCAGACGGTAAGAATCCCCCCGAATGTTCAGGATAGTGGAATGGTGCACCAGCCTATCTAAAATAGCGGTCGCCAGAACCGGATCGCCAAACACCTGGCCCCAGTCGACGAATCCTTTGTTGGAGGTGAGGGCCAGACTGCCGCGTTCATAGCGGGCGGCGACCAGACGAAAGAACAAATTCGCTTCGAGGGAACTGAGCGGCAAATAGCCCACTTCATCGATACAAAGCAGTCGGGGCCGCACGTACATACCGAGACGGGTCGCGAAGCGATTTTCGTCCCACGCTTTTCGCAAATCGGCCACGAGGTCCTGAATCGTAATAAAATACACCGAGATACGCTCCACGATCGCTTGGCCCGCCATCGCCACGACCAAATGTGTTTTACCCACGCCGGGCGGGCCTAGCACGATAAGATTTTCCGCCGCATCCACCCATTGGAGCGTCAGGAGCTGGCGCACTTGGCGCTCATCCAGAGACGGCTGGAAGGTAAAATCATATTGGTCTAAGGTCTTGTGAAACGGCAGATGTGACATCTGCGTATGCGACACGACATACCGGGCTTGGCGGGCGGCCACTTCAGCCCGGAACACATCGATGAGGTATTGGGAATACGTCCACTGTTCTGCCGCGGCCTGCTGGGCGCGGGCAGCCGCGAGGCGGCCCACTTCCGGAAGTTTCAGGCGTTCGCAGAGGGCGGCCAAGTCATCGCAAGGATCGACCGGAACCGTCAGGGTCGATCGGGTCATTGCGGGACCACCTCCGCATAGTCGGCTAATGAACGGATCGTGGGCAAATCCTCCTCGGGTGTCCGTAACGTACGACGCCGAGCAATCGGTTGACCCGGAATGCGTTCGGGTGGGGCGTCTTGGTGCCATGTCTCCGTGCCGACGATCTGATGCGGGCGCGAGGGAATCGCATACCGCGTGAGCTCTTGCGTCTCTTGCCCAATCACGATACCGGTCTCGGAGTAGCGCCTGACGTACACCATCGTTCCCGCCGCCGTCCACGGTACCGCAAAACGATGCCCTTGCCAGTGCACAAACGCATCGCGCGTCACTTTACGGGGAAACTGTTCGCCGAAGGCCCACAGCCGCGTCAGGTCATACGGCTGGGCTCCCGCCACGTCGGCCTCCCAGCGATCTGTCGGGCGCTCGAACGTGGTGCCATGAATGCGCAGATCACGTTCCTGGGCCCAGACCATGACACGGACATTTAATTCCTTGAGGGTGATGACCTCAGGGATCCGCGGCCAGAAATTTTGGCGAACATATAACACACTGCGTTCGACTTTTCCCTTGGTTTTTGCCCGATAAGGCCGGGCGGCTTTCGGTCCAAAACCATGAAATTCGGCAAAAGCCGTGAATCGGGGGTTCCAGACGATCTCTCCCCCGCGCGGATGGTCAATGACCATCGGTTTCATGTTATCTGATAAAATCGTCGTGGGGACACAGCCAAAATACGCAAACGCGTTCTCGAGGCAGCGAAACAAGGTGGTTTGGCGCTGATCGTGCACAAATTCGCCATACATACGCCGCGAAAAACTCATGGTATAAATAAAAATGTAGAGTTTTCGCCGTTGGTCCGGATACACCAACGCCCCGAAGTCGGCCCAATCGCATTGTGCTTGATCCCCGGGATCCGTTTCATAGCGTTGAGCCGGTTCAACACCCCGCTGCGGACGCAGCGGTTGCACCAGCTGTTTGATCAAACTCAGACTGCCCGTGTAACCGTGGGCACGGGCCTCTTCCCAGAGAACAACGGCATTCTGACACCCCTGGTTCCACCGTTCTTCGATATACTCTTTGTATGGATCGAGTTTACTCTCACGGGTACGACGGGTCAGGTCGTGCCCGTGTTTTTGGTCGGTGACCACTTTACGAATGGTTTTGCGATCGCGACCGGTGGCCGCTTGAATCGCCGTAATCGTCTGCTTCTGTTCGTGCATCATCATGATCCTGCGACACTCCTCGGGGGATAGATAATACGCCATGTCTCGCATCGCCTCGGTATTCGGATAGTGCCCGCCCTAGGGACAGGCCCTTTGATACGTTCCTCATAACATCCCGATAATCCTGTCGATTATGAGGAAATTCAACGGTCGTTTTTGAGGAATTTACCCTACCGTTTTGCGGGAAATTGCGTTGGCGTTTTGGGGAAATTCAACTGTCGTTTTTGGGGAAATTGAATTGTCCTTATTGGGGATTTTAAACCTGTCGTTGACAACCCGCGGGCGTCCCCGCCACGATGCCCCCGAACCGGCTACCACCACAGTATACCGGGTCCATCCCACCATTGGGGCAGTCGATGCGCAACGCGTGCAGGCGGCACAGGACCGGGCGGCGACGTTTGTCTTAATCACCAATCTGCCGGCCTCCTCCTTTGATGCCCGCCGATTGCTCGAAGAATACAAAGGCCAAACGGTCATCGAACACCGTTTTCGCTTTGTAAAAGACCCGGCCTTTGTGGATGCGCTCTATGTGCAAAAGCCGGAACGGGTAGAAGCCTTAGGTTATGTGCTCTTGCTCGCCGCGTTGGTGCTCAGTCTCATCGAACGTCGGGCCCGGCAGGCCCCGCCCCTTCCCACGCCGACTCGCGGTCTGTTGGCGCGGCCTACCGGGCAGGAGGTGTTACATCATCTGCGCGGACTGATTGTCGTGCCGCTGGATGCCCAGACCCGTCAACTCTTTGTCCCGGCGGTTCATACCCAGTCGGTGGCGGCCATTTTGGCCGCATTGGGTTTTACGGATACGATTTACACGCAGGTGCCCCCTAGACCCTCGGGATAAATTCCACGGCTTTCACCCATCACGTGCGGAAGAGGAGATTCAAACAGGCCAAAAACGGCAGGGTAAATTCCCTAGAAACGCCAGCGCTAATTCCCCAAAAACGGCAGGGTAAATTCCTCAACAGCAAAGCAAATCAAAATCCCCAGGGATGGCCCCTGGGGATTTTGTCGGCGATGGGTTGGGTTACGAAGGGGGGATGCCTTGCCATCTCGTTAAGATCTCCGCTGTCCGAACAAGCACGGTACGCTCTGGAGAATCCTCATATGCCGGATTCGTGGCCTATTCCATCCGGTCGTAGGCGCTTTCCGCCCACCTCATTTGCTGGGGGCGGTGCGGCAGGCGCGGTGGCGCGGGCCCCTGCGCCAATGCTCGGTCCACTCCAGCTCAATTCACCGCGATCGTCGGAATGTGTTGGGCAATCTGTTTCCCTAAGCTCGGGGTCGTTCGATACGCCCCGTGACGAGTCACCAACAAGAGGTGCCGCGGGCGCGCCTAATCGGTCACCGTCGCGAGCCACTGGGCACAGTGGCCACGCCACCGGCCAATGGCCATGAATTGCTCCCCGCTCGGGGTCCTGAAGCGACACATAGTGTCATGACGGGTGATGTCTAAAAACTGCTGTAAAATTGCGAGGGCTTGAGCGACAATAGTCCGTGACGAAACATCCTATTAAGGAGGCTCAAACTCTCTCTGTCTAGAATACCCCCATCACAACGAATTCAAGAAGCCATTCATCAACTCCTTACGGAGGGCCTGACACCGGATGCAACAGATGTGACGCGCGAGCTATTACGATGAGGGGCCCAACGACTGGTGCAAGCATTATGAGAACAAGAAGTCACCGATGTCTTAGGACGCGGGCATGATGAACGGGATGGGCGCCATGGCGCCCAAGGATACCGCAATGGTTATCGGACACACCGGATAAAAACAGCAGAAGGGGAGATTTCCGTCGCAGTCCCCCCAGTCCGGAATACTCCAGAACCCTTTCATTCCGCCATCCAAGAGGGGTTAACGGAAACCCCAACCGTGGACCGCCTGGCTGTGGAGATGGACTGCCCGGGGTTTGTCCACGCGCGACATCGAGGCGGCTTTGACCACGTCAACAGGAGAGCGGTTTAACCCCTAATATCTAGACAAATCGTCTGATCGCATGGGATCCCTCACAATAACGATGAGATGGAATATATTTCCATTAGCATGGGGGCGGGGAGCTTCCTGCGCTCGCGACGCGGAGGATACTGCCCGGAGCGGCCGGGCGTCCAGAGTCCGCTATGCCGCTGCTTCGCAGCGCTTGGGACCCTCGGCCCTCCGGGCCATAATGCGTCGACAAGAGCGCAGGAGCTCTAACAACGCACGGCCCGAATCGTCGGCGCGGTGCCCATGCGGTATTGGGCATAATATTGAGCCGGAGCCCAATCATGCAAACTCCCATGCAAGCGGCGCTCATTGTAAAACCGGATCCACTCGGTCGTTACCGTATACGCCTCGACCCCTGTCTGAAATACCTGATTTCGCCAGCATTCGGCTTCGAGCACACTGTGCCACGATTCGATGTGTGCATTCTTATTCGGAGTGGCCACGGGAATGCGTTCATGCTGCATCCCTAAGGCCTGACATCCCGTGGCCCACACTTGGGCCACAAATTGGGGCCCATTGTCGGTCCGAATGACCGGGACCGTCTTCCCCCAATCCGCTTGACGGTTTCGTACCGCGCCTTGCAAGGCGCGGTACGCCTGAACAGCGGTACAGTGAGATCCAATATGATAGCTGAGGATAGACCGATCAAAGACATCAATGACGCTACAGAGGTAAAAAAGCGATCTTCGCCCGCGATGTATCCGTATTTCAAATCCATTTCCCACAGTTGATTGGGGCCCGTGACCACGCGATTGGCAGCGATGACGCGAGGCGGCCGGTTTTCGGGCGACCGCAAGCGTTGTCCCTGCAAGAGATCAGCGGCTCGCAAGAGGCGATAGACCGTCTTTTTATTGATGATCAGGTCGTGCTCCCGACGGAGCCATGTGGTCAATTTGCGATAGCCATAACATTGTCCCTCGCCGGCGGTAATAAACTCACTGAGCCATTCCAGGACTTGTCCTTCGGCCACTTTGGCGCCGCTCGATGTCCACACATAGCCCCGACGGGGTCGACCTCCTCCCCGTTTCGGCGTCCATGACGCCGGACGCTGTAATCGCGCTCGCCAGGCATAATACGTCGCCCGGGCCACTCCAGCCCACGGACAGACGCGGGTGGCAGGGTATCCTCGTCGAATCCACCGGTGAGCTACTTCACATCGGTCAGAGAGGCCCGGGGGGCTTTTTTTAGAAGATCCTGCAAAATAGCAATTTCTAAATCTTTTTCGCCTAAGAGTTGCTTCAATTGGTGATTTTCCGTGGTGGCTTGTTGGAGCGCTTTCTTTAAGGCCCGCGCTTCCTCTGGGGTCCCGCGCTGGGTCGCGGTCTGCACCCATTTTTGTACCAGCCGAATCGGGAGTCCATGCCGACGCGCCACCGCCGCGGCATTCTGGATGTCTAGCGCTTCTTGAATGCACTGGGCTTTCAATTCGGGTGTAATCGTTTTCGACTCACTCATGTCATCCCCATCCTTTCCTCAGGTAAATGATGCCAAAATTTTCCGCGATGGTAACTATGGGGGATTGTATCGCATGACGTCCGGGATGTCTAGAAGCATTTGGGGGCTTAAGAGGAGAGCGCTTATGGAGTCGCACCGCGATCAGTGAAGTCACCGATGCCTTGTGGTCTGAATACGAAGCTTTTCAACGCCGATCGCTTGCGCATATTCCCATTCTCTATTGATTTCTCGATGCTGTGTACGAATCGATGCGTCGCTCTGGATCCCCCGATGAAGCGGTTTTAGCCAAATGGGCAGAAAGTCTTGCTGAGTTTGAGTGTGGGTCAAGCCGAAAGCTTTGAAGCCTGGCGCGACTTTTTGCGGGATTGAGTGCGGCGGGGATTGGAACCGCCCTTAACGGTTACCTCCGACGGCGCTCCAGGGGTGATTAAGGCGATTGAACGGCAATGGCCGAATGCGATACGCATTCGGTGTGGGGCGCATAAAACCCGCAATGTGCTGAGTCGAGTGCCTGAAGCCTTTCAGGGCGACGTGAAACAGCTACTCTATACGATCCGTGACGCGGTGGATGATGCAGCAGGATTGGAAGCCTCTCATCGAGTACAAAAGCGCTTAACGCAAGAACTTCCCCACGCCGCCAAATCGCTGGCAGAAGACCACGAGGCTTTGCTCGTGCATTGCAAAGTCCCTGTCCGACATCGGATCATTGTGCGGACAACGCATCGTATCGAACGCTGTTTTGAGGAAGAACGCCGCCGGACTAAAATCCTTCCGCGATTTTGGAGGGAAAAGAGTGCGTGAAAGCTCATCTTCGGCACTGTCATTCGAGCCACACACCATGGGCGGGTTGTGGGAATGAATGCGGATGAATGGGCAACCATTCAGGTGCTAAGGAAAGAATATCCACCAAAAGTTGCAGAAAATGATGAAAACGAGCAGATGATTACGTAGACGAAAGCTCAATGCTTTTTACAGCAATTTTAGGCCATAACCGCCAAAACCGGCGATTACCATCCAAGTGGCTGGTTACGCATGTCTTTTAGCGATAGTGACCTTTATCCTGTGGACTGCGTCGTTATCCGGATATTCTTGGCAAAAACCAAGACCTGTCTGTGCATCCATCGAACTCTCCATGGAGTAATGATAGAAGACATCAAGAATTGCGCCGCCGCTATCATCAACCGTAATGGAGACGAACAATCTTGACTTCGAATTGTCCCTTGATGCCGGAAAATTCCTTGGTTTGTCATCGTTTGTGTGAGGAGAATGTTGATGATATATGATCCCTTTGTGTTTTACGGATATTTTAGTTTGTTGATTGTCGCGATTTTAGGCGGCATCATTTTTTTCTGGATTGTGCTGGGAAGACGCCAAGTACCCCAAGGGTTGATTTTTTCTCATATCATCATGGCCCTTGTGACGTACGCCTTTTTGATTTGGATTGTTGTCAATTCCTCTTATGGCAAGGGAATCCACAGACTATGTAGGAGATCGGAGAGCGTATAAATTTCTTGTAATATTATGCCTGGGGCGGGACAAGGACGGTGGTAGGGATTAAACCATAGACAAGGAATGTGCGCATTGTACGCCCCTAACACGTCGTATTCCCAATAATCCCCAATATATAAGGCGTCTTGAGGTGCTACCGCTAACGTGCTTAAGGCCGTTTGAAATATGGCGGGATGCGGTTTGAAGAATCCGGCACGCTCGGCGGAAATGCGGCACTGGTCGGGAAAATACAAGTCGAGGCCTATGGCTTTAAGCCGCCGGTTTAACAGATCCTCGGGCCCATTGGTAACAATGCCGAGCGGATAGGACTGGGCCAAGGTGGATATGACTGAAAAGGTATCTTCAAAGGGGACGCAAAACATCATGGCGTCAAGGTGACGCAAGTTCATCTCATCAGCATCAAGGGGAATATTAAGCACGGCGCCCAGGAGTTCCCACCGTAATTGCCGGCCTAAACGGCCGGGAAGATGGCCATGATCGACATGGGAGAAAATCACGCGGTTGATGCGTTCAAAAATTCCCCATAATTCGGGCAACGGAATATCCTGTTTGCCGTGAGTCTGTAAGAGGTCATGGACCAGGGGATAGGTGGCTTGAGTCCAAGTCGCGGTAAAATCATATAAGGTATTATCCAAATCAAACAAGATGGCCTTAGGACGAGACATGTACTCTACTTCCCTCCTCATCATGATGCACACCATGGTCCACTTCATATCGCATCATCGGGCATTATCGCATATGGAGTCCATCCCGAAAATTTGCTAAATGTTCGATAACAATTATGATGTTGGCGCTATAGCCATTGCCCGACGACTTATGGGCTGGGATGTCCATATGCTCTACGATTCCGCTAAATCTTCTGATCCCGGTTTTTTGTACTCGACTGCTATCTCACTTTAACATCGCTCAATCCTTTTTTCGATATATCACTCTGCCCAACGAATAGAGTGCTTAGTGCTTGTGAGTATATGCGTGCAAGGAGCATCTTCTCATTCTTGGCCGCGTTGTTATGGGAAGCCGGCGCAGGCATTGCGACATCACGATGTCACTGCAGCATTGGAATGGATGGAACACTTTTGGCTTACCGGTCCCAGAAGGATGGTTAATACGGTGGAAATGGCATCTCTCTAACGAGTTCGGACTCGACTTCACGTATCTGACTGACTTTATAAAGGCACGGTCTCGTTCTATGGGAATTTTTACCATATGGAGTTTTTTCATCCGCTAACTGGGACATTCTTGACCTTGTTGAGTGGGATTAGTATTTGGCCCAATTCTGCCTTAATGTTGAACTATATGAAATCCGCAAAGCGGCGCAGATGCCCAGACACTGTCTGATTCTTGAAAGGGGATTATAGAGGAAAAATTCCCACCGCATATATGCGGCGGGAACAGGGCTTTACGACGGTTGAGCTATGTAAAGACGGTTAACCCAACGCTCGGTGTCTTCGAACAGTTCTTCTAAGAACGTTGACGGTTCCCAAGCCAAGGTTAGCATGGGATCTTTGAGGCGTTCACCAATGGCCTCCATGATTCGAAACAAATCATCGCGCAGAATAAACAACTGCCCTTTCTTATCCTCATCCATGGTGGGGAGTCGTTTTTCCAAATAACGCTCCGAAAATGCTTGATGACGGGCTTCATCCCGCAAGGTGCGGCGTGCTAACCGGCCCACTAACGTATCGGGGAAACGTGAATAGAGCCCGCCATAAAAATGCTTGGCGAACAGGTCGCTGATTAAAATTCCCCAAATCCATTCAGTGGAATCTTTGTGACTGAGCAAACGCGCGTGATACCGAAACATTTCCGGAATGCGATGACGCGATGCGGGTTCTTCTTGGAATATGCGGTAGAGCTTGTGTAAATTGCGGAAATGCCGAGCCTCATCTAAGCCCATACTGCTTAGATATAGGGCTTCTTCATGATGCCCATGGCCTAACATGTCCGGGAGAACGGCGCTCACTCCAAACATTGCCGTTTGTTCGCCAAGGTAGACAGGCGTTAAGATTTGCGCAATGGCATGCCGCTGTTCTGGTGAAATACGTTCCATATCCCCCCAATCGATGGCATCTGGTGTCCATTGTCCCAGGGTTCCCTTATCAAAGAGCCGTAAAAGTTGCTCATCGGTCAATTCGGGATTCACCCGTATCACACCTATCCACTCCTTTGGTTAGACATAGCCCTAGTATGGCGGCCGGGGTAAAAGCTGTCTTGGGCCGAAAGTCGCTAAGTGCGTAGTCTGTTTGGCCTATTTTTATGCAAAAGTGCTCTATAGATCGTACAGTGCGATAAGATGCAGTCAAGGGATGTCGAGGAGGCATGGGCATGAATCGCTATCAGATTATTGACATGCGCTGGATAACAGTCTTACGCATTGTTGACGGCTTATATTTTCTTTGGCGGGGTATTTTTAAAATGTATACCCCAACTAGTGTGTGGTTGATTCCGCGCGTCACACAAGCGTTGCCGACGACGCCCTTGGCGCCGATCATTCGCACGTACATTTTTCCCCATGTCGTGATTTTTGGTTATGCTGTCGGGGTGCTAGAAATCTTTGGAGGTGGGCTATTAGTATTGGCCCGTGGAGGGCGCATATCCCCATTTATTTTATTTATTTTAAATACGGTATTCTTTTTGACGCTGGGTTTCAAAGAACCGCATGATATGGAACTTAATTTGCTCATGGGGATTATGAATCTCATGTTTGCCATGAGTGTACAGCCAAAGGCCGAAAAACGGTCGAATGCTACCTAAGCACTGATAAATAGTGCAAAATTGAAACTCCCCACGAAATGTTATCGATCCCTAAACAAGAGGTTGTCACTATCCGGGAGGCTGGATTATCCAACTTCCCGGGAGGGCGGGAGTTTCGACTTGTTGATTTCGTGAAGGCTTTTAATGAAGGAAATCCAGGCCACTGAGAATAAGACGATTACGGCCAGAACGAAGCCAATGCCCAAATGATCGAGATTATGCACTTTAATTCCTGTTGTGATTTGCCAACTGCCAATAACCGGAAATGCGATCCCCAAAAATCCCGCGGCAATAAAGGCCAATCCTCCATATAATAGAGTACGGCCACTCACTTTCCGGGCAACATAGCTTTTATCTTCTTCACTTAAGTGACGCTTTTCCATCCATAAACCGACCATCGATCCTAAAAGAATTTGCATAAGCATCGTGCCTAACCCGAAGAATAAACCGGGTAAAAACGCCAAATACCAGTGATGCATAGCCGGGGCGAGCACGGTGTAGACGATGAGGGCAAAAGCGCCAGTCCCCCATCCCGCAATAAAACCATGGACCAAAGGCATGTACATGGGAATGGGTCGCGGATCTTGGGAATCAGGACTCGGCAAATGATCGGCAAAGTGGAAGAAATGAAAATGACGATTCCATTTTAAAATATAAGCTCCTGATCCGACCATAACGATTCCCACAATGCTGTATACGATATACTCCCAGGAACCATGAAAAAGAAACCGGGCGAGAGCGAGAAATGCCAACTCGGAAGCGATGGCGCGCTGAAACGTGAAGGCGAGGGAAAACAAAAATCCTGCTTTCATTCCTCCACGGCTGCTATAACTGCCAATGGCATAACTAAACGTAATAGGCCAGGTATGTTCATCGGGTGTAATTCCATGAACCATGCCTAATAGCACTGCCGTTAACAGAATCAAGCCGATGCTGAGCCCAATAGCATGAGGGTTCCAGAGATTAATCATGGGCCATCCCTTCTTTAAATGCAAATTATTTGCATCTGCATTATACGATGAGACGGCTGAGTTTTGCAACAGTTAAATTTTGCGGATAATATTTTTCGTATGCAGTTCAATGGATTTAATCTTGAACGGGTGACAGGGTTGGTTCAAATGAGTGATTGCCGAAATTTGAATCCAGACAATTATAATGAACTAATACTAAATAAAGGAGGGTAATTTATGACGAAAGCCGCTAAGGTTTTATGGGTAGCAGGCGGACTTGTGGTAATTGTCGGATCATTTTTTCTTACCGATGCTGTTCGCGTCCGCGGATTAGCCAGGCGTTATGACCAATCATTTTTAAATCCGGAAATTGGAGCGGCTTCAAAATATGATGTGGAAGTTTTAGTGCCGCCCGGTAATGGGACTGCTCAATATGATGTCTTTCATGCGAATCACAATACCTATGTCAGCGTCCGGGAGACACCAAGCGCGCATTGGGTGAATTTAGGGGACTTTGACAGTGACGACAATGGCACCTTTAGTGTCAGGTTAATGAAGGCTCCCCCTGAACGTAATGATGGATATCATAATGGGCAGATGGAACCACAAAGTGTGAAATTCTTGCCTGTAGCCTAATTCATTAGACAAACAACACAGACAAACAACACAAAAACCTGGCCGGTGGTTCCCCGTGACAGATGACAGGAACCATCGGCCTTCTCTTTCTTTTCATTGACATAGCAAACCAGTAAAATAGATAGGATAGGAATTGGGATGCTGGAGGGCAAACGTGAACCAATCGGAAATTCGGAACTTCTCAATTATCGCCCATATTGATCATGGCAAAAGTACTTTGGCGGACCGTCTCATTGAACGAACGGGAACGTTAACGGCGCGTGAGATGGCTCCACAAGTGTTGGATTCAATGGATCTAGAACGCGAGCGCGGGATTACCATCAAAGCGCAAGCGGTGCGTTTGGAATATGAAAATCAAGGGCAACGTTACGAACTCAATTTAATTGATACCCCGGGCCATGTTGATTTTACCTATGAAGTGTCGCGCGCATTGCAAGCATGTGAAGGTGCTTTATTAGTAATTGACGCGGCACAAGGCGTTGAGGCCCAAACATTGGCTAATTTGTATTTGGCCTTAGAACATGATCTGACCGTTATTCCTATTATTAATAAAATTGATTTGCCTAACGCCAATCCCGAGCGCGTCCAAGAAGAATTAATCGAAATCGGTTTAGACGGAACCGAAGCCATCTTGGTTTCGGCCAAACAAGGCATCGGTATTGATGAGACGCTGGCGGCTATCGTCTCCCGCATTCCGCCTCCGCAAGGCAATCAGCATGCGCCATTAAGAGCTCTAATTTTTGACTCACGCTTTGATAGTTATAAAGGCGTCTTGGTGTATATTCGGGTTGTTGATGGGGCGCTGCATGTTGGAGATAAGATTCAATTTATGGCAACCGGCGCCTCCTTTGAAGTGACGGAAATTGGAGTGTTTCGTCCTCATCCCACAAGCGTTTCGTCCTTGTCGACAGGAGAGGTTGGATTTTTCGCCGCATCAATCAAAACGGTTCAAGATACTCGAGTTGGGGATACCGTCACACTTGCTGACAATCCAGCCAAAGAGGCGCTGCCCGGATATCGTCCGGCACAGCCGATGGTGTTTTCAGGCTTATATCCCGTTGACACCAGTGATTATGGGCGGCTTAGAGAAGCTTTGGAAAAACTGCAACTCAATGATGCCTCGTTAACATTTGAACCAGAAACCTCGGCCGCCCTCGGCTTTGGCTTTCGGGCAGGATTTCTTGGCCTGTTACACTTAGACGTCATTCAAGAACGGTTGGAACGTGAGTACAATTTATCCCTGATTACCACCGCTCCCAACGTGGTGTATCAAGTGAGGCTTGTTACGGGAGAAGAAATTCGAGTCGATAATCCAGCACTCATGCCGCCGGCTGGAGATATTGAGGAAATCCGGGAGCCGATGGTGAGTGCCAGTATTATTACACCCAGTGAATATATTGGTGCGGTTATGGAATTGGCTCAGGAACGCCGTGGTATTTATAAAGATCTTTCCTATATTGATAGCCAAAGAGCCATGTTGTCCTACTCGCTGCCTTTAGGAGAAATCATGTTCGATTTCTTTGATCAGTTGAAATCTCGGACCCGAGGGTATGCTTCTTTCGATTACCAGTGGAGCGGCTTTGCTCCATCGGATTTGGTGCGTCTTGACATTCTCATCAATGGGGAAGTTGTGGATGCCTTTTCCATGATTGTACACCGGGACAAGGCTTATTACCGGGGACGAACACTGGTGGAAAAACTCCGCGATCTGATTCCGCGTCAGTTGTTTGAGGTGCCGTTGCAAGCGGCAATTGGCGGACGGGTTATTGCCCGGGAAACGGTTAAAGCGATGCGTAAAGACGTGTTAGCTAAATGTTACGGCGGTGACATTACCCGGAAACGGAAACTCCTTGAGAAACAAAAAGAAGGGAAAAAACGAATGAAGGCAGTGGGAAATGTGGAGATTCCTCAGGAAGCATTTATGGCCATTTTACGAGTGGACGATAATAAATGATGGATCCGGCCTTATCTGATTGGGGATTATATATTCACATTCCGTTTTGTCAGGCACGTTGTACGTATTGCGACTTTAATACCATTACGGGAATGGGTGAAGACGATTACCGGCGCTATGTCAGTGCGTTAATAAAAGAGTGGAATCAGCAATTGGAAATACCTGCCGGAAATCTCGTCTCCATCTTTTTAGGTGGAGGCACCCCATCGTTGTTAGAACCAGCATTGATTGCTAGCCTTCTTGAGGCCATAGGCACGCGGTTTTCCCATAACTGGCAATCTGTAGAGATCACCATGGAGGCGAATCCCGGAACTATTAATGTCAAACGATTACGCCAGTATCGTGAGGCGGGCGTCAATCGCCTGTCACTCGGTGTGCAGGCATGGCAAAATCATCATCTGCAACAGCTGAACCGGATTCATACCGTGGAAGACGCTGCGCGCGCTATGGAAGCTGCGCGTGAGGCGGGGTTTGAGAATGTGAATTGTGATTTAATTTATGGGTTGCCGCAACAGACTTTAGCCGAATGGCAAGAATCTCTGGAAGCAGTATTGGCGCTAAAACCGGATCACTTGTCCTTATATCAATTACAAATTGAGGAAGGCACACCTCTTGCCACGCAGTTAAAAAGGGGTATCTTGTCCTTACCTCCTACTGATCGGACTGCCGATATGGCCGATATGGGGCGCATGACATTACTCCAGGCAGGATTTGTAGCTTATGAAATATCGAACTATTGTCTTCCGGGAAAACATTCGCGGCATAACCGCTTATATTGGACTATGAATCCTTATTTGGCGTTAGGTGCTGGTGCCCATGGATATTGGCACGGACGCCGATGGTGGAATATTCGCGGCATCAGACGATATATGGAAGCGATAGAGGCTGGGGAAAACGTCAAGGCGGGAGAGGAATGGTTGGATCGCGATGAGGAAATGCGAGAATATGTATGGTTAGGCCTGCGAGAAGAGGCCGGATTTTCGCGTAGCCGGTTCTATCGCAGATTCGGGGTGAATCCCGAAGGACTTTTAGGTTCTATATTTCGTCGCCTTCATAACCAAGGTCTTATTGAACGGGAAAAAGACCGGATCCGCCTGAGTGCACGCGGGCGTGATATGGCTAACTATGTGTTTCGGGAATTTGTGGGGACGGGTCAATATGCTTGACAGTGATGTGAATCCCAGGCTATTTTACCTAATAGGGTATATTAGCACTCGGCATACGAGAGTGCTAACACGGGCAGGAGGTGACTGGGGTGGATACACGGAAACGAACCATTTTGCAAGCTTTGACGGAAGACTACATTAATTCCGCAGAGCCTGTGGGTTCTCGCACTTTAGCAAAAAAATATAATTTGGGCATTAGTCCTGCGACGATTCGCAATGAAATGGCAGATTTGGAAGAATGGGGTTTTCTGGAACAGCCGCATACATCAGCGGGCCGAGTACCCTCGGATAAGGGCTACCGTTTTTATGTCGATGAATTAATGTCCAAAGCGCCAATTGGCCATGAGTTGCTGGAGCGCATCCGGTCCACGTACCAGTCACGCGTGCGAGAGCTGGAGTGGTTTATTCACCAAACAGCCAAGTTAGTTAGTGATATTACGGGCTATCCTTCTATTGTCCTCGCTCCCTCATGGGAACAAGGAATTTTTTCCGCACTGCATTTTGTGGGCGTGGGAGAAGATAGTGCCCTATTAATTATTCGCACAGCTGATGGATTTACACAAAATAAGACGGTATCGATTCCCAAAGAATTGAGTTTGTCCCAGTTAAATGCCCTCGCGCAAGATTTCTCGCGTCAATTCGCGGGGGTTTCGATGCGCGATTTACAAAATTATATATTAGATCCGTTATCCACGAGCCTTTTTGAACATGCTGCATTATGGCAAACCGTACTGGGGTGGTTTTTGACCGAGGGCTCTGACGAAGAACGGATGACGGTAGCGGGTCCCTTAACCATCCTCAATTATCCGGAGTTTAATGATATTAACAAAGTACGCAGAGTCTTAGGGTTTTTGGAGCAAGATAAAGCTGTCGAACAAATTGTCCATTCGCACCCTGCCGACGGGGTTATGGCATTGATTGGCTCAGAAACGTCCATTGAAGACATTCAGGATTGCAGTGTGGTTACCGCGTCCTACCGTGTAGGGCAGACCGTGGTGGGGCGTGTCATGGTTGTCGGTCCTAGACGGATGCAATATGCTTATGTGATGACAGTTTTGGAAGTGGTTTCGGACGAACTGTCTCAGGCTCTGAAATGGGCGTAATGAAAAGCCCCAGCCGTATTAAAAATAAGGAATGCTAAGATAAGATGAGATCGAAATCTCAACACGAGCTTCGTGAAATAGGGAGGATTTTTTAATGGCGGACGAGCGCGACAAGAAAGCGCATACAGATGCGGAACCATATGATGAAGAGCAACAAGGCACCGAATCGCTAGTTGACGAAGGTCAAGAGCAGGTGGATGCGCAAGGTGAGGCCGAAGGCCAAGAAGCCGCTGCTAATGACAATGAAACCAATTGGGAACAGGTAGCGCAGGACCGTTATGACCAGCTTGTGCGCCTTCAAGCAGATTTTGATAACTATAGGCGTCGCGTAGACCGGGAACGTGAAGAGCTCCGCGGTTATGTAACTGGCGCGATTTTGGGAGATTTTCTGCCCGTGTATGACAATTTAGAGAGGGCGTTGAAATATATGCCGGACACCGATGAAGCCAAAGCGTGGCGCATGGGAGTCGAAATGACTCTGAAAGGCTTTAACGATGTCTTAACCAAATTTGGGGTGACCCCGATTCCGACAGTGGGGACCATCTTCGATCCGAGGCTGCATGAAGCGGTCCAACGGGTCGACAGTGATGAGCCAGAAGGAACCATTATTGAGGAATTATTAAAGGGATTTCAATGGAAAGACCGTGTCTTGCGTGCCAGCTTGGTGAAGGTATCCACGGGGCAGGGCACATCAGAACCCCAAAAATCGGAAACGGAATCGGCATCATGAAGTCTTGTGACTGGCATTGAGGCAGAGAAGAGGAGGGAATTTAGCGAATGGCAAAGCGCGATTATTATGAAGTGTTGGGTGTTAGCCGCAATGCGAGTCCTGACGAAATCAAGCGTGCTTTTCGACGCCTGGCCGCCAAGTATCACCCCGATGCCAATCCCGGAGATAAGACGGCGGAAGAGCGATTTAAAGAAATCAATGAAGCGTATCAAGTGTTACAGGACCCCGAAAAACGCGCACGATATGATCAATTTGGCGCCGATGGCCCGCAAATGGGCAATCCCTTTGGCCAAGATTTCGGCTTTGGTGGATTTGGTGACATTTTTGATATTTTCTTTGGCAATGGTTCCTCACAAGGACGTCGTAGTGGGCCTATTAAAGGCCCCGATTTACGGTACGATTTAACCTTAACACTAGAGGAAGTGCTCACCGGGAGCATGCAAACTATTCGGGTGAAACGGGATGAAATCTGCCCGAGATGTCACGGTAACCAGGCGGAACCGGGGACACGCCTCGAAATGTGCCCCACTTGTCATGGTAATGGGCAAGTCGAACGGATCCGAGAAAGTTTCTTAGGACGGATTCGCCAGGTGGAAACTTGTCCAAAATGTCATGGCAGTGGACGGATTATTCCGGTGCCGTGTAAAGAATGTCACGGTCGCGGTCAAGTCCGTGCCGAAAAAAGTTTAAGTGTTACTATTCCCGCAGGCGTAGACGAGGGCACGCGCCTACGCGTGGCTGGTGAAGGGGGAGCTGGACAGCATGGAGGACCGCCGGGAGATTTAATTGTGTTTGTCCACGTGAAAGAACATGAACGATTTACCCGTGATGGCGATGACATTTGGGTCGAAGAACCGATTACTTTTGCGCAAGCGGCGTTAGGCGCGGATGTGAAAATTAAAACGTTGGACGGCGAAGAAACTTTGCACATTCCGGGAGGGACCCAAACGGGAACGGTCTTTAAGCTGTCGCGGCAAGGATTGCCAAGACTGGGAAATGCCAATATTCGCGGTTCGTTGAATGTCAAAGTTAAAGTGATGGTACCGACGTCTTTAACGCATAAAGAACGGGAATTATTGCATATGTGGGCTGAAATGCGCAAAGAAGATGTTGCGCATGAAGACAAGAGCATATTCAAGAAGGTAAAAGATGCCCTGGGTCGGTAATTCATCGGTATCTCCTGACTATATGGCGGTAACATGTTTTGTGTCCGCGGATGATGTGGAATGGGCAGCCCAACTGTTATTAGATTTTGGCCTCAGTGGGATTGAATGGGAAGATGGAAAGCCCGCACAAGCTCCTTTTACGGATATTCCTTTAATTCCAGGGAGGCCGTTTGTTCGTGGATATTTTCCTGATGAACCGGGATTTGACAATATTCGCGTGGAATTGGAACATTTGGCTAAACAACACGGTTGGGACATGACACTTGAGCGGATCCGTACAGAAGACTGGGCTAACAACTGGAAACAATACTACCACCCGATTTATTTGAAGGATAACTATGTCGTAGTCCCTGCATGGCAGGATGTGGATGGAATTGATGATGATCACCGGATTATTTTGGATCCGGCAATGGCTTTTGGTACAGGGACACATCCAACAACACTGATGTGCTTAAACGAAATCATAGAAATAGATCCTAACCGCTTGCGGGTTTTAGACTTAGGAGCGGGATCTGGTATTCTCGCCATAATAGCCGGAAAAATGCACGCGCATGAAATTTGGGCTGTGGAACCCGATCCGGTGGCTTTTCGGGCCTTGGAGTCGAATATTGCCCTCAATCATTTGAAAATCCACACACTTTTAGGGACCTTGAAGGACGTTCCTCACGATCAGGTTTTTGATTTGGCCTTATGCAATTTAATTGCAGATATTATCATTCCCGAATGGCCTTCATTAATTCAACATTTGCATCCAGGAAGTCAAGCGATATTATCGGGTATTTTGTGGGAAAGACGGGAAGAGATTATCCGCGTCGTGGAATCTTATGGCGGACACATTACCAAGATGGTAGAACGAGACGGCTGGGCGATGATGGTGGCGACCCCATGATACGCATTGTGGTGACAAGTGAGCAAATAGCCCCCGACAACAGAATCGTTTTAACAGCAGAACAAAGTCACTATCTTGTTCATGTCATGCGGGTTCGTCCTGGGGAGAAAATCGAAGCCTTGGTAAGCGGGCAAGCGATTTTTGAGTGTGCAATGACTCAAGATAGTCAGGTGCTCGAATGCTTCAGTGCCCGTGAAGTTTCTGAGGATGTTTCACTTTACTTGGCGCAATCCATGATTAAAAAAGATTTATTTAGCGATATCATCGAAAAAGGCACTGAGGCCGGTATTGCGGGGTTCTATCCGCTCCTGACAGAACGCACAATTGTACGCGAAATTTCGCCCAGCAAGTGGAACCGGTGGCATAAAGTGGCCAAAGAGGCCACTGAACAAGCGCACCGGAGCCGTGTTCCGGAAATTTTTCCGTTGACGACGCTGGCGGAGATGAGGGATTTAAATGTCGCGCACAAACTGGTATTAGACGTCCAAGGGAAAAATCTGTGGGATTGGCTGATGGAGCACTCGATGTCACCTTTATCCGCTTGTCTTCTCGTTGTAGGTCCCGAAGGAGGGTTAACACCACAAGAGCGGGACGGATTAATCAACAACGGATTTGACGCCGTATCATTAGGCCCTTATGTATACCGGGCTGAAAACGCCGGCGTTTTTGCTGCGGCGTTATTGAGGGCGTGGATGTCCTCCCATTACTTTGCTCAGGGTCAAACCTAACGCGTTAGTTTACACTGTGAGATTTGAAAACTGGGGTGCTAGTGCGCAAATTTGGTGACGATTTCTAGGGTTTTAACGGCAATGTTTCGGCCATCCTATGGGCAGGAGGTCGAGACGATGGGCAAAGTCGTAGAACTAAAGTTTTGTGATATCTGTCATAAACCGGTGGTCAAACGAGAGGCGACCTCTATGTCCACCGGTTTTTTGGAAAGCACCTTGTGCAAAGAATGTTTATCCAAATACGGGCATCTATATCGGCCATGGTAATCTTTAACGTTTGACATAGGAAATTTGACACACTTTTCCCCCGACACATATAATAAAGAGAAGCGTACCCCGACCCGTTCGGGTGGAGGGGAGGGAGAACTATGTCAGAGGTTAAAGTCGGTAAAAACGAAAGCTTGGATAGCGCGCTGCGGCGTTTTAAGAGACAAATCCAAAAGGCGGGAGTCCTTGCGGAAGCTCGCAGGCACGAACATTATGAAAAGCCGAGTGTGCGCCGGAAAAAGAAATCCGAGGCCGCACGGAAGAAGCGTGCGAAATAATAAATATGGTTTCTAAGGGGGTTCTCCCTTGTCTCTCCGAGAACAATTGAATGAGGACCTTAAATCGGCGATGCGGGCTAAAGACCAAGCCCGCTTGTCGGTGATCCGGGCGATAAAAGCCGGCATCCTCGCACAAGAAACGCGATCTGAGCGAACGACCTTGGATGACGAAGGAATTCTTCAGGTGATCGTCAAAGAAATTAAAGAACGCAAAGATGCCAATAGCGAATTTGAAAAAGCCGGAAGGCAAGATTTGGTGGAGAAAAATCTCAAAGAAATTGAGATTCTCTCGTCATACCTGCCAGCACCTTTATCCGAAGACGAATTAGCGCAGATCATTGACGCTGCAATCACGGCCTCTGGAGCGACCTCGCCGAAAGATATGGGCAAAGTTATGGCGATCGTCAATCCTCAGGTTCGGGGTCGGGCTGAGGGCCGACACGTAGCGGAACTCGTGAAAGCCCGTTTGAGCCGTTAAGAGGGCTATGCATAACCAGCGCCCATTTTCTCGCCCGTGCTTGTGGTGGAGAAAGTGGGTCGCTGTTTTTGTTATTTTTATGGGACTCGGAATTAGTGGTTGTGGCGCGAATAGTTCTCCCCCTGATATGGCTATCGCTTTTGCCCGCACTTCAGCTGCCGGAACTGAAAAACTCTTGGTGGGGCGGTACACGGCCCAGGGACAGCCTCAAGGTCATCTTCTCAATTTGGGATCCTTAGGTTTGGTGGCACAATCACAAATTATGGCCAGCCACGGTCGCTTCCTGTGGGTCACGACGGGATCGTCTTTATACCAGTTGACTCCGCGGGGTCATGCCCACCTCATTTGGAAGGCTCCATCCCATAGCACAATCTTGTCCGTCGATTACATTTCGGGTCGTTTGTGGGCTATTGTGGAAAGAATAGACGGTCAGCATGTTGATTTATATTGCCTGCGTCACGGACATTTTGTTCACGAATTGCGTGGACCCTTGGCCATCACTACGTTATACCCCGCCCATCGGGATCAGATGGTAATTCTTCGCGTGTGGCCGAATAAAGCCCAGGTGATCTTATGGGGGTATTCCCGAGGAATAATTCAGCAATGGACTGTGCCTCATGTTCCCCAAGGATCGATAGCTGTCGGTTCTACGGATATGTACTTGCCTATTACGGAAGGATTGCGCAAATTTGGCGTGGTTATTTTACCATTGACCCATTTGGGATACCCTCACCTCCATGTTTTTTCTTCCGTCCAAGACGCTGTGATTGAAGTGATCCCCTCTCATCCGGTGTATGGACTTACTCTTAAGGGACTCATTCCCATCACCGGCGTAACGTTTTCTGACAAAGGTTTGGTGAAATGGCCGCAACCTTTACAGACGACGGTCACATCCGTCTTGAGTTCTTCCTGGGTCATTATTTTAGATGGTCCTAGTCAAGGTCTGTGGTTTAATGCGCGGGCGGATCGTTTTGGTTCAGCATTTCATGTTACAGCTCCACCCAACGCTTTTCCGCGAGGTGTAGAGCCATGGAACACTTAGGATGCAGAAGAGAGATTATCCGCCCTAGTGTATTACAGATATCCGGGATATATGGGAAGCTTGTCCATATTCCAAAGAGATTCGTTATCGGTGGGAAAGGCAGGGAGATAGGGAACCAAAATCGGTGCCCGACCACTGAAGTCAGACAAAAACACACGGCGGTTTAATTTTTGAGCGATGATTAAGAGCTGATCTAACTCCTGGTCTTGAACATTAAAGGGCTGGAGTTCTGGAAACACCGCCAGTAAATAGGCTAGCGCTTCCCATCCTGCGGTGACTTGGTCTAACCATAATGGAATCCCAGAGAGCACACTCAAAACTTGTTCGATGCTTCGGATAACATGGAGCAAATCCTGTCGCTGGGGCCTATAGAGAATGATGCGGGTTAGCCGTGAGGTTTCGGATAACGTTTTGAGAAGATCGAAGGGAATATGATCAAGGGTTATCGCCATTTCTATAGGTCCATTAAACTCCAAAATGGGCTCGGTATTCGTCATCAGATCGTAACGAACATGCCATAACATTCCCGTCTTGGGATGCAAAAGGGAAAAGGACGGGAGCGGTTCGTAGGTTTTTGAACTCCAAAGGACATGCGCCCGTTGCAGATGGCCTTTGAGAAAGAGTTGAACCATACGGGTTTCGTAGGCTGGATATTGCAAGCGGGGAACTTGTAACCAAGGAACCCACAGAATATCGTTCGTCATGCGTCCATTTCCTCCTGCGTCACTAATGCGCGCGATACCCCGTGCCCTCGCAGTAGATCGCGCATGTCATGAGAAACATGGTCAATATTGATTTCAAGCAGTACATGCGGCAATTGTTGGCGAATCAGTTGTATTACGGCTAAAAGATCTAGGGCATGGGGAGAGTCCACGGTGTAAAGAGGTGCTGGGCGAAATGGTTTGATCTCTATGACCGATAATCCCCGAAGTTCTTTGAGAATCGCAAGATGAGCGTGAATATGCCGACCTGTTATGCCGGGAAATACCATAATACTCGCGCGGGATTGGAGACCACAGGTTTCGGCGAGTTGGTGAATGCGAAGCCACTCTTTTGCGCTAAGACGGAGTGGTGCCACATCTTGGCGCCACTCATCGAAGAGTAACTCACTCCCCCCCGGGCCCAAGCTCGATGCCCCGGCCCATCGTAGTTCTTCCAGCAGTTCTTGAAACGGCTTTTTTTCTACACGGTGAAAATGCATCAGTTCTACCGCGGAAAAAGCCTGGATGGGTGCTGGATTACGCGTATGAATGTGGCGAATGGCCGTGCGGAAGTAACTCCACGGCTCAAAAAAGCTTAAGCCTCCCCGAATTTTGATGAGATCATAGGGGCGATCTAATCGCGGGTCTGTTTGCACAAGATTTAACAAGGCTAAGGGTTTGACCGGATGAGTTCCCACCAAGGGGACAAAATGGCTAAAATCACAGAACCGACACTGCATCCAGCAAGACCGGGTCGTGGTGATTTTTAAAACGTGTATGACTGTCCATGACGAAGACAATTCGTCGGGCCTTAGGGGTATATACTGCAGTGCCTCTTTCATTTTCCCACTCAATTCGTGCTATCTGGCAATTGACATTGACAAATAGGCTAATTTTTCATGCATTTTCATGCTCGTAATTATGCGCTTTATTTGAGTTATACGCGGTTTTATCAAAGATTCCTGCTCGTTCCGAACATTTCTTTCATCATGGCCTATGAAAGCCAAGCATACCATGAACCAGAGGATGGACGGGGGAGGAATCCGAATGAAAAGAGGAAAGAATCTCACTCGGGTGGCACAATGGCTAGAAATCCCACCTGAAGTGTTGGTGAATGTTCCTCGTATTGAAGTGGTAGGACACCTCCAGTTCCGCGTGGAGAATCATCGGGGTCTTCAAAAATATGGGCCAGAACATATTGTCTTGCGCTTGGCAGAAGGCTATCTCGTCGTGCGAGGAAAAGACTTGGTCATTGGATGGATTGACCGGGGCGAAATTCTGGTTACGGGTCAAGTTCACTCTTTGGTCTTTCAGGAGGGGCAACGGTGATCGACTTCTTATACCGGTTATTCTTCGGGTGGGTTGAAGTGACTCTTGTGGGGCGGTATCCTGAAGAAATCATCAGCCAATTGGCCTTGTCGGGACAACGCTTGTGGGCTGTTAAGAACACGTCTAAAGGCTACCGCTTCATTGCACCACTGAGCTGTTTACCCATATTGCGCCAGATCCTTCGGGGCAAACATTATCACCTTCATTTTGGTCGGCGTGGGGGGCTGCCTTTTAAATGGCGGCAATTTATTGCGCGCCCGTTTCTTGGAGTGGGCGCCTTAACCGCCGTGGCTTTAATTGTTGTAATAACTAGCCGGATTTGGATTATTAACGTACCGGCCACCAACCTCACGCCAACAGCCAAAATTCAGTTGATCGCGGCGGCAAAGGCGGCAGGTATTCATGTCGGCACGCCCCGTCGGGCGATTAATTTGAGTAAGTCTCGCCTAATTATGCAACGGATTTTACCGCAGTATGCCTTTATTGGATTGTCTCTGCACGGTGTATTGTTGACGGTACAAGTTGTACCCTTAATCACCAAACCCTCAAACAAACTCCCGCATAAAATGATTGCCAAACATAGTGGGACCGTGACCAGTGTTTTGGTTTATATGGGCGATCCTGAAGTCAGTCCTGGCGAAGTGGTCAAAAAAGGCCAAACCCTCATTTCGGGAGCGGTTAGTGCTCCGGTGCCATTACAACCTGAAGGGGCTACCAAACCTCTTACGGATGCGGTGCAAACTCCTGCGCAGGGAGAAGTATATGCCGATGTGCGTTATAAAGCGACGGTGGTCCAGCCATACCAGTTTGATGAATGGGTTCCCTCAGGACATACTTTTACACAAACTTTTATCCAAATTGGCGACAATGCTCCTGTGCTCTTACAGGGATATGGAAGCATTCCCTTTCGTTCCTACAAAACCCACAAATTTGTGGAGCCATGGCGCTGGCAAGATGTCAACTTGCCAGTAGAGACAGTCAAAATCGTATATAATGAATTACAAAGGCGACGTGTTATGTTATCGAGAAAACAAGCTTTATCGCGAGCCATCGATCGCGTATCACGTCGTATGCACAACATGGTGCATGGGGGAACCAAGGTTCGGGAACGTCGGATTATTCATTGGTCAAATCATAGCGTGTCGGTACAATTGATTTGGGTCGTGAATCAAAATATTGCAGTGCCCGTGACCAATTGATGGACATTGGGTAATCTAAGCAGAAAAAGGGGGACGCCATTGCCACTTTCTCAGTGGGTTATTACTGACAATAATGCCGTGACGACACTGGTTGGTCGCGGAGATGAACATTTGAAGCATATTGAAAATACGCTGCATGTGAAGCTTACAGCCCGTGGGAATGTCATTGCGATCCAAGGTCCAGATCAAGACCAAGCATTAGCTCGCCAAGTTTTGGATTTACTGGCACAGTGGGCATATGCGGGCCAACCTATCCGGCTCGATACGGTCGATGCAGCGGTAACGGCCGTGCAGGAAGGCACACAAAATGAATTCCTGCACTTGTTGACAGAATCTGTCTATACCACAACCGGAGGGCGGATAATCCGCCCGAAGACTGTTGGGCAGCAAGTGTATATTGAAGCGATTCGGCAAAACACCCTGGTGTTTGGGATCGGTCCTGCAGGTACAGGGAAAACTTATTTAGCTATGGCGATGGCAGTTCAAGCGTTAAAAACGCATGAGGTTGAGCGGATTATTTTGACCCGCCCAGCAGTAGAAGCAGGAGAAAAATTAGGCTTTTTGCCCGGAGCATTGGAAGACAAAGTAGATCCATATTTGCGGCCACTATATGATGCGCTCTTCGAATTTCTCGGACAAGAAGCGGTTGAACGTTATCGGGAGCGGGGACACATTGAAGTAGCGCCACTAGCTTATATGCGCGGAAGAACGTTAAATTCGAGCTTCATCATCCTCGATGAAGCGCAAAATACTACGTACGAACAAATGAAGATGTTTTTAACCCGTCTTGGTTATGGTTCCAAAATGGTCGTGACGGGAGACGCGACTCAGGTGGACTTGGCACGCGGTGAACGATCAGGACTTTATGAAGCGGAACGGATTTTGGAGGGTATTCCGGGTATTCGCACGATACATCTGGGTAAGCGTGATGTTGTCCGTCATCCCTTAGTAGGGGAAATCATTGCGGCCTATCAACGGTTTGAAGGAGAGCAAGGAGCCAATAATCATGACCACAAAACGTAATGTGGGAAAGTGGCTTTCACATGTTCGCACACTGAAGTGGGATTTAAAAGAACCATGGTCCTTACATTGGCAACAGCTGGTTGTGGCATTAAGTGTCTGGCTGTTGACGACGATAGTGTTTACCGCCACTTTATTTGCGCAACGCATTGATGTGTCGGTTGGGGATTTAGCCCCTCGAACGATAGTGGCCCCTTATGGTGTGGTCGATTGGGGAGCGACGGCTAAAGCGAGAGAACAAGCGGCTAAATCCGTTCCGAATGTGTACACCACCAATAATCAGGTCTTGAAAAATCAGGAAAATACTATTCGAAAGGATTTTTCGCTGATTTTGTCTCTGTCTCTCGACCAAGCGGCTCCCTTGTCCTTGCGGGAACAAACAGTGGCTCAGGCAATTCCCGTAGGATTACCTAATAGTGTTTGGGGGGAAGTGTTGAGTCTATCACCCTCAAGCCTCTCTCAACTTCAACAAGATGCCCTGGTTATTGTGTCGTCTGTAATGGGTAACGGCAACGGGGTTAGAAATAATCAAGTCGGTCTGGCAGAAGCCAAAGGCTTTTCTACTCAGCTTGCATCCCAAGAAGAGTCTCAACCAGGTCTTCGTTTGTTTTTGGCAGACTTTACAAAAAGTCTCATCGTTCCGAATACCTTTTTGAATGTCCAAGATACCCAGGCCAAAAAAGAGGCCGCGATGGCGCGCGTGCCCATTGTCAAAATCTTAAAAGGCGAGCAAGTTTTACAAGCCGGTCAGGTTGTGACTCCCGCTGATATCAAAGTGTTACAGGAACTCGGCTTATTGGACCAAGGCTTTAATCCGGCTCCTGTTGTTGGTTCGGCACTTGTATCATTGGTACTCGTGGCTTTATTGAGTGGGTACCTGTGGTTTTTAAAACGTCCGCTGTTAAATTCGCTGCCGTCGACAATCATTACCGGCATTATTTTCACGGCGTCCTTGATCGCTGCGGATGTCATGAAAGGATTGCCGGCTTTAAATTATCTGGTGGTGCCAACCGCAGCAATCATGGTGACGGCTCTTGTGGATTCCGGACTTGGGATGGTCATGGCTGGAGTTTTGGCGTTGGGAATGGCCACATTGACCGGGGCGGATCTCAATGTGGCCCTGGTATCGTTCTTTGGCGGGCTCGCTGGAGTTTTCGGTGTGAGCCGCCTATCCCAACGTTATGACATTATCCGGGCCGGGCTGCTCGTTGGGATTGTCAATTTGATGACTTTATTGGGGCTTGACATTATGGAAGGTGCGGGAATTGCCCAAACACCCACATGGGAAACGTTGCTATGGGGACTCTTAGACGGTGTGTTGGCGGCAATTTTGGCCATGGGCTCCATTCCATTTCTGGAAGGGCCGTTTGGTATCATCACCTCGATGAAGCTGATTGAGTTGAGTAATCCTAACCAGCCCTTATTACGAAAGTTGCTCGTAGAAGCGCCCGGTACCTATCATCATAGTATTATGGTGGGAAATTTAGCGGAGCAAGCCACGGAAGCGGTAGGCGGCAATTCCCTATTGGCACGGGTGGGAGCCTACTACCATGATATCGGTAAGTCAAAGCGCCCTTATTTCTTTGTGGACAACCAATTTGGTGCGGATAATCCCCACGACAAATTAGCGCCAGCTTTATCGGCGCTTATCATCTCCTCCCATGTTCGCGATGGGATTGAATTAGCGCGCCAATATCATATTCCCGACGCCATTATTAACTTTATCCGGGAACATCACGGGACCACATTGATTAGCTTTTTCTACCATAAGGCGTTACAGGCGGATACGGGAGAAGGTGTGTTGGAAGAGGATTACCGTTATGATGGACCAAGGCCGCAAAGTAAAGAAACAGCCATTGTCATGCTAGCGGATGCCTCTGAAGCCACCAGCCGGACTTTGAAGCAGCCGACACCGCAAGCTATAGAACAAGTGGTACGTAAAATTATTAAAGACCGTTTGGAGGATGGCCAACTGGACGAATCCAATCTTACACTGAAAGAGTTGGACATTATCGCGCGCACATTCGTGCGGGTGTTAACGGGCGTATTTCACCAGCGCATTGAATATCCTGAAAAAGTTTTAAAGGAAATGGAGAGGAGTCATAGTCATGGACATATGGGTGGAAAGTCCTCCCGGTTCATCCGCCGAATTGGAGGAGACCGTTCGACGGGTAGCCATCGCAGCTCTCGATAATCTAGGCGGGCTTGAGGACGCCGAGCTCAGTATTGTTCTGACGGATGATTCGACAATTCACGAGTTGAACCGCACGTATCGGGGTGTGGATCGTCCGACGGATGTCTTGTCCTTTAGTCAACGAGAAGGAGAGGACGCGTTTGACGATCCTGTTTTAGGAGATATTGTGATTTCGTTGGACCGGACGCGCCAACAAGCTCTCGAATATGGGCATAGTTTTGAGCGGGAACTGGGATTCTTAACAGTGCATGGCATCTTGCATTTGCTGGGCTGGGATCATGAGACACCCGACGAGGAGCAGCGAATGATGGCCAAAACGGAAGAGATTTTAGGAGGCATCGGCCTAAGTCGTGAAACGCGCTGAAAACCTTCAAGAATCTTTTCGGTACGCGTTTTCAGGCTTGCGTTATGCGTTCGTCACACAAAGGAATTTACGCTTACATTTTTTTACTGCCGCATTTGTGATGATTTTGGGATGGATACTGAATTTGCCTAAACGCGAGTTTATTGTGGTATTAGCTGCCATTATGGTGGTGATGGTAGCCGAAATGTTGAATACAGCGGTAGAAGCCGTGGTGGATTTGGCGAGTCCAGAAATTCATCCCTTAGCCCAGACGGCGAAGGATGTTGCAGCTGGCGCCGTCCTACTAGCCGCCATCGGAGCCGCCTTGTTGGGTTTATGGGTTTTCGTGCCACGGTTGCCGTCATTTGGCGAGGAATTTATGGTACGATGGAACAATGAGCGGGGGGTAACCATTTTATTGTTGCTAGTACTGGTGGGAATTCTGTTGATGGTTATTTGGCTGCCTCGTACTTGGCATGGTCACCCGACATCGCAAGATCATTGAAAACTGACCGGGACGGCGAAAGGGGAAGGACAAAAACCGGTGAGAGCTATACGGTGGGGCCCGATAGTAGTACTAATTGTTCTTGTGGGCCTCTCGGCAATGTACTCGATGACGGAAACCGCGATGATGTCCTTATCGCGGGGAAAAGTCCGCAATCTCGTCGAGGAAGGGCATAAACAGGGACGTTGGCTAGAGCGCTTAGTAGAACAACCCAATAGGTTACTAGGAACGGTGTTGTTCGGCAACAATTTAACCAATATCATGGCATCGACAATTGCCACCGGTGTATTTATCTATTATTTTGGCAGCAATGGAATTGCCATTGCCACCGTAGTGATGACGTTATTCATTTTGTTAGTGGCAGAAATTATTCCTAAGACCTATGCAGCACATAATTCCGAACGTGTGGCATTGCGTTTTGCCTTTTTCCTTGAAGCCTCGGCCCGAATATTCTATCCGGTCGTGCGTGTGCTCACCTGGTTTGGGGTGGGCATTATTCGTCTGTTTGGCGCTCGCGCTGAAGGAGGCCGTCTTTTGACTGAAGAGGAAATCCGGAGCATGGTCGAAGTAGGCGAAGAAGAAGGTTTATTAGAAGCTGACGAAAGACAAATGATTCAGGGCATCTTTGATTTAGGTGAGACAGTGGCGCGAGAAGTGATGGTGCCACGAATTGACGTGAATGCGTTGCCCGACACGGCACCTCTGCGGGAAGCGTGGGATGCGGTCATACATTGGGGCCATTCCCGTCTTCCTGTGTTTCGAAAAACAATTGATGATGTCGTAGGGGTTATTTATGCCCGAGATATTTTGGCTTATTTAAAAGAACGCGATCCCCAAACGCCGATTGGAGAATTGGCTCGCCCTGTGTTATATATTCCTGAAACCAAAAAAGTGGATGAATTGCTGGCAGATTTTAGGCGTCAAAGAACCCAGATTGCTGTCGTACTGGATGAATATGGTGGAACCGCCGGTATTGTAACTATTGAAGATTTGCTCGAAGAAATTGTCGGTGAGATCCAAGATGAATACGACCAGGAAGATCAACCAATACGTCAGCTAGACGATGGAGTCATTGACGTGGCAGGCATGGTTCAATTGGAAGAAGTAAATGATATTTTAGATGTAGACTTGCCGCATGAAGATTTTGATACGGTGGGGGGATTAATTTTGCACTTGTTGGGGCGAGCTCCTGTGGAAGGAGAGATCGTCCGGTGGGATAATCTTGAGTTTACGGTTTCCAAAGTTGTTGGCCGGCGCGTTGCACGCGTGATTATCAAAGCGCAAAAGCCCGAGCAAACCAACGATGAGGATGACTGAATGGCGTAAAGGAGACGGTGGTCAGGTGTCGACAATATCACCAGACGTTCTTCGTGAAAAGGCGATTGCAGTGCGTCATCATGCCTATGTACCTTACTCCCATTTTCCAGTGGGGGCGGCCTTGTTGAGTCGTGACGGGCAAATCTTTATTGGTTGCAATGTTGAAAACGCAAGCTATCCTTTGAGTTTATGTGCGGAACGAGCGGCTGTAGCGTCTGCAGTGTCATCAGGCTCACGTCTATTTGATGCTATCTTTATCGTTGGGGATAAGAGCTTGGCGATGCCCTGCGGGGGATGTCGGCAAGTTCTTAGCGAGTTTGGTGATCTGCATGTGTATGTCTCTTATGGTGATGGCCAAGACATCAAGCATTTTTGGTTACATGAATTATTGCCCGAAAGTTTTCAACTCAATCCGTCTTCTCTGGAATAAGCAAGGAGCGAAAGTATGGCATATAAATCAGGATTTGTTGCGCTGGTGGGACGTCCCAATGTAGGCAAATCGACCTTACTGAATGCATTGTTGGGTCGGAAAATCGCTATTACCACCCCCAAACCCCAGACGACACGCAACCGTATTCAGGGGGTTTTGCACGATGCCCAGGGTCAAATCGTATTTGTGGATACCCCAGGTGTTCTGCGTCCTAAGCATAAACTGGATGAGCGCATGGTCGCTACAGTGATGCGAGCATTGCGGGAAGTTGACATTATCGCTCATGTGGTGGATATCTCCAAACCTCCACGGGATGAAGATCTGCAGATTGCACGAACGATTCGTCAATCGGGTCAAATGGCGGTCCTCATTGGAAATAAGAGCGATCTTGTCGCTAACACAACGGGCCGGTTAGATCCCTATTTGGAATTGGCACCGTACCGTCATCATTTCGTTGTGTCTGCCCAGTTAGAGTCGGGCTTACAACCCCTCATGGATACATTGTGGCAGCTGTTGCCCGAAGGGATGCCTTATTTTCCCGAAGACATGGTGACCGATCAAACCGAAGATTTTTATGTTTCAGAAGTCATCCGTGAAAAGATTCTGGAACAAACACGTGATGAAGTCCCGCATTCTGTGGCCGTGACCATTGAAGAAAGACAACCCCGCTCCGATCATTTGATGTATATTCGCGCCGCGATCTATGTGGAACGAGACAGTCAGAAAGCCATTATTATTGGCAACCATGGGCAGATGCTGAAACAAATTGGGCAACTTGCCCGGAAGGATTTGGAAGAATATTACAATAAACAGGTATACTTAGACCTCTGGGTGAAAGTCCGGGGCCACTGGCGGGATCAGGATGCATGGTTGACTCGTTTTGGTTATCCCAAAGTGGAGTCATGATATGGCGCAATATCAAGACCACATGGTAATCTTAAAATCTAGGCCCTACCGTGAAGCTGATCTGCTTTTAACCCTATATGGCATCAAATCGGGAAAAATTGGCGCGGTGGCAAAAGGGGCCAGACGACCTAAAAGTCGCTTGGCGGGGATTTATCCTTTGTCCTATGTCGTGTGTCAAGTTTATCATGGGCGTTCTAATTTAGATACCTTAACCGCCGTGGACTTGGTGGATGGTTTTCCGGGGTTGCAAAAAGATTTAGATAAATTAAGCTGGGCCATGTTTTTAGCAGATTTCGTCGATGAAATGTTTCAAGAACGTGACGCAAACCCCGCTGTTGTGCCGTGGCTTATTGCGGCATGGGAACGGCTCAGCGTGACTCCGGGATCCTTAAGTATTGCCTTAACTGCGGGTTGGCACTTGCTTAAATTGGCGGGATATGCGCCGAAATGGGATACATGCGAGGTTTGCCATAGGCGTCCTGTTTCTCCCACCGTTGTTGTGGATTGGGAGAATGATGTGCTCTATTGCCATGAACATATCCCTGCCCCTCATCGGGAGAATAATCATTATGGAATGGAAATTTCTGTTGGCACATTGCGTACATGGCAGCAGTGGATGACACTGGACGTTAGCAAAATTGGGAATTATGATGCCAAGGGACTCATTGCTGAGCAGCTCTTTACTGTTTTTGGCCGATATGTCGAGAGTCATATTGGCCAGATGCCACGCTCTTTGCAATTCGTGCGTGAAGTCGAGAATATGGTAGAGAAAGAGAGGAATAAGCCACGTTGACCCTACAAGATATTGTGATGGCCCTGAAAACTTATTGGAAAGATCACGGGTGCATGATTGCTGAGCCCTATGATATTGAAATGGGGGCAGGAACGATGAACCCGTTAACATTTTTTCGGGCGCTAGGGCCTGATCCCTGGCGAGTGGCCTACGTTCAGCCATCCAGACGTCCGGTCGATGGACGCTATGGGGAGAATCCTAATCGCGTTTACCAACATCATCAATTTCAGGTATTACTAAAGCCGGCTCCGGATGACGTCATTGAACTTTATCTTGGGAGTTTAGAGCATTTAGGCTTAGACCGGCGGCAACACGACATTCGCTTTGTCGAAGACAATTGGGAAGCACCCAGTCTTGGAGCATGGGGCCTAGGATGGGAAGTCTGGCTCGATGGGATGGAAATTAGTCAATTTACTTATTTTCAGCAAATGGGTGGACAAGAATGTCGACCGGTTTCTGCTGAATTAACGTATGGATTAGAGCGTATCGTGAGTTATTTGGTTGGTGTGGATGAAATTTGGTCAATTGATTGGGCTCCGGGTGTGAGTTACGATAGCTTATTTCGCCGGGTGGAATGGGAACAAGCATCCTATAGTTTTGAACATGCTTCTGCCCCGGTCTTATTTCAATTGTTTGACTTATATGAGTCCGAAGCTAAACGCCTGTTGGAACAAGGGCTCGTCAGGCCGGGATACGAATATTTGATCAAATGTTCCCATGTTTTCAATACGTTAGATGCGCTAGGAGCCATTTCGGTGACTGAACGGCAAGCCTATCTCGGACGCATGCGAGCTTTGGCACGCATCGCCGCACAAAAATATTTAGACCAGATCCAAAACCAGGCAGCAAAGGAGGAAGCCTTGTCATGATTGATTACGACATTTCTCCAGATATGCGCCAGGTTTTCGTGGAAGTCGGCGTCGAAGAAATTCCTAGCCAATATTTGCGAGATATTGTCACCAATTTTGGCAACCTGATTGTCGAAGAATTACAAGCACAGCGGATTGTTGTACGCAATGTGCAAGCGTTGGCGACGCCAAGACGTTTAGTGGTCATGGCCCAGGCACGCAAGGAACAAGATCCATTACGGGAAAGAATTCGCGGTCCTTTGTTAACGAGTGCCTATAAGGACAATATACCCACGCCAGCTTTGCTAGGATTTTGCCGGCGTGTAGGTGTGTCCCCCGGTGAGGTGGAGACGATGACAGAGGGCGATAAGGTCTATGTCTGTGTGGACATTGACCAACCTATTCGCCCATTGGAAGAGTTGTTGGCACCTGCGGTGGAAAAAGCCTTTTCCCGGATTCCTTTGCCGCGTAGCATGCGCTGGGGCAGCGATGACTATCGTTTTATCCGCCCGGTTAGATGGTGTAGTTTATGGATTGATGACACTTTTGTGCCCGTCACGATTGCTGGAGTGATAGGAGAACCGAAAACCTATGGAAACCGCACTGACCATCCGGGTTCGCTGGCGATTCACGGTATTGCCTCCTACGAACAAGCTCTGGCACGGGGCCTGGTCATGTTAGATGCCGACCGCCGTAAACAAGTGATCGAAAATGAAGCCAATGATTTGGCTGAAAGTGTCAAGGGACATATTGACCGTGATGAAGACCTGTTGGAAGAGGTGACAGAGCTTGTGGAATGGCCCACGCCCTTTCTCGGACATTTTGATGAGGCCTTTCTAGAAGTTCCTGCGCCTATTGTGGTTACGTCGATGCGTGTCCATCAACGGTATTTTCCCGTATGGAGCGAGCAGGGCACCTTGTTGCCTTATTTTGTTGGAGTGCGCAATGGAATTGGCACAGATTTGGATTCGGTGCGACATGGAAACGAAAAAGTCCTCCGAGCCCGTCTTTCCGATGCCTTATATTTTTACCGAGTAGATCTTCAGCATTCTTTGAATGAGCGTCGTCCTCAGCTGGACCGTGTCATCTTCCATGCCAAATTAGGAACGTATGGGGACAAGATTCAAAGAGTACACGCCCTTTTTGAGGCAACTCGGGACCGATGGCCTTTGAATAAAACACAACAAGACCATTTTAATGCGGTCATCGAGTTGTATAAGGCAGATTTGTTAACGCAAGTCGTGCAAGAATTTCCGGAACTGCAAGGCATTATGGGGGAAATTTATGCCCGTCATGAGGGATTAGCGGACGATGTGGCCACCGCCATTGGAGAACAATATCACCCGGGTTTTCAAGGCGATCATATTCCTAGATCTCCGATGGGTCAAATTCTTGTGTTGTTAGATCGTTTGGATACCGTTTTGGAGGGAGCTGCCCACGGGTTAAAACCGACGGGTTCGGAAGATCCTTTTGGCTTACGCCGGGCGGCGTTGGCTATTGGGCGCATTTTAGCTGAATCGGCTATTTGGCAATATCCGGCCTATGATTTATTTGCTTTGGCAGGGCAGATATTAGCGGTGGATCAGATGGCCGTAGATGAATCATATGACTTGGCCATAGCGCGATTGGAACATTATTTAGATGAGGTTCATCAGATACCCGAACAGACAGCCCACGCGATTTTATCGGTATCTTTGCCCTGGTACACCTACCAGGAACGATTAGATTTCCTGACCACAATCATTAAGGATCCAAATTGGGAAGCCGTGGCTTTGTCTTTCAAGCGTATTGACCGGGTCATTAAAGATGCCCGTGTGCCCGAAATGATACCTGAATGGGAATTGCCCATTGAACAAACAGTATGGGAGGCGGCCCACAATGCGTTAAACCATAGCGGGTCCATGGATGAATGGTGGATTGCTATTCAAGATTTGTCTAAAGCTGTGGATGCCTTATTTGATGCCGTCTTGATCAATGATCCGGATCCTGCTGTGAGGATGCGTCGGACATCATTGTTGGCGTACGCCCGGGAAGCTTATAATCGATTCTTCGACCTGAGGCAACTGTCAGTTTAGGAGGAAAAATATGGCCCATCGTGGAAGAATCTATATTGTCTCCGACTCCTTGGGCGAAACTGCTGAACGCGTTGCCCACGGAGCGGCAATTCAGTTCGATCAAGCTGAAATTCGTATTGAACGGCTGTCCAATGTGTCGGATTGTCGTGGTATCGATGCCGTCTTGGAACGGGCAGCAGGCGAGACAGCCATCGTGATTTATACAATTGTGCGCCCCGATTTAAGTGCGTATTTAAAACGGCGTGCGGAAGAACTTGGCATTCGCACCGTCGATGTCATGGGGCCCGTAATTCAAGCTTTGGAGGACACGCTGGGACTGAAACCTCAGCTGGTTCCTGGCCTTTCACACCGGCTTGACCGCGAATATTTTGATCGGGTCGAAGCCATCGAATTTGCGGTGAAGTATGATGACGGCAAAGATCCCCGGGGCATCCGTGAGGCCGATATTGTGTTGTTAGGCGTTTCCCGCACCAGCAAAACTCCTGTCAGCTTATATTTGGCAAATCATCGCCTGAAAGTTGCCAATGTGCCGCTGGTACCCGAAGTGCCGGTTCCGCAAGAGGTTTTTCAAGAGGGCCGAAACAAAAGTATCGGTTTAGTGATTGACGCCGAGTTATTAATGAGCATTAGACGGCAACGACTAAAATCTTTAGGATTAGGATCGTCAGCACAATATGCCACAATGGAACGAATTGTGGCAGAATTAGACTATGCGTGGGACATCTTCAATCGGTTAAAATGCCCGGTGGTTGATGTTAGTAATCATGCCGTTGAAGAAACGGCGACAAGAGTATTAGAGATCAGACAAGGAGGACACCACTAGAAATGTCTCGGTATGTGTTTCCGTTCGAACAAGGACGGGCCAATCAGCGTGACTTATTGGGAGGAAAAGGCGCCGGTTTAGCAGAAATGAGTTACATAGGATTACCGGTCCCTCCCGGGTTTACGATTACGACAGAGGCATGTAATCTTTACCAGGAGTTAGGACAGTTTCCCGAAGGCATGATGGATGAGGTTTGGGAGAACCTGCGGTTGTTGGAACAGAAATTATCCCGAACACTGGGAGATCCTGACAAACCACTGTTGGTTTCGGTCCGGTCAGGAGCTCCCATATCTATGCCTGGCATGATGGATACTGTGCTGAACTTGGGTCTCAATACTCAGACTACCGAGGGATTGGCACGGTTAACGCAAAATCGCCGGTTTGCGCTAGATAGTTACCGCCGATTTATTCAAATGTTTGGCAATGTGGTCATGCATATGGAGCATCACCGGTTTGAGCACATCCTGCAAGAGGTCAAAGATGAAGCCGGTGTGACCTTGGATCCGGACTTGAACGAATCCTATCTCGAAATCCTGATTACACGTTATAAAGAATTAGTGCGTGAAGTTACCGGGCGAGAATTTCCGGAAAATGCCAGGGAACAGCTCGAGATGGCGATTAAGGCGGTTTTCGACTCGTGGAAAAATCCGCGTGCCATTGTTTACAGACGGTTAAACAAAATTCCTGAGACGCTCGGAACGGCTGTCAATGTACAGTCCATGGTCTTCGGAAATATGGGTCCGACTTCGGCGACCGGGGTATTATTTACAAGAAATCCGAATACGGGAGAACCCGGTATGTATGGGGAATACTTGACGAATGCTCAAGGGGAAGATGTGGTCGCCGGCATTCGCACGCCGAAGCCGATTCAAGAGATGGCACAGGAAATGCCCAAGACGTTTCAAGAAATTACCGAGGTTTGTGCCCTACTTGAAAAACATTACCGGGACATGCAAGACATCGAATTTACTGTGGAACGTGAGAAACTCTATTTATTGCAGACACGGACCGGAAAACGCACGGCCCGGGCTGCGGTAAAAATTGCCGTGGACTTGGTACGGGAAGGAATTATTACCCGCGAAGAGGCTATTTTACGGCAAGACCCGGATCAAGTAGCGCGGTTGTTATACCGGCAAATTGATCCCTCAGCCAAATTGGATGTCCTCGCACAAGGATTACCTGCTTCACCAGGAGCTGCTTCCGGCAAAGTGGTATTTAACGCGGATGAAGCTGAGGCGCGAGGTAATCAAGGTGAAGCCGTGATATTAGTGCGTCCTGAAACCACACCGGATGATATTCATGGAATTGTGGCGGCCCAAGGGGTCTTGACTAGCCGCGGCGGCATGACTTCACATGCAGCCATTGTGGCCCGAGGCATGGGCAAACCAGCGGTTACGGGCTGTGAGGCGGTACGAATTAATCTCGAAGAAGAGGTCTTTTACGTCGGTGACGTTAAGGTCTCGCACAATGATGTGATTACCATTGATGGAGGGACAGGCCGCGTGGTCTTGGGAGTCGTTCCCACCGTGGATCCGGGCTTGTCAGAAGATTTTACGACGCTACTACAGTGGGCCGATGACATGAAACGTTTAGGCGTTGAAGCGAATGCCGATACGCCTGAAGATGCACAAATTGCTCGGGATTTTGGTGCCCAAGGGGTAGGATTGTGCCGAACTGAACACATGTTTATGGGGCAAGACCGCTTGCCGGTCATGCAAAAAATGATTTTGGCGGAGACACTCGAAGAACGTCAAAAAGCGTTGAACGAATTACTGCCGATGCAACAAAGCGACTTTTACGGGATTCTCAAGGCAATGGATGGGTATCCTGTCACTATTCGTTTGCTGGATCCGCCCCTGCATGAATTCTTGCCGAACATCCCCGACACCGAAAAAGAACTGGCCCTAGCGCGCCAAGAGCAGCGTACAGATGATGTTGTGCGATTAGAAGCGATTTTGCGGCGAGCCAGGACCCTCTTTGAATTTAACCCGATGCTCGGTTTTCGTGGCGTGCGTCTTGGCATCGTGTATCCGGAAATTTACGCGATGCAGGCCCAAGCGATTTTCCAAGCCCAGGCCCAACTCCTTCGTGAGGGCTATCACCCAGTCGTGGAAGTCATGATTCCACTGGTTGGCACCTTAGCGGAGTTTACCAAGATGAAAGAATTGATTGCGGACGTTAATGCCCGGACGCAAGAAGCCGAAAACATCGCTCTCCCGTACAAGATTGGTACGATGATTGAAATTCCCCGTGCCGCGTTAACGGCGGGCAGCATTGCTGAAGAGGCTGAATTCTTCTCATTTGGAACCAATGACTTAACGCAAACGACCTTTGGCTTTAGCCGGGATGATGCCGAGAGCAAGTTCTTGCCCCATTATCTTGCGGAAAAAATTCTGCCTGACAACCCTTTTATGGTGCTAGATCGGGAGGGTGTAGGACGGCTAATTAAGATTGCTGTAGCCGATGGCCGTCAGACGCGACCTGATCTCAAAGTGGGGATTTGTGGAGAACACGGAGGCGATCCCTCCTCTATCGAATTTTGCCATCTGGCCGGTCTCAATTATGTGAGTGCTTCACCATACCGTGTGCCGATTGCACGTTTGGCAGCAGCGCAAGCCAATTTGCGGCACCCATAATCGGGTGTTAAGACGAAGGTAGACAATAAGCACAGGATGCAAGAAACTCTTGCATCCTGTGCTATAATAATGGTAAATATAATGATTGTGAATAATGATCATTTACGAACCCGTCCGTGTGGCTGGGGATTTTTTTTCTTCATTTCTCGTCATTGCGAAAAAATAAGCAGGAATATTTGCATTGGCGGCGAATTTTTCCTCATGGACTGGAGTGATTCCTGATGCTTGATTCCACATACGAGGCCTGGGTCAACGCAGTGAGAGAAGCTGCTGATATTGTTGACGTCATAGGACGTTATGTCAGTCTAAAGCAGAAAGGCAAAAATTTTTGGGGATTGTGTCCGTTTCATCAGGAAAAAACGCCGTCGTTTAGTGTGGATCCCCAGCAGCAATTATTTTATTGTTTCGGCTGTCACACGGGAGGCACTGTCTACACGTTTTTGATGGAGCATGATGGCTTAAGTTTTAATGAGGCGGTGGACATGCTTGCTACCGAAGTGGGTATACCCCGACCTCAAAAGTCTGAGAACACGGAAGTGACACGTCACTTTAGTCGACTACAGGCCGTGATGGAGTGGACTCAGGAATTTTTTCAAATCAGCGCTAACCAATATGTTGAGATTTTTTTAGGATATTTGGCATCTCGTCAAGTCAGTGAAGCAGCGCGAAAACGATTTGAATTGGGCTATGCTCCCAAGTCATGGAACGCTCTTACACAGTTCTTATCGAAACATGGTATTACCGATGCTGAAATGCTCGAAGCGGGGGTTGCCGTCTCCCGACAGGAAGGTCAGGGCATTTATGATCGATGGCGTCATCGTATCATGTTTCCTATTTGGAATCACCGGGGTCAACTTATTGCATTTGGAGGCCGTTCAATTGAGCCGGAGCAAGAACCGAAATATCTTAATTCACCTGACACGCCGTTATTTCATAAAAGTACGGTACTCTATGGAGAACATTTGGCACGGAAATTTTGGCGTCAAGGTCGGCGGCCCTTATTGGTTGAGGGGTATTTCGATGTCATAGCATGTCACGAGGCTGGATTAGGACAAGCTGTGGCAAGTTTGGGAACGGCATTGAGTAAAGAGCATGCGCGGGCATTAGCCCGTTATAGCAAGGAAGTGGACTTGCTGTATGACCGGGATCAAGCCGGAGAAGAAGCTATGCGACGGGCATTTATGATTCTTTCCGAAGAAGGCGTCCAGGTAAATCGTGTCACGTTGAATAGTGGTAAAGATCCGGATGAATTTTTGAGGGAAAAGGGTTTGTCAGCTCTAGCCGAAAGTGTGGAACGTCGCATACCCTATTTTGAGGCGATATTGGAAGAACGTTTGGCCGACTCTCCTAGACAGTCTGCCCGAGGAAAGGCTGAGTTGGTGGAAGTGCTGAAGCCTTTTTGGAATGCTTTGAGCAACCCCATTGAGAAAGCAGGCTATCTCGAATTGATGGCGAGAAAACTGCAAGTTGATCAAAGTATTTTAGCACAGAGTTTTGGGTTGAAGCAAGGAAATGGGCATATATCGCCGAAAAATAGGCATAATATGGAGAGAATCGTTTCAAAGGTCAAAAGACCATCGTATGATGTCTATTTACTGGCCTTATTAGTTCGGCATCCAGAATATGTGGGAAAGGTACGGGAAACCTTGCCAGAATGGATTTTGGAACATGATCTGACTGGGGTTTTAGATAACCTGGAACAGGGTAAATCTCTATCAGAGTTAACCAGTCAGATTGACGGGATGCAAACGCAGGTCCGTCGCCTCGTGTTGGAGGCACTTGCGTATGATGGTCCGGATGGAGGGCCGCGTGTGTTTGAAGATGTCATGCAGGCCATTGTGCGGCAACGGGATAATGCTCGGTGGCAATCACTCATAGCGCGGCTGAAACAAGGCGAGGATTCGCCTGAATTGATACGGGAAATTCAGGCGTTGCAGAGCCGCTTGGCTCAGGATCAGATGACGAGAACATCTGCGCCATGGGATGCTGTTCGCATAGGAAAGGAGGGATAACATGGCTCAGGGAAAGAAATCTGTGGGACAAATTGATGAGGTCAAATCCCTGATTCGCCGTGGTCAAGAGCGGGGTAAGTTGTCTTATGGTGAAATTGTGGACACTCTGCAGTCTGTTGACCTTCCTCCCGACCAGATTGACAGCATATATGAGATGTTTGGCGAGTTAGGAATTGAGTTGGTTGGAGAACAGGTAGCGGATGAACAAGAGCCAGAGCCGGATGAAGTCGATGTTGAAGAAGCAGAAGATATTGGTCGGGATTTAAGTGTACCGGATGGGGTGGCCATTGATGATCCGGTCAGGATGTATTTGAAGGAAATTGGCCGTGTTCCCTTATTAACAGCCGAAGAAGAAGTGGAATTAGCGAAACGTATTGAACAGGGAGATGAGGAAGCCAAACGTAAATTGGCTGAAGCCAACTTACGGCTCGTTGTCTCTATCGCCAAACGGTATGTCGGTCGTGGGATGCTGTTCCTAGATTTGATTCAAGAAGGGAATCTAGGACTCATTAAAGCGGTCGAGAAATTTGATTACCGCAAGGGATATAAGTTCAGCACGTATGCGACATGGTGGATACGGCAAGCCATTACCCGGGCCATTGCTGATCAGGCACGGACTATCCGGATTCCCGTGCATATGGTGGAAACGATAAATAAACTGATTCGTGTCCAACGCCAATTGTTACAGGAATTAGGCCGTGATCCGACACCAGAAGAAATTGCCAAAGAGATGGGCATCACGGAAGAGCGGGTGCGGGAAATTTTGAAAGTAGCGCAAGAGCCCGTGTCACTTGAAACTCCTATCGGAGAAGAAGAGGATTCTCATTTGGGCGACTTCATCGAGGATGAGGATGCTCCTGCCCCCGCGGAGGCTGCAGGCTACCAACTGTTAAAAGAACAGTTGGAAGAGGTTTTAGACACGTTGACCAACCGTGAGGAAAAGGTTTTGCGTTTACGTTTTGGTCTCAATGATGGCCGCGCCCGTACATTGGAAGAAGTGGGTCAGGTTTTCGGGGTGACGCGCGAACGAATCCGTCAAATCGAAGCCAAAGCCTTGAGGAAATTGCGTCATCCTACCCGGAGCAAAAAACTCAAAGACTACTTGGATTAACTCCCAAAAGACCGCCTCAGGCGGTCTTTTCTTATATGCCGTGTTCGTCTCGAACGTGAACACCGATGTCAAATGCTGACGATTTGTAGCAGATAATGCGAACCGTGTCAACTTTCCAATCCTCCGGAAGTTGAGTATCATAGGGAAGTATTGATTTAAACGACCGGTCATGGGAGTAGATGAGAATCTCTCACAATAGATTCACCGGCTTTTGGTGTCGGTGACGTATAATCGACGCAACTTTGAAATGAGGTGGTTGCAATCTGCGGAATAGCAGGGATATGGCATCGAGAACGTCCGGTACAAGCCAGCGACTTGACAGGCATGTTAAATGCGATGATCCACCGCGGTCCTGATGATGAGGGACGCTTTACCGATCGCAATATGGGTTTTGGCATGCGTCGGTTGGCTGTAATCGATGTTCTCCATGGCAAACAGCCCTATTATTCAGAAGACGGCAAAGTTGTAGCAGTCTATAATGGGGAACTTTACAATTATCCCGATTTGAAAATATTAGTTGAGTCCATGGGTCATCACCTGAATAGTCAGGCGGATGGAGAAGTGCTAGTCCACTTATATGAAGAATTTGGCATGAACTTTTTGGACCGCCTTTCGGGCATGTATGCTATTGCCCTTTGGGATAGGAAAACTCACCGGCTCATTCTTGCCCGGGACCGCGTCGGTCAAAAGCCTTTATACCTGTACGAAAATGGCGAGATGTTGGCTTTTTCTTCGGAATTGAAGTCCTTTATGAATTTAAAGGGCTTTCGCTTTGATGTTGATCCGAAGATGCTGTCCAGTTATCTCGCACACCGCTTTGTTCCTGCACCTCACACGCTTGTGAAAAACGTGACGAAATTACGACCAGGTGAAGTCATGGTGATTCATGCTGATGGCCGCCGGCAACGCTGGTTATATTGGCAGCCATCGATCACCGAGCCCGATTCCACAATGCAAATGACTTATTGGGCCGATCGCCTACACGGCTTATTGGTCGACGTCGTGCGCGGCCATTTAGCTTCGGATGTGCCATTAGGAGTGTTTTTGTCTGGAGGATTAGATTCGAGTGTATTGACAGCCATTGCTGCTGGGACACTAGAACGACCGTTGGAGGCATGGTCGGCCACATTTCCCGCGAAATACCCAGGGTACGACGAATTTGCCTGGGCTGAGAAAGTCGCCAAAACCTACGGCATTGCGCTGCACCGAGTTGATGTGGATTTAGCCATTACTCCTGAGCGTGTCCGGGAACTAGCATACGTGTTAGATGAGCCGATGGCCGATCCGACCGTCTTGCCGCTTGACGGGGTGGCCAAAGCTGCTGCCGAGCAAGAAACGGTGATGATCTCGGGTGAAGGCGCAGATGAAATTTTCGCCGGGTATGCGGGATATGGCGAGGTTCACAGCCTCTCCTGGCTGCGAAAAGTGCCGGCATGGGCTAGAAACCTATGGATCCAGCAAAATTGGCCAGGCTCTAATGCTTTTCGACGTGCGGCCATCCCTATTAGCGAACGGTACCGTGGCGTCGGGTTCACCTTTAACCCGGAAGAACAACAGCGTATTTTGAAGCCCGAGTGGGTTCAACCCGATAGACCAGGGGCTGTTGCCGAATATTGGATGACTCATGCCAATCTTCCCGAACTCCAGGCCATGCAAGGGTTTGATGTGCAATGGTTTTTGCCTGATGATGTGCTGCTTAAAGCGGACCGTATTGGCATGCACTATAATCTGGAAATTCGGGTGCCGTTTTGTGATCATGAAGTGGTCGACTTAGCTCTGCGTTTACCCTTAGCTCTTCGCCGATCTGGGAAAGAAGACAAGAGGGTATTACGGGAAGTAGCGAAACGGGTTTTGCCACCTGAAATTGTGCGCAGGCCGAAACAAGGCTTTCCGACACCGCTTACAGATCTTTTAGCTGGGCCGTTGCATGATATAGCCTGGGATACTCTAACAAGCGATTCGGCTTTGACACAAGAATGGCTAAATATTGCCGAGGTTCACCGATTGTTGGCGGATATGGGGCCTGGCCACGGTACCACGGCTCGACAAATCTATTCGTTACTCATGCTGGAACTGTGGGCGGAAGAAATGCAGGCTAAAGTTCGGGCTGCCCAGCGCCGCGGTTATTCGTCTTCGGTCAACCGGTCGTAACCGGTAAAATGAGTTTCTGAGTGTGCATGGAGTTGCGGTACCAAAGGCGCACTAAGCTTCTTGGTCCCATAACCCATGGCAGCGCGAGCTTGACGTATAACCAAGCGCACTTTTTCTTCGGCGGCTTGAAGCCGGTAGATGTGATAATCACAATATTCAGTGGAGGCATGGATAAATGCATGTTCGGCGAGATCGCGTTCTTCTACCGCTTCTTGGAGCGCTTCTTTCCACGTCATAACCTTGTCCTCCTTCATTGATAAAAGTGGCAGGATTGCTGGGATTGATAGGAATCGATCCATCTCGGTTACGTGAAACCTTTGCTATATCCTATGCAGATGGTGTGATGAGAAGACCCAATCGGGTGATTTTTACCTTAAGATTCGAAAACCCCTGGAGAGGAACCGAAAGGTCTCCAAGGGGTTTACTAAGTTTTCGAGAGTTTTAAGTATTTGGGCTTAGGGTTTAATATACGCTAATCCTTGGCGTTGCCGGCGCACCAATTCGCCGACGGCCGAAGGCACGATTGTCATTCCCGGCAATAAGTCAGCTTCTGTGACGCCTTTAGCTTTCATAGTATTGTGACACACGGCAATCACAACGCCTTGTTGTTGCAATGCAGCGAGTTCTTGTGCGAGTGCCGTCTCGTTCGAAACAACCAAATTGATGGCGTCACCTTGTACAACCAATTCCACCGGAATTTCAGGCATTTCGGCTAGCAAATTGGAAATATTTTTTAAAGCGGCACGCTGCTTTTGGGAAGAGGCGTCATTGACGTGAAAAACCACTCCTGAATCGAAATCCATCATATCTCAGCGGCGTGGAGACGCCTCCTCAACGGCGGAGTCCCCATGCCGCTCCCTCCTTTCTTTAGCCATAGCCCATCATTGGGTGTACTGCCGGCCATCCTGGCGCTGCAAACTGAACCCCATGCTATCCAGCATACCACGAGAACCATCTTCGACCAATCCAGGCCGAAGTTCGCCAGAGGCTACATCGAATTGCGAACCATGATATAGTGAAGATCATAGAATTTACCACAAATGGTGAAATGAGGACGCCTAATGCCAACGGAACCAGATTTGACGTTAATTCGTCATTTAAAAAATCATCACAAGTTTGAAGAAGCCCGGGAACAACTGGCCCAATGGATGGAGCAAGAACCTGACAATCCATACCTGGAACTGGAAATGGGCATGATTTTAGATGAGCTGAATAGGATAACAGATGCGGTTCGCCTCTATCGCGAGGCCCTTGAGCATGATCCGCCTAAAGTCTTGAAACGGCGCATTATCATTGCTTTGGCCAATGATTTACGTCTTGCTGGCCAAATTTATGACGCGCGTCTATGGTTAGAACAGGCACGGCAAGAATTTCCCCATGATGTGACCCTTGATCTCTTCTATGCGTTAACGTTATGGAATGACGATGACCGGGGCAGTGCTTTTCGCTTATTGTGGACGTTAATTGTCAATGAGCCCGCTTTTAAAGACCTAGATCCATATCGGGCAACTTTGCGGTATTACAGCCAACATTTTAACGACCGGGCTTGATTAAACCTCTTCGCTCTAAATGATGGAGATTCTGGGGGCACCTTTCTGGCTGGATCGAGGGGGCGTGAGACCCTGGGAGTATTCCTCCGGACGCGCCACCATTTATCCCACTAGCCACATCGGCGGGGTTCAGCCGCTCCTACGCCGTCGTGTTCCCCGGAGGGGAACACGACGGGGTACCGAGCACTCCCCCATGTAAATCGCCCCATGCATTCCTTTGTTGAGGAGGTTTATGGCGCCCATTTGAATAACCTTCATTACGCTCATGCTTTTTATATCAGGTTTTTCTGGGGAACAGCTCAATCTGCTTAAGTGATCTGTCCATAACGGAAGAATAGCTTGGAAAATGCGGAAAACGTTCTGCTTTCCCTATACAGGGAACCCAGGCCTTTGCGAGCAGGATCCTCTGCATAATCTATTGTTTTCTTGCGGATTACGTTTAAAGACAAACCACCAGAGGACGCGAACGGGGTATTCCCGTTCGCCCATTTCATCATCCGGTGTTGCGCATTCCTAATGCGATACCTTCCATCGTTTTAGCGATGAGAGGAAGAAGGATGTCGTCGTTTTTTTCCCGGTAGCGTGCCAACAGTTCAATTTGAAGATAGTTTAACGGATCGACATGAGGATTTCGCCACCGAATTACTTCTTGAAGCCGGGGCTGGTCATCCAGAAGCTGGGAATGACCGGTAATCGTTAATAAGGCGTCATGTAAGCGGTTGTAGTCATCTTGGATAAGGGGCCAAAATTGAGCTGTGAGCTCCCTAGGTACGAGGTCATGGTATGCAATGGCCACGTGCATATCGGATTTCACCAGGGCAAGCTCCAAATTATGCATGTTCGTGGTCCAAAACGGCCAGGTTTGATACCATTCCTGTAAAAGACGGGTTTTGCCGTTTTTGAGAAATGTATCTAAAGCATGCCCTGCACCATACCATCCGGGTAATAACATCCGGTTTTGTGTCCACGAGAAGACCCAGGGGATGGCCCGTAAATCTTCCCAACGGAATTGCTCGCGCCATGATGGGCGTGAACCCCAGTTGAGAGCGCTCATTTCGCGAATGGGGGTAACAGCCAAAAAGTACTCCCAAAAATCAGGACGATTAATTAATTGGCGGTAATGTTGGAAGGCAATTTCAGCTAAAGCATCCATGTCCCTTCGCGTACCCTCGTCCGGATCAGGGCTGGGAAACATCACAGCACGAGCATGCGATACCATCATCAGTTCAAGACTTCGGTACGCAATTTTGGGCAACAAAAATTTTTGGGATAACACTTCTCCCTGCTGGGTAATGCGTAAAAAGCTTTTGACACTGGCACTGGGCTGTCCCGTAATGGCGTAGGACGTAGGCCCTCCACCTCGACCAAGAGCGCCTCCGCGCCCGTGAAAAAATCCCATCCGTAATTGCTTTTCTTGAGCCCATTCCGTAAGGTCCAATTGGGCGCGAAAAATCGCCCATGATGCAGTTAAGCTCCCGGCATCTTTCGTACTGTCCGAATACCCTAACATGACTTCTTGGTATCCGTTCCGTCGGGCAATGTGCTCTTGCCACAGGGTATCATGATTGACCTTGTCCATCATCGCTCGGGCATGTTGCAAGTCATCTAAGGTCTCAACCACTGGAATAATATTGACAGATACCTGAGGGTCTGTGATGTGAATAAGAAATAGCACGGCCAAGAGATCGCTGGCCCGGTGAGCCATACTGACCAGGTAGTTGCGGATACCGTCTTGACCAGAAACTCGTTGGTAATGCGCGATTAAATCGAGAACGTCCTTTAAGTCTTGGGTTACGGGACTTTGGGGGACAAAGGGAGGATGATTGACCCAAGCATTGTGGATAGCCTGAATTCGCTCATCATCAGACCACTCCCAATATTCTGCACCCAAAATGTCTGCCATGGCTTGTGTATGCACCCGGCTATGTTGTCGGATATCCAAAGCTGCCAGATGTAATCCAAAAATCTCGATTTGACGAAGTAAAATCCGGAGTTCACGAGGCCACCGCAGGGGATCGGGATCCCAATGGGCAGCTAATTGGCGAACATCTTGAAGAAAACTCTCAGTTGAGACATATCCGCCTAAGCGGTGAGTTAAGGTCACCTTGAGTTTTTCTGCAATGAGACCAATCATTTGACGTAAGGGTTCTTGCGGGTAGTGCTGTCTTAAATCTTCGGCACGGTCTAAAAAGAGACGGCCTTGGGCCATTAGCCAGCGTTCTAGCAAATCAAGATGATGAATATAACGGGGCTCTGCTGTTAATGTGCGTTCCAATTCATCCAGAGACTGTAAATAGAGCTGGATAGCGACTTCTTGATGCCGCTGCAAAGTTTTTTGTGTGACAGCCACGTCGACGAAGGGATGGCCATCCCGGTCTCCGCCAATCCATGAATCAATGGCCCAGGACACCGGCGTATGGTGGCCTAAAGCAGCATCCAAATCATCATAAACCGCGGGTAAGGCTTGGAACAGCGATTGGCGAATGTAATAAAGACCGAGTTCTACTTCATCCATTACGGTAGGGCGCGCTACCCGTTGATTGGGTGTCCGCCATAAAACGCGCAACAATTCTTTCAGATTATGATGCCATTGAGGATCGGAGGCATCAAACCCTGGCTGTTCGAGTAAGTCTGCGATTTTGCGCAGGTGTTGGAGAATCGTACGCCGGGTGCTTTCCGTTGGATGTGAGGTGAGAACGAGCCGGCCTTCGACGCGTTCGGGATAACTGCTTGCGTGTTCAGGGTGGAACACGTCCGCTAATTCGCGAATGGAACCGCGCAAAGGCCGAATTTGTGATCGCCTTCCCTTTTCAACTAAGTTAATCCGATGCAGATCTTCGGTTAAGTTTTGCAACCGGATCTGTTCAGTAAGCAGGCGAATTGTATGATCTAAAAGCTCTAACGCATGGGAATCACTTTGGGCATCAATATTTCCTCGCAGGTGGTAGGGAACTTGTTCGATGCGTAAGCGATCAGCAAATACGTAAGATTCCTGAGCTTTTTGAACAACCGGAGTACTTTCTTCTTCGTGGACGACTTGGTGCAAAATCTCCCAAAGCATTTGAACGGTACTTTGCCAGTCGGGCGCATGAGAAGATCTTGAGATCGGCATGACCGTTCATCACATCCCTTCAGCGAATAAATGATGCATAATAATGAATAAATATAACATAAAATTGCGGTATATCCTTGTTAGGAACTTGGACCAGCGCATGCTTCAATTCTTTCTTGGCTGTGGGCTGGTCCAAGTACTTATCCCAGTTTTAACATCCGCAAGATTTCTTGTTGGCGGTCGGGATCTTCATATGCTCCGCGCGATGCAATGGTCACTGTTTTGCTTCCCGGTTTCTTGATGCCCCGCATGGTCATACATAAATGTTCAGCCTCAATGATCACCATAACTCCGGCCGCATCAAGATCGTTTTCTAGGGTATCCGCAATAATATTGGTCATCCGTTCTTGAATTTGCGGTCGCTTGGCGACTAAATCAACCAATCTAGCCAGTTTTGATAAACCGGTTACCACGCCGTGGCGGGGGAGATATGCCACGTGTGCCTGGCCAAAAAAGGGCAAAAGATGGTGTTCGCAAGCCGAATAAAACGGAATATCTTTGACTAATACCACTTCATTGTGATCCACATGAAAACGGGCTGATAAGACTTCGGAAGGATCACGGTGAAGTCCTGAAAAAATTTCTTCATACATCCTGGCGACGCGAGCAGGGGTGTCTTGTAGTCCTTCCCGGTCTGGATCTTCCCCAATGGCTTCGAGTATCATACGAACAGCTTGTTCGATTTTTTCATGATCCACCAGGGGCGCATCGGATTCTTTAACAATCTCTGGCGGAGTCACAGCGATTACACCATCTCCTGATTTTGACGTAGCTTTTTTCGAACGCAAAGATTGCGACATAAACAATTCCTTCTCTCTTCTGGACTATTCATCCCGGGAATCATACGGCCGGTAGAATATTAGTGCCCAAATCAACTGAGGTACTTTCTCAATCATCAACCTCTATGGTACCGCAAAATAGGTATTGGGATCATCGTCAATCTCAGTCATTTGTGATGATGCGCACGAGAAAACCCGGTAAGTGGCTTTATTCGATACCCAGTCCTGCAATACCCGGTGATGATTAGTCCAGGAAAGAACCTATTGTATTTTAAGACGGAGCTGAACACACGATTAGCCGCGTGACTTTTGGATTTTACGCTATGCGGCGATAAGAGAATGAGACTAGGAATGCAGAAAGGAGCTCGGAGCTCTCGAGTCCTCATCTTTGTCCAGCACATAGCGATTTATTCCTGCCTGTTTAATGTGACAAGAGAGATACTAATCCGTCGGTAAGGAGGATAGAGGGGGACTCTGATTTTGCTTGAGACGAGTGAGCGACAAACACATGGATTTGTACTCATGATGGCGGGTGGGCTTGGAAATTCCCCTTGGGATTAAGAAATCACAGCGGTCTATTAAGCGCTCATATGGGCGCCGGCACGCTGGATATCTTCGGCAATCCTATCCATGGTTAAAGTGCCATCATGAAGGGCACGACTAATAAGCGCGCCTTTAGCACCCGCCTGATACATCGTCACCAGCTCGTGACTGTGGTGTATTTGGCCGGAGGTCCAAATACTAAAACCGTCTTGGGTAAGTTTTTCAATGAGGCGTAAATTGGCTGGCTCAGCCATTGTAGATGGACTTTGCGCAACCAGAACCAAATTGTGCAGTCCTGCCTCTTTGGCATGGATAATATGTTGATCAAGACCGATTCCATTTTCTACTGGGATACTGCCCCAGATCCGGTGTGCCCCGACAGCCCGAACAACTTTGTGAAGTAATAAAGGATCAGCCAACAGTGACCCTACCACAATATGTGAGGCTCCGTAAGATAGACGTTCTTTGGCGGTGCAGACTTTGTGAATGCCGCCGCCCACTGAGACCTGAGCGCTTTTATTCATCAGTGCCAACAGAAGTGCTGGGACAACAGATGCACGATTTTGTGCGGCGTCTAAGTCGATGACATGGAGTTGGTGGGCGCCTTGTTGAAGCCAATTTAAGGCAAGAGATAAAGGATTGGCTTCGATTCCGTGGCAGCGGATAAAGTGGTCGCCTTGCCACCGGATAACACGGCCTGAAGAAATGTGCATGACCGGAACGATATTGAATGGGGATGAAGTTGACACTTTCCGCACCTCCGGAATTAGTAGTTTTCCTGTTACATCTAATATATGTCAGAACTACGCAATATGCAAATAATATTTGTTAGTTTTGTATCGACTATACACAAAAAATTAACAAAAAACATAAAGTCGTGTAAGGTTTCGTCTTCGGCATCCACACCTCTTCGTTACTATTATATGATAATTATTACCGAGTCATAATATGGAGTCATAAATTGGCACAATTTTATGGGCGAAGGCGATGAACATACGCCAATGTCTGTCAGGTAGAAAATCGTCGGAAACGGGTTTTGAGTCGTTTGAGTAAGGAGGAAGGAAGACGGACAGCCTAATGGCCGTTAACCAGCAAAATGGGCATGTGATTTGCGCCAATATTAACATTTCCGGTTAATATAGTATTCAACAAGCCAAGGATGATAGGTGGTGTGATCCGTCGACGTCATTAGACAGACATTTCGGGAAGAGCCAACGGCTCTTGTGGTCAACCCACATTCCCGGACCGGACGTGAGCGATTTACCGAAGTCAAGAAGGCGCTTGCTAATGCGTTAAATTTGGTGGAAGCCATCTTACCAGAAGATGAAAAGGCGTTTCGAGAAGCTATCGAATCCTATTACCGGGCCGGAATTACCCGTTTTTTGATTGGAGGGGGTGATGGGACTCAATCGGCAGCGGCAAACATTTTGGCCCATCGGCCGGTGGTGATGGGTGTATTGCCTTTAGGAACCGGCAATACCTTCTTTTCGGGATTGAACTTACCCAATTCCCTCTCGCAACTTATCCCGGTTTTAGCTAATGGACCAGTGGTGCCGATTGATCTGGGTCTAGCACAAAGCGGGTCAGATCAACGTTACTTTTTAAATACAGCCACGTTAGGAGTTAGCGAACGTCTCACTCAATTATTAACAGCCGAATCGAAACGCAGATTAGGGTGGTTGGCATGGCCCAAAGGCGTGCGCAAAGCCATTATGCAAACACCGGTTTTTCAGGTGCGCATGGAATATTGGAACCGTGTCGATGTCTTTCGGACTCGCCAATTGATTGTAGCCAAAGGCCGCAATTTGGCAGGCCCTGTATTCATGCTCGATCATGCTTCTTATCAGGACGGTCGATTGCATGTATTTAGTTTAGGAGGGCAAGATTGGTGGTCCTTATTTAAAGTCGCAAGCCGTCTTCTTGTGGGGCGCCAAATTAGTGACCGCTCGGCGCATTATTGCGCTGTAAAAGACATTTTAGTCACGACTGAACCGATCATGGCGATTGATATTGATGGAGAAGTATGGAAAAAAACTCCTTGCCGGTTTTCGGTGCAACCCAGAGCTCTATCAGTGATTGCCCGTTTTAATTCGCATGTTGTCAATTTGAGCCCAAACGTGTCATAATAGTTCCATCGATCTAATCCGAGATGAATATTCCTCCTTCTGGATTGGGCTTTGTGAATTAGCTCACAACGACTAACTGTGGTATATTCCTCCCCTGCAAAAATCGAATGCATCCTAGCACCGATAGGTTCTGAATCCTCAAGCACATCTATGTTATACCTGTAATAGCGATTTCGCGATAATTAAATCCTATCAGCACGAATGTTAAGGAAATGCCCAACATTGGTGCAGGGGAGGGGAAAGCATGACACAATTAGGTTGGGCCGAATTGCAGTTCGGAGTAACAACAGTCTTTCACTTTTTCTTTGTGCCGGTCACCATTGGATTGGCCTTTTTAATCGCCATTATAGAAACGATATATGTTCGGACGAAAGATAAGGTATATCGGGATTTGGCGAAATTTTGGGGACATCTGTTTCTCATTAACTTCGCAGTCGGAGTTGTTACCGGATTATTGCAGGAATTCCAGTTTGGTTTAGACTGGGCGACGTATTCAAAGTTCGTTGGCGATGTCTTTGGTGCCCCCTTAGCCGTTGAAGCGCTAGCAGCCTTTTTCTTGGAATCAACGTTTATTGGAGCTTGGGCTTTTGGGTGGGATCGTTTATCCGCACGAGCTCATGCCGTCACGATTTGGTTAGTCGCATTGGGGACGAGTTTGTCAGCATTTTGGATTTTAACCGCGAACTCGTGGATGCAAGAACCTGTGGGATATGTGATTCGGGATGGTCGTGCCGTCATGACGAGCTTTGGCGATATTTTGACCAATCCGCAATTATGGGTGGAATTTCCGCACACGGAAATCGCCGCGATATTAACAGGTTCCTTCTTTATGCTATCAATTAGTGCCTACCAGATATGGCGGAAGAAAAATGTAGAAGCTTTTTCGCGCTCGTTTAAGATTTCCACAATTGTTGCGGCGATTACCAGTGTTTTGGTCATCGTGATTGGTGATGCCCAAGCAGCACACCTGGTGAAAGCTCAGCCAATGAAACTGGCTGCTGCCGAAGCATTGTGGAATACGAGTTCACAGCACGCTCCGTGGAGTGTCGTTGCCATCATTGATGCCAAGAAGCACACCGATCCATTTCAGATTCAAATTCCTGAAATGTTGACGATCTTAGCATATAAGCGGCTCTCCGGTGCCGTGGAAGGTATCAACCAAGTGCAAGCCCAGATGGTGCATCAATACGGTCCCGGAGATTATATCCCGCCGGTCGCGGTGACGTTCTATTCATTCCGTACCATGATTTTTGCGGGAACCGCCATGCTCGCGCTAGCCTATTATGCGCTGTACTTGTTGAAGAAAAATCGCTTTACGCAAAAAACATGGTTTCTTAAAGTTCTTACGTGGGCGATTGCCTTGCCATATTTGGCGAATTCAGCAGGATGGATCATGACTGAAGTGGGACGTCAACCATGGGTTGTCTATGGTTTGCAGTTAACGGAGCAAGGTGTTTCTCCGACGGCTTCAGTGCCAGCGCTGGATATAGAGTTGTCTCTACTCGGATTTTTAGTCTTTTACAGTGCTATGGCTTATGCGGCTGTTCACTTGTGGAAGAAAGCGATTGCAGAGGGTCTTGATCCCGATCCGGAATTGCAGCACAAACCCACCGAATCGAGTGATCTATTTGTTGGAACCGGTGGGGTTGCACGGTAAACCCCACCCTTATCCTTAAAGATTCCTTGAGCAAAAAAACATGCCAACAAAGAAGGTGAGATCATGTGGTTACGTGAATTATGGTTTGTGTTGGTGGGTATACTTTTTACCGGATATTTCATTCTGGAAGGATTTGATTACGGCGTTGGAATGCTACATCCATTCTTAAATCATACGGATCTCGAACGGCGAGCATCCTTAAACGCCATAGGACCTATTTGGTCCGCTAATGAGGTCTGGCTTGTCGCCGCGGGTGGTGCGTTATTTGCAGCCTTCCCTTATTGGTACGCAACGATGTTCAGCGGATTTTATTTGGCCTTAATTCTCATTCTATTAGCCCTCATTGTGCGGGGCGTGGGACTGGAATATCGCAGTCAGGACAAAAGTCCGAAATGGCGGGCAACCTGGGACTGGCTCATTTTTTCTGGTTCCTTGCTCACGACGATTTTATGGGGAATGGCCTTTGCCAATTTAGTCCGTGGGGTTCCGATTAACGGGCACATGGTTTATGTGGGCAATTTCGGTACCTTGTTTAATGGATTTAGCTTATGGGCGGCATTAACCTTTATCTTGTTGTTCTTAACCCAAGGAGGAGCCTACCTGGCTATTAAAGGGGATAGCCGTTCTCGCAAGCATGGCAAAATGGTGGCTCAAAGGACGGTGTGGCCGGCACTTATTGCACTCGTGATTTGGTTTGTATGGATGGACCGGTTGCCGAGCTCTGCTGGACATGTGGATACTCTTGCGATTCTTCTGCAAGTAGTGGCCGTGTTGGCACTGGTTCTGGCGCGATTCGCATCGTACTTAACCAAAAACGGGTGGACGCTGGTCTTGTTTAGTGTCTCCATTGCCTCCACAACCTTTAGCATTTTCCGGATTTTGTTTCCCCGGGTTATGGTCTCGAGTCTTAATCCGGCATGGAGTTTGACGATTTATAACGCATCGTCGACGAGTTATACTCTTGATATTATGTCTGTAACAGCTTTAATCATTTTGCCCATCATTTTGGGTTATCAAAGCTGGTTGTATTGGACATTCCGCAAGCCCGTAAATGACGAGGAGCTGGGGTATTAATGAATCCGCGGTTATTGAAAGAGGTCAAATCCGTTCGCATGCTACTGGGTCTCGTCGTGCTTCAAGGCGTGCTAAGCGGGATCTTGATTATCTTTCAAGCGTATGACCTTGCTGATATTGTCAACCGCGTATATCTTGATCACCAGGGATTTGTCCACGTTGAGCATACGATATGGAGTTTACTGTTCATCATTATCGCAAGAGCGCTCCTGACTCTTTTTGGAGAGACAGGAGCGCTCAGCTTAGCAACAAAAATTCAGGCACGGTTACGATTGCAATTAAGCCAGCGCATCTTAGATGCCGGGCCTTTATATGTCAATCGGGAGCAAACGGGGGAACTCGTCAATACTGTGATTAAAGGGGTAGAGGATCTCGAACCCTATTTAGCCCGTTATATTCCTCAAGTGGCAATTACTGCTTTAGTACCCACAATTATTTTAATTGAAGCCTTTATTAAAGATTGGATTACAGGGGTGATTTTGCTCGTTACCATCCCATTAATTCCATTTTTTATGATTCTGATCGGCCGTCAGGCCGAATCAAAGACTCAAAAGCAATGGGAAATGTTGAGCCGCCTAAGCGCCCATTTCTTGGATGTTTTGCAAGGGTTAACCACATTAAAGTTACTTGGCCAAAGTGGGCATCAAGCCCAAGGAATTGAGCGTGCTAGTGATGAATTTCGGCGGGCGACGATGGCTAGTCTGCGTATTGCGTTTTTGTCTGCTCTGGTACTCGAAATGCTCGCGTCTTTAAGTATGGCCATGGTCGCTGTGGGTATTGGACTGAGGTTGATTCCTGGGCTAATTTCATTTCAAACCTCATTTTTCTTGCTGGTATTGGTTCCCGAATTTTATTTACCGTGGCGCATGTTGGGAACCCGCTTCCATGACGGGTTAAATGGTATGGAAGCGGCTAAGCGCATCTTTCAAATTTTGGACGCTCCGCCTTTAGCGCAGTCACATGGAACCGTGCGGCTCGAGGATGTCGAACGTCCTTTAGTGTTTGATCAGGTATCTTTTCGCTACGAAGACCGGGAGCAATCAGCTATCGAAGATATTCGTGCGGTGGTTCACCCGCATGAACGGATTGCGATTGTTGGACCTAGTGGAGCGGGGAAAAGTACGTTGTTGTCGCTGGTCATGGGTTTTGCTCAACCGTCTCAAGGTGCTATTCGCTTGGGGACAGTTTCCTTGCAAAATGTTGACTTATTGTGGTGGCGTCAGCAGGTGAGCTTTTTAACACAGAACCCTTATATTTTTTCAGGTACCTTACGCGACAATTTGTTGATGGCCAATCCTCAGGCCTCAACAGACGACTTGGAACGCGCGTTAGAAATGTCCGGGTCCATGGAATTTGTGAAAATGTTGCCCCATGGCATGGATACGCATCTTGATGAAAAAGGACGGGGACTTAGCGGCGGTCAAAAACAGCGCTTAGCCATGGCACGAGCTTTCTTAAAGGATGCGCCCATTGTGCTAATGGATGAACCGACGGCCAATTTGGATCCTGAAACCGAGTCGGTATTGTGGCAGTACTTAGATAAACTGTTAGAAAATCGCACGGCTTTGGTTGTGGCACACCGGTTATCCACGGCGAGACGACTTGACAAGATTTGGGTGATGAATCAGGGACGATTGGTACAACAAGGCACATTGCGAGAACTCGAAACGTCCCACGGGCTGTACCATGAGTTGACACGAGCATACCGGGCATCTGGTCAGGAGGGATTATATGCAGCGCTATCTAAGCATGCTAAAACCTTATAAATGGTGGGTGGTTTTAGCGCTTTTGATGGGGACCTTCACAGTGGGCGCCAATATGGGACTCATGTCCACCTCGGCGTATTTAATCGCTAAGGCTGCTCAACATCCTTATACCATTTTGCTGCTATGGGTGCCGATTGTGGGAGTCCGGTTTTTTGGTACTTCGCGTGGTGTGTTTCGATATCTTGAACGTTATATTTCTCATGACGTCACTTTTCAGCTTCTTAAAGAACTACGGGTGTTTGTGTACCGGCACCTAGAACCTTTGATTCCAGGCAAACTGGGGTCGTATCATTCCGGAGATTTGCTGAGCCGGGTTGTTGGGGACATTGATGTACTCCAAAATCTCTATCTTGGTCTTTTTTCTCCTCCCATTATTGCCATCTTGACATTTGTGATGGCGGTGGCTTTTATGGATGTCTTTGGATACCGTCTAGCCAGTGCTCTTGCGCTCTTTTTGCTGATTAGTGGCTTCGTGGTGCCCTTTGTGACACAGTGGACAGCAAACCGGACCAGTGGGGCCATGGTCAGAGCCAGAGCGGCATTAAGTACGGAACTGGTGGAGATTATTAACGGCAATACGGATATTTTGGCATTGGGGCAGGAAGCTCATCACCTTAACACATTGCAGACCTCTATCCACCAATGGACGAAGCGACGCATGTTTTTGCATTGGATTAGCGGAATTGGTGCGGCTCTGATGCAGGGATTGAACAATGCGGCTATGTGGGTCATATTGGTGATCGGTATTGCCCTGGTGAGTACGCACCATTTGGCCCCGGTTCTCTTACCTGTAGTCGTATTATTAAGTTTAGCCAGCTTTGAAGCCGTTAACGCGCTTCCTGCGGCTTTTCAGTTTCGCGGACAAGTGGTTGAAGCCGCGTCCCGCATTAATGAATTGGTGGATAAAAGAGTCCCGGTTCAATCCGGGACGCTAAGGGCTGAGGATATTCTTCATCGAGGGAATCCTCCAACTGTGGCGTTTGACGATGTGCATTTTTCTTATGGGCAAACCGGTCCAGAGATTTTACGCGGAATGCACTTTGCTATTGCTGCGGGAACTCATGTGGCTATCGTTGGGCCTAGCGGCGCGGGAAAAACTACCGTGGCGGGAATTGTGTCTGGATTATGGCCTTATCAACAGGGGCATGTGCTAATCAATGGAGTAGACCTGGACGATGTGTATCCCCAGGATCTCGCTCATTTAGTTTCTGTGGTGGAACAAGAACCTCATTTGTTTAACACCACGTTAAGGCAAAATCTTCTCCTGGCCAATCCTGACGCCACCGAAGCACAATTGATGGCCGCTGTGCAGATGGCACAATTATCTGAACTCGTTGGTATACTGCCCAAAGGCCTAGAAACGGTGATTGGGGACCAGGGCGCTCAATTATCGGGAGGAGAACGTAAGCGCATTGCTATTGCGCGCATGATTCTTCAAAATACCCCGATTGTGGTCATGGATGAGGCCACAGAAGGGCTCGATGCGTTAACCGAGCGGGAAATCATTCAAGCATTGCGCAAATGGGCTGCACAAAAAACGATGATATGGATTACACACCGCTTATCGAATCTCGATGCCTTTGACAGTGTGATTGTTCTCTCTCATGGACTCGTTGTTGAAGCGGGTCCGGCCAAAGAGTTGGTACAGAAAAATGGCCTATTTACGCGCATGCTAAGTGCTGAAGAGCAAAGTGTCGAATGGAGCGCCGTCAAGACGCCCGATCATGTGGCCTCGATTTAGAATGGAACAGGTCTAAACTCTCAGGTGCACGGGAGTCTTACGAATTGCGGCCTTTGATATTGACATGGCCGAGGACTGATTCTAAGCCGGCTTGCACTAAATCGGGAGGCAAGTGCCCGTGTGAGTAGAAATAATAACTGTCAAATGACCATTTCATTAGATGAGCGCTGACTCCATGCAGGGCGATATCCGTTTTTCCCCCATACATGGTATTGGATAAAATGAGCGTCGCCTCACTGCCGCCTTCGTACATAATACAAAAGACTTCCGGTTTGTAGAGGGGGACCTCTCCGGTATTGGTGAGTTCCCGGATGACGGTAGCTGCCGCAATATCTGCTTGAATAATCGCTAAATGTCCCAGTTTCGGCAAAGTTAAAGCATTGACATCGCCCGCGGCAAAAATATTGGGATAGGATAAATGGCGCATGGCATAGTCGGTCGGCACAAATCCCTTATCATCGCCTAACCCTGAATATTTAATGAGGGTTGGACCTACATAGGGAGGAATCACAATGGTCAACGCACTAGGTAGTTCGGTTCCATCCGAAAATTGAACAGAATGTTCAGTAATAGCTTGAATGTTTTTGCGGGGATAGACAGTGACTCCCCGGGTATTAAGGCGTTCACGTAAAATATGGTGGACGGTCGTTCCCACGTCTTCAAGAAATTCGTGACCCGGAGTAAAGAGGGTAATCGTGCTTTTTTGACGTTTGTTTACGCGCCTGAGGTCATGGTCCAACATAAATGTGACTTCTCCCATGGGCCCTTCGCAGGCGATGTCTAAATGCGGAACATGAACACTGTGGCCCCATTCCGTTTTGGCGGCACCCAAAACGATGGGTCCTCCTTTAAACTTTTGTAGGGCAGCATGCAGTCTCGGCGCCTCAATATCGTCACAGACCGAATATCCAAAATGGCGATACCCTTCGATTGCGTCATAATCTTTGACAATGCCGGTGGTGATGAAGAGATAGTCATATGGCAGTTGTTGGCCATTGGATAGTGCTACCGTTTGTTTTACAGGATCAATATATTGCGCGGTGGCTTGAATAAAGCGAGCCCCAGCCCGGTCCGCAATCGGTTGCAATTTGTGGCGAAACACATCAACTGGCGTCCCTACTAAGGCGACATCGGGCATGCCAGGTTTTTGTAATGTGTAATCCCGGGAGTCGACCAAGGTGATATCTGCATGATGATATAGAGCATTATGCAAACGATACAGTATGCGAAGACCAGCAAACCCTCCTCCAAGAATCACCATTCGTGTTCGCGGCATTCGTTCCATAAGACTAACTCCTCACTCGAGAAACAGCGAGAAGGTTGCGCATAGCTCGCTGGATCTATTTCGATTTGGCCATAGTTCATGATACCATTATTTCTTTTCCTATTCTCTTCCGTCAACAACACGCAACCGATAACAACCTTGCGGGTTATTCGTCATAAATTGATAAAATTCCTGCAAGACAACAACAAGAAACCGCAGGACGATAGCCTGCGGCAGGAAAATTCACTTGGTGGGCCGAAAGTTAGGGAATTAAGCGCGATAAAGGTACCGCAATCACATAGCCCCAACCGTTGGTGACAAAGACGGTACCGCCGACAACAACTGGATCGACAACGCCGAAGCTGCCGCCGATTTTCACACTGCGGAGCAATTTCCCGGTGAGGGCGTTGAGGACACTCAAATAAGGCCCGTTTGGCACAATCAGATAACCATCAACATACGTCCCGGCTCCATGCGAAACTTTAGGCAAAGGCGTTTGCCAAAGGATCTGACCGGTTGTGGCGTTGATGGCGACTTCATCATGGGTGACAGGTGAGAGATTATAGACAATCCCAGCGTGTTCCATGAGTGCAGCACTGCCCTTGAACGGTGGGGTGGGTTTGCCCGGACCTAAAATGTCTTGCCAGACTAATTGTCCAGTGGCCGCATTTAGGGCAAAAATGCTTTGTTCTTCATGGGTTGCCGTGCGGTTAACAACACCTTCATCGAACACCAGACCTAAATGAGGAGAAACTGCTGGGGTTGCTTCACCAAGCCCATTGGCACTGAGATTGTTGGGAGCAAACTGCCATAAAATTTTCCCAGTGCTAGCGGAGATCGCATAAAGATATCCGGGATCGGTACCCCCTGTCAAAATCTCAGTTTGACCAGTTTGGGGATTTGTCCACCAGTTGAGCGAATCCATGTTATTGAACGAATGGATCGTAGTCTTCCACAATTCCTGGCCTGTTTTCACATTAAGAGCATAGACATGCCCACCTCCGGTCGCAAAATAAATGGCATTATGATAAATTACGGGGGTCGGCATGACTTCGCCTAATGTTGGGAAAGTCCATAAGGGCTTGCCAGTTTTTTGACTAAAAGCTTCAACTCCTGAGAAACTGTAGCCGCGAATCACAGGGTTCCCCGCTTTATACACTGGCAACTGTCCATATTGAAAACCTGCATCTCCGATGCCAATAAGGACTTCGCCATCAGCAATCAAGGGATTGGACATATTAGCGTTTACCGTGGTGTTGTCCCATAAGACGTGTCCATTTAATGCATTGAGCGCATATACATAGTGGGTGTTGGTATCGGCGTAGACGACGCCATCGACAAAGGATGCACCTACCGGATCACCAAATTGGTGATTGGTCGCAATGGCCGCGCCGGTGGGGCCTAACAGGCTTTCATCGACGGGAGGTGATGAGAGGCTCGGTAATCCTTCAAATTCGCGGAATTGCCATGAAACCCCTTTGTTGAGCAATTTATTTGACGTGTCAAATACCGCATTATGCTGTTGATTATAGTCAAACGAGGTCCATTGGCTGGGACCGGTCGCAAGTGGGGCAGGATGATGAGGGGCACCTAAAGAGGAACCCACGGTTCCACATCCTGCTAACGCTAATGATAAGACAGACGCGGCGACAATCCGCATAGAGCGATTCACCATCCTAAATCCCCCCTAATAATCAGAAAAATTAATAATCATCCATCATAAAAGGGTTACGAGAGAATGGGAGGATTTGGATGCGATCGTTCTTAAATTTTTATAAAATTTTTTAGGGAATATCCCGGAACATTGATAGTCAGAGTGGTAATAAGATAATTAGGGTCTAAGGGCTTTATGATGATCTGGCAGGGAGAAATAGGTGAGCACGCCGCCGCCCACGGCCCACAACCATACTATCGCCGTGACAGGCCATAACAGTCCTCCAAGAAGTCCGAAACTAACCAATTTTAATAGCCAAACTATCAACAACAGGCTTAATTGAATGGCGCCACTCGCGAATTTACCCATTATTAAGGATCCGATACCGGGAGCGAAGACATTAACCACAGTGCCGACTAATGCCAAAGTTTTTCGCATGAAACTACCCTTCTTTCTTGGAAAACAGGACCGTCATCAATGAGTAAATACCCTTTTATTTTATTATACCATAGCAGTAAGCATGACTTAGGTCGCTGAGCCGTTGTCCATGACAAAGCGGTCTAACGAATGGAAAGAGGTGCGACGGTCATATTGTCATGACGATGCCGTTTAGACAATGTATTAGCACCTCCCGCCCGGAAAGGCCGCTTTACATGTTGGCGATAAATTATATGCCGCAATTTTGTTTGTTTTTAGGTTTTCCGCATCCCAACGGACCTCTTATGAGCACGTTTTTGGCTTCTTTGCTTCGGCGGGCCCTTTGCCAGCAAAAATATCAATATGAACAGTTGGATCATCATTCCCATATGGGATCTGGATGGAGTTTTGGCGAATAGGGAATGGTGGGCGGCTGATCAAGACCAGATGACTGCAAGGATAATGCAAAATTATTTCCGACCTGGTCCTTAGGGCCAGGTTGAAGGGACCTTCTTCATAACTTTACCAAAATGCGCCGTCAGGCCCGACCTGCCAGTCCGCGGTCATTGAGCTATCCATTATGGCGATGCCAAAAGATGCTCGGAGTTTGTTACAAAGGAGCTTATCATCGAACGCTGGAATGCCTTCGGTACGACTTTGGATTCGGACCGTGTGTTTATAAAGCCCGTGCAAAGATCTATCGCGGTGCCGTATATGATCTCCAATCCCTATTATTTTTTGGGCGGTTTCAGTCTGAATGGCCCCTCATCGAGCAGAGAATTCAAGAAATGAATGATGAGCAGCAGTGTCAACAATATCTTCAGGATTTTTTGGTGATGACGCTTTCTTTAGCTGCATCCAGCGTCAACATTCTTATGATGTGATTCCTAGGGAAAATTTTTTACAGGAGTTTTTCAGGACCAATGGAGATCATGTAAAGCTTAGCGTGTTATAGAAAGGTTATGGAACGCGTGTTGGCTGAATAAATTGCGGGGAGTGAGGATGGATTTTCGCTGTCTGCGGAACAAAATTTGTATACTAAAAAAGAATGGCTGAATGAGAACATGCTCATAGTCATCCATCAGGCTTTTGGCAAAGGAGCGGTCAATTGTTGGACTACGAGTTGCGCGCTAGGCCGGATACATGTCATTGGGGATATTTTGATAATCAACTCGACCCGGTTTTGCGCGTGGAGTCGGGAAGCGTGGTGCGCGTGGAATGTTTGAGTCACCGCGCAGGAGATGCACCGGATCTGATGATGAATGATAGCGCATTAGCTGTATATGAAGCCCTGGAATACGAGGAGCGAGGCCCTGGTGGCCATATTGTTACGGGTCCCATCGCTCTCAAAGGAGCGATGCCTGGTGATACGCTCGAATGTCGTCTCTTAGGTGTTGAATATCCTTTGGCATATGGGTCCAATTTGGCAGCTAAATGGGGATGGCTATATAACCAGGGCGAAACTCCTCTGAAAACCTCAGAATATGTCACAATTTACAAAATTGACGGTGAGGCGGCTATGCCTGTGTTTCAATATCCCTGGCCTTCCGAACGAAATAGCCGCAAGGGCGATTTGATTTTTCCAGATGATGTCACGCGTTTACCGTGTACGCCTTACCGCATTCCATTAAGACCCCATTTAGGGATTTGCGGCGTAGCACCCAAGATACCAGGAAAGGTGTCTACAATTCCTCCAGGAGTGTTCGGCGGCAATGTTGATAACCGCCATTTTATGCCGGGCACAGCGATGTATTATCCCGTTCAAGTACCCGAGGCCCTGATATTTATGGGCGATACCCATCTAGCAGAAGGGGATGGCGAAGTATCTGGCACGGCCATAGAAGGACATTTGACGGTTCGGGTTCAGCTTACGCTTCACCGCCATTGGGCGGTTCCGGGACCGGTATTGGAAACTGCGGAGGCTTGGATGGTACATGGATTTGGAGAAACTCTGGATAAGGCCATGACGGACACCTTGGAGCGATCATTACGGTTTTTAAAATCTCGTGGTTTAGACGAAGCCCAGGGATATGCGTTGTTAAGCGCAGGCGGAGATTTTCAGATTACGCAAGTCGTGAATTCGATTAAAGGGATTCATGCGGTGATACCCAAAAAACTGTTTAACCATGACTCAAAGGAGTGAAAGGGATGCTAACCATTGACATCAATTGCGACATGGGCGAAAGTTTTGGCGCTTATACAATGGGAAATGATGCGCGCATTATGCCCTATATTTCTTCGGCCAATGTTGCCTGTGGCTTTCATGCTGGTGATCCCCGTGTCATGAGGAAAACGGTTCAGTTGGCTAAAGAGCACCAAGTTCGCGTGGGCGCTCATCCTAGCTTTCCGGATTTGGTAGGTTTCGGACGGCGTAATATGCTCCTGTCTTACGAAGAGATTCGGAGTGACGTCTTGTATCAAATCGGAGCGTTATCAGCCTTTGCCGCTGAGGCAAAATGGCCTTTGCAACATGTGAAACCCCATGGACAACTCAACAATATGGCTATGACCAATCCTGTCTATGCTGAAGCCATTGTTGACGCAATTGCTGCCTTTAATCCCGAATTGATTGTGATTAGCTATGGGGGGTTGTTAATGGAAGCGGCACAAGCCAAGGGATTGACCGTGGCTTATGAAGTGTACGCGGACCGGGCCTATCAGGCCGATGGACAACTCGTGCCGAGAAGCATGCCGGGCGCGGTCATTCATGATGTTCATCAGGTACTCGAGCGCGTCATGCATATGATTACTCACCAGGAAATTGTGGCGATTTCTGGTGAACATCTGCCCCGGAAGATTGATACCGTTTGTGTCCACGGGGATACTCCGGGGGCCGATGAAATCGCCATGCGTCTATCAAGTTTTCTAAGAAGTCAAAATGTCCACATTGCGCCTTTAAGCTCCTTAGATCGTTAATTGTGATACAAATTCGCCTGGTTTTACGTGCGCAAGAATGAATGCTCAGTCGTTGAATGCGTCTATTATCTCTTCACCAAAACCAGATGCGGTCTAAAATGCTGGAAATATTATTCTCTCAGGGTTTGATCACGGAGATGAAGAAGTGAGGCATTGAGCGTGTCACGCAAACTTTGGGGTAACCTCTTTTTGGCAATGGCGGCATCGATTTGGGGCGGCATGTATGTGGTCAGTAAAGTCGTCTTGACCAGAATCCCTCCGGTTCCGTTAGTATGGCTTCGTTATGTTTTGGGGATTGCCGCGCTTATCGTAGTGGGAAAAATATGGCGGGTGTCGTGGCGCCTTGAACGTCGCGATTGGTTTTTGGTTGGCATTTTGGGTTTGGTTGGTTACACCATTTCCATTTGGGCGCAATTTCTTGGAACTGCTCTTTCGACTGCGCAATGGGGAGCCATTATTACCGCGGCTACCCCGGCGTTTATGGTGATCTTTGCTTATGGAATATTGAAAGAACCGCTGACGTGGGCAAAAATGACCGCGGTTGTGCTCGCGTCATTAGGCGTCGTCATGATTGTCGGATTGGGACCGTCCACAGCGCATTTACGTTTAGGGGGCATTATTTTAGTCGTCGCAGCGCTGACATGGGCGCTGTTGTCCGTTCTGATCAAAAAGGTCCCTGCGCATTATTCTTTGGTAGTGATTACGACCTATGCCCTTAGTGTCGCGACGATTCTCTTAACACCGTTCGCTTTGCCGTGGTTTGTTGAACACGCCGTTCTTATGCGGTTTCTAAGTCCCGGGTTGTGGTGGGGAATTGTGTACCTGGGAGTAATTTCGACAGCCGTGGCATTTTTTTTATGGAATCAAGGACTAGCGATGGTGGAGGCGGGCAGTGGCGCCGTCTATTTCTTTTTTCAGCCGTTAACCGGTACAGTCTTGGGATGGTGGTTTCTCCGTGAGCGGCCTAATTCGGGGTTTTGGCTCGGGGCGTTGCTTATTGTGATGGGGGTATGGCTTGTGATAAGCCAGGAGCGAAAGACAACCAAAAAACATCATTCAAGATTTGAAAACAAGGTTTGAAAAACGAAACTTGGTGCACGGTATTCCAATTTAGAAAATTTAATTTGTTTTGCAGGAATTTTATGAAGATCTGTCGAAATATATCCACGTCAGGATGGGAGGCATGGTTGTGAAGGAAAACTTCGAATCACCTACATCGCCGTCAGCACCGTTGTCAACATCATTGTTGAAACCCATCGTGCCACAAAGTGTTGCGGAGGAGGTATATCAACAACTCCGGCAAGCGATTGTTGATGGAGATTTGCCGCCAGGCCACCGCCTTGTTGAGCGGTCTCTGGCGGAATCGTTACAAGTATCCCGGACACCTGTGCGGGAAGCTTTAAAACAGCTTATGTCAGAAGGACTGGTTAGTGTCGATGGACACCGGGGATTGATTGTTTCACGGCTTTCGGTGGAGTCCATACGCGAAGCTTACCAAGTCCGTGAAGTTTTGGAAGGGTTAGCCGCCCGGCTCGCGGCCGAAAATCATTATAATCCCGATGACATGCTTAAGCTCGAGGACGCTTTGCTCAAGATGGAATCGGGCCAGCTCAGTCCTAAGGAATTTGACGCGGTTCATGGTGTGTTTCACGACACCATCGCCAAAATGTCAGGAAACAGCTATGTGATTCATGGTTTACAAGATTTATCTGCGTTTCGGACACGCATGGTGTCTTTGAATTGGATACCTAAGACACGGGTGAATACTTCACTCGCCGAACACCGCGCTATATTCAACGCGATTCGCAATGGCCAAGCCGATGAAGCGGAAAAACAGGCCAGAGGCCACGTGGCGAGGACGCGTCAAACTCTTATTAGCCGGTTAACGGGTGAAAGTCCATAGCATCAATTGTCATTATGAGGGGGGATTTTGTTTATGGCATCCAAAACAATATGGGCTTTAGCCGCCATATCCACATTAACCTTAGGTTTAGCAGGATGTGGTTCGTCGTCTGCGCAAAGTTCGCCAACGTCCACATCGTCATCCAGCTCACAAGTGGCCCAAGCTCCTGTTAGCGGAGGAACACTTAATGTGGGAATTGATTCAGATTTTGTGACGTTAAATCCTGCGATGTCATCGGCATTAATTGATCGACAAGCATTTATCAATATTTTTGATCCCTTACTCAAATTATCACCCACAATGACAGTCGAACCCAATCTCGTTACACATTGGACGATTACCAATGGTGGCAAAACCTATACTCTATTCTTACGTCATGGTGTCAAGTTTCAAGATGGTACGCCATTTAATGCTCAAGCTGTGATTTACAATTGGGACTGGGAAATGAATCCCGCCAATGCTAGCCCCAGACGAAGCAATTTAGCTTTAGTACAAAGTTTGTCGGCGCCTAATCCCTATGAAGTAGTAGTCAATCTTAAAGCGCCATATTCCGCGTTTTTGTCTATCTTGACGGGACGAACGGGGATGATTTCCTCGCCGACCGCCATGAAGAAGTGGGGAAGTGCTTATGGTCTACATCCGGTGGGGACGGGGCCATTTAAGTTTGTCCAGTGGATTAAAAATGACCACATGATTCTGGAAAAAAATCCTTTGTACTGGCAAAAAGGGAAACCCTACCTCAACAAAATTGTTTATACGCCGATTACCAATCCGGTTCAGGAATATAATGCCTTAGTAACGGGTCAGGTGAATGTTATTGATAGCGTGCCCTTCCAAGATGTCAGTAGCCTCTCATCGAACTCATCGCTCAAATTTGCAGAAAAGCCAGGACTCGGCTATGCCGATATGGAACTTAATACCCAAGCGGCGCCCTTTAACAATGTGCATAACCGGGAAGCCATTAACTACGCCATTAACCGTGAAGCGCTTAACCAGTTGCTCTACTTTGGTCATGCAATTCCGGCGTATACGCAGTTTTCTCCGGCATCGTGGGCCTATGATCCCAACATTCGTGTACCTTTTTCGGATACTTTGGCTAAGGAACAATTGGTGAAAGCCGGTAATCCTCATGGGTTTTCTTTCACCTTGCTCGGGGACAATAATCCGGTCACCATCCAAGAGATGCAAGCAATCCAAAGCGAGTTAGCCAAAGTCGGCATCACCATGCATATCGAGCCGGTCGATTTCACGACCTTGTTGACCGACGCGATTAATGGCAATTTTCAAGCGGATTTATTGGGATGGAGTGGAAGACCTGATCCTGATCAAAATAGTTATGCATTTGATACCACAGGTGGCAGTTTTAATGACCCACGCTACTCGAATCCTGAGGTCGATAGCCTGTTGTTAAAGGCGCGGGAAGCTTCGTCTCAAAGCGTGCGCAAACAATACTATGATCAGGCGGCTGCAATTGTCTTGCATCAAGCACCCTACATCTTTTTGGAGTACACCCCCGTGATTCAGGCGTGGTCCCCCTCGGTGCATGGCTTTACGGTTTATCCCGATGGGTTAATGCGGTTTAGTGATGTGTGGATAAAGTAGGGCGGAGACTATGATTCCTTTTATCATCAGACGGATTGTCAGCCTGATTCCCGTAGCCTTCGTGGTCGTGGTGGTGACCTTTAGTCTCATCCATCTGAGTCCTGGGAATCCTGCCTACACGATATTAGGAGAACAAGCCAGTCCGCAGGCCGTACACCTATTAGATGTGAAGATGGGTCTGACCCAGCCTTTGTGGCAGCAATTTGTGACCTATGTGAGCCATGTTTTGCAGGGAAATCTGGGTGTTTCATTACTGGATGGACAACCCGTTTTGTCGCTGATCTTAACGCGATTGCCCGTGACGTTAGAATTGACCATCCTAGCCATTCTTGCGTCCCTCATCATAGCCTTGCCGACGGGAATTTTGGCGGCTTACCGGCCCAATACGTGGATTGACAGCGTCTCACGTCTTTTGGCTCTTGTCGGGGCTGCTGTCCCGAATTTCTGGTTGGCACTGCTCTTGGTGTACTTCTTTGCTGTGAGTCTGAAATGGCTTCCCTCTTTAGGGTGGGTCCCCCTCACAACGAGTGTGGGGGGGAATCTCATTCATCTCATCCTTCCGGTGATTGTGCTGGCACTGCCTTTGGCTGCTGTTACTTCACGGGTTTTGCGTGGTGAACTCTTGGAAGTGATGCGCCTTTTGTATATCCAAGTAGCACGTGCGAAAGGCATTAACGAATGGACCGTAGTCATTCGCCATGGTCTTCGTAACGCTTTGGTACCGGTTGTGACGGTCATTGGCTTGCAAATCGGTGGTTTACTCGGTGGTGTCGTGATTACGGAATCGATTTTTTCACTTCCCGGAATGGGGCAGCTCGTTGTGAATGCCATTTTTGACCGTGATTATCCGGTTTTGGACGGATCCGTCCTCTTTATGGCGGTGGTGGTTCTCTTGGCCAATTTAATGGTTGACCTGGTTTATGCGTGGCTTGACCCCCGCATTCGTTACCAATAAACCGGTTTTCGTTAACGAGAAAAGAAAGGAGGAGAAAAATGGCGGCACTAGATCCTCAACTAGACATATCGTGGGAGTCTGTAGAACCCAGGTCCCATCACCGCGCTCTTCGGCGTTTTTTACGCAACAAACTCAGTATTGTGGGAGCGGTCATCGTCCTGTTTTTGGCACTCGTGGCTCTGTTCGCGCCTGTTCTGGCACCGTATCCTCCTTTGGCTACCCATTTTTCTCAGGCCTTTAAACCGCCTTCTGCCACGCACCTTCTGGGTACGGACGAACTCGGACGGGATTTATTGTCCCGAATTATTTATGGAGCCAGGGGATCATTAGGTGCTGGTGTCTTAATTGTATTTGTCGGCGTGGGAATCGGAGTGCCTATTGGATTGATTTCTGGTTTTTATGGGGGGCTGTTTGATGAAATCATCATGCGCTTGGTCGATGCAGCGTTGGCGTTTCCCCCTCTTGTCCTGGCGTTGGCGATTGCCTGGATTCTAGGACCGTCCCTCATTCACGCGGTGATGGCCATTGGTGTGGTTACCATCCCGCAATTTGCCCGGATTACCCGTGGCCAAGTCTTAAGTATCCGTTCACGGGAGTTTGTGGAAGCCGCCCGGTGTCTAGGGGCTAGTCCCTGGCGAATTATGCTCCGCCACATTTTATTAAATTCCGCCACGCCGATTATTGTGGTCGCCACATTAAATATTGGCACAGCGATTTTGAGTGTGGCCAGTCTGTCGTTTTTAGGATTAGGTCCGCCGCCACCTTCCCCGAATTGGGGATCCATGCTGGAAGATGGGTCCCAGTATCTTAACATGGCCCCTTGGATTTCGTTCTTTCCGGGACTCGCCATATTTCTTGCGGTATTGGGATTTAGTACGTTGGGTGATGGCCTACGGGATGTATTTGATCCGAAATAATCTTGCGTCACAAGGCGCGTGTGAAAAGGATGATAGCTATGGATAATACCGAGAATGGGACGACAGCGTCGACCGAGGAGATTATGCAATGGTCTTTGGAATTAGCCGGTTTAGATGAAGTGCCCCCAGATAGTGCGACCTACATTCCTGGGGACAACATTCACCGTGTATTATTTGGTATCGATGTTTCATCTGCCGACTTGTTAGTGGGTCGGGAACTCGGAGTGGATTTAGTGATTGCCCATCACCCTGCTGATCGTCTGGTAGGGTTTCCTCAAATTTTTTCCCGGCATATTGATCTGATGGTAGCTCATGGCGTCCCCAAGAACGAGGCGGAAGAGGCTATTCGCACGTTAACCGATCGTTGGACAGACCGGTTTCACAGTGCAAATTATGACCACGTGGTTTCCGTAGCCCGGTTACTGAAGATGCCGTTCATGAATATTCATAATGCTTTGGACGAATATGGACGGCAGCGTATGGTTCAAGCGGTTTCTGAATTAGGAGCGCAAGCGACGGTGAAGGACGTCGTGGCGGCCCTGACAGAAATCCCGGAAATTGCTTCCGCCCCTACCCAAATCCAGGTGGCTGTGGGAGAACCTGATAATCCAGCTGGGCGGATTGCCATTGTCCACGGTGCCGGAACCAATGGAGGGTATGAAATTGCTCAAACCTATTTTCGTAACGGCATTGGGACGGTTGTCTATATTCATTTGGCCAATGACGCCAAATGGCGTTTGCGTAAAGAGAACTTAGGGAATGTTGTCGTGATAGGTCATTTGCCCGGCGATTTGACCGGCATTCAACCCTTTGTACAATTGATGCGTGACAAAGGACTCGAGGTTATTGGATTTTCTGGGGTGCGTTAACTCGACTCAGAATTGGCAAGCAGGCGCGGAAGATCGTGGGGCATGTGTTCGATATTTAGCGTGTTGAACGAGGGCAATGGGGTGAGAGGAAGGACTCGAGACAGCACTAACCCGGCTGCCCCAATGGCAACCATGTCTAAATCTGCAGCAAATACACCGATTTGTTTATTGGCGCCAATGGCTCGCTTTTTCAGCATGCGGTCAATTTCGGGCAATAACCACTGAGCGGCTTGTGCAATGGTTCCTCCAATGCTGATAAAACGGGGATTAAAGGCGTTAAGGATATTCGATATACCAATGCCTAAATATGCGCCTAATTGAGAAAATGCTCGTTGATAACGGATGTCGTGGGGCGTATGGGCCAATACCCGTTCGATAAATGAGGGAATAAAGGGGTCAGTTTCGCTGACCCCTTCTTCGTGCAAATAGCGAGCTAACGCACGCTCCGAAGCATAGAGTTCCCAACATCCATAATTACCGCAGGCACACAAAAGACCGGTGGCCGAAATGGTGGTGTGTCCCCATTCTCCGGCAATCCCATGACGCCCGCGTACCAGCTGCCCATGAAGAATAAGACCTGCTCCCACCCCAATACCGGCGTTAATAAAGACCAGATTGTCTGTAGGGTGACGCAAAAATTCGGCCCAAGCGCCACAATTGGCGTCGTTATCAATGACAACAGGCAAATTAATCCGGCTGGCCAAAGCCTGTGTAAAATTCCAATTTTCGATATTCACATTCGGAAGATAATAAACATGTCCCGTACTGTAATCCACCATCCCGGGTAAAGCAATTCCCACTCCAAAAATTCCATGTGAGCTAGGCGGGCATGTGCGCAGAATCTCTCGAACATGTTCTTCGATAATCTGCAGCATGATTTCCCGAAAACTGCCGTCGGAGGGAGGGCGCAAAGTCGTGATTTTTTTGTCAACAACTTGACCCCTGGCATCGGTTAAGAGCGTCTTAATCGAAGAAATTTGGACATCAACGCCAATGCTGAATCCTGTTCGCGCGTTAAACTGCAAGATAATCGGTTTTCGTCCACCGGATGAGGTGCCTTGACCGAGTTCTTGAATGAAATCCTCAGCGAGCAGCTCATCGACTAAGGACGATACTGTGGCACGATTTAAACCGGTTAATTTAGCGATGTCAGCGCGAGAAACGTTAGGATGATTATAAATCCAATGCAATACAGTATATTTGTTCAATTGGCGCATTCTTTGCGCGTCAATATTGATGCGCACGGGACATCATCCTCGCATGCAAGAATGTATTTCGGTATTCACAGTGTTGTTAATATAACATATCAATTAAGACGCTTGTAAGCATCAAAAATTCGGTAGTTTTTGATTAAATTAGGGATTTTTTGGACAAATTCCAAAACATATTGTGCAAACTTTGTTGATTTGTTACATTATGTGAGCGGTGAGTTGGATTATCTTCGAAAAAACAGAATTGTCAAACATTTAGCATGAGGAGGCTGCGCGATGCAGATCAAGCGAAAGGCGACATTAAGTCTTTTAGCTGTTATGGCAGCAAGTACGTTGGGTTTAGCCGGATGTGGCAGTCAGAGCGCATCTGGAGGATCAGGATCGACGGGAACTGTTAATAATTCACCGACACAATTACAAATTTTTAGCTGGTGGACTGGTGTGGCCAGCAGTAAAGCTCTTGCCGCATTGAATGCACAATTTACTAAAGAATATCCTCAATTCAAAGTTATCAATGATGCGGTTGCTGGAGGAGCCGGATCCAATGCGAAGGCTGTTTTAGCCAGCCGGATGGAAGCGGGAAATCCCCCAGGAACTTTCCAGGTGCACGCGGGACACGGGCAACTCTATTCCTGGGTGCAAGCGGGAGACATGGCGCCATTGAACTCGTTATACCAACAACAAGGATGGTATCACGATTATCCCAAATCCCTGTTAAACTTGTTGACGTTTAACGGTAAAATTTATGCCGTACCCGTTGACATGCAGCGAGCCAATGTTTTGTGGTATAACCCCACGATTTTCAAGAAATATAATTTAACACCGCCAAGCACCTTCGCCCAATTTTTCCAAGATGCCAATGTTTTGAAGGCTCATGGCGTGACCCCTCTCGCTTTAGCGAATCATGGGGATTGGGAAGCGACCTTGTTATGGAGCGATGTGCTGCTAGGGACTGTAGGACCCAAAGAATATGATGCGTTACTCAATGGCAAGGCCTCTTGGAACAGTCCAGGAGTGGTTCAAGCGACTCAGACCTTTACTAAGATGTTGAATTACACGAATACTGATTACACAGCGTTGCACTGGCAACAAGCGGATCACATGGTTGCTGATGGTCAGGCAGCCATGAACATCATGGGAGACTGGGCCCAGGGATATTTCACCACGGATCTACATTTAACGCCAGGTACTGGATTTGGATGGGCTCCGACGCCACAAACCAAAGGAACATTTGCTGTCGTTTCGGACGTATTCGGCCTACCTTCCCATCTCAAGCATAAGACAGCGACTTTGGATTACTTGAAAGTGTTGGGTTCAGCTAAGGGACAAGCCATTTTCAACCCCTTAAAAGGAACATTTTCCCCGCGGCTCGATGCCAATCCTAATGACTATGATGCCTATTCACGGTCTGCGATGCAGTCCTACAAGAAGGACACATTAGTGTTGGTCATTGGTCAGGGAGCTGTTAACCCGGGCTTTACCAACGCGGTCAATAATGCCATGGACATTTTGGTGAGCAACCACAATGTGAACCAATTTGTCCAAGCTGTGGCCAACGCCGCTCAGGCTAACCCGCTTCCGTAAGACATGTTTTAAGCGGCAGGGCTAGCCTGCCGCTTACTCCTCGAACAAAGGAGGGTAATGAGGGTGATAAAACGGGCTGTGGCGAAAGATGCCGAAGAACTAACGGTGAAACCGGTAAAGAGGAAACCTTTCTCATGGGATAAGGCGTCTGCGATTCTGGTTTTGGTCCCATCCCTTGCGGCATTGGGAATCTTTGTTTATGGTTTTATTGCCTGGACCGGATACCTGTCCTTAACCAATTGGAACAGTTATATTCCCAACTTGAGTTTCGCGGGTTTGAAAAATTATGTAGCCGTATTTGAAACCTTCCGGTTTCAATCGGACATTCGCAATCTTGTGGTGTTTACTGCATTGTTTGTTTTAGGGTGTCTAGCCCTGGGATTGTTTTTGGCGGTGTTGATCGATCAGAAAATTCGGTTTGAAAGTTTATTCCGTAGTATTTTTATTTTTCCCATGGCAATTTCTTTTGTGGCTACGGGTGTTATCTGGTCGTGGGTGCTGAACCCTCAGACCGGTGTGAATTTGATTTTGCGCGCATTAGGAGATAAGCATCCGCCCAATTGGTTTTTGAGTACGGCGATTGACCCGAGCATTACCGTAGGACTCATTCAACTGGGGATACCGTTAGCTCTTGTTGCGGTAACGGTTGCTGCCATTTGGCAAATGTCGGGATTTGCGATGGCGATTTATTTGGCTGGGCTACGAGCCATTCCCGAAGAAATTAAGGAAGCCGCCCGCATTGATGGGGCTGGTTCATGGCGGTTGTTTTGGTCGGTAATTTTTCCCCAGTTAAAATCCTCAACAGTTACCGCTGTAATTATTTTGAGTGCAGCGTCCTTAAAAGTTTTTGGCCTGATTTATGCGATGACGGGACCGGGTCAGGATTTCACAACGGATATGCCCACACTCAATATGTTTGAGACGACCTTCCAAGGGAGCCAGTTTGCAGAGGGGGCAGCCATCGCAACCATTTTGTTTTTAATTATGGCGGCCTTTAGCATCCCCTATCTGATTTCGGTATTGCGCAAGGAGGAGGGAGCATAAATGGCTGTTCGTCGACTGAACCGGTCCCTGCTTTATCTTCTCTTGACCATTTTTGCGGTGTTGTATCTCATGCCGGTTTATGTGGTTGCGGTCACCAGTTTGAAGTCAGGTGCCGCCATTAATTTGTCACAGATGTGGGATTTGCCACGGCATATCAGCTTTTCGAGTTTAGCCACCGCATGGCAAAAACTAGGGCCCAATTTTATGAATAGCGTGTACCTCACCATTCCTGCTACGGTGATTTCTTCGCTAATTGGTGCCATGAATGGATATGCCTTGGCCAAATGGCGATTTAAGGGTTCGAACACAGTATTTTTTATTATCCTGTTGGGGATGTTTATACCATACCAAGCCGTTCTGATTCCCGTTTTGCGTGTGCTCGATATCTTACATTTGTATGGATCGATACCGGGCTTGATTTTAGTTAACGTGGTTTATGGCATTCCTATTACCACACTCATATTTCGCAACTTTTATGCGGCGATTCCCGACGAAATGATTGAAGCGGGAAAAATCGATGGCGCGGGGTATTGGGGTATTTTTCGTTATATTGTGTTGCCCTTATCGGCTTCAGGTTTTGTGGTTACCGGAATTTGGCAGTTTACGCAAATTTGGAATAACTTTTTATTTGCGGTGTCTGTAACCAATCCACCGCATCAGCCCGTCACGGTAGCTGTGGTGAATATAGCTGGCAGCCAGACCATCCAATGGAATGTGCAAATGGCCAGCGCGTTGATGGCGTCAATCCCTACCCTGGTTGTTTACATTTTTTTGGGCAAATATTTTGTGCGGGGCTTGTTGGCTGGTTCCGTGAAAGGCTAAAAGGCGAAGATTTAGGGAACCTTGTTGATACCCTTTATGCATTTGTGCATAAAGGGTTTTTTGGTGAACGGATTCCGGAGATGTGAAAGGGACTTAGGGCGGTTAAAATGGAAGCGAGTTTTATTAACACAATAAAGGATGGACCGAATATGGGAGCATCGCTATTTTGGTTAGGACAATCAGGATTTCTCGTGGAAACAACTGAACCGCCGTCATTGCGGATTCTTATTGATCCCTTTTTGACGCCGACCAAGGGCGCCTATGATCCCCGCTATCGTGTTGCGGACTTAGGGCCCATTGACTGGATTTTCAGTACGCATGAACATTTGGATCATTTTGACTGGGACAGTATTGTGCAGCTAAAAAAATCTAATCCACGACTGCAGATAGTAGCACCCGCACATCTGCGACAACGAATTCTTGAAGCAGGGTTTTTGGCCTCTGAACATGTGGTTCCTGCATTATATGAATGGGTCGATATCAATCTGGCATTGAAAATTCAAGCCATTCCCAGTGTACACGCGCTGCATGTTGAACAGGGATACCAATTGGAAGAGGAGGACCAATTTTTAGGCTTCATTATGGAGTTTGGAGGGATTCGTGTCTATCATAGCGGCGATACCATTTTATCTCCGGCTTTGTTCGAGACTTTACGTACATCGGGGATTCACGTGGCGCTTCTCCCCATCAACGGGCGTGATTTCTTCAGAGAACGCGAAGACATTGTCGGCAATTTGAGTGCATGGGAAGCGGTTGAATTGGCGGGACGGATCGGTGCGAAAGTTCTTATTCCCATGCATTATGATGCGTTTGCCAACAATTTGGGCGATCTTGGACAAGTCGTTCATTATGCTCATCAATATTGGCCCGAATTATGTGTGGCGGTCTTAGGCTATGGTCAAGAATGGCCTATATACATTCCGCGCATGCTGGCTATCAAAAAACAGAACGGCTAAAAACGCGGGAAAGCTAACAGTCGACGAAAATTGTGAGTTTCTTTGTCTGTTAAGGCATGAGATGTTTTGGACCATAGTCCAACCAAAACGGACATGAAATTATCGCAATTAAATCTCGTTATATCGAAGACACGCTAAGGACACAATTGCTACAATTAAAACCAATTAAAATTAAAATAAAAATATTCGATAAATTCTTGGGGAATCCGTGTAATAAGAGCCAGGGCTAGGTGAGATCATGGCAAAACAACCAGGAGATAGACGACGGCATCCAAGCGGGTATTCGGTGTGGCATGCTGTTGAACGCATTGTCTGGCCTCTAGCCGTAGGATATTCGTTGCTGGTCGCCGGCGTATTGTGGATGGAATGGGGAATTTTTCCTGATTCGTTACGGCCATCCCTTCTATGGATTTGCGGTATGAACTGGGTAGGCAGCGTACTGCTTTTAGGCATCATTCGCTTTGTGGTGTGGGTGCGTTTAGTGCGTCCTCTGCAACACCGGGCTGATTATGATGCCTTAAGCGGTTTATATCGGGCCGATGTATTTTGGACGCGTGCTGAAGAAATGGCTCAGTGGTTAGGATCGCAAGGTAAACCCTGGGCATTTGTTTATTTAGACTTGGATGATTTTAAAAGAGTGAATGATACAAATGGCCATTTGGTTGGTGACGCCGTGATTCGCACATTAGGATCCTTACTGCAGAGCCATGCACGCCATAGCGATATTACAGGACGGCTGGGCGGCGAAGAATTTGGCTGGATTTTGCCGGGAGCCAATTTATCCGAAGCGGTCGCCGCTGCCAACCGATTATTAAAAGCTTTTCGCGAGGCAAACTGCGATGGGTTGACGGGTTGTACATTTTCTGCTGGCGTAGCTGGTTGGACAAGTCAAGAAGATTCCGTCAGTATATGGACAATAGCGCGCCGCGCGGATCATGCTTTGTATCATGCCAAAAGTCATGGTAAAGGACAAGTGCAGATCACTGCGTCATGAGAAATAAAGTCACAAGAATAAATTCTTAATAGATAAGATAGTACTAAATTGCTAGATCCCAGTGAATAGACGCCGCTTGATGGAAATAGTTGGGATGAATCATTGTTAAATAATTCGGTTAGATGGATAATGTATGAAAGTCACAAAAAGATAGGAAGCGCCAATATGGCTAAACCACACGTACTAGTATTAGGGGGAAATTTTTCTGGATTAGGGGCTGCTCAAAAGATTCGCGAATATGCACGGGATACAGTCGACATTACATTAATCGACCGCAAAAATTATCTCCTCTTTGTTCCTAATATTCCTTCCGAAGTTTTAGATTATGACCGTAATCCTGCTCTGACAATGCATATGGATATTGTTAAACCGCTAGAAGAGGATGATATTTACTTCATTCAAGGCGAAGTGAAAGGGTTCGATGTTGATCGTCAGACGGTTGAATATGTGCCGACTGAGCGTCCTGGCGCTGCTGCAGAAACGATTCACTATGACTATGTTGTCTTTGCGTTGGGAAACCGCTTAGCTTATGATGATATTGAAGGTTTTGCGGAATATGGACAAACTGTCAGTGACACATATTATGGGGAAAAATTGCGTCGTTATCTGCGCAACGAATATAAAGGTGGGCCGATTGTCATTGGTTCAGACTTTTTTCACCAAGGAACCATGAGCCAAGATTTAGTGCCGATGGCGGCGGCTGCTTGTGAAGGTCCTCCTGTGGAAATGGTGTTCTCCATGGCCACGTGGTTAAAGAACCATGGATTAGGCAATCCTGATAAAATCACCGTGTTTACACCAGGTGACACAATTGCTGAAGATGCCGGACTTGGAAATGTTGCTTCGATCTTAACGATTGCGGCCAAGGCGGGCGTGCATTACAAGAATAAAGCGCAAGGTATTCGTCGACTAACTAAAGATGGTGTGGAATTGAAAGATGGTACGTCCATCGAAGCAGAACTTAAGATTATCTTTCCTGACTGGCAACCGCATGAATTCATGAAAAACACGCCAATCGTCGACGATCAGGGTTTTGTGTTAACGGACATGACAATGCGGCACCCGACATATAAAAATGTCTTTGCCTGTGGTGATGCAGCGGCCGTTGTGGTCCCCAAGTTAGGCTATTTAGCCCACATTACGGGGGATATGGTGGCCAAACAAATTGCCATGGATATGGGTCGGATGGATCCTGCGAAAGCGAATATTCCGCCACATTTCATTGTCAATTGTCTAGGCGATATGGGCGATAAAAAAGCGTTCTTCATTAATTCCGATAGTTGGTATGGCGGAACAATGGAACAACTCAAGGTCGGATCGGAAATGGTCTACCTGTTGAAGTCTCAATACAAAGAAATGTTTTTCCGTACCAAAGGGAAGGTACCAGATTGGGGAATTCCATTGGCAAACTTTATGGCTAATAACTTATAATCCATCATCTGTTGCGATTCGTGTGATAACGGGATGTATGATTAATCAACCGTTAAGGGACTACTTAAGAAGTATAGTAGTCCCTTAATATGTTATGTATGGGTTTGTCTGTTGCATCTTTTTTATGACACAAAGGGATTTTAGGCCGAGAATCACTTACGCGGATTTCAAAAGAGCGGGATGGAGGAGATGTGAGAATATGAGTGTGTGAATGAGCTAAGAGATATAAAACAAAAAATTCCCGAATATTCCCGGGAAATAAAATGGTGGGCACGACAGGTATCGAACCTGTGACCTCTTGCGTGTGAAGCAAGCGCTCTACCACTGAGCTACGCGCCCTTGGACTTGTATTATATTAAACCTGTTTGTGTTCCGTCAACTGGTGGGCCCAGAAGGATTCGAACCTCCGACCAACCGGTTATGAGCCGGCAGCTCTACCACTGAGCTATGGGCCCAAAAAAATGGCTCCCCGAGCAGGACTCGAACCTGCAACCACCCGGTTAACAGCCGGGTGCTCTACCAATTGAGCTATCGAGGAATGCCGACATCAAGTATATTAGCAGCCTTGTAGCGTGCCGTCAAGTCTTAGGATAAAGAATTTGCTGGGGAAATGTTGAAGAAAATGGAGGAGAATTAGCAGGTGAGTCTAGTATTGCGAAAAAGATAGGTGCAAGGAGGCTGGTGTCTTGGGCAGGATCAATCAAATCGCGAAGCAACGGGTGACGAAAGCCCAAGACACTCGTCGGGGAATTGGAAGACTTGACGGGCATCCGCGACAGGATGACGGTTCAAAAGGCGCAGCGGCGTCGCCAGCACAGTGGGGCGTTCTATCAGCTTCGCTCTTTTATTGCCTACAAAGCTCGCTTAGCGGGAATACCTATGGTATTTGTAGACCCTCGGAACACCTCCCGTACCTGCCCGCACTGTGGGTTGATCGACAAGCGCAATCGACTGGACCAAGCGCATTTTCGGTGCATCGGCTGGAGGTTCGCTGGCCCCGCCGACACCATCGCTGCGGGCAATGTTGCTCGTAGGGCGGCTGTCAACCCGCCAAACGCGGGGTCTGCTGTGGTGCAGACACCTGCAAGCCCCATCCTTTAGACGGGGTCGTTGACGGCATATCGTTGGTGTTGTGCGCTGATGGCGACATCAAGGACAGCATGAGGGGATTGCAGGGTTAGACATGAATTACAATCGAAATCCGGTTGGACCCATGGGAAATCTCTTGTGTATAGCGGATAACATCATCGAATTGCATACACAATCTCCCTTATGCCATAATCCCGCTATGACATCTTACCAATTCAATGACGATCGAGAACAGGTTATGTTGAGCGAAAAGAATTATACAGCACTGTGTGTGGAATGCTACGATCAGCTGTCGTCTGCGAGGAGGCAAGGGGGACAGAACGATGGCGCCGTTAGAGAAACGGCTAATGGTCATACGGGATTGGTGTAAACCGTTTACTGTTGTCGCTGATGTTGGTGCGGGCCAAGGCCGTTTGGCCCGGGCTTTGGCTGAACAGGGGCAACAAGTTTATGCGACTGAAAAAACACTAAAAGGCTGGCAGGAACTGACCTCTTATACCCGGCCATTTTTTCCCCGGATCACTCCGGTTTTAGGTGATGGAATAATCCCGTTATTATCTCTATCAACATCCATTGATGTTGCCGTCATTGCGGGAATGGGTCCGAGGACTATTCAACACATCCTCCGCCAGGACTCAGAAAACTTAACCATTCAATCGTTTATCATCCAACCCATGCAAGGGTTGTTTCCTCTTCGCCGGTATTTATTAGAGAATCGTTGGTCCATTTCGCGCGCTGAACTGGTTAAAGAGCATGACAAGATTTACGGGATGTGGTTGGTACAAAGAGTAGCTAAAGGCGAAATCGATGAACATTCCCCATTTTTTTGGATACCACAAGAATTTCAGCACAGTCCTTTATTTCCTTGTTTAATAAGGCAACGGTTGGCACAATTAAATCAATCTATCGATCATGCTGACAAAGATGATCCAAAACTCCAAGCCTGGCAACGTGAAACTCAATATTTAACAGGAGTCATATCATGATCTCAAACGAGCAAATTCAGGATTTTATTGGCCCAGATATTAAGAATTTACCGTTGTCCTCGTTGCCTGATGCCGGATATGAGGATGTACGGTTTAGCCTTAGGAAAGCAGGACTTTCCGGTCGTATTTTGACCCTAAAAATGTGGGAAGACATTCATGAAGATGTGCCCAGTATCGGATATTTTAGTCGCTTAAGAGCCTTAAAAGAACTTCATATCGGAAAAGCCGTAGGACCATTAGCGTATATCGAACCCTATTATAAATTGGTGACGTATGTCCCACCTGATCATTTAGAACCGGTTCGTGAAGCCTTATGGGAAGCAGGAGCAGGTCACATTGGTCATTATTCCCGGTGTAGTTATACGTCCCAAGGGACGGGAACATTTTGGCCCGAACATGGTACCCATCCGTTTTTAGGACATATTGGCCAATTAAATGCTGAAGAGGAAATGCGCTTAGAAGTGATTGTGCCCAAATGGTACCAAGAACGTGTTGAAAACGCCTTATTAGTCATACATCCTTACGAAGAGGTCGCATTTGACTGGATTGCGTTGAAAAATCGCTTAGGTTTGGCTCAAGCCTATGAAGATGGCGACGGAGCATGGTGGTTTATCGAAGAGACACCCGAACTTGTTCGTGCTATTATGCTTCATCATCCGCCGACAATCCACTGTGAAAAAGTGAGCTGGGAAACGCGTTTGAAATTGGCGGAACAGCACATTGTCGTCGACATGAAACAACCTGGCGAGTTATTATACCCGGGATTGCATAAACTATGGGGAGATAAGAAAAGACTGTGGGAATAACATATCAGGTTTATACAGATGGCGCTTGCGCCAATAATCAAGCACCCGGTGGGCAGCCTGGCGGCTGGGCCTGTGTTTTTGTGGACGGTCCATCATATTCGGGCGCGGAAGCACGCACGACCAATAACCGAATGGAAATGACAGCCGTGATTGAGGCGTTAAAACACACCCCGAAAGACGCCGACGTAATAATTTTTAGCGACTCGGCCTATGTGATTAATGCGTTTCAACAAAACTGGTTTGCGGGTTGGGAAAAGCGCGGGTGGAAGAATGCGAAAGGGCAACCCGTGGAAAATCAAGATTTGTGGCGTCAAATGCTGGATCTGGTTAAAGATCGACAGGTTCGTTGGACGAAAGTCAAAGGTCATTCCGGAAATAAATATAACGAAATGGCGGATCGATTGGCTGTGAAGGCTATGGAAGATCTGCGAAGCAAATTGTGACAGTCATCCCATTAACCATCAGTTGACGAAAGGACAGTTTGGCGTGATAATAAACATCCAAAGTGCGAGCTAACAAGATGACCGCGGGTGCTAATCCGAAAGGTGGCATCTGAGGAAAGTCCGAGCTGCATAGAGCAGGGTGCTGGATAACGTCCAGTGGGGGCGACCCTAAGGAAAGTGCCACAGAAAACAAACCGCCAAGGTCACTCTTGGTAAGGATGAAACGGTGCGGTAAGAGCGCACCAGAAGTCAGGTGACTGACTTGCTTGGTAAACCCCACCCGCAGCAAGACCGAATAGAGGCAGGATGAGGTTGCTCGCTGACTGTCCGGGTAGGTCGCTGGAGGCGTCAGGTAACTGGCGTCCAAGATAAATGGTCATCCTCGACAGAACTCGGCTTATTAGTTAACTCGCATCGCACCTACCTTCCGGTAGGTGTTTTTTCATCTTTAATATATTCTCGTCATGTTAACCCTATTCCTTATCTTAACCGTTTAGGAGCCTAGTAATGTACTTAACCTTATATCCTGACCCGTATATCGCAAAAGAGTCATTAGTACACGTGCTAGCCTATGCAGTAGGAAATCCCGAACAAGAGCATCTTGAGAGGGTAATGGCTGAAGTTTATACAGCTCCTGATGCATCATTATACATATTATGTGACGGGATCCATATTGCAGCCGTAATCGGGATCAAACATTTACCGGATTTTTCAGGACAAATTCTTCATATTGCTGTCGAAAAGAGCTTTCGTCACCAAGGATGGGGACGCTTCCTTATTGCCGAAGTGGTGAAGCGGGAACAATTGATCCGCGTCATGGCTGAGACGGATAGAGATGCCGTGGATTTTTATCGTCGTTGGTTGTGGGTTTATGATTTCTTCACTAGGCGAGAAATATCCGGGTGTTGAGCGCTTTTACTGCCTTTGGACGAGATGATGGCAGGATCAACCAGATATCTCAAGACTTAAAGGGGAGGCATAAGTGAAGAACACCGACAAGAAGCGACGCTGCGGCCCAAGGCAGGTAATCCCTAAAGCAATGGGGGCGATTGATTTTTTCCAAAGATTGTATGATGTGGTACAATAGCAAAAAAATAGGGAGACGAGACCGTATGGCAGTGAAAATATCGGGAGAAGCCCTCCGACTAAGGATTTTCATTGGCGAAGATGCGAGGTGGCATCATAAACCGCTATACCATGCCATTGTGTTGAAAGCACGGGAAATGGGTATGGCTGGAGCCACCGTGATGCGTGCATTAGAAGGATTTGGCCCGACATCCAGAATTCACACGGTCAACTTATTAGATTTATCCAGCGATATGCCGATTCTGGTGGAGATTGTGGATAGTAAGGAGTATGTCGAAAAGTTTCTCCCCGTTTTAGATACGATGGTGGACGCCGGACTGATTACTATTGACCCCGTGAAAGTGGTGAAATATACTCACAATCAGACAAACGATCCACACATCGATCGCGACAACTCGCAATAAATGCGCCATCACGGGGCGATGGATTCCGCCTTGGACCAGAGCATGGGTCCAGAACCTCCGTACATTGTGCGGATAATGATTCCTGCCAGATTTAATGTCCTGGCAGGATTTATTGTTGCCTTTTATCGCTGTCCCCATATAGGGAGGATGATACCTTGGTCAATGAATATGTGGCCCAACTCATACAAGTCCTTTTTGTTTTGGGTTTTTCCCCTCTTTTGAAAGGGATTATGGACCGCTACAAAGCGCGGTTGGCTGGGCGATATGGGCCGCCCATTTGGCAGCCTTATCGTGATTTGCGGAAATGGATGCATAAAGAGACAATCCGCACCACCCAAAGCTCATGGGTGTCGGAATGGGCACCCATCTTCTACTTTATTGCCCCAATCATTGTGGCCATGTTGATACCGGTGCTGACGACGTTTCCTCTACCGTTTGCTTGGATGGGCGATATGTTAGCCGGTGGCATGATTTTGGGAGGTGGGGGTATTGCTTTACTTTTTGCGGCTATCGACAGCGGAAGCGTTTATCCGGTTTTGGGTGTGAGCCGGATCCGGTTGATTGCGACGTTTACCGAACCCTTAGCCCTCCTTCTCGTGTTTATTGCAGCTCAAGCGGCAGGTGCAACCATACCGTTTGTGGTTAATCAGACGTTAGGCTCGCCACCGTGGGTATTTAGTCCCGCGCATATTCTCGTTATCGTGGGATGGTTCCTCTTTTTGATTGCGGAAAGTGGTCATATTCCAGTCGATAATCCATCGACGGCACAAGAGCTCTCCATGATTGATCCCGGACGGACATTTGAGTCGAGCGGCCTGGATTTGATGCTCTATGAATGGGGCGGCTGGATGAAATTTACGGTGTTGACCATCATTTTGATGAATGTGTTGGTCTCGCCATTTGGTCTCGCTCGCTCACTGGCCTTGTCATCATTAATTTTAGCGGTGTTATGGGTCATGGTGAAACTGATTTTCGCTGCTGGCGTGTTAATAACCATTGAGGTCAGTTTTGCCAAATTGCGTTTAATCCGCAATGTGGACTTTATTACTGCAGCGATTGTTCTAGCGATTATTGGTGCGGTGACTGCGGCATGGTCTTTAGTGTAAACGAAAGGAGGTGGGGCAAAGATGACCTTGAGCATGTGGCTGCGGTTAACAGCTTCCTTCATGTGGGCCTTTACTGTCATCGTCATTCTTGTCAAAAACAATCGGTCGGCAAGGATTTTATATCGTTTGGATGCCTTAGCCCAGGCCTCTCTCCTAGCGCTGTTAGCTCAAAGCCTGCATCAAAATGGGCTATGGATTTCCGCAGCCTTGGTTGTCATTGTCAAAGTGATTGTCGTGCCTTATGTGATGCATACGGGATCTTATGCGGTCGAACGCGATTACAGTGCCCAAAGCCGGTTCGGCATGGCGTTTGTGTTAATCATCAGTTTGACCGTAACCATTTTGGGCTTTTTGCTAGGAGAACAATTCCATGGCGATCATCCCGTCACTCAAGGGATTTTGTGGGCGGCATGGTTAGTGGCTTTTGTTCAGATGACGCTTCGCTATGAAATTTGGAGTGAAGCCTGGGGCTTGTTAAATTTTGAGGTCATTACCAGTACGCTCGCTATTGTGTTAGTGACCGCGTTTCCCCTGATCCCTGACATTTTGGCTGACGGGGTAGCGATTGGTATGGCTTTACTCTTGAGCGTTTATATGGCCCTGATGCGGGCCCAATATGATTCCGTCGACGTCAGAAAAGCGGGGGAATTAAAAGGATGAACGTGTGGATAAATATCTGGCCGCTGGCCATTTTATTGGGAGCCATCTTTATCGGCTGGATCCTTCCCGTGGAATATCTCCGGGCATTCAATGGACTCATCATTGTCCTCATGATCGCTTCTTTGTTCATGCCTTTATGGCATCTCTTTCATCCTGTCGACGCTTTGGCCTACTGGTTTGATATTACGGCAACCGTGTTTGGGGCTTTTGCCATTTGGTTTTCCGGTCCCTATATTGCGGTCGAGAGCGTCTTGCATGATTGGGATGGGCACCGCGTTAAAGGATATTATTTAGGCCTTTACACCTTTGTCGGTTCATTGATGGCGATGGCGTTATTGGCCAACTATCTGCTGCTTTGGGTAGCACTTGAGGTGGCGACATTATCATCTATCTATTTGGTGCAGACTTCAGGTACAAAGACGTCGCTTGAGGCGGCTTGGCGGTATCTAGTGGTGACGGAGAGCGGGGGATTAGCTGGTCTTCTCGGAACAATTTTGATTCTCTTGGGAAGTGCCAGGAATTTGGGCACGTGGGGATTGATGCCTTCTCCGACATCTTTGCCCGTCAACTCGACCATGGTCTTGGCCGGTATTATTTTGGCCGCAGTCGGTTATGGAGCCAAAGCCGGATTAGCGCCCTTTCACACATGGTTGCCGGATGCGCACAGTGAAGCGCCAGCTCCTGTATCGGCTCTATTATCTGGGGTGAAGTTAGCTGGAGCAGTCTTAATTCTTGATCGATTGTTTTCGCTTTCAGCCAGTGCCGTTCCAGCAGCTTGGCCTCATGATTTGTTATGGATTTTAGGCCTGTTATCGCTTATCATCGCGGCCAGTTTTGTGGCATTTCAAAAAGATCTCAAGCGTCTTTGGGCATACTCGAGCATCGAGCACATTGGCCTTATTGCTCTGGGTTTGGGCTTTGGGGGACTAGGCGTTTTAGGGGCATTACTGCACGTTTGGACCCATGCCATTAATAAAACGTTGTTGTTCTATAACGCAGGGACCGTCCGGCTCTATTATCATGGCGTGTCAAGCCTACCGGAAACCTCCGGTTTGTTAGAAAGTTCGCCATATACCGGCGGATTATTGGCCTTAGGGGCAACCGGAATTGTCGGATTGCCGCCCTTTGCCCCTTTTTGGAGTGAATGGCTCATTTTAATGGGAGGCATTGCGCAGGGATATGTGCTCATCACTGTTGTGGCGATTATTCTCCTTTTAGCCATCTTTGGCGGGATTACCTTAAAAATGCCGCGCTGGCTATTTACCCCGGGTGAATCGCGCAAAACCCGCGTTCATGAACCATGGCGATTGATCCTGCCCTCAATGACACTCGGGGTATTGGTTGTGATTGGAGGCATTGCTTTGCCGGGTCTTTTGCCACACATGTTTCATCATGCGGCTGCCATCTTGCGCTACAATTCGCCATCTAGCGTCTTGATGCCAAGAAATTAGACAATGAACAGGTCACGGTGAGAAGGGAGTGAGCTCTGTGGAACAGATTTGGGGCGAAGAAGAAGCGGTAAGCTGGCTTGACCACATTGTTCAACGAAGGCGCGAAGGGACCCTATTAGTTTTATTAACACCCGGTCCGGACGGAATATTGTGGGGAATTGGCCGCCACCCGGGATCCAAAGAATATGAATGGTGGGGTCTTTCTCACCCAAGGGAGGTTCCTAGACCATCTACAGCAGGAATCGGTGAATGGATCCATCTTCAAGAAGACATATCTCGCGATACCGCGTCCCAGGTAATCTGGGTTCCTCCCTCACATCCCGAACGGGTTGTACGCGGTAAGGGGATTTTTACCTATCCCTTGGGACCTGTTCATGGAGATGTGAGTGAAAGCCTGCGGTATGACCTGGCTGTGATGGGCGATGAAATTGTGCATCTGACGCTGAAACATGGTTATAAGCGTCGTCATATTACGACGTTGTGTCACGGAAAATCCGTATCCCAAGCCTTAGAACTCGTCGAACGCATGACAGCTACCTCATCATTTGCCCACCAATGGGCGTTTATGATGGCCGTAGAAAATGCGAAAGGGAAGATTGTTGACGAGGGCACCAAGATTTACCGATCTGTGGCTTTGGAAATGGAGCGATTGGCGTCCCATCTTGGCGATTTAGCCCTTTTAGCGTCCTCAACAGGATTGCCGGTGGCCCAGATGGATTATCTTCATCTGAAAGAACAAATTCTTCGGTGGAACTACAAGCTCTTTGGGGATCGGTATTTACGTGGGGCCTTAGTGAAAAATGCCTTGAACAAGGAAGCTGATGAGGCGGCCGCGTCCATTATTGCTGTGGGCGAACAGGCGCAAGCTATTACCGACAGTTTATTTCATACTCCCTCATTCCTTGACCGGTTAGTGGGGGCGGGAAAGATTCCGGACCAGACCGTGCAGTTTATTCGGCCTGTTGGGCCGGTAGGACGGGCTAGTGGGCTTAAAGTGGATGTCCGTTCGCTTTGGGATTATGGGGTCTATGATGAAATTTCTTTCGCTATCCCATCTTCAGACAAAAGCGATGCGTACGCCCGTTTTCTTGTCAAATCGCGCGAAATCACGGCGAGCGTTAATATTATCCGCAGGTTATTGCCAGTCGCGCCAAGACATTCTCAAGTTTCTGTGGTATTTGAAGATGGCCAAAGCCAAGGTCCGGGGATTGGCATGGTTGAAGCGGCCCGTGGCCTGTTGGCTTATGCCCTCTGGCTTGATGGGACTGGTGAAATCATCCGTCATGTTGCTGTCGCAACCCCATCGGCCAGAAATTGGTATGTGGTGCCGCCGGCCATGGCGAATGGAAATATTCTGCAAGATTTTCCGATTATCGATGCAAGCTTTTTGTTAAGTGTTGCCGGCTGGGACCAATAGGGGAGGTGATGACATGTTTTACTGGCGTTGGTTATCGGATTTGATCCATGGTCCAAAAACCACGACATTTCCTGCACAACCTGATCCCAACATCGTGTCCCGTGGGGAAATTCATATCGAGGGGACACTTAATGATGAAACCCTTCCGATTCGTCGTGCCATGGCGATCCGTCATGTCGACGGGGGATCATGTAATGGTTGTGAGTCGGAACTGCAGTTGCTTACGAGTCCCGACTATGACTTTTCCCGCTTCGGTTTTTCTTTCACGCCGTCTCCGCGTCATGCGGATATTTTGGTCGTGACGGGTGTGATTACGCGCCCGATGGTTGAGATTATGCAGCAGGTATTTGAAGGAATGCCATCGCCTAAACGGGTCGTAGCTTTAGGGCAGTGCGCCATTAATGGCCATGTGTTTGCTCATGCACCCGATGTGCTGGGATCCTTGAAAAATGTTCTGCCGCTCACCGTAGAAATTACCGGATGTCCGCCCACACCTGCCGATATTCTGCAAGGACTATTACAGGCGGTGGAGACCTACCCGATTCAACAAGGAGAGAATCAGAATGAACGCAGCGCTTTGGGCTGAACTGTGGATTGTGTTAGGGCTTGTGGGCCCTTTATCTGCCGGGATTATGAGTCTGGCAGGTCAAAGGGCGAGTGGGGCATTATTGCGCGCGGAAGTCTTGTTAGCGAGTCTGGGGCTTGTGGCGATGGGCTGGATGATAAGTCAAAATGCCTTGGTTCCTGGCATAGTAAGTTTGCCTACACCCTTTCCGCCCCTTCACGTTTCCCCATTACCCATGGCCGATCTATGGAGCATCTTAAGCGGGGTATTGTTAGGGGCAACGTGGCTCCTGATTCGGAAGACGTCCACCGAAACCCGGATTTTGTGGGCCCTGGTGCCCATGAGCTCAAGTATGGGGTTCTTTTTGCTGGCTGGCGGTGGGTTGAGCTTGCTGTTGGGATTAGAAGCTATTTCTTTAAGCTCCTATTTAGGGCTGGTCACAACACGCCGGTCCCGAAAATTATGGAACGCAGGTTGGGTTTTGCTCATTTTGTCGGAAATGGGAGGTTTGCTATTGCTTTTGGCCATGGGACTGATCATGGTTCATCACGGGGCCTCCTTATCGTTTGTTACTGACAATTTTAGGGTATTAGCCCAAGAAGCATCACACATGTCAAGTTCTATCAAACTGGTCATAATGGTTCTTGTCTTGCTGGCATTTGGAGTTAAAGCCGGGCTTTTTCCGGTGATGATTTGGATGCCCCTTGCGGAACCTGAAGCACCAGGACCCGTGGCAGGGCTCTTCTCAGGAGTTTTCACGGCGCTGGCTGTCTTAGGGATTTTAGCCGTGGAAAATGTGGTACATCCAGGGATAGGCTGGGGCATCATTTTGCTCATTTTAGGGACGACTGGAGCTTTTGTCGCCGCATTATACAGTATTGTCTCCAGACATGTTAAACAAATCTTGGCGTATTCCACCTTAGAAATCCTGGGACTTGTGTTTTCTGCCTTGGGAATTTGGAACATTGCTCAAAGGGCTAATGCCCACTCTTTGGTTTCAACCTTGGCATGGGATGCCGCCATGATCCTGCTGATTATGCATGCTGGGGCAAAGTTTGTTTTGTTTTCGATTACAGAAGAAACCGAACCCATTGCTCATACTATCGATGGGTTGGGGGGAATAGCCCATGACCGGCCCAAATTGAGTTTGGCCGCGGCGGTGGCGGTAGGTACCTTGGCCGCTGTACCCCCTCTTGGCGGATTTGTGGGAGAGTGGCTTCTTTTGGAATCCGTCTTAAAACCCCTTGGGACGACCTTAGCTTTGCGTAATATTCACTTGCTGTTCTTGCTTGCAGGTATCTTTTTGGCTTTAGCGAGTGCCGTAGGGGTTGGAACCTATATCCGCTGGTTTGGATTTGTGTTTCTTGGCCCCAAACGTCGCGCTCTGCGGTTGGATAAGACGCAAAAACTGCGACCGACGCAGGTTGTGGGCTATATCATTGCGCTTCTCCCTGTCTTGATTGCGGGTCCTGGGGTTCCTTGGCTTATTCCCTGGTTAAATCTCCAAGGATCTCAGATTTTTGGCAACAATAATCAATATGTGATTGCCCCGCTTCTTGTTCATCCAAAGGCTGTTCCTCTTTTGGTTCATATCGGAGGAGATTTGGTTAAGACACCCGGAGCCCCAGGAACGATATTCTTTCCCCAAGGCTTTTCGGTGGGTGATCCCTATGTTCTCTTGTTGATGGGGATTGTGTTGGCAGGCATTGTGGCCCTCATTCGTCATTTACTGCGCAAAGGGCAAGTCGTGCGTTTGGTTGAACCGTGGACAGGAGGAACCTCCGATTACAATGCCCAAAAGAGTTTTACCGCAGAAGGCTTTGTTCATCCATTGCGATTGGCGTTTCAAGGGTTCTTTGGATTGAAGCGGCAACGTTATGACAAAGGAGGTGTCCGATTTTACCGTCATACCATCATTTACCGCTTAGAAGAACAGGGCTATTTGCCCTTGTTGAAATTGGTACGGTATATTGCGGGGCAAGTGCGAAAGACCCAATCGGGATCGACCCCGGCGTATCTGAGCTGGCTTTTTTATGGTGCCATGGTTGCCACATTATTGGCTTTATGGCATCCTTTGTCGTAATCACAACTATACATTGGGGCCGATCCCGGGCCTCTTCGCTCGCCGAGAGGTTATTCGTTGATGGGGTCGAGATCCTGGCGGGGGCTCAGATTAAATTCCCGAGCTGCGCGCACTAATTGATCAATGAGGTGTTCCATCGCAGTCCGTCCTTCATTTGTGGGACGACGAATCAGATGAATGCGCCGAGTCAATTGTAAATCCTCAATCGGTAAAAAAGTGATATCTGGCATGTTACGGGCAATCATCCACGACATGACCGAACAACCTATGTTATTGCGCACGAGATCCAAAATAGCTCGAATTGATGATAATTCGGCGGTGACGCGAAGATTAGAGACACCCAGTCCATGGTGAGCGAGAGCCTGATCCAGGATACTGCGAGTACCCGAACCCTCTTCGCGCAAAATCAGGTCAACGGATTCCAGATCTTTAACTGTTACGGTTGTGCGTGAGGATAAAGGATGGTGACTTGCCACAATGAGTCCGAGTTGATCCTGCCACAAGTTGGTCACCTTCAAATTTCGGTGCCCTACACGTCCTTCAGCAATGCCAAAATCTACCCGGCCGGTTTCTACCTGGCTAATAACTTCGGTACTGTTGGCCATGGTTAAATGAATATGAACCGCCGGATGATTACGCCGAAACTGGCCTAATGGTTCCGGTAAGAAAAACTCGGTAACGGTATGGGATGCCGCAACATGCACCCATTGCTCGCCTTCTGCAGTTTGTCTCACTTCTCGGTAGGCCGTTTGCCACAGAGCTTCAATTTGATTGGCATAGGCGAACAAGGTTTCGCCAGCGGGGGTGAGGCGCATTCCCCGATTACCCCGTACAAATAAAGGGGTGCTAAACTCTAGTTCAAGTTGGGCGATTTGATGGGAGGCTGCAGAGACGGATAAATTCAATAACCGGGCAGCACCCGTAATATGTCCTTCCCGTGCTGTCGCTAAAAATACTAATAACCGATTGTCCAAAGGTCTCTGCCTCCTTTATCGATGTCTTTAAACCCAGTGTCTTAACTTTCGCTCAATCCGGTACCATGCTGCTGATAACGCGGCGGTCGGATCCTTCAACGTGGTGAGCGTGAGGTGACGAATAAATTGTCCCCAATGTTTTTGATAGGCATAGTGTAAAGCGCGTTCGATATCGACCCCAGCCCAATACCGTCTTTGATCCCACACGGAGAATCCTAATTGGGGAAACCAATCCTGCACCACGCTGGCTTCACTTTGTCGCATTTTTGCAATATTTTGATGGGCTCCTCCTTCGTGCTCCAAATACGCGATTAACGTCTGGGGAACGAAAATTCCGGGAAATCCCTGGCTGGTGAAAGACAGCCATAATAGCCAATCATCAGCGCCTGGCGTTTTGAGCTCCCCTGTCCAGTGAATTTGTCTAAAAGCCTTAAGCCGCATAAGGACTTGTGATGGAGTGACGATGTGGTTAAACATTTTTAAGTCCTGCAACCTAAGAGAAGGAAATTTCGTTTGGTACAATTGATATTTTCTTCCGGATGAAAAGACAATATCGGCATTGGCCACGGCGAAACCCCGCTGGGGATGACGGGACAGCGCATCGATCATGACGGCTAAAAACGTCGGATACCAATAATCATCCTGATCCAAAAAAGCGAGAAAACCGTCGTCAAATACAGAAAGGTTGGCTCCAAAACGTCTCGCGTGAGCCACCCCTTGATTTTTGGCAATATAGTGATATTCGGCATGGTAACGATATGCAATATCTTCCGCCATATAATGTTCCGGAGTCCCGTCTTCCACCACGACAACCTGAATAGGATAGGGGACTTTTTCTTGTTGACGCACACTTTCTAAACATCGACCGAGAAAATCCCTTCCGTACCAGACTGGAATCACTATCGTTACCCCTGTCATGCATTCACCTGCCTGAATTTGTGTCGACATATCTTTGACTCGTACTGTCTGATCGTAAAAGATTGTCGACAAACCTTCAAGCCGGAGGCTCGAGAGTTGTGCTCGAGCCTTTAACTAACGGCCGTTTTTGTGGGAATTGGCGTGGGCTTGGGGGATCCAGTCAAGGTTAAGCGACCCGTGAGAACTCCTCCAGTTGTCTTGACCGCGACAAGGGTCCAAAACACGGCAAGCAAGACATAAAACAGGTGGGCAAAGAAAGCGATCAATCCCACATGCATTTGGTCATAGAGCATATCCGTTCCGCCCGTGAAAACTCCCAAGGGGAAGGTCAAACCCCACCATCCTAAATTGAAGGGCAATCCTTTGTGAGCGTAGTAAATGGTGATAAGAATGCTTAAGGTCAACCACCATAAACCAAAACCCCACAGAGCAAATGAACCGAGGACGGCGGCACCATCCATAGCATGCCCTAAAGAGCCGAACAAAATGGGAAGGGATTTCCCTAATCCGATGAGTCCCATAATGCCGGTGCCTAAAGTTCCTAAAGAAATCCATGTGGAAATAGCCATTTCCTTAGGTGGCAACTTGTGAACAGCTAAGCGCAAGAATAAAAATCCGAGCATCAAAAATGCTAAGGGGACGCTTAAGGCCCATAACCCTAAACTAATGACCATCAAGGTCTTTTGGGCTGCTACATTGGTGAGATATGGAAGCAGTAATCCTCCACTGGCTGCGGCCACTTCAGCGGGCACAACAGGCATCAACCATATTCCCGTCAGTTTGTCTAAGCGGTGATCGTGGGAAATAAACATCATAAAGGGAACGACAATGCCCGATCCTAAGGCCATTAACACGTTAATCACGAGTAAAACCATGGCGATGGTCAGCGCCTCATGACCAATTAAGCGTTGCCCCATGTCAATGAACCCGTTAATGACCGTGGTCAAAGCCATCGGAACAGCTCCTAAAAACATCGATTGGACAGGATCATGCAAAATTGCGATAGATCCCTTCCAATTAAATATCCAACGCAACAACATGAGCAGTAAAAGGGCTCCCACAATCACGGTGTTCAATATCCATAGCCCTGTACCCAAATCCTTGAGCCATAGGGGACCGCCGGGATAAAGGTATGCGCCCAAAGCGGTAATACCTGTCCCCATGCCCACAGTAAACCAGTTTGGCGTGAAATTTTTCACAAAGGCTAACATCTACGATCCCCTCCTTTTGTTTAGGTATATGTTCTTATGTGAAAATCGTAACATGAAGACAACCCATATGGCTTATGGCTTTCTGTCAACTGTTTTCGGAATGTTGAAAACCAGTGTTAAATAAACAAATCCGGCGTCCACCATAATAAGTGGCAAATGCAATCCGATTCGCAGCGTCCACAGCTGCTGCACGTGTGTTCCGTGCACAATGGCTGTTGGCAATCGCGGCATTCATAGTGGGCAATTTCGCCACAGGCACAAATATGTTGTTGGTCATCCATGGTTCCAGGTCTCCTTTTTGGTCGTTCGGCTGACGTCGTCGATTTGACGTAGATACCGAGACTTAGGTTACCCAAAACCTGTCATGGATATGTATTGTGGCAAAGTGTCAAAAAGTGACATAAGTTATGACAAAGGACAAACAGAAGACGATGTTCGAAAAGGCAGAGACTAAAAACATTCGTGGTAAGAAATCACGCTCAAGTCCTGGCTAGGATAGAAAGAATCGGGGAAGTATGAGGGAGAGCCGCAAGGACATACCAGGCGAGAGACTTCCAACCGGAAAATTATTGGAGTCCATAGCTGGCATGTCCGAAGGCTAGGTCTATTGATGGCATGATTTTTATTGCGGGTATGCCAGGTGCTCACAAAGACTTACCGGATCAATATTTCCGCCACTGATGACCACAACCGTTTTCCGGTGATAAAGTCTATCGGGTTTGCGCAAGGCATATGCGAGTGTTGCAGCCCCGGAGGGTTCTGCTAACATTTTTTGCCGGGTTAACAATAAGGACATGGCCCGGCGGATCTCATCATCATCGACCAGCACAATGTCATCGACGAGATGTTCAATAATCGGATAGGTGAGTTCTCCCAGCGAGATGGTCTTTAGCCCATCAGCAATAGTCTGGGTTGACGATAAAATCTGCCGTTGGTGATGTTTTCGCGATTCATAGGCTTTGGGAGCTCCTAAAGGCTCGACACCAATAATCCGGATATCGGGTCTTTGGCTTTTTACAGCGGTAGCGATTCCTGAGATTAAGCCCCCGCCACCAATGGGAACAATGATAATTTCAACTTCAGGCATTTGTTGGAGAATTTCCAAGCCAATTGTCCCCTGCCCTGCCATGATCTCAGGGTCATCAAAAGGGGCCACAAAGTTAAGGCCTGTTTCTTGGGCAATGGTTTTAGCCCGTTCAATGCGCTCATGGCTCGTCGTTCCATAAAATTCAACGTCAGCACCATATGCTTTGATGGCTTCGACTTTGGCAGGGGACGCCGTGGTCGGAACAACAATGCGGGCCGTTAAACCAAAATAGCGGGCTGCCCAAGCTACAGCTCCGCCATGGTTGCCGGATGATCCGGTTACAGCGCCTGTGCCGCCAGCGGCGTGAATTAATGCCAGTTTATTAAATGCTCCGCGAACCTTAAACGACCCGGTGCGTTGAAGATTTTCGGCTTTGAGAGCTAAATCACACTGACTTAGTTCGGATAAACTGTGATTTTTTATGAGCGGCGTTTCGTACACAACGGGTCGAATACGCTCATAGGCTGCGTCGATGGCAGACATTTTGAGCGTAATCACGGAACAATCACCCACCAAACCGGATTATCCCGCTTGGGTTGTTGTAATTGCAGCTGATTGATGTGAATTTTTTGCCGCCGAACTTTTTTGGCTAATCCGATGGAAAAGGCCCGCGTATCATATTCCGCCTTGGGAATTTGATAATGACGCATGGTTTCCGCAATAAAGGTCTGTAAGTCGCGTTGAGCTTCTGGCCACCTATCAGCGGGAAGATCTGACCAATAATATCCATTCCACATGCTTAAACGTAGTGTGATTTTGTTGAGCCATTGGACTGTTTGCGACCGTTCGCCAAGCCTAGTTTGTTCGAGAAACGTGGTCAATGGCGCGGCATTACTGTCTTTGGGATGCCAAAATATCAGGTCGACAAAAATACTACCTGTGCCGGTCGAAAGAGCGGGTTTATTATCATGAATGGTTTGCATCACACTGGTCCTTCCTCTTTTCAATTTTTATGGGTGACCGCTTTGACATCAACTTGGGGTTGGTTAATCACGCGAGAATTTTCGGGGACACTATGCGTTAGCCACACATTGCCGCCAATGACGCTTCCGGCGCCAATTACCGTATTGCCTCCCAGGATAGTGGCACCGGAATAGATGACGACCCGATCCCCAATCGTGGGATGCCGTTTTTGACCCCGAATGATTTGCCCTTGTACATCCCGAGGAAAATTTAATGCGCCCAGAGTCACTCCCTGATATAAGGTAACTTGATCGCCAACCTCCGTAGTTTCGCCAATTACCACCCCTGTTCCATGGTCAATAAAGAAACTGGATCCAATTTGGGCTCCGGGGTGAATGTCGATACCGGTTTGACTATGAGCAATCTCCGTCATCAGTCGTGGCAATAATGGAACGTCTAGTCGAAAGAGCTCATGCGCCAACCTGTATACCATAATGGCATAAAACCCGGGATAAGTGGATATGACTTCAGAACGGTTGCGTGCTGCAGGATCTCCTTGGTAAGCGGCATCAGCATCCATATACAAAAGTGTTTGAATGTCTGGAAGCCGCTTGCCAAATTCAATGGCCGTGTGGAACGCCCGACACAATCCCTGGCAAGGATCTCCGGTGCAGTCATGAGGGTCAACCCGGTGAATTTGATGGGCTAAGTCCCAAATAATGCGTCCCAATAATTCGATGCGTGCGGCAGTTCCTTGGGCTTCAACGGCTTCTTCCCAAGGGTGTTCAAAGGGAAACAAAAGGCTTTCGAGTCGCCAAATGAGTTGTTCTGTGGCACGACGCGTGGTAGGGGTCTTGGGTCCAGCATTTGTCAAAGTCGCTTCATCATACCGCTCTAGACTGCGAACAATTTGGGACAGTCCCTCAATGCTAAATTCAGGGATTGACATGAGTTCCTCCTTAGTGCTGATGCGTTTGGCCTAGTATTTGCCATAAGGTGGCGATTGTTTCCGCGCCCTTATCAAAGTTTTCGAGATGAAAATGTTCGTTAGGCGCATGAAAATTTTCATCGGGCAATGCAAAGCCTAACAAAACCGTAGGGATACCCAAGACTTGGTCAAAGGTCACGACAACAGGAATCGAACCTCCCATGCGAATAAATGCCGCATCTTGATGATAGACCTCGCGAATGGCTTGGACGGCCGCTTGCGTGGCAAAGTGATCTAACGGGGTGACTGTGCCGGGATCCCCTTCTCCTCGATCAATGCGCAACCTGACGGTGGGAGGGCACTGATTCGTAATAAACTCGATAACCTGGTCCAAAACTTTTTGAGGATCTTGGTGCGGGACTAACCGGCATGATATTTTAGCGTGGGCACTTTGAGGAATGATTGTTTTGCGGCCTTCGCCAATAAAACCCGCCCACATTCCATTCACTTCGAGAGTCGGTCTGGTCCAAATCCGCTCTAATGTGGTATAGCCCGCTTCGCCATATAATGCGGGAGCTCCCGTTGACTGGCGAAACTCTTCCTCATCAAAAGGCAAGGCGGAAAAATTTTTTCGTTCTTCATCGCTGAGAGGGTCGACATCATCATAAAATCCTGGAACCGTTACCCGCCCTTGTTCATCATGCAAGCTGGCGATAATTTGCGCAAGAACATGGGCAGGATTGGCGACGGCTCCGCCAAAAACACCAGAGTGCAAGTCTTGATAGGGACCATCAATATGAATTTCTAAAGCGGCGAGACCGCGTAAGCCATAGCAAACAGCGGGAACGCCGGCTGCAAACATTGGCGTATCCGAAATTACTGCGAGATCGGCCCGTAAGGCTTCTTGATGGGTTTGAATGTAGTGTTCCAAGTGCACACTGCCAATTTCTTCTTCGCCTTCGAATAAAAATTTGAGGTTGACGGGCAGGGTTCCCGTTTTTAACCAGGCTTCTGCCGCGATGACTTGCATATAGACTTGACCCTTGTCATCACTGGAACCGCGCGCATATAAAATGTTATCAATGATAGTTGGAGAAAATGGTGGGTTCGTCCATTGGTCCAAGGGATCGACGGGCTGGACGTCATAATGTCCGTAGACGAGTATGGTGGGTCGAGCGGGATCGGTAATCACTTCTCCAAATACAATGGGGTGACCCGGGGTTTCCTCAATGCGGACAAGGGGAACCCCTGCCGCTTCGAGACGGTGAGCGAGCCACTCGGCGGCCTTATGAACGTCCTCTTTGTGATTAGATAAGGCCGAAATGCTGGGAATTTGCAAAAACTGAATCAGTTCGTTGCGGTATTGTTCATGGTGGTTTTGTAAGTATGCGAGAACTGTATCGATTTGACCTGACGCCATCTAATCCTCTCCTGTGCATGTCGTTAAACGCCTTGATTGTCTTTATTATCATAGCGAAAATTCATCATCGCGGCGATGGAACTTTCAGTCTAAAAATGTGAAATGGGTTTGGGAGGAGTCTTTCAAGTCACAATGCTAAAGACGGCAAGTCCTACAAATAACGATACAACAGAGCCTAACACGAATTGACGGCGGCCGGGCATAGCCATCTGTCCCATAATCTTATGATCGCGGGCGATGAGGCCAAGCATCGCTAAGGTAATCGGCATCCATAGAGCTCCTAACGCTTGCGACCATAAAGCCAATGATGCCGTGGGTAAATGGGGAAATAGCACTACGACAGCCGTAAAAGATAGTGTTGCAATGTGCAAAATTGAAAATCGCCCTTGAGTGGGACTTTTGTCGGGAGCTAACAGTTTTTGGGAAAATGCTTCTTGCACCATCCATGCCGATGATACCGAAATAGTCGATGCGGCGAGAAATCCCGCATCAAATAATCCCATTGCAAAGAATCCAGCCGCTGTCGTGCCCCCATAGTGTTGAAGCCACAATAGGGGATTGCGCCCAGATACAGCTACGGGGCCGCTAAAGCCCCAATAAGGATAACGACGGTGGCCATGAATACCTGAGCCAGAATTCCCGTTCGAATATCCTTGCGCTCCGAGGATAAGTTTTTGACGTTGCCAGCCCACACGGCGTTTTGCTGCCAAAAAATCATCCATGGGGTGATGGCATTTCCAGCCAAGGACAAAAATAGAAAGGGGATATGATGATTAAATCCGCCCGAAAATGCTTTATGCCAGATGTGACTACTGGGGTGTAACAGGAAAAGAGTCGGAATAAAGGCGAGATTTGCTACCGCTAAAATTAATAAGAGATGTTCCATCCGGCGCACGTGTCGAAACAAGGTGACGGCGAGGACGACAATAAATGACGCGATGAGTCCGGCATTCCAGGGGACACCCCAAAAAGCTAAGGCAGAGGTCATGCCGATAAATTCGGTGATTAAAATCATCATATTTAAAAGATGAAGAATGATGGCGTTGAATTTAGCCGTTTTATTGCCAAATTTGTGGGCAATGATCTGACTGTAAGGAAGACGGGTTGCTAAGGCTACCTGCAGTGCGAGATCTTGGATGAGAAACGTAATGGGAGCCATGATGAAAAGTGCCGGTAAAAACCATGGCAAATGATTGTGCGAACCCGTAACAAGGTAGGATAACATGCCCCCCGCATCGTTGTCCGCTACCATACCTAAAACGCCTGGGCCAATAGCCAAAAACCAGAGCACTATGCGGCGCATGAAAAAGTTCGAGATTTCCCGCTCCCTGGTCGTCATGGGGCAGCGGGGCTGTTATCCCAGCATATAGTGGGCCCCTGATCTGACACGTTGTACCAGTAAATGCCACTATTTATATTCACCGAATCAGGGATCAGGGTGAAAGACAATGCAGGACCCTCTTTCTTGAAGAGTTGCCTCGACAAATCATTTCATGTTGCATGAATATCATAACGAACATTGAGCGTTATGACGAGAAGAATTGCGTCATAACCCGGACGCAAAAGAAAGTGGACGCATTATCCCACAAATGTGCAAAACGCTAAGAGGATAAAGATTAGAATGGTGCCAGTCAAAATGATTTGCCGCTGGTGATGCATGACCATGGTGCCCATGAGATGACGATCTGAGGCGATGATGCCGAGCATGACTAAACTGATAGGCATCCACAAGGCTCCCAAGGCTTGAGCCCATAAGGCAATTCGAGCGGCCGACAAATGCGGTAAAAGCACAACGAGAGCTGCGACAGACACCGTAGCAATGTGCAACACGGCATAAGGACCTTGTGTAGGGCTTTGGCTCCGGTCATGCAGTTTACTGGCAAACGCTTCTTGCACCATCCAGGCGGAAGATATGGAAATCGTGGAAGCGGCCAGAAACCCCGCATCAAAAAGTCCGATGGCAAATAATGCAGCGGCGGTAGTGCCGCCATAATGTTGTAGCCATAACAAAGGATTTCGTCCCGTAACAGCGACATGGGCCGTAAAAGCGCCAATAAGCATCACCACTGTCGCCATGAACACTTGCACGATAATACCGAGGCGTATATCTTTACGGCCAGATGTTAAGTTTTGGACATTACCCGCCCATACGGCGTTTTGCTGCCAAAAGATCATCCAAGGGGCAATGGCATTGCCAGCCAATGATAACAAAAGAAAAGCCGTTTCTCCGGTAAATGAACCCGAAAACGCGCTACGCCAGCTATGCACGCTGGGATGCAGCGTAATCAAGGACGGAATAAATGCGAGATTAGCGATAGCTAAGATTAACAACATCCGTTCCATTTGCCGGTAGCGTCGAAAAGACGTCACGCCAAGAACTAATATTAAAGATACAATGAGACCTAAGGTCCATGGCACACCAAGCAGAGTGAGTGCCGAGGTCATGCCGATAAATTCGGTGACTAAAATCATCACATTCAGGCTGTGAAGCACTAATGCATTGAATTTGGCGACAGTGCGGCCAAATTTACGCGAAATGATTTGACTATAGGGAAGACGTGTGGCCAGCGCCACACGAAGGGCCAATTCTTGAATGACATAAGTGAGTGGGGCCATGACGAAAAGTGCCGGCAAAAACCATTGCAAATGATCTTGTGAACCTGTAACGAGATATGACAACATTCCCCCGGCATCATTGTCCGCTACCATGCCAATGACACCCGGACCAATAGCCAAAATCCAGAGGAAGAGGCGGCGAAGGATAAGAGCCCGTTTTCGCGCATTGAATGTCGTCATGTATGGTCTTTGCATTCTATCACGCTCCTCAAGCGAATCATGGTCATGATATGTGAAGCGGATTCGAAGGGTGTGAGACCCTTCTTCCGTTAATGTTTTCCTGAATCCCAGAAAAATTTCGTAGAATATCCATCAAAGGGGGAAGATTGATGAATCCAGGCTGGTTAGAAGTCATTGTTGGGATCATAGGTGTAGCACTGGGTGCCGCGGGAAAAATGGCGCGATCATCCGTTGTGATTGCTCTGGGATTGATTTTGATGGGGATTGCCCATATTGTGAGTGCAACCTGGGCGCATTTCCTTGGAGATGTTGGAGCGTTTCTCATTTTATTAGGGCTCGGAATGTCAATTGCGATGCTGCTTCGTCAATGGCGTAAAAAATAGCCCCGTGGCAGGGGATGAATCCATGAACTTGGCCATTGCCAGGCAATAGGGGGTGAAAAGAATTTTAGATGAGGAAAAAGTCTTTAAAGATCCGGTTCATGGCTATATTTATGTGAATGATCCCTTGATTTGGGATTTGATTAATACGAAAGAAATGCAGCGCTTAAGGCGCATCCGGCAATTGGGCACATCCTATGTTACTTACCCTGGCGGTGAACACAGTCGATTTTCGCATTCTTTAGGAGTATATGAGGTAATTAGACAAATCGTCCAAGCCTTTGCTCGCAATGCCTATGAATGGCCAACTGAATATAATCAGCTGGTCATGGTGGCAGGACTCCTGCATGACATTGGACATGCGCCCTTCTCCCACGCCTTAGAAAAAGTCATTGGCTTACGGCATGAAGTATGGAGTGAGCGTATTATTCTCGAACCAACAACTGAAGTGCATCAAGTATTGGAACAAATGGACCCAGCACTGCCTTCACAAGTAGCTTCCGTCATTAATAAGACGCATCCCCAAAAGTTGGTGGTTTCGTTGGTGAGTGGCCAGCTCGATGCGGATCGTTTAGACTATTTGATGCGGGATTCGATTTTTACGGGAGTCGATTATGGCAAGTTTGATTTAGCCCGCATTATCCGTGTGATGCGGCCTTTAGGCGGCAGGATTGTGGTAAAACGTTCGGGATTACATACGGTCGAAGCCTATTTGCTTGCCCGATATTTTATGTATTGGCAAGTCTATTTCCATCCTGTATCACGCTCTGCTGAGGTCATTTTAAAAGCAATTTTAAAGCGGGTCAAAGATCTCGTTGCCTGTGGTCAAGCACCGCCCATGCCTCATCCGGCTTTAGCTGAATTATTCACGCAATCCCTTCGTTTAGACAGCTATTTTGCCTTAGATGATACGGTATTGTTTAATGCTTTCAATGTTTGGCAGGACAGTTCTGATCCCATTCTCAAAGACCTATGCCGACGATTTTTAAACCGCCATCTTTTTACTTATATTGAATACCCCGACCATGATATTGACACCTACCAGAAACTCAGGACCCAGGTGCAGTCCCATGGCTATGACCCGGCATATTATTTGGCGGTCGACGAAACCGGTACAGTTTACTATGATTATTATTTAGGAGCCGAAAATAGTGAGGATAAAGACAGTGCCCTGTTTTTATGGGATGATGACAAGAAGGCATTGATTGAAATGTCCAGACTCTCTAAGCCCGTCAATGCCATTGCCAGGGAGAAACAAGTGATAAGGCGATTATATTTTCCGCACGATGTCCGCTGACAATTTTAAGATTGGGGACGACGTGAACAAGCCGATGCAATAGGGGTGACGATCATCGACGAGTTAAAACAAATTTCTCCAGAACAATTTTTTCAAGTCGGCCTCTATGTGGGAACCATTCTTCGTGCTGAGCTCAATCCCAAAGCGAAAAAACCTGCATATCATATCATTGTTGATTTTGGGCCGCTCGGAATCAAAGAGTCTTCGGCCCAACTTACCGTGCGTTATCAGCCTGGCGATTTGGTGGGAAGACAAGTTGTTGCCGTGTTAAATCTTCCTCCCAAAAAGGTGGCAGGGGTAAGGTCCGAAGTACTCATTTTAGGCGCTATGCTCAGTGACACGGATGTCATCTTGTTAAATGTAGATGGTCCGGTACCTAATGGTACGCGCATTGGGTAACAGACGAGAAAGGACGGAAGCCCGGTGAAAATAGGTTTAATTGTACCGCCTGATACTCCGGCCACGGGGGGGAATTTTGTGTCGGCGGAACGACTGAAACTTGGTCTCAACCGTTTAGGCATTGACGCCCAGGTCGAACGATTTCATCCTCATCTTGGGGATTATGACGTGTATCATGCCTGGAATGCAGTGCAAGTGGGGCAACGCTTATTAAACCAGGGTATTGAACCCGAAAAAATCTTGGTCACGTGGACAGGGACCGACTTATGGGGAGATTGGGCGAAAGATCCCGGGCCGATTCGCGAAACGCTTTCATCCTTGCGCCATCAGGTGGTGTTTACGCCCAACGCCCGTAAACGGTTGTTGGCGGATGCTCCTCAGTGGGAGAATCGGGTGCATGTCATTCCTCCGTCTGTTGATGAAACCATTTTTTGCCCCGCGGATTCGTCCCAAAAGCGCGATGGGCCCCCGTTGGTCGTTATTGCTGGTGGAATTCGTCCGGTGAAACGCAGTGCCTGGGCGATCGAACTTGTCCAAACGGCACGCCAGACGCTGGCGACTGATTTTCAGCTGGCGATATTAGGGCCAGTGCGAGATTGGAAAGAATGGGAACGAGTTTGGCAAGCCGCCCACGATAAACCGTGGGTGCATGTCATTGGCGAAGTTCCGAAAGATCAGATGGGACAATGGTACCAACGGGCCACCATAGTCTTGAACACCTCGCAGATCGAGGGCGTCTCCAATGCGCTCATGGAGGCCATGAGTTGTGGTGCATTGATTGTAGCAAGCAATATTCATGGAAACCGGTATCTCATTGAAAATGGGAAAACGGGCCTGCTCTTTGACACACCGGAAGAATTGATTGAGGCGTTCCGTTATGCCCTCAATCATTCCAAAGACGCCGACTGTATTCGTAAAAATGCCCGTATGCGAATTTTATCCAGACATTTGCCCACTCAGGAGGCACAGGCTTATGCCATGATATATCGTCAAATAGCCTGGTCGATGTGTTCGAAAGGATGCGGCGTATGACCCTCTATGGCTTAATACGATTTGATATTGAAGATTTTGTAACGGAGGAATCGGACGAAGCCTTGGCATTTGTGTTGGACGTTATGGATGAATATCAAATGCCCGCTAGTTATGGCATTGTCGGAAAAAAAGCACAAAGTCTGTTTGCGCATCATCAAACGAAAACCTTAGAGCGGTTGGCACAAAAACACGCCTTGGGATTTCACTCAACGAGTCACAGCGAGCATCCCACCATTGCCGAGGAAATGGCCGAACTCGATTACGCGGATGGTGTGGCTCGGTTTATTGCCCGGGAACAGGTGGGAATTAATATGGTTAAGGATCTTATCAAATCTCCGCTATATTTCACACAACCCGGCGGTAATTGGGTTCCTCAAGCAGTGGATGCCCTATCCCAGCTTAACATGCCGATATTTTTTAGTGACAGCTGGAATAGTTACTTAGATACTGCTAGCCAACCCATGTGGATAGAAGATATTGTCCATTGGTCATTACCGGTCCTAAATCCTAAACCTTTTGCATTGAAGTTACCGGACAATTTAGATGAGGCAATACATTTAATCGAACAAGCGCCACAGAATTTTGCGCCGCAAGACGCGTTTATGATCATGATTCATCCTACCGAATTGGTTACGACCAAGTTTTGGGATGCCGTGAATTTTGAATTGGGGGCGACCAATGCCACGTTGCGTAAAGCCCCCCTGCGCTGTGTCCAGGACCGTCATGAGGCCTATGAAGGATTCCGGCAATATATTCGGCATATTCGCCATATTGCCAGTGTTGAATGGATTGATGTTGCGTCGTTAAGCGGCCGTATTCAACCGCTCACATCCCCCGCATTGTTTGACTCACAAACACTTTTAACGATGATCACGCGTTATGGATTGGGTCCTGCCATCCTTCATGGTCAAAGTTACAGTGCGGCGGATATGGTTGTGGCCTTAGCCTTACTGATGACAGGCGCGACCCCTGGGCAGAGGTTGCCACGAGTGAAAGCTCCCCTACAATGGGGTTCTCAAAGACTGTTTAATGGACAAGCGATGGAATCCCTTGGCGAGGAGCTACTTCGGCATAGTGCCCACGAAATTGTGGGTCAAGTTCTCAAAACGGGTAGACTGCCTGCTCTTGTCAGGACAGCAAGAGATTTACCGATTGAAGAGTGGGCGGCTTCGGCGATTTACCACTTCGGCACCCCATGGGGAGCAGCATCGTTGCCTTTAACCTTTTTAGATTACGTAAAAGAACCCAGAGATCTTCATTGGGATTGGCCGATCTTTCCGCCAGATTTTCATCCTTACCCGTTGTGGCAAGAAACCAGACGCTTAGCCTGGTCATTGAAATGGGCTCAGTATCAATCATGATATGATAGGACATTGTGAAAGAGAATGCGAGAACTTAGGAGGATATTATTGTGCATGCCATTCGAATACATCAGCCAGGTGACCCGTCGGTCTTAGTTTATGAAGACGTTGCCAATCCAGAGCCGGGTCCTGGAGAAGTGCGTGTCCGTCTACGGGCAGCGGGAGTTAATCACCGGGACATTTGGGTTCGCCAAGGAGCTTTTGGCGCCTTTCCCGAGCCTTTGATTCCCGGATCAGACGGAGCCGGTGAGATTGATGCATTAGGGCCTGGCGCCCGTGATTATGCAGTCGGTCAAAAAGTGGTGATTAATCCGGGTCTCAGTTGTGGTCGATGTGTATTTTGCCTCTCCGGCCAGCAAAATAGTTGTCCGCATTATCGTATCCTGGATGGAACCTATGCAGAGCAAATTGTGGTGCCGGTGCAAAATGTGGTGCCAATGCCCAGCGGCTTGACGTTTATTGAGGCTGCGTCAATCGGTATCCCTTTTGTAACAGCGGAAGACTTTTTGACGCGTGCGCAAGCGACACCGGGACAAACCATTGTGATCTGGGGGGCCAATGGGGGTTTAGGTCTTGCGACTCTTCAACTGGCTCGCTTACGTGCCATGCGGGTCATAGCCGTGGTACGGTCCCAGACGTTTGTGGAACGCTTAAAACAACTGGGCGCCTCGGATGTTATCGTTTGGGATGGGGCTCTTCCCATTAGTCCGGAGGTGTTGACAATGACCCAGTCCAAAGGGGCAGACATTGTCGTAGATTCCTTAGGGCAAGCAAGCTTTTCGCAGTCTCTAGAGATGGTGCGGCGTGGTGGCACGGTGATTTCTGTCGGGAGTACGAGTGGAGGTAAGGTGCAAGTCGAACTCGGCCAAATTTTCCGGCGACGACTTACAATTTTGGGAGCTTACATGGGCTCCTCTGCGATTTTACCGCGGATTCTCCCGCTTTTTGCGCGCGGAGCATTGGTTCCGGTGATCGACCAAACCTTTGCGCTGGCAGATGCGAGTGAGGCGCACCGGCGAATGGAATCTCATGGTTTATTTGGGAAAATTGTCCTAGACATTTAACTTGCAGCTTAAATCAAAAAAGGAAAAGGGACCTCCTCATATCAGGAGGAGGCCCATGAATTCCATATAAGAGATCGGGTAGCGTTTACCGCCGTCCGGCCATTTGCTGTTCGGCCATTTCGATCATCTTGCGCACCATGTGGCCTCCTACTGCACCACATTGCCGAGAGGGAATGTCTCCCCAATAACCGTCTTCGACTCCTTGCAAGCCGAGTTCCCGGGCCACTTCGTACTTAAATTGATCCAACGCCCTGGCGGCGCCTTGCACGAGTGCGCGGTTACCAGTGTTGCTTCCACGCGCCATTTTTTCACCTCCGTCTCTCTAACATGGAGGTATTATTACCGGGCATTGGGCTCTTTACCCGTTTTTCTCTCGAATTGGGCATGCCAATTTTAGGTAGAAAAAAACCAGCCCAGAAGAACTGGGCTGGATATGCGGTATAGTTGTGTTATTTAGTCGGCAAAAATTTGCTACCTAAACTCACGGCAAACTGCATCAATTTTTGAACCTCTTTATCCTTCATGAGCCGCATCAAACCGCCGAGACCGCCAAGATGGGCAGACTTCGTTTCTGCCTCTTGCGATGCTTCCTTGACTTTTTTGAGAATGTCTGCGATATCGAATTTATTAGCTGTGTTGACAGCACTGGCAATATAATCATTCCACGGCAAGGCTGCCAGATTGGGATAAGCGACCAATACCCGCTGCAGAGACTTTAAGAGGCCGGTTTTGCGCAATAATACAGCGGTATCAAGCAAATCAGGCAATGTATCTAAAAATTCGCGATCAAAGATAATGCCCGATATCTTGACAAAGTCACTCGTGAATTCTGCTGTAATATCACTGTTTCGCAATAATCTGGCCAGTCGTAAAGCATCGGCTAATACTGCCGTGGTATCTGGATCGCTGGCTTCCGCAGCTAATAACGCCAAATTGTCCGGGCGAATTTGCTTCACGTTTTCAACCAAATTGCTAGAATTCAGGTACTCTAACACGCTTTGAATGACGGGTCCGAGATTCAGCAAGGGGGCTAGCCCTTGATAATACGTGACCACGTCCATGACACGATCTAACAGGCCGCTCTTTTGAAGCTGGACAAGCAGATCGATGTAATTTGGCAGTACCTTAAGCAAATCTGGATTGTTCAAAATCGGTGCGGTTTGATTGACGAACTCCGTTACTTGTCCCAAAAAGTCTGGAGGAGCTTCTTGGGTCACATAGCGCAAGAGCGCAATCATCGCACTGAGGGCTCGTGTCTTACTCGCTTCTTCGCCTAAGGACAAGACTCCCTTGAAATCAACTTGACTCACATCTTCAGCAACGTTCAAAAGTTTTTCGGGAACAACTTCCTGCCAAAATTCCGGAACTTGGCTGGCGAGTTGTAATAACATGTCCAGTTGCTGAAGGAGGCCGGAGCGGTGAAGTGTGGTTAACGTCTCCGCCGCGGCCTTAAGGGATTGAGGCAAGTCGGATGGGAGAGTCTGACTCAGCGTCAAGACATTTTCGGTAAGAGCGGAACCAAGGCCTGTTTTAAGGCCTTGGTCGACGGCTTGGATGAGCTCGCCGAGGCGTGCTAAACCCTGCCATTGTTCTGGCGTCAGTTCAATGGGCTTGGGAGTCTCATTTTCGTTCGCCACTTTATTTACGGCCATCGCAAGCGCTCCTTATTTCCAAATTTTACTGCTTAGCTGAGTTTTTGAATCAAGAAGTCTGCCGCAGGAATTCCCCAGTCAGGCACTTTGCCTTTGGTACGGAAGAACATCTCTTTGTACTGCATCTTCATTAAGAATGGGATATGTCCCATCTTTAAGCTAGACTTGGTGCCGCCATACCAGGTGTCAGAGTTGATAGCAAAGGCCTGGTTACCACCCATATCACCAATGCAGTTCACAACAAAGTGCATCGGGACATTGGCTTTTTCAGGAGACATGCGACCCATATCCATGGCAATTTGCTTACCAACGGTTTCTGCACCCATGTGGGCAAGGATTCCTAACTTCGGCACTGTTACCGCTGCGGCATCACCACACGCAAAAACGTTGCGGTATTTCGGATTTCTCGTGGTCATGTCGGTTAACACGAAGCCTTGGTCGTCAGAAATGGGTAATCCACGCATGAAGTCATGAGCTTGCCAGTCAGGGAAGATAATCTTGAGTTCGGCTTCAAGCGATTGCCCATTTTCAAATTCAATACCATCTTTAGTAATGCGTTTGATGTCTTTGGTATTGTTCATGTAGTGATAACCCATGGAGCTGGCAATGCCTAAGAGAGCGTTAACAATTCCGACACCGGCATCTTCCGCAATGATTTCGGCCGGCGTAAATACCGTAATCTTTTCAGGGCCTCCAAGACCATGGCTTTGCAACCAGTGTCCAAAGGACAGCATGACTTCCACAGGCGGTCCTTCACAGGCGGCTTCAGCCGTGGGGACGAGGTCTTTGGTCATAGTGCCTTGGTGAAAACGGGCCGATCCGACTGCGACCGGGCCTCCTTTGTATTCATTCTGTAAGAATAAGCGTAGCTTTTCCCCGTAGAAGGTGTCACTGACGGTATGTCCATATTCAGCAAAACCTTCAATTTTATCATACGCTAAACGGGCTCCGATAGCTACGACTACATAATCGTAGTGTATTTTTTCAACGGCTGCACCGACGCGCTCCGTCGGAACAAATTCCACCGTTTGTGCATCTGGATCCAAGGCTTTGACTTCACCTTGAATGAAGCGTATGTTATCTTCATGTAATGCATCGACAACGGGCATGTGTAGGGAAAGCATGGGATTGCGGTTTTCAAAAACTTCATAGGGGATATTGGGGACAAACAGTAAATACGGTTTGCGGTCGATTACTGTGATGTCCACGGTGTCTTTGGCGAATTCACGAATCTTTTGCGCGGCACCTAAACCGGCAAAGTTCGCACCAAGAACCACAACATGTGGTTTGCCCATGATTAAACCTCCTTACATTCCGGTTAGACCGGTGTTTCAAATCGTTATTAATGGTAATCATGTACTATGGGGCTCTCTATCGTACTTTCGAAGCAATGTTGTAAACGAAAAGGTTAAATTGTTCCACTATACAACTAGTCATAATGAGCTATATGATTAAGAGGCATAGCCATTGTTGAAACCATTTAGGAAAAGTATCACAAATAGTAAAAAAAAACTACATACATATAATGAAAAAAGCAGTATCATGCTAATGGCTGTTTAGAATATTGGTGTATTTGTGCGGCATGACAATATCATTAAAGAAGGTTATACAATTTCCCGCTTTATGACCCTGCACGGGAAAGAACGGGAACGAACTAGATAAGAACGGGTAACGAGAGAACAGAACGATATGAACGGGAAAGACTAGTCGGTCAGTCTATGACCTAAGGAAAAACAATGGTCAAATAAAACTGACAACACAAAAAAAGATAATACGAAAGGAAGTGACATATCGGTGAAGCGGCGTTGGAATCTTAATCTGGCCTCGAAAAGTTCGGCGGTCATATATTTAATCCTGATCTTAACCTTTTTGGCACGCGCTAATTCATCGATGATGCAATCCAATAATCCTTTGTATGCCCATTCTTTGGGAGCGCAACTCGCTGAAGTGGGTCTGACCACTTCAGTATATGCTGTGGTAACCATGATGGTGCGTTTTGGTTACAGCGCACGTGTGAATTTGCATGATGTACCGCGGGTAATGACTGTTGGATTTGTATTATTGACATTAGCTATTTCCGGCGTGCTTCTTAGCCACAACTTTGTGGAATTTTTGTTAGCGGTAGCGCTGGCGGGGGTGTCTACGGCCCTTATCATGCCCCATTTGCTTTCACTTATGGGCGCCTTATCTCCCCAAGAAGACCGTGAAAAAAATCTGAGTTACTATTCCTTGGCGCTGTCCACGAGTTTGGTTGTGGCACCGATTTTAGGTACGTTGATTTTGACGCATGTGGCCTTAAAAGGCTTATACGTGCTGTTATTAACATTTGCGTTGATTGGATTAGGCGTTATGGTCTTCAATTATCGCCGGTTTCAGCAACGGTTGTTAAGGGATGAAAAACCTAAAGGTTTTAAATTACGTTCAGCCCTATCAGATTTAGTCCATAATCCCACGTATATGCGGAGTTTCGCGTCATTGTTTTTGTTTAATTTATCGTTTGCCGCGGCGATGTCGTATGGAGGTTTGGACGTTAAGGACCGTTTTGGACTAAGCTATAGCTTGGTTGAATTGGTGCTAACAAGTTTCTTTGTCGCGTCGTTACTAGGACGTCTAGTCGTCTCCCGTTTCGTTCGTCAGAAAAAACTCGAACGCAAAGCGACCTGGATGTTTTGGTCTTTAGGCATTGGCGGAGTGGGTCTAGGATTGATGGGATGGGCTCCATCCTTGATTGTGTTTCTTATAGGATTTTGGCTGTTGGCTTGGCCGCATGCCGTATTATTTCCTCTTGTCTCCATGCGGATTGCGAGTAGTGTTGACCGCCACCTTCTCGTGGCCGCCAATACCATTGCGCAATCGTCATTTGATCTTTCCGGCACATTTGGTCCTCTGGCTTTAAGTCTCGTCATTAGCCGGGGACACATTGGATGGGGATTTTGGCTTATCGGAGTCATTCAATTTGTGGGCATGGGTATTATGGCAACAGAAGCCCGCAAAGAATTCCTGATGAAACGGCAAGTGCGTGATTCTGAGGGCCTTGCGGGATAGCGGCGAAGTATCTACCAAAACCCTTCCACCTTGTCGCAGTTCATTATCGTCAACGTGGAAGGGTCTTTGGCTTTCCGTCACGTTTTGGGCTGTTTACGGCAAAATGGCAATAGGTTTTTGACGAGTCACAAGCCAATTCGAATTATGCGGAAAGTTGCACCATGGCTAAGGGCCCATTGGAAAATATCGGTATGTGTGTGGAAATGCGGCCAGAATTGCGCCAAAGGGGGCATGAACACGATGTCAGGGTGTCAGTCTTTGTGTATAGAGGCAGCAGTCAAAGAGAAATGGGCATTTGGCCATGAACACTGTGAAGATTGATAAGGGAGTTTCATCCCCAATAACATGGTCTTTGGAATATTAGCGGGTATGAGAAATCACTGGTGATGATGAGTTCAACGCTGTTGAAAATAGGAATGCAGTCTTAGTTATCATCGGGACATTCTTGAGATGACAGAGGCAGTTTGATCACAAAGACGGCTCCATGTTCGGGTGGTGTTCGATTAAACACTTCGACCTGGCCATTCATGGCATGCGCTAGTGCTTGAACAATGCTAAGTCCTAATCCGCTGCCACCCGATTTCGAGGTACGTGAAGGATCCCCACGGAAAAACCGATCGAAAATATGTGGCAAATCGTCCTCGTTGATTCCCGGTCCGTCATCGATGACTTCAATTAGTCCCTGGGAACCGTCACGCTTGATGCGGATCATAATCGTCGAACCTGGTGGTGTATAGCGACTAGCATTTTCGACGAGGTTTAACAGCATTTCGGTTAAACGGTCTTTGTCGGCATCAACCACCACAGGAGATGTCACGATTTGCAGAGCATGATCGCGCGTTAGACGTTCAATCAGCGGCATGCAACTATTGAGCCATTCTTCTAGCGAAATCGGATGCATAGAAAGAGCTGTTTCGTGTGCGGTGTCGAGGCGCGAGAGCGTTAATAACTGGTTGACAAGGCGCGCCATGCGTTGAGCTTCTTGTCGCATGGCTTGAAATCCCCGTTGGATTTCTTCTTCGGTTAGATTGTCTTCAGACATTAAGGTAAGAAATCCATTCAGTGCTGTTAAGGGAGTTCGTAATTCATGGGAAGCATCGGCGACAAATCGGCGCATTTGCTCAGACAGCATTTTTTCTTGATCGAGCAAATCTTTTATGGCTAACGACATGACATTAATAGCGTCGCCTAATTCTCCGAGTTCTTTGGGAGGATTTTTCAACATTGTGGTATGGCCAATTTCTCCTTGAGCAATTCGGACCGTGCTATCACGAATTTGTTTGAGGGGGACCAGACTATGTTTGACCGATAGCGATCCCAACCAACCGGTAATGGCTAAGGACAAAAACCCGAGGAATGCGAATAGTTCTATGTCCCGGACTAATATCCGGTCTAAGGAATTGGTTGCCGCTAATAACCAAACATAGCCCGAAGGATGGGCCAAAGAACCCAAAGGGGCATCGACCACAATATGGTGGTGCCATAGAAAATATGTGTGCGTGACGTCCAAAGGCGGAACGACTTGTGTGGTGAAGGGGGATGAACTGGCGATAAGCAAGCCAAAACGGTTGGTAATAATAACGTCCACACCAGGAGACTGAAGCCGTGTCACCAATAAATTGGCTAATGAATGGAAATTGAGGGCGCCATGCTTAATCATGGCGTGATGGATGATGGGCGCCAAAACCGTAATCTCTTGGTGGAGCGAACGGGCCTCAGAATGGAAGAGGACAAATCGCAATGCCAAGTATTGGCTAATTCCAATAATTATGAGCAAGATGGCTAAAAGTAGTATTTGTCGTCCAATGAGTTCATCGGTTAAAGTCTTTTGCGCCATGGAACTAACTTCCCAGCCGGTAGCCAAATCCTCGAACGGTCTGGATCAGTTTTTTCGCCCGGTCTTGTAACTTTTCTCTCAGGCTTGATATATGGACTTCAACCAAATTATCATCGCCAGGATAATCATAACCCCATACATGTTGCAAAATTTGTATTTTGGACAGGACAATACCGGGATTTAGCAATAAATAGCGTAACAGCTCATATTCTTTGGCGGTTAAGTTTACCGGTTCATCATTCAAAAACACTTTATGGCTCGCATCATCCATTTTTAGGGGGCCGAACTTCAGATCATGATTTTGATCTGGGTGGACTCGTCTGAGCCCCGCTCGAAGGCGGGCGACTAATTCGTCAAAATCAAAAGGCTTGATCACGTAATCGTCAGCGCCCCCTTCGAGACCTAAAATGCGATCGGACACCGCATCACGTGCGGTCAGCAATAGAATGAAGAGATGGGGGTCTTGGCGTAATTTACGACTTAATTGAAAGCCATCCTCCCCTGGCATCATCACATCGATCACGGCTGCATGCGGCTTGAAACTCCCGACCTTTTGCAAGGCTTCTTCGCTATCCTGGCAGGTTAGAACTTGGAAGCCCCGATGCGATAACCCGATTTGTAAGACATCCCGGATAACTTCTTCATCGTCAACAACGAGAATGCGGTGTGTGTCCATACCGTGTTATTCTGACTCCTTGTCTAAAGGATATGGCGATAAGAAATATTCTCCGGTATCCCATCCGGCACGCGCAATAACCCGGTTTAATAAAGGCCGGTCACTGTTAAGCCATTCGGTTTCCTGGGCAAAATCCGGTGGGGGCGACGGTAGGTATTCACTAAAATAGGTGTGTAAGGCGATGCGGACATTAAGGTGCGCAGCGATTTTATTCGCTTCTTGGACTGTTAATTCACTAAAAGGAATGGCACGGCCAATAAGCGCTTGTGTGACATCAAGCTCGTCAACAAAATTCTCGTGTTGCACTTCATGGTATTTGTCTAACAGTTCATTTAGTCGTTGTTCCTGATATGATGTTAGTGGTCGGTCTTTCGCATAGCCCCACGAACGTAAGAATGCCATAGTTTCTCACCCTTTTTTATAAACTCAAGACATGTGCTTACCGTTATTGTGCCTTGTTATAAGAAAAGTGTCTAGATTTCGTCCTTGAAATTTCCCCTGTACCCTAAGAGCCTTGTACAATAAAAAGTACTGCACGCGTTTTTTCGCGGATAAGCCAAGGAGGCCTGTTCATGAAATTCGCCCAAAGCTGGCGATCTATTGGCGTATCGCTTGTGGATCAAATTGACCAGCTGTCTGTGTATGAAGTCAATGACTGGATTCGTCATTGGCGCACTCATAATCTTCCATTGAGCGAGTTATCACGGGCTTTATGGCAGTTTGTGGTCAGTCCCCGTGTCCGTGAAAATGCCGATATGCTGTATGAACGCATCGACATGGGAAGAGCATTACTGAGTCTCAATACCAGCTCTTGCACTACGGGGTGGGCCGTTGTGACCCGTCTGATTCAAAGGGCCTTAGTCATGCTCGGGCAAAAACGCATTCGAAATACCTTACGAACCTCGGGACAGGGAGATCTCAAAACGGCTTGGTTGACGGGTTCGCTGCGGTTGGCGGAGTGGCATACTGAGCGTCAACTGCGTCTTTCTGGTCCTCAATCGGTTTTGGCCTTAACTTTACCACATGGCATGCCGCAGCCAGTCCTGACATTTTTGCCATCATTGTGGCAAATTAGTGTCCAGTTGGGACAGTGGTGGCCGCCCATCCTTGAGGTTCCGGATTTCCGTTTGGCCACGCGGGCCCAAGCCCAATGGGTCTCCTCTTCTCACCGTGTGACGCCGCTTGTGCCGAAAACTGAGTCAAGCGGGGTTCGGGCTTGGGATCCCGTAAAATATGTCCTCGACATTATTCAGTCTTTTCCACGGTCTGACACTCTGACCGGAAATCTCTTGACTTGTTATACCCAAGACATCACCGGGGCCTTATTAGACCAGATAGCAAGGAGCACGTCGGGGCTTAGTAACCGGCGGCTTGCAGCACTTTTAATCGAAGTATCGGCCCAGCTAATACAACTCAGTCCTACCATCCATCACAGTGATCAGTTCTCCCGACACCTGTTAGCCCTTTCCGATTGGCTGGGCATCTCACGATTTGCCTGTTCTGAGCAAGATGAGCGCCTAGCCATTTGGGGGGCATGGGGATGGTTTTTAGCGGTATCAATGGCCTATTTGGAGCCAACAACAGGAGGCCTGGATACATTAACCCGAAAAACTCTTGAGGACTCTGATCATTGTGACGAACAAGAATTGTGGCAAGCCCTGACCGATCATAATGAAAAAGACGCGGTAGATCTCGCACGGAAATTGGGCGACGTCTATCAATTCTGGCAAGCTATTGAAGATGAAGCGCTGGTCAGTCTATCACCGGCAGGTTTGCGCATGGTTTGGGCCTATAAGCCATGGCTTTCCGATAAACCGTTTCATAGTGCATGGTTACCGGCCGTGGTTCGGATTATGGTTCGAGAGCCTCAGGGGATGACGATTCATGACGGCGAATAAGCTCCTGGTCCAATGTCTGTAACGACACATTGAAGCGGGCAAGGAGAACACTTAGGTGATATAACAAATCACAACTTTCCCACACTAAGTCGGCCCCCTCCGTATGAGAATCGGTGGCAGCGGCCACAATCACCTCGATAGCTTCTTCGCCAATTTTCTTTAACAACCGTTCTAGTGGTCCTTGTAACAGTTGGGCCGTATACGAGTGCTCTGGATCCGCATTTTGACGCTCACGAATATATTGATAGAGCCGAGCCAGGGGATTGGGACCATCCTCGGACCCAGGGCTATTATCAAAGCACGATGCGGTATTTCTGTGGCAGGCGGGATTATCATTGGTCACGACATAAAGAAAACTGTCATTATCGCAATCGGGCAGCACTTCGGCTACAGTTAAATAATTTCCGGAGGTTAGCCCCTTTTCCCACAGACTCTGGCGGGAACGGCTGTAGAAGTGCGCTCGTTTTGTCTTGCGTGTCAGTTCTAGCGCCTCATCGTCGGCAAATGCACACATTAAAACTTGGCGGGTCGTAGCCCTTTGAACGACTACGGGATAAAGAATTTTTCCTGCTTCATTTATAACGGCCACCTGATATCCAATCCCTTCTCAAATAAAGCTGCTTTAATTTCGCCAATGGTTAGTTGTTTTTGGTGAAGCAATGATGCTAATAAGACCGCCTGCTGTCCTTCCTCAATGGCTTCGGCCAAATGTTCAATGCTTCCGGCACCTCCTGAGGCAATGACGGGCCGATGAACGATTTGGCGGGCATAACGGAGCATAGGCAAATCATAACCCCGTTGCGTGCCATCATAGTCAATGCTTGTTAGAAGAAATTCTCCTGCTCCTAAATCTTCGGCTTGTTTTAACCATGATCCCAAATCATAGCGGGTACGCGTGCGACCTCCGTGAACATAAACTTGATAGTGGTCGCCCTCGAGCTTAGCATCGATCGCCACGACCAGACATTGTTCACCCCAACGGGTCGCCACTTGCTCTAGAATCGTGGGGTTTTCAAGACCATAGGTATTGATAGACACCTTGTCGGCACCATGTTCGAGTAATTGTTCAACGTGACGGATAGATCTTATACCGCCACCGACGGTCAACGGAATGGATAGGGAATCACGGGCTCTTTGGATCAGGTCAAGACTTAATTCCTGGTCTTCCACTGTGGCAATAATATCCAACCAGACGAGTTCATCGGCACCATCCTCACAATATTTAACGGCCAGTTCTACCGGATCCCCCGAGTCTTGCAGGTCATTAAAATTTACGCCTTTGACCACTCGTCCGTGTTTGACGTCTAGACAGGGAATAATGCGAGGTTTAACCACTCTAGAACACTCCTTCCCATTGCGATAAATCAATTTGTCCGCTGAGCCAGGCCTTACCAATTACCGCGCGATGGATTCCCAACTGTTGTAACACAATCAAGTCCTGGTCGGCGCGGATACCTCCGCCTGCCCCAATATCGCCGGGATAGTGCTCGACAATCTCTTGCCAGAAGGCCCTATTGATGCCCTGCAACGTTCCATCCCGGGAAATATCGGTGACATTGCATAATGTATACCCCAACTGATAAAGATGTTTCCAGAGTGCGACCGCATTGCCTCCCTCTTTGGTCCATCCTTCTAATTTGGCCTGTCCCTGAGAAATATCGAGGCTAGCAACAAGCTGGTCGGGACTGAAACGTGTCAAGAGTTCCTTCGCCCAGGCGGGATCTTGCAGTAATTGTGTGCCGAGGACAACACGCCGGGCTCCAGCACCTAAAGCCTGTTCAATGGATGTTTGATCGCGAAATCCACCGCCCACTTCGACCGCAACATCATGACGGCTTAACTGTTCCAATAAGTTCCATGCTGTAAAATGTCCCGTGCGGGCACCATCGAGATCGACTAAATGGATACGGCGGGGCAATTGTCCAAAGCGCGTTTGAAACACTAATAAGGGGTTATCGCTGTAGCGAGTTACGGCGTGATATTGTCCTTGTTCCAGACGCACCATATATCCATCAAGCCAATCGACGGCTGGCCAAATTTCCATGAGGATTCTCCACCATTTCTAAGAAATTACGTAAAACTTGAGCACCCTTTACACCGCTGAGTTCCGGATGGAATTGCACGCCATACAAGGGAGGGGCCTCAATAGCCACCGGGAACTCCTCATAATACTGGGTAAACCCACGGACAATGGATGGATCTTCAGGCAAAATGCGGTAGGTGTGAACGAAATAGAATGTATAAGGTGCTGCTAGGCCTTTCCACAAAAAAGGATCCGGGGTCACATCAACGGTATTCCAACCAATGTGGGGGAGAATCGGGGCTTGAATTTCTGGAACCGATCCCTTGATCCAATGAAGTCCTTCTCCGCCTTCGGCCCCCTGATCGAAGAACAATTGAAGTCCTAAACAAATGCCCAAGATTGGGGTTTGAGCATCATAGAGCTCGTTAAGCCAATTAAACAGCCCATGATCCTTGAGCCGATCGATGACAGAGGCCAAGGAACCGACTCCGGGAAAGATTACCGTATCCACAGGTTGAATATCGTGGGCATCTCTTATCACCCGCGGTTGTTGACCGAGGCGTCTTAAGGCCGCTAGCAAACTGCCTAAATTTCCATTGCCATAATCGATGACAGCAATCTCCATATGCTTAAAGCACTCCTTTGGTGGAAGGTACATCGCCATCTGGACCTAATTGAATGGCTTCATATAAGGCTTGCCCTAACGCTTTGAACGTGGCCTCATAAACGTGGTGGGCATTTTGCCCTGCTTGGCAGACAAGATGCAAGGTGATGCCACCATTTTGGGAAAAAGCTCGAAAGAACTCGGGCCAGACTTCAGCGTCGATGCCATTAATGGGGCGATCCGGAAACTGTCCCGCCCAATATAATCCGCCTCGTCCTGAGATATCGAGAGCGCACAAGACCAAAGCATCATCCATCGGTAAATAACGCTGGCCAAAGCGTTTGATTCCACGCATATCACCTAAGGCTTCCCGCACCGCTTGCCCCATGACAATGCCCACATCTTCAATGAGGTGATGGGGGTCGACTTCAACATCGCCATGCCCGAAGATTTGCCAGGCAATATGTCCGTGTTTAGCCATGGCTGTCAAAAAATGGGTAAATAACGGTATATTGGTTTCAATAGTGGTGGGGGATTGACTATCTAAATTGACGAGAACCCGTACTTCCGTTTCTTTGGTCACCCGCGTAATTTCTTGTTGTCTCATCATTGTGAGATCCCCTGTGACGCTTTTCGTATCCAACGGGTGCGCAGCGATTGTTCATGAAACTTGAGTCCCTCTAAAGATGCGAGCACCTGCCCAGCACGTAGAAATTCTTCAGGTAAGTCATCATCTGTGGCAATAATGGACATGCGTCGCATAAAGGTTCGGGTTGACAATCCCCCCAAAAACCGTCCGGTTCCGCCTGTGGGCAAGACATGACTGGGACCAGCGACATAATCGCCTAAGGCTTGGCCAGCCAGCCAACCGACAAATAACGCGCCAGCCGTTTTGATGTCAGCAGCAAGAGATTCAGCATCGTGGCCAATGAGACCCAAATGTTCGGGTGCAACCTGGTTGGCAAAACGGATGGCCTCTTTAGGACTGTCCACCGTTATCCAATCAATTTGGCCTAATATGCCTTTATGACCTGTGGTCCACTGCGCAACCATGCTTTGCACGGTCTTGATGGCTACCTCATTCCAAGATACGAAATAGGCATGGGCATCGGGCGCATGTTCGGCTTGAGCGAGCAAATCCAATGCGGCAACTTCGGCTTCTTTCTCGTCAATCTCTCCGGCAATAACCAGAACTTCCGATGGACCGGCAATCACATCAATTCCCACAACGCTTTGCCGGAACAATTCTTGCTTCGCTTGAGCGACAAATTGGTTGCCTGGCCCTGCAATGAGATCGACCGGAGCAAAGCCGTCAAAACCATAACCCATGATGGCAATGGCTTGAGCACCGCCTAAACGCAGGACAGTACGGATGCCTGTAATCTTTAAGGCATAAACCCAAAGGGGATTAGATTCTAATGGTGAACGAGGGGCAATAGCCGCGATGAGTTCGTTGACTCCGGCCACCTGAGCGGGGATTGCCGTCATTAATAGGCTGGATACGAGAGGATATTGCCCATTAGGAACATAAATTCCCACCCGGTTTAATGGCACTAATCGCTCTTCTAAATGGAGGCCTGGAACCGGATCCACTTCGGTCGAGGATGGCTTGGTGGCTTGATGAAATCGGCGGATTTGATTGGCTGCAAAATCAATGGCGTCTTTTTGCTCAGGATCCAAAGACGGGTCCGGGAGGCTTGTTACATCGACTAAAACATGATCAGGCTCGAGCCGAACACCATCAAATTGTTCCGTGTATTCTAAAGCCTTAGGTAATCCCTGCTGTTTAATATCGTCAAGAATTTGACGAACAGTTTCTTGAATGGAATTCATCCTTTTCTTCCTTTCGCCGTTGCGAAACCTAAAGATTTTTTCTTAGTCCTCCTGTTGGAGTAGGTGCCTAACGTGTTCTAGTTCGGGCTTTGTTCGCCAGTGCGAGGCGTTGGCAATAAGACGTGCACTGGATTCCAAAATTGTTGCAATTTCGGTCAACTGGTGTTGACGCAAGGTGTTGCCTGTATCTACGATATCGACAATATACGGAGCCAAACCAATGACGGGTGCCAGTTCTAGACTCCCTGAGAGGGAGACCATTTCCACTGGATGTCGGTGAATTGTAAAATATGTCTGGGCAATCCTTTGATATTTGGTGGCAATACGGGTCGGACCTTCTGGCCATTGATTTTTTTGACCAGCCAGGACCACACGGCATTGGGCAAATTTCAAGTCCGCGACTTGCAAAACATGGCTATTAGGATATTCCTCCAATACGTCTAGTCCTACGATACCTAAATCGGCAATCCCCATTCCGACCAGCGTAGGAATATCCCGCGCCCGGGCAATGAGCATGCCGGGGCGTTCGGGGCTGGGAGCAAACCATAATTGCCGGCTCTCTTCATCAACGGGCCACAACAGTCCGCTTTGTTGCCACAACGTCTTAGCTCCTTCGAGAATGCGGCCTTTAGCGATTGCGACAGTGACATTTTGAAAACTCATGACATTAACGACTCCATTTCTTGGCCGACGGCGTGATATAAGGGGTCGAGATAGAGAGTAAAGCCGACGCCTTGCCAGGATCGGCCATTGATTTCTTGAACAAAGCGGCCCCCATTCAGTACCGGCTGGCCCACATCTTTAAGATACAGGGAAAAGACGAGATCGGTATAATAGGGCCAATTTCCCGTTAAAGACAAGTCCCATCTTGTTTCGACGTGTTGATGCACAACCTGTTCTAGCCGAGATAAATGATCAAAGTCTGCTTCCGGCAAGGTTTTGCGCAGATTATCCAGGAATTCCTTGTAGGGTTTAGACAATAACAAGCGTCGGCTTTTAGGCGTGGTATGGGTCATTAAGGATTCGGCGGTGACCAAATTTCCCGAACGCAGTGCCTGGCGGATTTGGGTGACGATAACATCCGGAACCGATTCCCTGACCAAAACCTGATTGAGCAAACCTAAATGTCCCATAACCATTAATGTGCGTGAAGCCAAACCAGGCCAGGTGGTAATCAGCCGCATAATCAGTTCGAGTGCTAAAAGTTCATGCTGGGGCCCCCCGGCTCCCAATATTTCTACATCAATGGTTTCAGCCCATCGTCCATAACCCGGATCATAAACGGGGCCTAGTGAAAAGACCTGTAAGGGGAACTGAATATGACTTTCAGGAAAGGAAGACAACAGTTCCAAAATCGATTGTGTGTGATCTTCTCGGTAATGACCCGCTTGTGCGGGAGCTGTAGGCACCGGATAAAATCCTTGAGCCAAAAATTGATTAATGACCATCATCATCAGTTCATATTCCCGACGATTTTGGTTCAGCCATTCGTCCATGAAAACACCTCATTACATTAGCGATTCAGCGAACTAAAGAATATGTTTACAGTAACCTAGTTGCAAACAATTGTCAACGTTCGCGCACGCGATCAAAGGCATTGAAAAATCCTTCAAGAATGGGAATAGGAGCAACGGTTATGCGTAGGTGATCAGGGAGTCCAAAACTTGTCGCTGGCCGTGTCACGTAGCCCATCATTTCTAAGTGTTGAGCCCACTTTTCGGCATTGTCATGCAGATCAATAGTAATGAAATTAGCGTGGGATGGCCAAAACGAATAACCCCGCTGGCGGAATTGCTCCGCCATATAGGCTCTGGCGGCGAGGGTTTCTTGGCGAACTTTGGCCACGTATTCTTGATCGGACAGTGCCCCTTGGGCGGCCATATACGCGACCCGGTTAACCGAAAAAGGTTGGCGGACTGTTCTTAGCGACTGGATAATGGGCACAGGAGCGGCAGCCCATCCGATGCGCAACGCAGCTAACGCGTAAATTTTCGATAAGGTGCGCACCATAATGACCGGACGGCCTGCTAAAATGTCTTCACGCAACTGGGCATAGCTAGGATCTTCGACAAATTCATAATAGGCTTGATCGACGACAACAAGTACCGACGAGGGAACATGCGCCAAAAAATCGTTCCATTCATCTTGGTGGAGAATTCCCCCAGTCGGATTGTTGGGGCTGCAGAGGAAGATAATGCGTGTTTGGGGGGACAAATGAGACAGAGCTTCATCGAGATCGGGAGCTCCTTGTGAATTTAATGGAATGACAATGGGAGTGGCGCCCGTCAATAATGTTCCATGGCGGTATGCAGAAAAGCTAGGAGCCGGGAAAATTACCTCGTCGCCAGGACCGGCGAACGTGAGGGCGATGAGCTGCAAGAGTTCATCAGCTCCATTTCCCGTAATAATGTGATCAGCGCTTAAGCCACTCAAAGACGCTAACAACTCATAGACTTGAGATAAATGCGCTTCAGGATAAAGAGACAACTGGGTTAAAGCATTCTTGGCTGCGTCAATGGCGCGGGGCGAGGGGCCCCAGAGACTTTCATTGGAGGCTAATTTGATGGCTTCAATACCTGTATCCTGATATACGGATTCAATTGACCGCCCCGGTACATAAGGGCTTAAGGATAAAAGACTGGTTTTGGGCTGGACCACGAGACATACCGCCTTCCTGCTATATGGTCGACTCATTTTGTGAAACAAGCATATGCTGATTTTTGGAGGAAAAGCAAGAGAGAACGACAGCTGTGATATGGATATGCTCGGGGATTACAAACGACGCCGTCTTGCGCATCCCAAAATGTCCGGGCTCATCTTTTGAGCAGACGAAGAAGGCTCGCATTCGGTTAAGTTCTGTTATACTAAATTTGGTAGGAATGGCCTAGCTTACATTGTTTTTGGGTTTTATAAGGTTAGGCTGAAGAAAAGTTTGCTTAAATCTCTGACTTTAACTTAGACAGGAGGATGTTTAATGGCAGAACAACGTCCATATCGTGATCTCAAAGAGAGCTGCTTGACCATGGAGGGTATCAGCAAAGAAGAGATTGAGCAGCATTATGGGATTTTATATAAGGGTTATGTTAACAAGCTGAACGAAATTCGCAGCAAGATGGAAACCGTGGATTTGTCCACCGCCAACCAGTCTTACAGTGAACTGCGCGGATTAAAGACCGAGGAAACCTTTTGCTTAAACGGATCAAAGTTACATGAATGGTATTTTGACAACTTAGGTGGAAAAGGCGGAGAAGCCTATGGCCGCATTCGCGAATTGATTGAACGGGATTTTGGATCCTATCAAAAATTTGAAGCCGAGTTTAAGGCCACTGGATTGGCGGTTCGTGGTTGGGTTGTTCTGGCTTATGACTTGGATGATGAAAAACTGCATATTTATGGTCAAGATGCGCACAATGTGGGCGTGCCTTGGGGAGCATATCCTCTCTTTGTTCTCGACGTGTACGAGCATTCTTACGGCATTGACTATGGTGTGAAGCGGGCTCCATACATAGAGGCATTTATGAAGAATGTTGACTGGGATGAAGTCAACAAGCGCCTCGAGAAATACCACATCTAAGTTGCTCGCATTAGCTATTGTCATCGCAAAAAAGCCCAGGATGATTCTGGGCTTTTTTGCATACACTTAGGCAGTGTGAGATTTTCTTGAAAAGCTTACAAGCCATATTGACAGTATGATAGATCCATTCATATACTTAACATCGTATTGACGAGTTTTCGTCAAAGTGCACGCTGTTTGTAAACTTACGAGGGGGATTATATGGTGAAAGCTGAGGATGTGTTACGAACTATACGGGAAAAGAATATTGAAATGATTGACGTGCATATCATTGACTTGCCGGGAACGTGGCAGCATGTGACAATACCGGTTAGTGAAGTTGATGAGGATACCTTTACTAATGGAATACCGTTTGACGGTTCCAGTCTTCGAGGTTTCCGCGGCATTGAAGAAAGTGACATGTTAATGATTCCTGATCCTGACACCGCTGTGGTGGATCCGTTTGCAACGGTGCCGACGTTGAGTTTGGTAGCGGATGTAACAGATCCTCAGCATGTTCCCTATCAACGTGACCCGCGCCGGATTGCACGGAACGCGGAAGAATATCTTAAGGCATCTGGAATTGCGGATGTGTCCTATTGGGGACCAGAAATTGAGTTTTTCATTTTTGATTCCGTCCGCTACATTAACCAAGGTTATCATGCGGCATATCAGGTCGATTCCTCCGAAGGATTTTGGAATTCCTTTGCGGAAGGCAGTCTAGGACACACCATCCGAACCAAAGAAGGGTACTTTCCTGTTCCACCCTTGGACAGCACAGCGGCCTTACGAACGGCCATGGTCAAAGCGTTACAAAGTGTAGGTATTCGCGTGGAAATGCACCACCACGAAGTCGCTACGGCCGGTCAAGGAGAGATCGACTTACGCTTTAACACCTTGACCAAACAGGCTGACACCGTGATGATGTACAAGTATGTATTGCGGAATGTCGCTCAGCAACATGGTAAGACCGTGACATTTATGCCCAAGCCCATTTATGGAGACAATGGCAATGGCATGCATGTTCACCAGTCCCTGTGGAAAGACAGCAAACCGTTATTTTACTCGGAAAATGGATATGCGCATATGTCACCGCTTGCATTAAGTTATATTGCCGGTATTTTAAAACATGCGCGGGCCATTTTAGCCTTTAGCAATCCCTCGACCAATAGTTATCGACGGTTGGTGCCCGGGTTTGAAGCTCCTGTGAACATTGTGTTTTCGCATGGAAACCGCTCAGCTGCTATTCGAATTCCTGTCAATGATCGTCCGCAAGCGAGCCGTATTGAATTCCGCACCCCCGATTCCACATCGAACCCCTACTTGGCATTTGCTGCGATGCTGATGGCAGGTCTTGATGGGATCCGGCAAGGTTTAGATCCGGTGAAGGAAGGCTTTGGGCCCTTAGACAAGAACATTTACGCACTAAGCAAGGCCGAACTTGCCAATATCCAAAGTGTGCCCGGTTCCTTGTCCGAATCACTTGATGCGTTAGAGCAAGATCATGCATTCTTATTGGAAGGCGGCGTATTCTCCGAAGATCTGATTCAAACATGGATCGATTACAAACGCGTCAACGAAGTGAATGCCGTTAATCTTCGACCGCACCCGATGGAATTCGAATTGTACTTTAACAGCTAAAACATTGTTAACAGGGCGCTTCCGGTTGGAAAGCGCCCTGTTTGTTATTGCCTATTGAGTTGGGAAAAAACCTGTGCTATAATAACCACGTTGTCGCCGAAGTGGCGGAATTGGCAGACGCGTACGACTCAAAATCGTATGAGGTCACCCTCGTGCCGGTTCAAGTCCGGCCTTCGGCACCAAATTTTAACGGCCATTTGGCCGTATTTTTTTTATGGCATTACCGTTTAATTTGTGTCGGCGAGGCGATTCGCGATGGTTAACAAGGTTTCATTAAATAATTCCGGCTGTTCAAGCATGACCAAATGACCACTATCCGCAATGGTATAAATGGGAATATCTGGCCATATGGTTAAAAATTCATTGGACAAGACTTCGGGTGTCATCCGGTCTTCGGCACCACGGATGAGAAAGGCAGGACCGGTATATTGCCCTAATACCGGGCGGCTATCAAACAGGCTACAGGCGGTTAACTCGTGTAAAATCCGGTCGGCCGAGACCGTTTCCAGTAGCCGGAGGTTCGTTTCATATAAGTTGGGATCAAAATGGCGGGCTAAGGACCACCGTGCGATGTTTTCCAGCGCTTGATGAGGGTGCGTCACTAATTGCTCCAGCAACTCAGGATTAACGGGTAAGCGTGGTCCCGTTCCAACCAACACGAGCGCTCTGACCGATTGAGGTTTTAGGATGGCCATCATTTGGGCTATGGCGCCTCCCATCGAGTGACCAACCACAATCGCTGGCTCATTGATCTGGGTTAGGCACCACTCGGCTAATGAGGTAATAAGGTGACTCGGTAAAATTTGTGGTCTGGCCGGCAAATCACAAAATTGGGAGGCAAAGGGCAGGCGATGTTGTCGGGACCAGGACCGGCTCGTCGAACCCGCTCCGTGAATGAATAGCCAAGGCACAGGCATTAGGCGCCACTCCTTTTGTCACTTGTTGGGCTGCAATGCGTTTGTTACCATAGTATATATCAGAGAAGGAGCTACAGGTGCGGATGCCGACCCAACTTTTAATTGATGGTCACAGTTTGTTGTTTCGAGCATATCATGCGTTATTGACACAAAATCTGCAAACGAAAGACGGAACGCCAACCGGCGCTATTCATGGTTTTTTGTCCATGGTTATCAAAGTCATCACAAATGAACACCCGGACCGGGTCATTATGGCCTATGACGGGCCTCATAAAACCTTCCGCCACGAACAATATCTTGAATATAAAGCCAACCGCGTGGAAAGCCCTGATGAATTTCGCCAACAAGTGCCGTTGGCGTTAGACATTGTGCGGCATTTAGGCATTCCCACGGTTATGGTCGATGGATTTGAAGCGGACGATGTGATTGGCACCTTGACTACACTAGGTCAACGTAAAGGATACCAGACCTTAATTGTGACGGGCGATCGCGACCTCCTACAACTGGTGGACAAAAACGTTATCGTGTTGCTCACCACGCGAACGGGCATTAGCGATTTAGATCGAATGGATGAAGTTAAAGTCGAAGAAAAAATGGGTGTCCGTCCGGACCAAATTCCGGATTTAAAGGGACTCATGGGGGACAGTTCGGATAATATTCCCGGCGTTCGCGGAATTGGCGAACAATCGGCTAAAGAGCTTTTGCGGCGCTACGGGTCCGTCGAAAATATCATTCAACACTTATCTGAAATCGATAACACACGGTGGCTCAAAGCGTTAAAAGGTCACGAAGACGAAGCTATTACCTACCGGAATTTGGCGACGATTGTCCGCGATGTGCCTCTAACATGGCCGGAGATGACCGAGCCGTTTGCCTTTCATATCGATGATGAGGCCAACCAGTTGTTGGACAAGTTAGAGTTACACGCGATTAAACGGCGACTCATGAAGGATTTACCAGATTCTGAAACCCTCGCAGCGGAACCGGTGCAAACTGTTATTAATCGCTCCTGCGCATGGGTTGATTGGGATGAGATTAATAAAGAAAGTTCCTATCTGGTGGTGTGGGTCGATCAGGACCAAATCTTTGTGATGGATGAAGAGGGACACATTGCACGCTACCAGGAGAAAACATGGCCTAAAATACCATTGTGGACGTGGGACAGCAAGGCTATCTACCATTTTTGGCTGCGTCATCAGATGGACGGTCCCTGTTTTGCAGAGGACGGGAAACTGCAGTCCTACCTGCTCGACTCGGAACAAGGACATTATGATTTGAGATCTGTGGCGGCCTTACACCAACTGCATAAACCGACAACAATTGAGGACTGTCTGATTACCTCGGAGCACTTGATTCTTAAGCAGCGCCAAGACATAGAGGCGATGGGACTTGATAAGCTTTATCGAGAGGTAGAATTGCCACTAAGCCGTGTTTTGGCGGAAATGGAAGCCGTGGGCATGTATGTGGACCGGGAACAATTAAGAGCTTTGGGCCAGGAACTGGATGAATCGATTCACACGGTTCAACAGGAAATCTATGATTTAGCCACAACCGAGTTTAATATCAATTCGCCGCAGCAATTGGGAGAGATTCTGTTTGTGAAATTGAACTTGCCTAGTGCAAAGCGAACCAAGACGGGCGGATTTTCCACGGATGCTGAAACCTTGGAAAAGATAGCGCCATTACATCCCATAGTCGACAAGATTTTGTTTTATCGTCAGCTCGTGAAAATTAAGGGCACTTACGTGGAAGGAGTTTTGCCTTTAATTGGTCCTGATAACCGGGTACATACCACTTTTCATCAAACGGGTACGGCAACGGGCCGTTTATCATCCAGCGATCCCAATTTGCAAAACATTCCTGTCCGTTTACCTTTAGGACGCCGGGTACGCAGTGTGTTTGTGCCGAGTCCGGGTCGAACGCTTTTAGCGGCTGATTATTCCCAAATTGAGCTAAGAATTTTGGCGCATTTATCTGGCGATGAGCACCTGATTGAGGCGTTTTGGCATGGAGAAGACATTCATCGTCGCACCGCAGCGGAAATCTTTAATATTCCGTTTGACCAAGTCGACAGTACCTGGCGAAACCGGGCCAAGGCAGTAAATTTTGGCATTGTTTACGGGATTTCTGATTTTGGTTTAGCCAGGGATACTGGTGTCAGCCAACATGAGGCAAAGGATTATATTGCTCGCTATTTTGCCCGTTATCCCAAACTCAAAGAGTATTTTGATGGCGTTATAGAGCAGGCTCGCAACGAAGGCATTGTGCGAACAGTCATGGGTCGAATCCGTCCCTTGAAGGATATTCACTCGAAGAACCGGGCACGGCGGATGTATGCCGAACGCATGGCGATGAATACGGCGATACAAGGCAGTGCAGCCGATTTGATTAAAATCGCCATGGTCAACCTGAGAAAACGCTGCCGTGCGGAACAATTGCACAGTGAACTGGTACTACAGGTGCATGATGAATTAATTTGGGATGCCGTCGATGACGAGATAGTGAGTCTCGCGCAATTAGCTCAAGAATCCATGACCGGAGCGATGCATCTTCGTGTACCCTTGGTCGTGGAATTTAAAAAGGGTCTAACCTGGGAGAATATGACACCGTGGAAGATGGACAGTAATGCCTGAATTACCGGAAGTTGAAACGATACGTTATTATTTAGATCATGTTTTGCCGGGCCAAACGGTGCAAAGCGTGTTACATATTGATCCACGAATGGTCAAAACTGGATCTCTGCCTGCGGAAGAAATCGCTCGCCGATTACCGGGACACGTGGTAAAATCCATAAAGCGACGGGGTAAATTTCTGTTTCTTGAATGGGAAACCCATGAACATTTGCTTATTCACTTGGGAATGTCGGGCCGGCTGATATGGATTCAAAATCAAGAACCGTGGGCGCTGCATACGCACGTCGTTCTAGGCTTTGATCAAAATCAGTTACGGCTCATTGATCCTAGGCGTTTTGGGCGCATTGGCTGGATCGATGCGGGAGATGACCTCGTGCCCCATTTAGGCATGGAGCCCTTAAGCTCGCAATTGACAAGCCAGTTTCTAAGCCAACGACTTCAAGGGCGGCAGGCACCGATTAAGAGCTTATTGCTCAATCAAAGCATCATTGCGGGGCTTGGAAATATTTATGTCGATGAATCATTATTTCGGGCGAAAATTCGACCTGATCGACCCGGAGGCTCACTGGATCTTCGGGAAATCAAGCGGTTAATCCGGTCCATCCGCATGGTGCTACAAGAGGCGATTGAACATCGAGGAACATCATTTTCCGACTATGTTGATGCTCTGGGGCATCCGGGACAAAATCAAGACTATTTAATGGTTTATGGTCGGAATCAAGCGGACTGCCGGGTATGTGGACAACCGATTGTCACAAAAGTGATTCAAGGGCGTACGAGCCATTTTTGTTTACACTGTCAGAAATAAGCCAAGGAACCCGAAAGCGACAGAAAGGCAGGTACTATCGAGTGCAACATTTGATCTTTGCCGTAGATTCGCTGGAAGCAGCAATGGAATTAAAGGACATGTTATGGGAACAATTGGAAGTTCGGGGCGAAGTGGAACTTATTCCCCAGGAACACTCCAAGTACCGTTTGAATGTGATTTCGGAAAAAACTCTTAGCACACAACAACTAGAAAAACTTCCCGGGAAGCTTATCTAATGCGAGGACGAATGTGGCCGTGGCTGTTACTGGTACTAGCCTTTTTACCCGCGTTGTTAATCCAGGAACCTAAGACCAAGTTACAGCCAGTATCTAGCCATGTGTTTACCGAAGCAATATTTCAAAATCCCAATAACTTGGACCCTGCTCTGGCCTCTAATGCTGCCGATTGGCAAGTTGCAAGCAATATCTTTCAAACCTTATTAAATATTTCACCAACGGGTTCCATAATCCCGGGCCTCGCGAGTTCAGTCACATACCGGGGAAATATCGTCACCATTGAGCTGCGTCACGAGACACTCGCAAATGGCGTAGTGGTGACCCCGGATATGGTTGCCGAAGCCTTGGTACGGCCTTTGGTTGCTCCCGTCAATTCCGAGGAGGCCAGGTTTTTGCTTTCTCAAGTTGTCGGGGTGAAACGGTTTGAAGAGGGCAAAACGAAGTATCTGCAAGGAATTCAAGTGACGGGCCCCAATAGTTTGCAATTGACCTTGAAAAAGCCTGCTGGTCCGGGTTTTCTTAGAAACCTGGCGAACCCGGCACTGGCTATTGTTCCGGCATCTGATCAAAGGCAAGGCGGAGATAATTGGCAATTCACCAATTTGATTGGCACAGGCGGCTATACCTTGACCCAATGGACACCGGATGCGTCGCTCAGTTTCTCCAAGGTTTCCGGCCAAGGCCCGAAAGCCGTCAATTTGATCGTTTATTCGGGTTTGTCACAAGCGCTGTTGGCGTATCAAAATCATCTCGTCAATGCCATTCCTTTGCAGCCTGGGCAGTTAAAACAGTTAACGCGGGCTGAACTTGCCCATGTGCAACCCCTCAACGTGCCAGGCGACTTGTCACTTTATGTGAATACCACGCAAAAACATTTTGCATTGCCTGGAATTTCCTTGACGCAGTGGGTTCATGCAGCCTTTTTGGGCCTCCTCTCGCCCTTATCACGTCAATATCCTAGCAGTATTCAATCAAAACGACCCCAATCGGTCACGTTGACCGTATGGGTCAACCAAAATAATGCGGAGGCTATGCAGTTAGCCAACACCTTAAAGGCTATCGATCCGCATGTGAGCATCCAAGCGACGACCAGTGCTAATTTGAGTCAACTGGCGCGTGCTGGAAAAATTTCTGCCTATCTCGGTATCATCAACCAATTTCCCCATGGTGCAGGAATTCCTCTCGTTCCTGACGTAAGTTTTTGGTTGTTTTCTCATCCTGCTCCGCATGCTCTCATTCTGGAACACAACGTCTTATCATGGCATTCTGTCCCATAGCCGTCATAAAATAGGGGATAAAGCATGTGTGCAAGGTAAAGGGGAGGGAATGCGAATGCGAGTGATAGGATTGACAGGGAGCATTGGCACTGGGAAGTCCGAAGTCAGTCGCATTTTGCAAGAATTAGGCGCACAGGTGATTGATGCCGATAGATTGACCCATCACTTACAACAGCGGGGACAAGAAGTGTGGCGTGCCATTTGGCAACACTATGGGTGGAGTATTTTAGGTCCGGATGGTCAATTATTGCGGCGGAAATTAGGCCACCGGATTTTTCTTAATCCCTTAGAACGTCAAGGGTTAAATGCCATAGTGCACCCTGTGGTCCAGCAGCACATCACTAGGCAATTAGCTGAGTTATCTCACCAGGGATATCGCGTTGCCGTGATTGATATGCCCCTTCTTATTGAAGGGAATTGGCGTCATGTAGTGGACGAAATCTGGGTCGTTTATGCACCGCTGGACTTGCAATTACAGCGCGTCGTTGAGCGTGATCATTTGGGTAAAGAGGAAGCATTGCGGCGTATTCAGGCACAGATGCCTATCGACGAAAAACTCCGCTATGCAGACTATGTTATAGACAATCAAGGATCTTTGGAGCGTTTAAGAGAACAGGTGACACGTTTATGGCGCAACGCAAACGCTACCGTCTGAAGGCGGGCCGATCAGGAATTTTTTGGATCAGTTTTTCACTATTTATAGTTATCATGTTGTACCGCTATGTGGCGCCCATGCCGTATCGGGCTGTGATTTGGCATGAGGCCCAAGTGAACCATCTCAGTCCCTATTTGGTAGCAGCGGTGATTCGGGTAGAAAGTAGTTATCGGCCCAATGCCGTGAGCAGCAAAGGCGCCATTGGACTCATGCAACTCATCCCGTCGACGGCAAAATGGGCGAGTTTAAAGGCGGACAATAAGAGTATTCAGACAGCCGAATTATTTGATCCGGCGCTGAACATCCACCTAGGGACATGGTATTTAAATCAACTTTTGCAAAGTTATTCGGGAAATGAAGTGTTGGGCCTAGCTGCTTATAATGCCGGCTCGCGCAATGTTCGCAACTGGTTAAGTCAAGGCTTATTAACCCCATCGGCAACTTCGGCTCAAAAGATCCCTTTTCCTGAAACGAAACATTTTGTCCACCGGGTATTGTTTTACAAGGTTCTTTATCATTCGCTCTACGGATTTTTTCCACCGCCGTCTCGGCATTCGTCATTGTGGCAGGCTTTGTTGCCATGAATCTCCGGTTACCCTGTGCGTATGATCGTAAACGGAAGAGGAACAATAGAGAGGGGGGTGGTATCTTGGCAAAAATCCTGTCAGAGGCCACAAAAATGAAATTGGGTGAGCGACTCGGAGTTGATGACATCGTTCGCCGGGAAGGATGGGGCGGCGTTCCCGCTAGACAATGCGGAAATCTCGTGCGCGAAGCTATTCGCCTGGCGGAAGAAGAGCTCCAGCATCACTTGTAAAGCCCCACAAAACAGGGCGGCCGATGTGCCGCCCTCATTTTGCCCGGTAACGGTATTGCACGAAACCCTCTTCATGGGGCAATTCATAAGGTAAGATGAGATATCCTGGACCGCTCTTCAACGCTTCTGCGATGACTGGCAAGGGCCTTTCTGGATCTTCGGCAAAAATTAAATAGGCATCATTGATATTTTCAACCGGTAACGACTCAAAATGAACGGGATCCCGATCTGGAACACTAAAACGAATACGCTGGATATCTGCCACAATACTGGTTGCTGTCGCTAACCCGCCAGCACCCGGTCCTTCAATCCAGGTTGTCCCGGCATCGGAGAAAATGCCAATAGCATTTTGGGATCCTGCGAGTTTGAGGTAGCGGTGGCCTAAGGGATAAACCGTGGGAGCAACAACAAAACCAATGGAGGAGGGATGGCGTTCTGCTCGTGCGACCAGTCGCACGCCAAACCCCATTTCCTTCAAGCGGTGCAAATGCGCTGCTCTAACCTGCGTGATTCCTACCACATATCCATTTTCGGCATCAATCCATGAATGGAAGGCGAGCCCAGCCAATATCGACAGTTTACGCGCGCTATCCCATCCATCCACATCGGCTGATGGATCTTGTTCAGCAAAACCTAGTGCTTGCGCCCGCTGTAATGCAGCCTGATAGTCCATGCCCTGTTCCATTTGATCCAAAATAAAATTGGTTGTGCCATTCACGACCCCTTCAACGGCATGGATAGGAGTCGTATTAAGATGCCAGGTTAAAGCATCTAAAATGGGCATACCTCCGCCGACACTGGCTTCAAATAAGAAACCTTGGCGATTTTGACGGGCCAGAGTCATGAGTTCTGGACCAAAGCGTGCCACGACTTCTTTATTGGCGGTTACGACCGATTTGCCCTTTTGTAATGCCGTGGCCAGATATTCGTAGGCCGGATCGACACCGCCCATGACTTCCACCACAATGTCAATATCTGGATTATCAAGAATGTCATGAATATCGCTGGTCAGAGGCAGGTTGGAATGGTGATGACTCACATCACGTACCAAAATTTTGTCAATGACGATGGTGTTTTGGTGAGACAAGGCTTCGACAACGCCCTTGCCGACGGTTCCTAATCCTAAAAGCCCAATATGTGTTGTCTTCATTCTTTCACCTATATAAATTCCGGTGGCTCACCGGGAATAATGCCGAACATCTTTAGTTTGCCACAGATTGCGTGGACATGCACGTTTTCCACGCCGTGGTTTGTGATGAGTCAAAATGACCGGAGATGGGAATGATAGGACCGCGGCACAAATGTCCACGATTCGAAATCGTTAACAGTGATGGATGGATTACTGGCAAATTTTGCAGAAGAAAGGACGTGAGAAGCATGCGGCAATGGCTTGTGATGGCTCTTCTTGGATTGTTGCCCCAGCTTTTATCTCACCACGCGAGTCTGCCCGCTCGTGAGGTGACCTTAAGCGAATATCATCAAGTAGCACCCATTGTTTTGACGTCGTCCATCCCGTCAGCGGGTGATGGAGCACAAGCGCTGAAACTTCCCTACGTGCTCGGCCAGCAAACAACGAATTATTTTCATGCTAGCCCGAGTCAAGCTCAAAATATTGAATTGGCTGCGAGGCGCCTGAACGGGACGGTGGTGAAACCTGGTCATATCTTTTCCTATTATTCCGTGGTCGGACCCTATACCGAGGAAAACGGTTACGGATGGGGACGGGCCTTTGTCGGAGACCGGATTGTTCCTTCAGTAGGAGGAGGTGTATGTCAAGGTTCTTCCACCTTATATTCGGCCTTATTGCGTACAGGTTTGCCCATTGTAGAGCGCCATAATCATGGATTGACTGTGCCCTATTTACCACCGGGAGAGGATGCCACGGTAGCTAGTGATTACCTCAATTTTCAATTCCGCAATAACCGGAGCACGCCCGTATTAATAACGGCTCAAGCTAAGGACCGCCATATGACGGTGAAGATTTGGGGCGCAAGCCCAGGCCCGGACATTATTGTCCGCCACAAAATTCTCCAAACATATCCGTTCAAAACGATTGTTCGTTATAATGCTTCATTAAAACCCGGAGAAGAAAAAGTGCTAGCTCCCGGGCAACCTGGGGTGCGGGTGCAAAACTGGCTAGAAATTAAAGGTCAGAATGGAACCGAGATAAAGCCACTCGGCATCGACCGGTATCGCCCAAGTCCCCGGATTATCGAAAAAGCTCCACCCTCCTCGACGAACTCTTAGCATGAGGGCCCTCTCTTGTCCCATAAGATGAAGATGGGATGAGAGGGGGATGACCGATTGGGGCTCTGGTTGATTGTCCGTATTTTCAGTCTAAGTGGAGAACGCATGGTTTTAACGGCGTTGGGACGCCATACCGATCCCTGGGGCATTATGGGTGCATCATCGGTGATGGCGGCTTTATTTTTGTGGCTGGGGGTGGTTTTGCAACATCAACCGCTAATATGGCTTTGGCCTATTTTGTGGCCGAGTTTGGTCTATGCTGGAGCTTTTTCGTTATATACCTGGGCGTTGTCACAAGGACCCATTAGCGAAGTGAGCCCGTGGAGCAATGCGACCACGCTATTTTTGTTTATATGGCATCCCGGTCTATCACAAGGGATCGGGTTTGTTGCCTTATTTGCCCTAGGGGCGTGGTTAGCCGGTGCACAGAGATTATCGCTTGCTGGATGGGTGATGCTGGCCAGTGATGTATTTTTTGCGGCGGCTCGCCTTCTCGATGTTCATTACCGCCTTTATCCTCCTCTCACTTACGGGGCCAATTTGATGACATGGGTAAGTCTTTGGATTTTGACCGGGCTTACGATATCAGGAGGACGAGGAAAAATTCTGGGGACCGTGAAAGATTTTCCGGTTTTCAGTACCATTGAAGGTTTTTTGAATGCGTTAAGCTATGTCAGTGTGGTGATGTTACTGCGGCAGATGCCTGTAGCCATTGTTGAGGCCGTGTCCTCCATTGCAGGACTATTAGCCGCACTCGGCGGATTTGTCTTTCACGAACAGATGACAATGCGTCGAATTCTCGGAGCTCTAATTATGTCAGTGAGTGCAATTTTGCTGCTCTTAACCCAGTCGCCTGTCACGTTAGACGCGAGATGGGATATGCTGCTATACGTATCACGATAAAAAACTCAATGAGTTCGGCACATTTTTTGGTGGTTTTTGGGCCATAGAGGTTCAATACATAAGCAAGCTTGGGTTTCAAGCGTGCTGGTTGCGCAAAATCGAGGCGACAAAATCAGGGGCTTCTCATTTATACTGGAAAGCAGAATCTTATATTGACCGAAGAGAACGAGAAAAACCTCCGCCATCAAGATGACAGAGAATTCATCGTCGAGGTGCCTTGTGTTATAGAGCTATGGAGGATTGAGGGAGGATTGAGGATTAAGGATGAAAATTTACACCAAAACAGGGGACGGGGGTATGACGAGCCTTTGGGGACACGGCGACATCAAACGCGTTCCCAAAGACCATTTACGGGTGGAGGCTTATGGCACGATTGATGAGGCCAATGCCTTGATCGGCATTGCCCGTTCGTTTCTGGAGCAGGATGCACTCACTTTGGACGGCATGTTAAGTCAGATCCAAAACACATTATTTGCCCTGGGAGCGGATTTGTCCAATGTCAGTCCTGATCGTGAAGATCGTTTAGAAGCCGTTCAAATCGAGACCATGGAACAATGGATTGACGATTTGGAAGGTCATTTGGTGCCCCTTCAACAATTTATTTTACCAGGAGGTCACCCCTCCGCCGCTTTTCTGCATCAAGCCAGAACAGTGGTGCGACGGGCGGAACGGCGGTTGGTGCCCCTTGTCAATGCAGACGGATCCTATGCCCTGCATTTAAAATATTTAAATCGGCTTTCTGATTTTTTGTTCGTGGCCGCGCGCGATGCGAATCGTGCCCACCACGTAAAAGACATCATAGCGGAATTCTGAAGGCGAGGGAGGATGCATGACACGACAATTTACTCTTGAAGAAGCCAATCAACTATTACCCGCACTCCGGGAGCATTTAACCCGCCTGCGTTCCCTCCAAGATCAGGCACGAAAAAAGTATGAAGAAATGCGGGACATTCGCGAAGTTGGCTATCGTAAAGATGGAAATTTAATCATGCTAAGCGATTATCAACTGGCGAAAAAGGAATTTGACCAAGTCGTCGCTGAGGCCAATCAGCTCTTAGCGACAATTAATCAATTAGGCTGCCGGGTTACCGATGTAGAAATTGGGCTAGTGGATTTTCCTGCTGAAATTAACGGACAGCCCGTGTATTTATGCTGGCGCGTTGATGAAGAGTCCGTGAAATATTATCACGGACTCGAAGAAGGTTATGCAGGACGTAAACTCATTCCAGGCATTGCTTCGGGCCAAGATGCTTAATCGCGACAGGGAATGTACTGTCGCGATTAAGGATTTAGCCCTAATGTTTCGGCATGTGGGATTAAGGCGTTGATGATAAATTGGATAAGCTCATCAAGGTCAATTCCCAATCCTTCAGCTCCTTGATAGACATCATTGCGATTGACGCCCTTCGCAAAGCTTTTATCTTTGAGTTTTTTGATAACGGATTTGGGAGTCAGCTCACTTAAACTTTTATTAGGACGTACCAAAGTGGCGGCCACGATGAATCCGGTCAGTTCATCCGCTGCATAAATCGCCCGTTTTAATAAGGTGTCACGGGGAATGCCGTTTTCATTGACATGCGACTTTATCGCCTCCACAATAATGTCGGGAAAACCTTCTTCCGTCAAAATTCGTCCACCTTGAATTGTATGTTCGCCAATTTCGGGAAACGCTTCATAATCAAAGTCATGGAGCAAGCCGACTCGGGCGTATAAGTCAGGATCTTCCCCATAGCGTTCCGCTAATGCCTGCATGACGGCTTCAACGGCCAATGCATGCTTGATCAAAGAGGGATTTTTGGTATAACGATTAAGCAATTGCCAAGCCTGTTCACGACCAGGCCACAGCATTGTGGACATGTTACCACCTCAGAAAGTAGGACTTTTCAGACGACAATACCGCGAAATCGTGATTTTGACAAGGCGAAAATCAATTCGTTACACTGAGGGCGAATTCCCGTGCGGAGTTCCTAAAAAAGCCAACATGGTGAGGAAAACACTTATGGAGACAAATAGAGCCGATGTGCTGATTATTGGCGGTGGGCCAGTCGGACTGTACGGCTTATATCTTACGGGACTGCATCATTTGAACACCATCATGATTGAACGCCTCCCGCAATTAGGCGGCCAATTAGAGCATTTATACCCCGAAAAGCCCATTTACGATGTGGGCGGCTTTCCTCAAATCAGTGGGCATGACTTGATTAGCCGTCTATTGGAACAAGCCAATCAATATCCCCATCAAGTTTATACCCAAACCACAGCACTGGGATTGAGACGCCAAGGAACACTGTGGGAGATTGAGACAAATCACGACACTTTCGCAGCAAAATCAGTGATTATCACCGCGGGGATTGGTGAATTTCTGCCCAGGCGTTTTAACAATCCAGCGATTGACCGATTCGAAGGGCAGGGGTTGTATTACACGGTCCGACATTTAGAAGATTTTCGCAATCACAACGTCCTAATTGTGGGAGGCGGAGATTCGGCTGCGGATTGGGCTATGGCCGTCGCGCCTCTCGCTGAGAAAGTGTGGATGATTCACCGTCGTGACCAATTTCAATGTCATGTCGATAGCTTGAGCAAACTCTCTCAACTTCCTAATGTGACGTTGTTAACCCATCATGAATTATTGTCTGTGCAAGGACAGGGCCGGATCGAAAGCGCTCAAATTCGGCATAATCAGTCCCAAACTATTACGCATTTAGAGGTAGACCGGATTATTGTCGCCATTGGATTAATTCCTGGCACCGGCATTTTCCGAGATTGGGGATTGGAACTCAGCGGGAATGAGATTACCGTGAATTCGGCCATGCATACAAATCTTGCCGGGGTGTTTGCGGCAGGCGATATTGTCAGCTATCCCGGGAAAGTCAAGTTAATATCCGCTGGATTTGGCGAGGCAGCGACCGCCGTGGAATCGGCGCGTCGCTACCTTTCAACGCATTAGTCGAATCCCTAGGCCGTGATGTTTAGGGATAAGGGGCTCCCAGCCACTGGCTGAATTGCTGGCGAGCCTCTTCGGGAGCGTTGGGGTCCGTGATGAAACGCCAGGCATCCGGACGGGGTGAGCCGAGCGTTAAGGAATAGGTTTGTAGTTGGTGTTGGCGAAATACGGTCACTTGGATGCTCGTGTTTGCTGCATATTGGGCGAGGCGTCCTGGAAGATTGTCATGACGTACGCGATATCCATTTAATGCAATCCATTCATCACCCGGTGCTAATCCCGCCTTTTCCGCCGGGCTGTCTTTGAGTACATGCTTAATGATTACGGTGTCGGTGCCGGATTTTTCAGTGATAATGCCCGTGTAGGGCACTTTTTGATGGGCATCTTTAAATTCTTTGAGCAGTTTAAGACCGACCACATTGAAAAGTTCGGCGGGAATGTCGTCGGTGCCATAGACCCACTGCTGTAATCGTTGGCGCATTAAAGGTCCCCCCACTCGAACCAGAGCATCATCAACGGCCGTTTCGGGATAGCCTTGGTCGCCATAACTCATCCATAAGAAACGGAGTACGGTATCTAAACTATCTCGGCCACCTGTGGCTTTGCGCAAGGCCAGATCCAAGGCCAACGCCACCAGAGCGCCTTTATGATAGTAGCTGATGGTGATATTGGGGGTGTTACCCTCAGGCCGGTAAAATTTTATCCAGGTATCTTGAGAGGCCTCAACCAGGCTTTGAACATGGCGACCTGGTACCAGATCGAGGAGGCGAAGTGCCTCAGCAAAGTGATCCAAAACGGTAAAGACGTCAACGACTCCGGACCGAACTAATAAAATCCAGGCGTAATAGTCAGTCCATCCTTCTAGCACCCACAATAAGGGCGTGTAAACTTCGTGCTGATAATCAAAAGGCCCGAGGTTTGTTGGGTGAAGACGCTTAACATTCCACAAATGAAAATATTCATGGGCAAATAAGGCTAAGACGCGTGGATACTTGCTCGGGTCATGGAGCATGAAGCGATCGAAAATGATACTGGCAGAATTTTTGTGTTCCAATCCTCCGCCGCTCTCTATACTCCCGTAAACGAGAAAAACATAGCGATTATAGGGTAGTGGTGTGCCAAAAATGTCTTTGGCCGACTGAATAATGGGGGGAAGATCTCGGAGCAAATCACTGAGGTCAATATCATCAAATCCCGTGAAAATCAGTTCATGCTCTACATTGTCGACAACAAAAGAGCGCCGTTGAAACACCCCACATTCTACCGGGCTGTCTACTAAAGTGTCATAATCGGGCACAGCATAATGATATCCCGGCTTATTCAAACGGGTGAGTGCCGTGGCGACATCCCAATGGGAATAGGGAATAACCTCTAATTCTATGTTATAGGCAATGTCTGTGTCGGGGTACAAGAAGACATTCGCCCCGTTGAAATATCCTCGTTGGCTATCTAAATAGCTGGTGCGCACAGAAAGTTCATATGCAAATACGTCATATTCCAAAATCAGTGTGGAAATATTGTCTAGATCCTCCAAGATCCAAGTGGATCCAAGTGGCCTTATCGAGTTTACGCACGGCTAGTTCGGCAGACTCCGAGGAGGCGTGAATGCGGTCAATATGACGAGAAAATTCCCGGATGAGATAAGACCCGGGTGTCCAAACTGGTAAAGCCCATGTCATGTTTTGAGGTATTGTTCCTGTCCATTCAATTCGCACGTGAAACCGGTGGGTTTGTGGTTCAGGCATGGAAATCTGATAGCGAAGATGTGAAAGTGGCTGATCCGTATGAAAACCTCCTTGTGCGTGTATTGACGTGATGCATCTGTTGGTGTTCTCATGATGTTTGTGTTGATTGTGTAGACGGTTTTTGTGATGAGGCTTGTATCATACGCCTATGGCACTACGACCGTTTTTATCTTACCGGAAAAATGTTAATTTCCCAACAAGCGCCGTGAGTTGGCTGCAACTTCCCTTCGGTGACATTCTCTTTAGCAACCAGCTTTGGTATGATTAGGGAAGAATAGGCATGTATCTCGCCGAATGGAAAGGGATGAAGGAGCGATTATGGCAACGCAAGAAATTCGTGCACATCTCGATCAATTGAATTTGAGTACGGGTAAGAAGGCACGGTTATACCGTCTGCTATATGGAGCGGGGCCAGCTAATGGTACATTGATGATTTTGCCCATCGATCAAGGGTTAGAGCACGGACCCCGTGATTTTTTGGATGCCCCCGAAAGTCAAGATCCTGCGTTCCAATTTCGCATTGCGTTAGATGGTCATTTTTCTGCCATTGCCTGTCAGATTGGATTGGCGGAAAAATATTATGCGGATTATGCCGGTCAAGTGCCCCTGATCTTAAAACTGAATGGAAAGACCGAAATTCCCTCTGATGATGAACCGATTTCTCCCTTAAATGCGTCGGTTGAAGATGCCGTCCGACTTGGTGCCGATGCCGTTGGGTACACCTTGTATGTCGGCTCTCCCCGCCAAGATGAGGATTTTGAACAATTTCGCCGTGTTCGTGAAGATGCTGATCGTTACGGCCTGCCTGTTGTTGTATGGAGTTATCCTCGGGGAGCGGCTATTGAACAAAAAGGTGGGAGAGATTCCATTTACGCTATCGATTATGCCGCTCGCGTGGCCCAAGAATTAGGTGCCGATGTAATCAAATTGAATGTGCCTAAAATTGATCCCGCCCGTTTAGCGCATGCACCCAAAGCCTACCAGCGAGAATGGACATTGGAATCTGCCGTTCAACAGATCATTCGTTCGGCTGGTAAATCGCTCGTCATTTTTGCAGGGGGCGAAAAAGGTTCTCAAGAAAGCGCACTAGAAAAAGCGCGCTTATGCATGGAATGTGGAGCCACCGGCTTAATTTTTGGCCGGAATGTGTGGCAGCAGTCTTACCACGATGCCATGACATTGAGTGAACAAATTCATCAATTATTGGCGAATTATCCAGGATAAGCGGTTGGGAAGAAGCTGGTCGCTTTAGACCAGCTTCTTTTTACTGAACAATCTCATTATGTTTAGAGCGCTCAGGATTTTAACTTGTTATCCTTTCTTTCTTCCTTTCTTCCTTATCTTTCTTTTTTTCTTCCTTCATCGTTTTTGGTTTTGTCATACTCATCACCGGTTTTTGCGCGTGAAAGCCCTGGGATTGTCGATGAAGATGCTTTGGCCGCAGGATACTTTTTTGCTTGTCAAACCTTGGATAGAAATGGGATATAGGGCAAAATTTTGTGTCCATGGTAAAAGTTAACCCGAAATCTCGAGTGTCTGGATTCTTGATGGCGTCATACCTTAGGGGATGACAAGAGATGATGGAGGGAAAACATGATGGCTGATCATCCTATTTTTACACCAGACATTGCGGATGAGGGAAATGGGACATGGCTTGAAAAACCGGTCAAAGAAATCGGCAATCAACGCTATTTAAGATATGTCGTACGCAGTCACTTAGTAAAACCTGGCGAAGATTTGATGAAAACGTTGGTCCCCTATTTTCAAGGCAAGGTGACGCCTAAAGATATTGTTGTGATTGGTGAAAAAGTTGTGGCGATTGCTGAGGGACGGGCCGTATTGCTCAGCCATGTCAAACCGAGATGGACCGCCAAGTTTTTATCGCGTCATGTGCGGCAATTAGGTTATGGCTTAGGATTACGGCGGCCAGAAACCATGGAGATGGCTATTCGTGAAGTGGGTTTGGCCCGCATTCTTGTTGCAGCCGGTGTGGGAGCGTGCGATCGCGTACTGGGACGTTCAGGTGATTTCTATCGCGTAGCTGGACGCCAAGTGGCATCGATAGACGGCCCGGGACCAACCACTATTCCCCCTTATAACCAGTATATTGTCTTGGCTCCTCGGCACGCACAAAATCTGGCAGATAAATTGGCCAAAGTGCTACACACCCAAGTGGCGATTGTTGATGTGAATGATATTGGGGCAGAAGTCCTGGCGGCCTCGGCCCATGTAGATATGAATCTGGTGCGCGAACTCCTTCGAGATAATCCCATGGGTCAGGGAGCTCAAAGAACTCCATTGGCCGTTTTACGACCCACGACGCAAGAAAAGCGCCTGAAAAATTGGCCGTCCACGGGTGGCAGTTTTCACGTGCAAGGAGGATTTGTGGCGACGATGCCCGGTGAGGGAACTGATGGCGTCATTTGGGCGGGTGATGAAATCGCATCGACTCGGTCAAAATCCTAAAAGATAAGAGGCACGCATTGCAAACGATTCCCATTGTCGTTAAAGTCTAACTAGCAAGGTGACGGTATGACATTTTGGTATAGTCAACAACTTCTTGTCCAATGTTTTGCGTAATATCGTATCAAACTGCTCCTAGCTTAGGCAGCATAATAGCAAGGGGAGCTAGGGTTAGAATGACGATATGAGGGATAGGAGGAATTCCATGGAGATTTTCAAGGAAATGGCCAAGCATGGGCATGAACAATTAATTTTTAATTTTGACCAGGCAACAGGACTCAAAGCCATTATTGCCATCCACAATACGACGTTGGGGCCAGCATTAGGCGGTTGCCGTATGCTGCCCTATGCATCTGAAGAGCAAGCGATTGAAGATGCCTTAAGATTATCGGAAGGGATGACCTATAAAGCGGCAGCCGCGGGATTGGATTTTGGTGGAGGCAAAGCTGTCATTATCGGTGATCCGGCCAATGACAAATCCGAGGCGTTATTTCGTGCATTTGGACGATTTTTAAACACCTTAGGCGGCCGCTATTTAGTGGGGGAAGATGTTGGCACAAATGAACAAGATCTTCTACATTGTGCTAAAGAGACCTCTTATATTGTGGGACTGCCTGAAGCCTATGGAGGTTCTGGCGATACAGGAGATATGACGGCGGTGGGGGTAATTGCTGCCATTCAGGCCGCGCTGACCTACCGATTTGGCACACCGTCTTTGAAAGGCCGACGTATTGCGATTCAAGGGTTAGGGAAAGTGGGATATCAATTAGCGCGGCATGCGCATGATGAAGGCGCCGATGTTGTTGCTGCCGATATTAATCCGCACGTGGTGGGCAAAGCGGCTAGTGAATTACATATTGAACCGGCTGACCCTTGGACCATTTTAGAGACCCATTGTGATATTCTGGCACCTTGTGCCCTAGGAAATGTCGTGAATCATGAAACGATTAATAAATTGGACTGTCAAATCATCGCGGGTTCGGCCAATAACCAGCTAGAAGATGTGTCGATGGGAGAGGTATTGCGCCAGCGTGGGATTTTATATGCTCCTGATTTCATCGCGAATGCCGGAGGCCTTATTCAAGTAGCTAATGAGTTGACCGGATACCGTGAAGACCGGGTGCGTCACCAGGTGGAAAACATTTATGAATTATTGCTATCTGTCTTTCAACGTGCTGACGAGGATCAGCGCTCCACCGTGTCCGTGGCCATGGAGATGGTGGAGGAACGGATTAATATGCTCCATAGCATTCACCGCATTTACGCTGAACATTTTTCAAAATAGGCAGCCCAATCCCCCGCGAATTGATAGTATTGTTGGCGCGAGTGCGAAAAATGCTAATATCTTGAATGCTTAAGAGGCGCAGTGTATCATGGAAAAAAGCTCATGATATGGTGTTATAGTATGCTCAGTAATTAAGCACATAGATCTATTAAGAACAGTATGAGGACCATGCTTGGCGATTGACTTGGCACATCCGAAAGGAGTTTAGGCATGGCAATAGAAGCCTTTCATCACTCTCAAGCCTTGAGGCCGGGTCCTAGCGGAGATCCCTACCAAGGGCACCGCATGTTTCGGACCTTGTCCGGAATTCCCATTAAAGAAACGTATACTCCAGATGATCTACCGCCCCAACATCTCATTGGATCTCCAGGCCAATATCCTTTTACCCGCGGCATTCATACGACGATGTATCGCGGACGGTATTGGACGATGCGACAATTTGCGGGTTTTGGAACGGCCAAGGAAACCAATGCTCGTTTTCGTTATTTACTGGAACAAGGCCAAACCGGACTCTCGGTCGCGTTTGATATGCCAACCCTCATGGGTTATGACTCCGATGATCCCCATTCCTTGGGGGAAGTTGGCCGCGAGGGTGTTGCCATTGATCATGTGGGAGATATGGAACGCCTCTTTCAAGACATTCCCTTGAATAAGGTCTCGACCTCGATGACGATTAATGGTCCAGCTCCCATCATTTGGGCTATGTATCTGGTTGCCGCGGAGCGGCAAGGCGTCGATTGGACGCAGTTACGGGGGACCCTACAAGCCGACATCCTCAAAGAATACATTGCACAGAAAGAATGGATTTTCCCGCCTAAGCCGTCAATGCGTTTAATTGTCGATATGATGGCGTATGCCACTCGCTATGTTCCGCAATGGAACTCGATTAGCATTAGTGGATACCATATCCGGGAGGCTGGTTCCACAGCAGCCCAGGAATTAGCTTTTACCTTAGCCGATGGTTTTGCTTATGTCGAAGCGGGAATAAAGGCAGGACTCGATGTGGATGCTTTTGCGCCGCGATTATCATTCTTTTTCAACGCCCACATTGACTTTTTTGAAGAAATTGCGAAATTTCGAGCCGCCCGGCGAATATGGGCTCGGCACATGAAAGAAATTTATGGAGCCAAAAATCCAAAATCGTGGATGATGCGCTTTCATACCCAAACAGCCGGATGTTCGCTCACGGCTCAACAACCCGAAAACAATATTGTGCGAACAGCCTATGAAGCGTTGGCTGCTGTGCTGGGTGGAACCCAATCATTGCACACCAACTCGATGGATGAAGTGCTTTCCTTGCCCACCGAAAAAGCTGTGAAAATTGCACTGCGTACGCAACAGATTTTAGCGTATGAGACGGGAGTAGCTAATACCGTTGATCCGTTAGCGGGTTCGTATTTTGTTGAAGCGTTGACGACTCAAATGGAACAGCAAGCTGAAGAATATTTTGCCCGCATTGAGGAACAAGGCGGCGTACTGGAGTGTATCGAAAACGGATATCTTCAACGGGAGATTGCTGATGCTGCTTATCGATATCAAAAAGAATTAGAAAACCATGAGCAAATCCTGGTCGGGGTCAATGCCTTTGTGGAACCGCCAAGTGAGGAATCGATTCCGCTGCTTCGAATCGATCCAACAGTTGAGCAAGATCAGGTCGAATCCCTAGCAGCTTGGCGGAAAAATCGGCAGGATTCTGCCGTCAGAGAGGCCTTACAAGCGTTACAACAGGCCTGTCTGACCCCTGATGGCGAAATCATGCCACATATTATTGAAGCTGTCCGACAAGGGGCGACCGAAGGAGAAATCGTGGCGGTGATGAAAACGGTATTTGGCACGTGGCGCGAGCGCCCCGTATTTTAGCGGGACTTTATGACCAAATTTCGCCGTGTGTTTCGCCAGTTCATGTTTTATCTCATTTCCCGTGTCTTTCCCAAACGTTTGACTCAATTTTTAATGGTTCTGACGCAAGCAAAATTTGTGGTTGCTGTGGTGGTTGTCTTATATCATGGCAACCAAATTCTTTTGCTCCGTCATAGCTATCGCCCCCGATATCCCTGGGGACTTGTTACGGGATGGGTCAAAGCCGGTGAGAGTCCCCAACAAGCCGCCTCACGTGAAGTATTTGAGGAATTAGGAATAGAAATCGATCAATTGCATTATTTTTATTCGGAAGTCGTGGGCCGGCATCATTTGGAAATTGGCTTTTGGGCCATGGTTGACGAGGCCAACGGATCCCATCCATCGGGCGATGGAGAAATTCTGGAGAGTGCGTGGTTTTCAGTGCATCACTTGCCTGACGGACTGTTGCCGGCGCAACGGCCCCTCATTTTTCAAGCGGAAACTGCCAGAATTCGGGAATTTTCGTAGAACCTTGCGATTCTTGTCATGAAGACGCACAATAACCTATGGTGATAAGTGTGTCGGCAAAATGGTGGAAAGCCACTTTTTGGGGAATTCTTCTTTTGGGCATCACGGGGTGTGGGACCTTTACAGGCTCTTCCTCTTCGTCATCTTCTGGGTTGGTTATGGCGATGCCAAAACAGTATCCTGCTATAACCGGCTTTTCGTTTTCAGCGGTCAGCCCTGAATTAGAAGGTGCTGTGAGTGCTCTACAGCTTAATAACCAAAACCAGTTGGCGGCTGTAATATCATGGACGAATGTTCCTCATTCTGCGTCCTTTTTATTATGGCAGCCGGGTGCGAATTATCCGCCTATCCTTCCCTATTTTCATGTGTCTGCCACGGCGCTGTCTCCTTCCTCGCAAATAATTGTGGGTGGAGAATCACACGGGCAAAATGTTATTACGATGGGACAACACCGGTTTACATGGAGTGCATCGATGACGCGTGCACCTCGGTGGATTACGGCTTCTTCGACTCAGGCGATTTATGCCGTGGCACCCGGCACGCAAGGCGGATGGGCTATTATCAAAATATCTTCACAAAAACTTGTCAGCGAATCCCTTTTACCGCTTAAGGCGGGTCAGCGCGTCGTCGCGATGGCTGCGGCCCAAAATGGGGGAGTCTGGATCGCCACCAGCCATCCGAATCAGATAGTATTATGGCGACAGGGGAGATTTCAACAGGCTTATAATCTGCCTGGCCGTGTGATGATGCTCGTGAGCCCGCAAAATTCTGCCTCTTTACAGTCTGAGAATCCTATTATAGCGCTGGTCGCGTCGCCCAGTGCTTTGCCCGGTACCGCTGATAGTGTGGTAGACATTACATCTTGTCACCTGCGCGTCGATAAATTGGCGATGGCTTGGTTAGTTGGAAGACAACAAGTGCCTTTCATTGCGGGAGCAAGTGGCGCGGATTGGATTAGCCCGCATCATCTTTTACTGACATTATGGGATAGTGGATTAAATCAAGTGGCCATTGCCAGGCTCAATCTCGACACGGGAGACGCCACAATTCTTCCGCATAGTATTTTTCATCCCAACTTACTCAATGCTCAAGCACCGTTTTTTCCCATTACGGCATCGCCTTCGAAAAATCTGATTGTCGTGGGTCAAGGATATGGATTAGCTTTTTATATCACTTCCTCGGCGGCATGGACGCAATTCATGAAATAGACACGTGCTGCATACTGGTTAATGAGCAAAATTTACGATGAACCAGGAGGCGAGCACAATGGGACAGGAATTTGAATCAGACCGCGCAATCGTTACGGGCGGCAGTCGTGGCATTGGTTGGTCTGTTGCCGAGGAATTAGTGGCCCAAGGAGCTCGCGTGCTTCTAGTTGCTCGCCAGCATGATGCGTTAAAAGCGCGTGTCGACGAGTTGAACCGTCGTTTTCCGGCTCAGGCATTTTTTTATGCGTGTGACATGGGCAATCAGCCTGCGTGTGCCCAAGCTGTAGTGCAGTATGCCCTGAACACTATCGGCCAACCCACTTTATTGCTCAATGGTGCTGGTGGGGCATCCATTACTAGTGCGTTAGATGCGCCATGGTCTTTATGGGTGGACGATTTTCAGGTGAAATTCTTTGGTTATTTGGCGATGACCCGCGCCGTGTTGCCTGTGATGATGCAGCAACGAAAAGGGGTCGTGGTCAATTTAGTCGGAATTGCCGGCAAAGATCCCAACCGTAATTTGCCCATTGCCAGTGCCATCAACGGTGCATTAAACGGGGTCATGAAAGTCTTAGCCGATGACGTCAGTGCCTATGGGGTACGTATCATCAATGTCAATCCAGGAGCTACGGAAACCGATTTACTGGACACAATGGCGCAGGCTACGGCACAAAGGTCGGGAGATAGTGTGGAGAATGTTCTCAAGGCTATGCGAGCCCGTGCCCCCTTAGGACGCCTCCCCTCAGCCGCCGACATTGCCGGAGTTATTCTCTTTCTTATGTCTCGCCGTGCCGCTTTTATTACGGGAACCAGTATTGATGTCGATGGCGGCATTCATCGTGGTGCTTTCTAGATGTGTTAAGTTGATGCATCTCGTCATCGACTATTATTGACGTATGGCACTCTTGTATTCGACAAACTTTTCCTTTTTAGGAACTATCAGATTTTAAGCCCGACAAAAACATGTCATAAAGGAATCGTTGTGTCGAAAACTGTGGATATATTGGGGATAAGGTTGTGTAAAAACTGTGGATAGACGCGGGAACAAAGCAGGAAAAGCAGCCTGTGGCGGAGAAATGGGATGTGAACAATCTAATACATAATAAAGCATGAGGTAGACGGGAGGGTCTAATGTGGATGATCGATGTCCGACATGTGGTTCTGAGGATGTGGTGATGACGGGCCCGTTGACTATTGAAGGAGAAAGGGCTTGCATCACAGTGGTCCATGGTTGGCAATGCACATTATGTGGGAATCTTCAGGTGATGGTACCGCAAGCGGTCTTAGTTCGATTGTACCCACCTGGCATCCGTTTTTTAACGGAATCCCGGCGCAATAGAGCGTTAGCCAAACGTCGCCTGAGGAAAAAAGCCGAATCCACCCGATAATCGGATGTTCAATAGCTGATGGACAGATGTGTCAAAAATCTATCTGAATGTCAATGCCCTTATAGTAGCCCTTCCGATAAGGAAGGGCTACTTTGGCCGTGTCGCTGGCTTTTACTTTGCGTCTTGGGGGAGCCCTGAGGAATGCGGATGCGGGGATACCGTTGTGAAAAATGCTAAGGCGGTAAAGCCGATGGCTGCCCAAAAAACGCCATGGAATCCTAATAAAAACCAGGCAGGGTAATGAGGATTGTTGTGGGACGGCGATGCGCCAATGCCTGAAAATACCCAAACCAGCGCTAAGATTTCTGTCGCTAAACCGACCCCGATGGCTCGTCCTAAATTCCTTTGCGTGGCCATAAGGCTTGATGCCAACCCGGTATCGCGTTTTTGCACCGAATTAAGAATCGCCGTACTGTTGGGGGAAGAGAATAGTCCCGCGGCAACTCCTTGGCCTGCAAGAAGAATCCAAATCCACCATAATGGCGCATGTTGGGGTAATAATGCCATCCCTAAGTTGACCAACGCAAACATCAAAAGGCCTGCCCGTGCAGGTACTAAGACACCCCTCTTGTCTGTTAAGGTTCCACCTAAGGGAGATAAAAGGATCATGGCCAGAGCCTGGGGAAAGAGCGAGACCCCAATTAAGCCGACCGGTAAATGCAATTCATCCCGCAAGTAAAAGGGAATGAGAAAAGCGGGAAACATCATGAGCACCCAATAAAAAATGCCAGCCAACATATTCAGTGAGAACGGGCGGACATGGAATAAGCGCAGGGGAATCAAGGGATGAGGTACGTGCGACTCAATTCGGACAAAGAGGTAAAGAGATGCCGCGGTGGCAACGACTAAAACATATCCGTACCACCGGTGAAGATTGGCTAATCCGAATTGGAGAAGTGATGTAGAAACTAAAAACATCAATGCTCCCATCCAATCAAATTTTTGTTGGCGCAAGATCTCATCTTTTGGAAAACGGGGTAAATACCGGTATGATCCCCATAAGCCCCATAATCCAAAAGGAATATTGATCCAAAAAATGCTTTGCCAGCCAAAGGCCGCGGTCAATACACCCCCTAAGGGGGGACCGGCTAATGTGCCAGCTGCAACCACAGAACCAATCATTCCCAAAGCTTTTCCTCGTTCTTGGGGAGAGAAGATGAGTGCGACAATCGCCATAACATTGGCCATAATCATCGCGCCACCCACGCCTTGGAAAATCCGTGCGGACACAAGCCATCCGAAGCTTGGCGATAAGGCGCAAAACAGTGAGCCCGTAATAAAAATCGCTATGCCCGCTATGAACACATCGCGCCGTCCCAAACGGTCTGCCAATTGGCCCATGACGGGTAGAACACCCGTAATCACCAATAGATAGGCGGTGACAATCCATTGTAAAATGTTAATGGACAAGCTGAATTGATGTTGCATCACAGGTAATGCCACATTAACCACGCTGGAATCCACGTTGACCATAAACGTACCGGTTGTAGCGGCGGCAAAACTCAGCCACAGTGACCGGCCACTTAATGGAGTGACGCGGCCGGATTGCTTGTCTGATGCGGTAGCCATGTCAAGCCTCCTTGCTACAATTAATATAAAGGATACACGCTCGCTTTGTGCAGTATGCAATCAAAATACTAAAATTTCTTGTATAATGCAAGAATCAGTATAAGATGTTTTATGGTAACGCTGCCGACGTTTCCCTTGCTATAATCGCCCTAACCGTTCACGACACACTGTGAAGAGGCGTGTAATCACTGCGAAATGGGGAGAAGCACGATGACTATAAAACCGGAAGACCTCATGGCTTTAAAAACTTGGGGACAAGCCGTTACCGCCCCAGATGGCCGGATCTTTTTTGTTGAATCTCAGATAAATAAACAAACCAATTCGGTAGAACATCGGATAATGCAAATAGAGCACAACGGATCCTCGTGGACTTCCGCTCGACCTTTTACCCATGGACCCACCGATACCCTACCTCAAATCTCTCCTGATGGACATTATTTGGCTTTTTTATCGCGCCGGTCGGGCAGCAATCAAGTATGGATTATGCCTCTAAAGGGAGGAGAAGCACGCCAGCTTACGCAGATTAAAGGAGGCATTAAGGATTTTACTTGGCATCCTCATGGGCAAAAAGTCGTGGTGATAGCCCATTTGTTTCGGGGTCTGATTGAAAATGAAAAATCAGGGGATCACTCAAGTCCTGGCTTACAATCGGATGACGGATTGGCCTATCGCTTTACGCGTGATGTCAAAATTATTACCAAACAATATTATAAATTCGACGGTTCGGGATTTTTAGGGGACTTTATTGATACCGCCGTCAGTGTGGATATATCAACAAACACCGTCCAGGTCATGACACCTGGGCTTGAAGATGTCTTTAATCCCGTGTTTTCTCACGATGGCGCGACGTTATTTTATCTACAGCGGCCAAAAATGAGTGCCGATGCCAATCCCCAAATTCGTGAAATTTTTTCTTATACTGGGCTAATGAGTCAGCAATTGACCCATTTAGGGTTGGCCATAAGTCGGGTGATTGTCCATCCCAATGGGAAAACCCTGGTGTTTACCGCAAGTGATCCGCAGGATTTAGGATACGGTAATGAAAAGCTTTGGTTATATGATCTTGAAACCGATCAAGCGAAATGTTTATCGGACGAATTAGACCGACCCGTCGGGGATCACACGTTAACCGATGTTGCGGGACTGCCGTTAGATAAACCTGTCGTGAGTCGGGATGGTGAGTGGGTATTTATGTCTTTAAGTGACCAGGGACGGGTGAATCTCTGGAAGTTTTCCTTAACAGGCCAAAAATCTCCTAAGGCTATTACGCAGAATGCCTGGACGGTTTATAGTTATGCATCCCATCCTTCGGGACTCGTTGTCCTTGCATCGAATCCCTTATGTCCCTCAACTCTCCTGATCATGGACGAAGATGGCACCTTTGTTTCAGAACCGCATAACGTGCCGCTCCCTTGGACGGACGATGAGCTAGCCATGCCGGTCGCGTATCAAGCTACAAGCAGGGACGGCACAAAAGTCGATGCCTGGATTTTGTTCCCGTCATTACCTAAGAAAAATGTTCCCATGATCCTTCAAGTCCATGGAGGGCCTATGGCTATGTATGGTTACCGATTCATGTTTGAAATGCAATTTTTACGCTCGCTTGGATATGCAGTCATTTATGGCAATCCTCGGGGATCTTTGGGATATGGACATGATTTTTGCCGGGCGATCATTGGCCACTGGGGTGATAAAGATTATGCCGACGTGATGGCCATTCTCGATGATGCATTACAAGGCCCAGGCCAAGAGCGTTGTGACCACCAAAATATCGGAATTATCGGGGGAAGCTACGGGGGTTTCATGGTTAACTGGGCTATTGCGCATACCGACCGCTTTCGTTGTGCCGTGAGTATGCGATCGGTCGTAAACCGTTTTAGTGCCATGGGGACGAGTGATTTAGGGTGGTTACGAGTTGCGCAATATGGCACGAAACCATGGTGGGAAGATCCAGAGCCCTATTGGCAACAATCGCCCTTACGGTATGCATCATCGATTCATACACCACTTTTGATTGAACACCAAATGAACGATTATCGTTTGCCCTTAGAGCAAGGGGAACAATTATATCATGCGTTAAAGTACTTGGGGCGCGACGTCAAAATGATTCTTTACCCAAACGAATCGCATGGCATGACACGAAATGGAGAGCCGTGGCACCGGGTATTTCGCCTTCAACAAATTGCTATCTGGTTTGCGGCCTATCTGCAGCAGTAATTTTTTGTAAAAAATACGGTTCCAATTCATCCCTGCCCTAATGTTGGCTACTTAGGGCCTAAAAACAGGGAAGAGGGCTGGGATTAATCCCTAGCCCTTTTTGAGTTTTGGCCGGCTTTAGTTTATTAATCTTCTTGAATAGTCACTCGGGTCATGTGGTCACCCTGGCGAATACTGTCTAATACATCAAAGCCTTCGATGACGCGGCCAAATACGGTGTGGACGCCATCGAGATGGGGTTGGGGACTGTGACAAATAAAGAATTGGCTACCACCGGTGTCCCGGCCGCGGTGGGCCATCGATAATGATCCCCGTAAGTGTTTGTGAGGATTTCCTTCTGTTTCACATTTAATGGTATATCCCGGTCCTCCGGTACCATCTCCATTGGGATCGCCGCCTTGGATGACAAAATTAGGAATGACCCGATGAAAGGTGAGACCATCATAAAATCCTGAACGGGCGAGTTTCGCAAAGTTTGCGACCGTACCAGGTGCCTCATTGGGATAGAGTTCCAAGACCATCGTACCTTTATCTGTTTCAATTGTTGCGTGCATCATGAAGTTCCTCCTATATGTTGAAATGAATGGTTCGTTGGAGACGAGTTATCCCGGTCGTCCTGAGGGTTCGGGAATAGGATCGCCGCGCAGGCAACGTAGCGCATTTAACTCCCGAGCTTCTTCCCATTCCTCGGAAGAAAAGGGCTCGGGAATAAGATGATAATGTTGTTCAAAACCGGCAATTAAGGCGTCATGCACATCCTGAGTCGTGATTTCTGATAATCCCGGATGATGATTCAGAGCCGTGACGACTTCGGGTTTCAATATCTGTTGGCTTCCTGCCCGGTAATAAAATTCTTGAATGAACTGGGTTGTAGCCACAGGGTCTTGCTGCACTAAGATCATGCCAGAGACGAGTGCGGATCCTCCCCGAATGGCTTGCGCAATGCCGGCAATTTTTCGGCCGTCACGAGTAACCAGATCATAGGGGCCTTCGCAATAGGAGCCTTCGGCCCGTCCAAATTGGGTGAGAATACCCAGCATACGCAATCCATCGATAATGGGAATGGTCATATCCCGAAAATTTTGTTCCCATACGGTCAAATCCCGGCAAGGGCGGGATACGGCGAAACTCAAGCACGTACGATCCAAAAGGACGGCGGAACCACCTCCGACACGCATATAAACGGGATAGCCTTGACTTTGCGCCCAGTTCAGGGCGTCGTCCAGAAATGGTAGTCGCTTATCTTTGGGACCTAACAAGAGATAGGGATTGTGTTCACGAATTAAAATGCCCCATGACTCTGTTTTCGCCGACCAACGACCGAGCACTTCCGCTAACACGGGTGATAAGTAAAAGGTTTCAGGATTGTTGGCAGCTGTAATGGTAATGAAGCGAGCATCTGGCAATATCTTCACTGGGTGCGTCCTTTCTCACCGACCGTTCACAGGATATGATCATGGTTGGTGCCCATGAACACATCAATCTGGAATAATGTTGGGCAAGTCCAATATAACCCTGAAATTCCTCTTCCGTAATGGTACGAAAAACCGACCAGACAAGCAACCATAGAAAGGCAGAGATGCCGATCCAAAAAGATTGCTGTCGTGACATCCTTACCCTCTCAAAGATTTTTTACTTGTAAAAGATTCTTTACTTGCCTTTAGAAAAAACATGTCGGTCTTCTTTGGGTCTGACATAATATTCTAGGGATAGAGAGTAAACCCACAGTAAGGACGGGGTGAGGACATGACCGTCATGGTAGGGCGGTTTTTATGGAGAATCGGAAGCGGGATATGGTTAGGGACTATTATTTTTTTCTCGTTAGTGGTGGCCCCGGCCATTTTTTTAGAATTGCCCATGGTCGATGCCGGACGTTTATTGGTTCGCATCTTTCCCGCATATTACGGCATCGGTTTGTGGGGAGGAGGTTTGGCGCTCATTGGTTCGCTGTTAGCGGCGTGGTATGCCTCAAGCCGTAAGAACTGGCTACTATTTGTTGAAGCGTTGTTAGCGTGGGTATTAGTGGTATACGCTAACCGGCTTTTAGGAATTATGAATCATTTAAACAGTGCATCGAGCCGGTTTGCCCATCTTCATGGCGAATCCGTGATGATTAATACGGTGATCGGCATTTTACTGATTGTCGGCTTTATTCTTGAAACGTGGATCATTCGCGACTAAATCTGTCCAGGGAAAGAACAAAAACAGGTTCTGTAGTTCTTTTAAATGACGTCAAGATAAGGATTGTATGGTGATGAGAAATCCATGGCCAAAGCGACTCGGTGGGTTGCCACTAGTGATTTAGAGATTATTGTTGATAAGGAGCCGTGGCGCCTTCCTAAGACACTTCAGCAACAAGTGAACCAATATTGGGACGGCTTAGTACGCCACGGGACACCATTTTTCCGTGGCCCTGTATTGAGTGTTCGTCAAGTGCATGAACAAGGGGCGAGCGTTTTAATCGAAGGCGTCCTCACGGACTACGCTCACTACCTGTTTAGTCGGCAATTACCTGCCCAGCACCCTTATCAGGTGCGAGTGATGTTTGCGGCAGCATGTTTGGTAACCAGTGACAACTGGTTAATTTCCGGGGTAATGAGTCCGGAAACATCAAGACCTGGTTGGATTCAAGCTATTGGCGGGTCGCCGAATTTTGACGATATTGTCGACGGGCATTTTCTTCCCGTCTCCTCAGCTCGGCGCGAAGCTTTGGAGGAGGTGGGGATTGAGATTCCCCCATCGCGCTGTCAAGTGAAAGGGTTCACTCAGGACGAAATGGGTCGTATTGCCATTGCTGTATCTATGTCTCTGGAAGACAGATGTGATGAGATTTTGAACAATGTGCGGCGATACTTGCACGCTCTGTCCCAGCACGGGCCAACAGAACTGGAAGACGTGTTAGGCATCCCCATAGGTCCATCGGGTTTACATGTCTTGGAGAGCCAAACACGTCCTGTTGTTCGCTATTTAAAAAGCATTGTTCAAGGATTTTATACAGGAGGATGATCGCGTAACGCACGTGCCATGCGATCTAGCCCTTCTTGAAGCCGAGCCGTCTCGATCGTCAAGGAAATGCGCATCCAGCCGCGCCCGTGTTCGCCATAAGCTTCTCCCGGGGTGAGTACTACATCCGCATACTGAACGAAATAATTGGTCGCCTCTTGTGAACTCATGCCAAAGGGAGCGGGAAACCATAAATAGAATGTGGACCTGGGGGGTGTAATGGGAATTCCCATATTATTTAGGGCTTTGACGGCCAAATCCCGGCGCTCTTGATATAAAGCGTTCATGGATTGGATAAAAGGAATAGGATTCGAATCAAGAGTTGCAATAGCAGCATCCTGGATGGCGGTAAAAGGACCGGAGTCGAGGTTACTCTTGAGCGTTCCCAAGGCCTCAATAGCCAGGGGATTGCCCACCGCCGCGGCAATGCGCCAACCAGTCATGTTAAAGGGCTTGGATAAGGAATAAAATTCAATCGCAATGTCCTTGGCTCCGGGAATCTCTAAAATGGAGGGAGCTTGATATCCATCAAAGCCGATATCGAGATAAGCGCCGTCGCTGCACAAAAGAACATCATGTTTCAAACACAATTGTACGGCTTCTTCATAAAACTCGCGGGTGGCAATGGCACCGGTGGGGTTATTAGGGTAATTCAGCCACAGCATTTTGGCTCGAGCCCAAACGTTTTCGGGAATGGCAGATAAATCTGGCAAAAACTGACGTTCGGCGGTGAGGGGAAGAGCATAAGGCTCGGCACCAGCCAAAATCGTTTGGGTATAGTAGACTGGATATGCCGGGTCGGGGACAAGGACGATATCGCCCGGCTCAGCCATAGCCCATATCAAATGCGCAATTCCTTCTTTGGATCCGATCAGTCCGAGAACCTCTGAGCTGGGGTCAAGTTCCACCCCAAAGCGGTTACGATACCAATGAGCCATGGACATCCGGAAATCAAGGCTTCCCAGGTAATTGGGATAGCGATGAGTTTCGGGATTATCAACCGCTCGTTTCAACGCTTCGACAGCAACAGATGCTGTGGGTTGGTCGGGATCTCCAATACCGAGAGAAATGACATCCCGTCCCAACTCGCGTTGTCTGGCTATTAATTTATCGAGTTCTAAGAATAAATACGGGGGAATTTTGTTCATTCTGGATGCCCGTTGCATAATACAGGTAACCTCCTAAAAATCCATGGTGATGGTCAGGTGGGATTCTCAAAACACCTCAGTTATGACACAAGTCTCCATAAAGTGCAACGAAATATATACGAACCCGATGAATTTTTATTTGACGTCAGCGGCACTGCATGATATAGTAACGGCAAGATACTAAAAACCGCGAAGAACACGCAGGGAAAGGAGACAGATCATGGTCCATTCGTTTTTACACGATGGCTTGATAAAGGTCTCCGTTTATGCTTTTGCTCCTGTAACTCTCTTAGCCTCTGTGAAGTCGTGGAAGAAGCCCGGTGTTAAGACCTGGCCGGCTCGTGCGTAATTTTCGCGCGATCCGGCGTGTCAAGATTTTGGGACATCCACAACTTTTAAGGAGGTTTTTTTATGCAATTACCCCGTATTTTTACTGCGATGATCACCCCTTTTAACGATGCTGGTCAATTGGATTACGATGAAGCAGGGCGATTAGCTACATGGCTTGTGGAACATGGTAGTGGCGGTCTTATTCTTTCTGGCACCACCGGCGAATCCCCGGCCTTGACGGACCGGGAACGGATGAATTTGTTGCGGGCAGTGCGCGAGCATGTGGGCGATGATGTTCCGTTGTGGATGGGAACCGGGACGAATAATACGGTACACAGCCGTGAACTGTCATGGGAAGCTGCAGAAAATGGCGCCGACGGTGTTTTGCTCGTTTGTCCCTATTACAATAAACCCCCGCAAGAAGGCCTGATTCGCCATTTTGTTGAGATTGCTACGGGATTACCCGTTCCTGTTATGCTCTACAATATTCCTGGGCGAACTGGCGTGAATCTTCTTCCCGCTACGGTGCGAACTATTACCCAAGAATGTGATAATGTTGTGGCGATTAAAGAGGCTGCAGGCTCTTTGCCGCAAATGCAAGAACTCATTAATCTGGTTTCGCCGCAAATCCGGGTCTATTCGGGCGACGATGCCATGTATTTTACGGCGTTGACCTTAGGTGCCTATGGCGTGGTCAGTGTGGCATCACACTTGGTAGGCGATGAGCTGGTGACGATGACCGAGAGCCTATTACAAGGAAATTTAGAGCAGGCTCGCCAAATCAATACGACACTCATGCCAATATTCCATGAACTGTTTCGTTATACGAACCCGATTAGCGTGAAATGGGCGATGAACTATCTTGGATTTCATGCGGGCGATGTGCGGTTACCACTTGTGACCCCACGCCATGAGCAAGCTTTTGAAATGCTGCGGCAGTTGATTGACCAGTTGGTCCCAGAGCGGATGTGGCCCCGGGCTAGTTAATGGGATAAAGGCCGGAAGTGTCCGGCCTTTATCCAAGCTCGATGTGGTAATCAGCAAACCAATAATGGGCTTGAATTAAGAATGCGAATAATTGAGCGTTGCCCATTAATTGGCCAAACCACGGAATTTGCTCGGCCATAGGTCCTTGGTTCATCAATTCCTTGACACGGTTGACGTCAACGATTTGATGGAGGGCAGAACCTCGGTCACCTAAAATTTCTGTCAGTTGTTCCCTCATCCTTGCGAAATAGGAGGGGTTTGGCGTGGAAGGATAAGGGCTTTTTTGACGCCACAAAACATCATCGGGTAGAATCCCTTCCATGGCCTGCCGTAATATAACCTTGCGGTGTTCGCCTTGTGTTTTCATGGACCACGGAATATTCCATACGTATTCGACAAGTCGGTGGTCACAAAAAGGGACGCGTACTTCCAGCCCGACGGCCATGGTCATCCGGTCTTTGCGGTCCAAAAGCGTAGGCAAAAAGCGCGTCAGCGTCAAATAGCTGATTTCGCGTATGCGAGCGGCGCTACGCGATTCACCCGCCAACCGAGGCACTTCGTCCAACGCTTCTTGATAGCGCTGCTGGACGTATTCGAACGGCCGAATATAACGGACGAATTCGTTGGATAAAATACTTACCCGGTCTTGCAAGCGGCGGGCCCAAGGAAAGGTGTGTGCCTCGATGGCATCCCGATGGTGAAACCATGGGTAACCCCCGAATATTTCATCTGCAGCTTCGCCCGAAAGCCCGACGGTCGCTTGCTGTTTGATGGCGCGGGCAAACACTAACAACGATGTGTCAACGTCTGCCATACCGGGAAGATCTCGGGCGTGCAACGAGGCAACGAGATTGTCTACAAGCTCAGGCGTATCCAATACAATTCGGGAATGGATGGTGCCGAGATATTCTGATACGCGATTGACCCATGGTGCATCAAGATTGGTTTGGAATGCTGTCGGTTTAAAATGTTTTTCCATATCGACAAAGTCGATAGAAAAAGTTTTTAGCGGACCACGGTTTTCATCGTTAAAGGCTTTTACCGCTAAGGCGGTGACGGCACTGGAATCTAATCCACCGGATAACAAGGTGACAACCGGCACGTCAGCAATTAACTGCCGCTTAACCGTATCTTCTAACAAATCGCGAATGGTTTGTCGTGTGGTAAACACATCGTCAGGATGTTCATGGGACACGAGTTGCCAATAGCGGTGAGTAGAAATACGGCCCCGTTTATACTGAAGATATTCTCCTGGCCGCAGTTCATAGACGCCTTCAAAAACTCCATGGCCCGGGGTTCTGGCAGGACCTAGCGCAAAAACTTCAGCGAGTCCTTCGCGACTGACCCGATGCGGCATTTCAGGATGAGCCAAAATAGCTTTAATTTCGGATCCAAAAAGGATGCCCTGGCGCAGTGGGGCATAAAACAAGGGTTTAACACCCAGACGATCTCGCGCCACAAAGAGAGTTTGTTCCGCTGCATCCCATATTGCAAAGGCAAAAATACCGTTGAGACGGCTTAATGATTCGTGTCCCCATGCAATATAGGCTGTTAAGAGCACCTCGGTATCGGATTGACTGGCGAAGGAATATCCCAAGCTGATGAGTTCCTGTCTGAGTTCGCGGTAATTATATAATTCGCCATTGTAAACGATTGTATAAACCCGGCGACCTTCTCGGCGGGACATTGGTTGCATACCGCCTTCGGGATCAATGACGACAAGGCGCCGGTGTCCCATCGCGGCATGTTCCGTCACCCAGGTGCCGCTGCCGTCTGGTCCCCGGCATGTTAGCGGCTGAACCATGGCATCTAAAGAAGACTGGTGAGCTCGGATATCTTGCTGCCAGTCAATCCATCCTGCAATCCCGCACATACGTTAACCTCCTCATCTTCAGATTTCCATTGGATGAGAAATCTGTTTACTGAATCAGTGGTTACTCTATGCGCGGGCGCAAAAGGGGGTGAAATGCGGGCATTAGCCAACTTTTGGAGAGATCAGTGAATAATGGTAGCGCAATAAGTTATCCGCCGATATGCGACATCTCCACTTTTGGCGCGGATGACGTGGCCTGAGATCGCAGTAGCGAATATTGATCGGTACGCCGATGCCACAACGCTTGTATGGCGCCGAGAATCTGGGCATCATCCACTCCCTCTTCTCGTAAAAGATGGCGCAAATCGAACCCCTCAGATCCAAATAAACAGGTATAGAGACGGCCTTCAGGAGAAAGGCGAATGCGAGAACAATGATGGCAGAAGGGCTGGGTCACGGATGCGATGATACCGATTTCACCCCCGCCATCTTGATAGCGGAAGCGCCGTGCGACTTCCCCGGGGTGATTTGGGGCTAATGGTTCTAACGGCCATTCTTGTTGGAGGATAGTCAGAATTTCTGATGCCGGTACCACATCATCTAATCGCCATCCGTTCGTGTTACCTACATCCATATATTCAATGAATCGTAAAACGACTCTACTATGGCGGAAATGGCGTGCCATGGGGATGATTTGTTGATCATTAACATCGCGTTTCACAACCATGTTGACTTTAACCGGTCCAAGACCAGCAAAAATGGCGGCATCAATAGCGGAAAGTATTTTTCCGACAGGTACACCAACATCATTGACGGCCTTGAAAATCTCATCAGTTAGGGCATCGAGACTGATGGTTACACGTTTAAGGCCCGCTTGCCGAAGGCGCTCGGCGCGTCCTCGGTCCAAAAAGTAGCCATTTGTGGTCATGGCAATGTCTTCAATGCCCGGGACCTCACTTAATTGCCGAATTAACACATCCAAGTCTTGGCGTAATAGCGGTTCTCCACCGGTGATACGCACTTTTTTCACACCTAACTGAGAAAAAACCCTAACTGTGCGCGTTAATTCATCAAATGTCAGTAAATCATGCTTAGGCAAAAAATGAAATTTGGCCCCAAAGACTTCTTTCGGCATGCAATAAATGCAGCGAAAATTGCAGCGGTCCGTCACGGACAAGCGGAGATCGCGCAGGGGACGTGTATGTTGGTCAGTTACCGTTGGCATAGGACTTCTCACCCTTTCCTTGGCCATTTCATGGCCAGGACTTGATATTGATTTTACCTTTTCTTTGATGGGGGAAGAAGCCCTTTTAAAGATGGCCATCGCGTATGATTCTGGCTTTGATGGCACACACTGTCCTCGGTGATGAAAAAATGACAAATGTCGGACTCGCTCGCTTACAATTTGGGGGAACATTACTGTACCATTTTCTCTTTGTCCCCTTGACGATTGGATTAGGACTTCTGATTGCCATTTTGGAAACGTTCTATTACCGCTCCCATAATGACGTCTACCGTAAGGCTATGCAATTTTGGATGAAAATTTATTTGGTCAACTTTGCTGTCGGCGTGGTTACTGGAATCATCCAAGAATTCCAGTTTGGCACCAACTGGGCCGATTTTTCTCGCTTTGTTGGGGATGTGTTCGGGGCTCCTTTAGCAATTGAAACATTAATGGCGTTTTTCTTAGAATCGACGTTCTTGGGAGTATGGATTTTTGGTTGGGAAAAACTTTCGCCCAAAGTTCATCTCTTTGCCATATGGATGGTGGCTTTAGGTTCGGCAATGTCAGCCTTTTGGATTCTAGCGGCCAATTCTTTTATGCAAGAACCGGTGGGATTTGTTTTTCGTCACGGCCGCACGGAAATGGTGAATTTTTTCGCTGTCTTAGCCAATCCACAACTTTGGTTGGAGTTTCCCCATACTCTGTTCGGTGCGATAGCGACCGGATCGATTTTCATGGCGGCTGTCAGCTCTTACCATCTTATTCGCCATACCAATGATGAGGTCTTTGAACCGAGTTTTCGGATTGCCATGATTGGCGCCTTGATTGGCAGTGTCTCCGTCTTTATTTTAGGTCATGAGCAAGCTCAACATTTAATTGTGGCCCAACCTATGAAAATGGCGGCGTCAGAGGCATTGTGGCACACCAGTCCCATTCACGCACCGTGGACGATTGTGGGGACGATCGATACAAAAACACACTCCGATCCCTTTGTGTTGCAGATTCCTTACTTGTTAAGCATCTTAGCGTATAACCGGTTAAGCGGACGGGTTACTGGGCTATTGGAACTTAATCATCTCTATCAGTTGCGCTATGGGCCCGGGAATTACATGCCGCCTATCGTTTGGACGTTTTGGGCATTTCGCACGATGATATTTGCAGGAACCACTATGATGCTTATTGCCATCATAGGAGCCTATTTAACCATCAAAGGCAAACGGCCGCACTGGTTACTTGTGTTGATGGAGTGGACCTTGATTCTACCGTATCTTTCCAATACGGCGGGATGGGTAATGACCGAGGTAGGGCGTCAGCCCTGGGCTGTCTTTGGACTGTTAAAAACCCCAAATGGCATATCGCCTACCGTCAGTATTAGTGAATTGTGGACGACAGTCATAGGTTATGGCATTTTGTATCTCAGTATCGCCGCTGCCGCCATATATCTCTTTTTACTCATCATTCATCAAGGTCCCAGTCAAGAACAAGGTCAAGAAAATGAGGAGGAATCCTCAAAGCATGGCTATTTACTCCATGGACATGAATCATTAAGACATGCCAAATCGCCAGTTCATTATGATGACCTTCACTAACCCGGTGGGCGTAAGAAGAATAGAACCTATGTCATGAAGGACGCTTGATGTTTTAACAGGAGGGTGAGAATGACATGTTAAATGTGACTTGGTTTGTGTTAGCAGTGGTCTTGTTCATCGGCTATTTCTTTCTTGAGGGATTTGATTATGGTGTGGGCATGTTGCTTCCTGTTGTTGGGCGAAATGATCATGACAGGCGGCTGGTTCTTTCAACCATCGGTCCATTTTGGGATGGGAATGAAGTATGGCTCATCGCTTCGGGCGGTTCGTTATTGGCGGCATTTCCGGCGTGGTATGCGAGTTTCTTAAGTAGCTTTTACCTGGCGTTCTTTTTCCTATTGGCCGCTTTGATTGTCCGCGGCGTAGCCATTGAATTTCGCAGCCGTGTAGAGGACCTGCGATGGCGCCAAATATGGGATAGCCTGTTTGTGTGGGGGAGTTTTGTCCCTCCCTTAGTATGGGGATTTATTATGGCCAACATGGTTCGAGGGATACCCATTGACGCCCAAGGAAACTTTGTCGGATCTTTACTGCAACTGGTTAATGTCTATTCCATCCTCGGTGCGATTTCTGTTGCGTTTGTCTTTGCATTGCATGGAGCCTTGTTTTTGATGATCCGAACCAAAGGTGTGCTGCATGAACGGGCCGAAAAGATAGCATACCGGATTGGACCTGCGGCCACGGGGATTTTCTTGATTTTCGTCGTGATGACCTATTACCAAACCGATATCGTTCGGCGTTTAGGTCTCGATCCGGGACCCATTCCTGTGTTTGCTTTTTTGAGTATGATTGCCGTGCGTTTGTTTTTACAGCGGGGCCAGGAAAAGTGGGCGTTTGTTTCGACCGGATTTACAATTATTTTGTCTACTATTACCATCTTTTTGTCTCTCTATCCCGATGTGATGATCAGTTCTCTCAATCCGTCTTGGAATTTGACGATATATAATGCGGCGGCGAATCCATATAGCCTTCATGTCATGACCATTATGACAATATTTCTCTTGCCAATTGTTTTGGGATATCAAGCATGGAGTTATTGGGTTTTTCGCAAGCGCATCGACCAACACAGCAAATTAGAATACTAAAAAATTCCATGATGAAAGGCTGATCCGTAAGGCTACTAATGTGATACGCTGTCGTATGAAAAATGCGCCCCTGGGTGACCTGTGACCTCAACGAGTCCTCAAGCGTTATATTGTGTAAAAGCCTCGGGAGTGACACATTGTATGCGCGCCAAGTTGGTTGCTTTGATTATGATGGCGCTAGTAGCCGCCTTTGCATGGGTGCGCTACCCGCTTTCCTTTCACCATGTGACCCCCGGTTCTATGGTGAAGCCGCCTGCACCTCCTGAGGTGCAGCTCGGTGATTTGGGCAGCCTTCCCACCGTGTCACCTAGTGAACTACAGTCCCTTATCAATCAGGGCTTAGTTTATGGCATTGTTTTGACACCAGCACATAAAACAGTGCTGTTCCTAGCCAGAACCCCCAATGCACCGATTCATCTCGTCTTAGCCCATTGGCCTCCTCTGCGTTTTGCTGCCATTGCCGTGTTGTCAAATCCGGCAAACACCTTTTCTGGGAATTGGAAGCGTGATCACCAAGAAATCCACTGGCTTCGGCTGTCTTCACACCTTATCCTCGGGACATAGCCCATTGGAGAAATTGCTATAATAGGGGAAGTATGTCGAGATGAGGAGGAAAAATGGGGTGAAAGTTGCGGTCATCATGGGAAGTCAATCAGATTGGCCCGTGATGAAAGAAGCGGTAGATTTTTTACGCGAAATCGGCGTGGCGGTGGATGCACATATCCTGTCAGCCCACCGGACTCCAGATCGTATGGCCGAGTTTGCTAAAGCAGCAGAATCCCACGGTTATGGGGTAATCATAGCCGGTGCGGGTGGGGCCGCCCATTTACCGGGAATGACCGCGGCGTATACGACGGTGCCCGTCATCGGCGTTCCGGTTCCTACCAAAAATCTACAAGGATTGGATTCACTGCTTTCGATTGTCCAAATGCCTGGGGGAATACCGGTGGCTACTGTGGCCATTGGTCAGGCGAAAAATGCGGCTATTTTAGCGGCAGAAATTCTTGCCGTGCATGATGGCAATCTACGAGAGCGACTGCATCAAGTGCGCCGGAGAATGGCACAAGATGTCATGAACGCGGAGAATGCGTTAAACAGCCAGGATGATGGTGACCAAGGAGCGGATAAATCGTGATTAAGCTCAAGCCCGGGGAGTATATTGGCATCATTGGGGGAGGACAGCTTGGCCGCATGATGGCCTATGCCGCTTATCAGCTAGGGTACCGTGTAGCGGTTTTGGATCCGGATCCTGAAGCACCTTTGGCTCAAATTGCCCATCACCGCATTATAGCGTCCTATGACGATACGGATGCGGTGAAAAATTTGGCGGCGTTGTCATCGGTGATTACCTATGAGTTTGAAAATGTCAGCGTTCCTCAGCTAGAAATAATTGCTCATGAACGGCCGGTGTTTCCTAATCCTGGGTTATTGGCGATTTCTCAAAATCGGATCTACGAAAAGACCATGTGCCGCCGTCTAGGTCTTAAGACCGCCGATTTTTTGTCGGCGGAGAGTTTTGAACAACGCGAGCAGTTGCGGAATTTCTCTCACTTTCCGGCTATAGTGAAAACCGCGCGAGGCGGTTATGACGGTAAAGGTCAGATGCGCGTAGACAATGCTAAGGAATTAGACACGGCGTTAGCCTCGTGGCCCGATGTCCCGCTTATTGTGGAACAATTTGTGCCTTACGACGTTGAGATTTCGGTCGTTTTAACCCGGGATCAAAATCAACATATGGTCGATTTTGGCACGATCGAAAATCACCATCAGAACGGAATTTTAGATGTTTCTATTTCTCCAGCTCGGGTTCCAGAACATATTACGGAAAAAGCCGTCTCCTATGCTCGTCAGATTGCTGTGGATCTGGACCTGGTCGGTACTATGACAGTGGAGTTTTTTGTTGTGGGTAATGATGTACTCGTGAATGAATTGGCTCCACGCCCTCATAATTCGGGACATTTAACCATCGAGGCGTTTGATTACTCACAGTTTGATCAACATATTCGAGCAATTTCTGGATTGCCCTTGGGACGTCAGCATCAACGGAGTCCGGCAGCAATGGCCAATTTGTTGGGGGATTTGTGGCAAAGCGGCGACTTGAACTGGAGTTTAGCACTAGAAACGTTAAATACGTATTTACATCTTTATGGGAAAGATGAGCCACGAGCCGGCAGGAAAATGGGGCACATTACGGCGTTGGCAGATACCCCGGAAACCGCCATGAGACGAGTTCGTCAAGCCCGAGATGCTCTAAGCCTCTCCCACCGCTCCGAGCATTAATCGGAGCGGTTTAACTTTCTTCAACAAACTCCCTGAAAAAATCTCTGAGTGATGCAACGCAGCCTTCGAAAATATAACCTGACACTGTTAAATTTTTATACTCAAGTAAAAACGACATGGATTTGCAAAATTTATGGGATCCCTTTTAGTCTAAACGTGCTACAATCACCTAGTAATGTCGAGTAGTGATTTATTCGGCATAGCATACTAGGCATCTACAACCATATCTTAAGGATGCCAGGGTTTGATAAACCGACAATGAAGTAATTGATTAAGGTTTTATAACCTCAATTGCTGTCGGGTAAACCACTCAATAACATAAGTCCAATTCGGATGAATCCGAGTATGGATTGTGTGAAGGAGGAAGAGGCGTGGAAAAGGATCCCGCCAAAGAAGAGAATATTCTAAATGGCGAAAATGTTGAGGAAAATCAATGGAGTCGTCGCCAATTTCTCGTGGGTAGTGCAGCCTTAGGGGTAGCGGGCGCGGTGACGTTGTTTGGCCGCCAAGCGCTCGTGGATGCCGCCCGCGGTATCTTTGGATCGCCGGTCAGTTCCGGGACGGTCCATCTTTACGCGTACGACTACTATTACATCCCCAATTACATGACCTGGCGCGTCGGCGACCAGATGGACATTATCTTCCAAAATCAAAGTCATACCCACTGGCATGAATGGACCATGGGCCGCCATGTGAATGAGGCCTATTTCCAAGCCTTTGGCAATCTGCCGGCGGATGCCTGGGCAGAAGACTTTTGGGATGGGGTCCACGTGACCTTGAGTGATCCCTATAAGGTTGACAACTTTGTGCCTAATAAAGCGATTGTGACCTATGACGGGCCTAAAGAGCTCTTTAACATTGCCAGTGGAGGAGACTTTAGCCCGACCTTAAAACCCGGCGGCAGCATCCATATTTCCTTTACCGTGCCCAACAAGCCGGGCATTTGGGATTATGGCTGCTTTGTGCAACAGTACATTCACTACCGCACGGGCATGCGCGGGAAAGTGTTAATTCTGCCGGCATAAGGCAATGAGAAAGGAGCGAGCCCTTCATGGGTGAGAATGTCGTCTTTACCATCCTGTGGGTCATTTTGAGTGTTCTCGCCGAAATTGGGGACCGGGTGCTGATTCATCACAACCCGATGTACTATATTGTCTCCAACCAAGGGGAATTGGCTCTACAGGCGTTTGACTTTATTATGGTTGTCTTAACCCCGGTTTTCGTGTTTGTGGCCTTGTTCTTGCTCTTTACGATGGTGCGCTTCCACACCAAACGGGGCGAAATGCCACCCGCGAACCGCCGGTTCGCGGTGGACAACAAAGCGTTTGTGGTGGTGTGGGTCGGCGGTAGTATTGTTTTGAACTTGCTCTTTTTCCTCCATCCGACGACCTCCGCCATGGAGCAAATGTTTGCCTTAGATGAACCCGCGGCCAACACCCACGACTTGATTGTGGATGTCACGGCCCGGCAGTGGGAATGGATCTTCAGTTATCCCCAATATGGGCTAACCCAAACCGTGAATGCCAACGGGCAAGACATGTTGGAACTGCCGGTGAACAAGCCCGTAGAATTTGTGTTGCGGTCCTACGACCCTTATCACACCTACGACCAATATGCCGATGTGATTCACAGTTTTTGGATTCCGGCCTTTGGGATTAAAGAAGATGTGATTCCCGGGGAAACCCGCTATGAGTACCTGACCCCCACCAAGATTACGTCCTTCAGCGTCAATCCCATGGTGCGGGTGCAATGTGCTGAAGTGTGTGGACCGGGTCATCCGTGGATGGAAGCACCCTTGAAAGTGGTGTCGCAAGCGCAATTTGCGCAGTGGATTAAATACGAAAAATCTTTAGCCAATGGGGCAGGTTAAGTCGTTTAACAGCCTAAATACCTTGACTAAGATGGAACAAGGAGGTTAAAACCGTGGCTCAAGCCTTGTCGAGAGACATGCAAGATCCCCAAGGCGCCATTCGCCGGAAACCCGGAATGCCGCCTGTACTTCGCGCTTTCCTGTGGGCGGCAATTGGCTTTATCGTTGTTGATGCCTTATTCGTTATGGTTGACCCGTTCCGCGGGCATCCATTTGTCACTGGACCTTCGGTAACTCTAGCCTGGGTCGGCGCCGTGATTGGCTGGTTGTTAGGAGTGGGAGCCTGGGAAGGCGTTATTTTACCTACCTTTGGCATAGCCACAACATGGCGAGAAAAGACCACAGGGTGGCGTCGTTACTTTGAACTCAGTACAGACCACAAGGTCATTGGTCTCCAGTATATGATGTTCGCGACCGGCGGATTTTTAATTGCCGGTGGTATCGCCATGCTGATGCGCTACGAACTGATGACCCCATACTTAACGATTTTCCACTATCCCAGCAATTATCTAACCGCCGTGGGCATACACGGAACCATTATGATGTTCTCGTTTGGTACCGTTATGATGATTGGTGGTTTGGGTAACTACTTCGTGCCCTTGATGATTGGAGCGCGCGAAACTGTATTTTCAAGATTATCGGGAATCGGAGTATGGCTCGTGCCTGCAGGAATTCTGACCGTGCTCTTCAGCCCTCTCTTAGGGGAGTGGTCTACTGGATGGCGTGGCTATGAACCCTTAGCGGGACAAGATGCAAACGGGATTATTTTCTACTACTTGGGTGTGTTAGCGTTAACGATGTCCTCACTCATCGTGGCTTTAAACTTAGTGGCCACAGTGATGTTCCGCCGAGCTCCAGGATTGACATGGGGCCGTCTCCCCTTGTTTGTATGGGGACAGGTCACCGTTAACCTATTAATGTTAATTTGGTTCCCTGAAATTCAAACCACGTTCGTGCTTGGATTGCTAGACAAGATTGTCCCGTTGAACTTATTTACGGCAACGGGCAGTCCGATGACGTATCTGATGCTTTTCTGGCTGTTTGGACATCCTGAGGTGTACATCATTGCCGTGCCAGCTTTCGCCATCTGGAACGAGATTATCCCGGTTATGGCGCAAAAATCGCTGTTTGGCCGCCAGTGGGCCGTTATCGGCTTAGTGTTCGTGATGATGCTCTCCGGACTCGTGTGGGCGCACCACATGTTCACCAACTTGCGAAACAGTGAAATCTTGCCCTTCTCCTTCTTCACCGAAATGATCTCGATTCCGACGGGATTTGCGTACATGTCAGCGATTGGGACATTATGGAAATCCAAGATTCGCTTGAATACTCCAGCGTTGTTAGTGCTCATGAGTATGTTCAACTTCCTCATCGGAGGTTTGACTGGAGTGTTTTTGGCCGACCCCATTGTCAACTTGCAGTTGCATGATACTTTTTGGGTAGTCGGACACTTCCACTACACGATTATCGGATCCATGGTTTTCTCGGCAATGGCGGCCATCTATTACTGGTTGCCAAAATGGTCAGGGCGCATTGCGAATGAAACGTGGGCCAAGACCTTGTCAATCATCACGTTCTTAGCTTTCAACCTCACCTTCAGCCAGTTCTTCCTCTTAGGACTGCACGGAATGAACCGGTGGGTGCCTGCGTACCCGGCCTACTTACAGCCCATGAACTTCGAAGTATCCATCTTCGCGTTCATCTTGGGAGCCTCGTTCGTGGCACACATCATTTTCATCGGATGGACATGGCGCAATGGCCAGGTTGCTGGAGAAAATCCGTGGAACGCCAAAACTCCCGAATGGTTTACCTCGTCGCCGCCGCCGCGTTACAACTTCCCCGAACAACCGGAAATTGTTGCCGGATTTTACACCTACGGCGAAGGAGCCAAACCAGCTATTAGCCAATCGGCCTTTAGCGAGTTAGCGGCAACAACCAGGGAGCCTCAACCGGAAGCGTAAAACAGCGAGCAGAAAGTGGGTGACTTTAGCGTGTCTAGTCAGTTGGAACAATTAGGGCTGGAAAAAGAATTGACGCCGCGTAATTATCGTGCCGTGCGATTCGGATTCCTTTTCTTCGTAGCAACCCAGATTGTCCCTTACGTTGTTCTGTACGAAGCGAAGTATGTTTATGCGGGGAGCTATGTCTCTCCCCGCGCTAGTCAAATCTTAGGAGTCGTGACAGCAGCTCTCATGCTTGTTTCTTTAGTTGTCGCATGGGGAGTGATGCGGCTTAGCCGGGAATCCGGTGATCAACAAGCCATTCGAAGCCGGCTTAAAGTCGCTGCGGTTCTTGGGATCTTCGCGATTCTCACGACGTTCTATCAATGGTCTGGCCGGTACACCTCACCGCAATCGCGATTCGGTGAAATGTTTTTTGCCATTACTGGTGCGGACATTGTGTATGCAGTAGTGGGATTGATCATGCTCTGGGCAGCGATTTCCCGGGCGGGGCGCATCAATCTCAAACCCGAAAAGTACTGGACGGTTGAAGCTGGGGTGTACTTCTGGGGCTTTGTGGCCTTGGCTTGGATCGCCAGTTGGATTGTTGTTTATCTCCTCTAATAGATGATTAGAGCTTGTAAAAAAATTTAAGAGGAGGGATATGGATATGGGTGGAGGATTTTGGCCAACCTTACCATTAAAGATGCCGTACAGTGAGGGAATGCCGCACTGGTGGGATCCGGCGTGGTGGATATTCCAAATCATTGTGATGTCAATTTTGCTCTTGACTCTCAGACGCGTGGCAATGAGTATTGACCGCGATGAAAAGCCGTCACAGAGCGCATCACGACGACCAGGAACCAGTACGAACACGCCCAAACCCCCGTCGATTCCCGGTTAAGAGCCAAAGGCTGGCGGAATCGCCAGCCTTTTTTCTTAGATAACTTGGCAAATAGGGAACGGGACGTTATAGTTAGTTCGATAGGATTACTAAATAAGTGCCCGTATGGCGCAACCTGATTAGACGGAGGTAGCGATAATGTACGCGCAGTCAGTACCCGTGTCGCGTAGTATTACGACGACTATATTGGATTATGTTACCTTGATGAAACCGCGAATTATTTCATTGTTGCTCATTACCGCATACTGCGCGATGGTTGTAGCGGCGGGTCATCTTCCGTCTCTGAGGCTAACGGTGCTTACCATGTTAGGGCTCACGCTGTCCAGTGGAGGAGCACACGCGGTAAATATGTGGTATGACCGGGACATTGACCAAATTATGCGCCGGACCAAGATGCGTCCTGTCGCTCAAGGTCGAGTTCCTGCTGTACATTCGTTAATTTTTGGTATTATCCTTCAAGCAATCTCTTTTGTCGGATTAGGGTTGTTAGTTAACTGGACCACAGCCTTGTGTTCGTTAGGCGGCTTTCTGTTTTACGTTTTTATTTATACTATTTGGCTGAAACGGCGCACACCGCAAAATATTGTCATCGGAGGTGCTGCCGGCGCTTTCCCGCCGTTAGTGGGATGGGCTGCTGTCACCGGTAATGTGGGACTACCCGCTATCCTCATGTTTCTCATCATTTTCTTATGGACACCACCGCATTTTTGGGCCCTGGCATTATATAAACAAGACGATTACCGTAATGCCGGTATCCCGATGATGCCTGTTGTTCGGGGAGAACGGGTCACGAAAACTCAAAGTATGATCTATGCGTGGCTTTTGTTGGCGGCATCGATTGGATTGTATTTTACGGGTACGGTTTCAGGCATCTATCTTATTATTGCCATCGTTTTAGGGGTAACCTTCATTGGCTATCATGTCTATCTCTTACAAGAACATGAACCGGAGATTAAATGGGCCAAAAAGACGTTTAAATTCTCCTTGCTATATATGATGGGTATTTTCTTCGCCATGATTGTGGCGTTACCCCACCATTAAATGCCTTCCTTCGAACAGGCCACCCGTCGTTGTGGCCTGTTTTGTCTTTACCAGTGATAGTAAAATTTTAAAGTGGGAAAACTGGAAGTAAGGCGGTATAGTGGACAGTAGTGTAATGAGTTGGGAGGGCGAACATTGCGACCGAACTATAAAGTGTTAGGCGTTTACTTACTCGGGGTCTTTATCGGAGCATTAGATACGAATGTGCTGGGTCCGGTGTTTCCCGTTATCGCCCGCAGCTTCCATGTCAATTTGGAAATTGCCGCGTGGACCGTTACGGCCTATACTGTGGCGTATATCGCCTCCACCGTGTTAGCGGGGGCGTTGGGTGACCGCCTAGGACACCGCAAGGTATTCGTCTGGGGGATCATTCTTTTTGCTGTGGCGTCTATTACGGCAGCCTTGAGCCGGGAATTTGCACTGTTTGTGATTGCTCGGATTGTGCAAGGGGCGGGCGCAGGAGCTGTCTATCCCAATGGGCAGGCTGAAGGGCTCAAGCAGTTTCCACCGGAAAAGCATGGCATGGCTCTAGGAATGTTCGGGGCCGTGTTTGGTTTGGCCAGTGTGATCGGTCCAACTCTAGGAGGCATTTTAGGGCAGGTATTTGGATGGCCCGCGGTATTTATCATTAACTTACCGATTGCGCTCATTGTTTTAGCCATGCTGCGCAACGCGCCGCCCTCGACCGTTGTTGCTCGCGCCTTGCCGGATTGGGTAGGTGGGGCGAGTTTTAGTGCCGGGTTAGCTAGTATCCTCTTAGTGATCATGGGCCAAGGCATTATCCGCCTCGTTTTTCTCATTCTTGCCGTGTTTTTCTTTGGGTTAATGATTTGGCGACAAAAAGTGGCCAAGACGCCGTTTTTGGATTCCAAACCCTTAATGAATAAAGCCGGTGTCGCGATGATGATTGGTGCCGCGTTAATTGGACTAGACATGTCGGCTGCTATCTTTGTGCCCGCATTAGTGCAGTCGGATTTGCATTTCTCTGTGCTGCAATCCGGATTAGCCTTATTACCAGCGGCCTTCACGGGTGCATTGTTAGCAGGGGCCGGGGGTATCATGGTCGACAGAATGGGAGCCAAAAAGATTTTAGCTGTCGGGCTGGTGGCGGCCGGTGTCGGAGGTGTGCTTTTGGCATGGCCACACTTAACATTTTTCCGATTTATCCTCGCGATGATGGCACTCGGATTAGGGACAGCCTTTACAATGGGAGCGCCTTTGAATCGTTTGGCTTTAGATCTCTACCAGACCGATCAAGCGGGGGAAGCTTTATCGTTAATGGCGGTATTTCGGGCAACCGGTTTAGCCGCCGGCCCCATTTTGCTGACCGCCGCCAAAGTCGTTCATGGTTTCACCGGAATGTATGGAGTCGTCGCCATTGCTTCTGTGATCGGTGCCCTCGTGTTCATGGTGGTTCCTGAGCATCGGCCCGAAGTGCGCACCTCCTTGGCCCAGAAGGGTTAAGAGGAGGCGTGTGCAAAGCCGGATTCAATAAGGCTGGCCGAATTGATCCCCGTAAAAGTATGGATAATCGTGCCGTGGGCGTTGAGGAGAAAGATCGTCGGCAAAAGGTCGGTTTTTTTCGCAAAGATCGTGCTGTCTGTAGGATCGATTGTTAGATCCTGCAGCGGCACATGATAGATGGTTGAATATTGATCGAGGACGTGGCTTAATGCTTTGACGCGTCCCGGGTTTGATCCTAGGTAATTCCCAGAACCGTCGGTTCCGGCGGCCGCGTTGGTTTTGGGACCGGCAATGCCAATCCCTCCGCGAGGAGAAATATCCAGAAGCGTCACCGCCACCTGATGGGTTCGGCCCCATTGGAATAAGGCAGGTTCCTGCCATTTGGCTTCCCATGCACAATATTTACACCAAGAAGCCATACTAATGACAATACCACCATGGGGACCAACAAAGGTTGTCGTTTCCCACTCATTGTGTTTTACAGACCATACTTTATAGTGTGGGGGCTGGCTGATTTGCGTTCCACATCCTGATAGCAAGAAAAGGGACGCGGCAAAAGGCAGCCAAAATTTTTTGCGATAACGAGGCATAGTGGCTTGGTGAACTCCCTTCACAGCAGATTCTTTTGGCTGTATTGTATCATGGAATTTCACCATGACGGGTTTTGGTGGCATCGGCTGGCATCTAAACGCAACGAACCCCTGAAGATCCACCAATTTAGGCTTTCTAGTTCAAATTCCCTAGATGATCTTGATTAGCCCGGGAATCCCTTATAAAATAGGAAACATATCATCTGTTGGCGTAACATTCGGAAAATGGCGGTGGGAGTGGGTAGGCATGGACACACTAGTATTGGACGCAGTTGGGGTCTCCGTTCTCGATGCCCTCTGGATTCTCATTCCAACCGGTTTATTTATTGGCTTTGGTTGGTGGATGGTCAAATGGTTGGGTAAGGAGTTTCCTAAAGAGGTCGCCTACGGGGAAGAATATCCTAAATGGCTTCAGCCGCCATCGGAGACAAATTCTGGAACGATTCCACCCCACTGGGCTGTAATACGCGGGGGCAAGCGTGGACATAAAATGGCGCCCCGGCCTCGTCGCAAAATGGAACGTCATAACAGCTCCTCGTAACTGCAATTTCTCCTAAATAGTTCCTTTGATACCAGGAGCCCCTTGATGTTTGGGGCTTCTGGTATTTCTTAATAAGATGTGGATTATCCTGGCTAGAGCATTTTCACGCTGGTCGTCATCCATTTTTCGGGAGGGTTAATTAGCCTCATGCCCATATGGCCAAATTTTTTGCCGTTTCGAGTTTTTCTCGCCGAAAAAATGTCACGGCATTCATCATCTCTGGTCACCGTCGTTCTTCTCCTTTACAAGGCTCTGTAACGATGTCATGATGCAATTAAGCTTGATGTGATTAATTAAAATGGATTCTGTGGCGAGAGGAGATTTCACATAATATGAGTGAATGGGAATTTGGGCCACCCGATATTGAAGATTTTTTTCGTTACGCGAATATTACAGCGTTTAGCGTGAGTGACGATGAAGAGTCTATTGCGCTTGCGACAAACCTTGGGGGGACCTTTGATGTCTGGGGGATAAAGACTGGAATTCATTACCCTTATCAATTAAGCCATGTGGGTCAAATGGTGCATGATGTGCATTATGATCCCGCTGGCCGGTATATTTTGTTTAGCGCCGATCATGATGGCGATGAAAATACGCAAATGTATTTGTTACCGCCCCAAGGCGGAACCGCGAAAATTCTTCGCGAAGCACCATCCCACAAGCAACTGATCTTGCATGTATCCGAGGACGGTAATCGTCTATATTATGCGTCCGACAGGGAGAATCCCTCTTTTTTCAATAATTATCGGCTTGACTTAGAAACCGGCCAGGAAGAATTGCTTGTGAAGGGCGAAGGAGGACCCACCTATATTGCCCAAGTTTCTCCGGACGAGCGGGTATTGGTCGTATTGAAATTATTTGCAAATACCTTTATCGCAGGATTTGTTGTGCAAGAAGGGGTATGGCACGCAATTGTGCCCAGTCCCCAAACTCCCCATGTTGTTTATGGAGCCGAGTTTATTGACGAGACCCATCTGTATGTGACGACCAATTACGATGCAGAATTTAGCTATCTGGCTGAATATGATATCGCAACGCAGCAGTTTAAACCTGTGGCACATATCGAAGGACAAGATTTAGCAGACTTAAAATGGGATAAAGAGCGTAAACGTCTTTATGTTCTGGCTCATGCCGGAGTGGAAGACCGATTTTATGTAATGGATCTGACAGTGAGCAACCCAACTTTACAGCCGATTGATTTGCCTGTAAGCCTGGTCACGAGTTGGACGGTGGCACGCTCGGGAACGGTATATGTTCTAGGGCAGTCCGAGATTATGCCAAATAATCTGTTTCGTTATACTCCCGACACTCTGTGGACACCTATAACCGATAACCGCTCCATGGGCATTGATCCACGTACTGCAGTGCATGCCGAGGTTGTGCACTATCCATCATTCGATGGAACCATCATCGAGGCCCTGTGGTTTTCTCCTCCTGCGGCGCGCCGGAACGGTTACACGATCATTTGGCCGCATGGCGGGCCGCAATACGCCGAACGTCGCCAATTTCGGAGCATTGTCCAATATTTTGTCCATGAAGGTTATCAATTTTTTGCTCCCAACTTCCGCGGCAGTACGGGTTACGGGAAAACATTCACGACATTAGTGGAGGGCGACTGGGGCGAGGGACCCCGAAAAGACATGGTGTCGGGAATCGAATGGCTTTTCCGCATGAATATGGCTCAAAAAGACAAGTTGTTTTTAATGGGGGGTAGCTATGGCGGTTATATGAGCTTGTTGCTCCATGGACGACATCCTGAATATTTCAAAGCCGTCGTCGATATTTTTGGCCCCTCCAACTTGTTTACCTTTCATGATTCGGTGCCGGAATCGTGGAAACCGGTCATGGACAAATTTTTAGGCAATCCTGTGACTCAAGCGGAAAAGTTCCGGGAAGATTCGCCCATTACCTATTTGGATGCTATGACCCGTCCCATGTTAGTAATTCAAGGCGCCAACGATCCCCGTGTTGTGAAACAGGAGTCCGATCAGTTGGTCGAAGCATTGCGGGCACGCGGGCGTGATGTTGAGTATATGGTTTTAGAGGACGAAGGACATGGATTTAGTAAAAAGGCGAATGAAATTGCCGTCTATCGCAAAATAGCGGAATTTTTTCGGCAACACCAATGACAATCGCGTGAAGGGCTTCTATGATGAATGAAGACAGCAGAGATTGTGGCGGGTATGGGTGAGGACTATGAGATATCGTTCCTCCATTGATCGCTTAATCGGCTCAGTTGGGATCGCCATCACGGTGATCCCTCCAGACCGAATAGGGATGGGCATTGTGAAAGTGAATGGGCAACAATGGTCTGCAGTGACGGATAATCCCGAACCGATTCCCGCGGGGAGCAAAATTTGGGTGAGTGCACGCGATCAAATCACGCTCATTGTGGTAGCGGACCAAGGCTAAGGGGGCATGAGCCATGTTAGAATTACTTGTTGAAGCCATTATTGTCATTGGCCTAATTATTTTGGCTCTGCGCTCCACGTTACGAATTGTACCCCAAGGTTCTGTAGGAGTTATTGAACGCTTGGGGCGCTTTCATCATGAAGCCCCGCCAGGCCTCGTGATTAAGTTGCCTCTAGTAGACAATTTAAAATTTGTCAGTACCAAATCCGTGACGGTGGCATTATCTCCGGAACCCGTAATTACCGCCGACAATGTTAGCCCAGTGATTGATGCCTATTTTTTATATCAAGTCGTCGATGCGAAAAGCTATTTGTATGAAATTCAAAATCCCGAATTAGCTATCAAAAATATTGTCTCATCCACCTTACGGTCAGAAGTCGGGCAACGCAAATTGGCCGAAGTGATGACCCACCGCGAGCAAATTAATGCGGCCTTGCGTAATGAGCTCGACGAATTAACGGGTCCATGGGGAATTCGCATCGTACAAGCCTCCATTCGCCAAGTTGACTTGACGGATGAAATGCAAAAGGCGATGGAAGCCCAGAAAAAGGCCGATGCCAACAAATTGGCGGCAATTGAACAGGCCCAAGGACAAAAAGAGGCCAGCATTTTGCAAGCCGAGGGCGCACGGCAAGCCGCCATTATGCAAGCGGAAGGCGAACAGAAAGCGATGATTTTACGTGCTGACGCGGCCAAACAGGCTCGTATTTTAGAGGCCGAAGCCGAAGCCATCGCTATTCGCAAATTAGCGGAAGCTCAAGCCGAAGCGACGCAGGTGGTGAACCGGGCCATCTTGGGATTAGCAGAAGACGACGCACACAAATGGCATCCCGAAAAAATCCAAGCAATTTTACAACTCAAATCATTAGAAACGTTAACTGCCGTTGGCCAGTCCCAATCTACCAAGTTGGTATTGCCAGGAGAGATTACCGGTTTGGCTGGATTAATTGACACTTTAAAAACCTCGAGTTCAGGAACATCTGATTAACCGTTAAACGGACGTCAAAAGATTCCCAGCACCCAGTGACTTAATAAAATCTGCTCTGGATGCTAGGGAATATTAGCGAACTGCGCTCTGCGATTGTTCGACTAAGACCGGCGCGTGTTGACCGCGCAGGAACGAAAGGAATGCTGATATGAGAGCCATGAAGGCCATAAACACAAAGGCCCAGTTTAAGCCGTGCACAAAGTGAACGAGTCCTTGGGTATTGACAGCCGTGGGTTGGCCCGCGAAAATGGCTAACATAATGGACGGGGGAACCGTTGCTGCGACCAATGCTAGCACCATTCCGACCGAAAAGACATTGCCTGTGTTCAGTAACATGGTGCGTGTGCCCGCGGCAATCCCTCGCTCTTCCGGCGCTACCGTGCCCATGATGGCGCTTGTATTCGGCGAATTAAACAGGCCATTACCCACTCCAGCGATCGTGAGCCACAAAGCGATAATCACATAGGGTGTGGATAAGGAAATGGTCAGAGCAAAACCCATAAGGCTGATAGCCATAATCACCGCGCCTAAGGTGGCGAGTACCCGGGCTCCCATGCGGTCTGATAACCATCCCGATACCGGTGCAGTCAATCCCATGGCGATCGCCATAGGAATGACTGAGATACCTGCTTGTAGCGCGTTTTCCCCCCGTGTGCCTTGGAAGTAAAAGATAAAGAGCAACACGATAGCACCGCGTCCCATGGCGATAAAAAAGTTTGACAAGTTACCCATAGCAAAAGCCCGGATGTGAAACAAGCCGAGTTTTAATAAGGGGTCTGTCACCACCTTTTCCCACCGTAAAAAGACGTAGAAGCCTACCCCGGCCGTTGCCAGTCCGGTATAGACCACCGGGGATTGCCAGCCTCTGAGCCCACCCCAAGTAATCGCAATTAAAATTCCCAACAAGCTTAGCATGTAGGTGAAGTTCCCCCAATAGTCAATGCGCTGATGGCGAGCAGCAGGCGTTAGATCATGGAGTTGGTAAGCTGCCCAGAGCGTACCGATAACTCCAATGGGTACATTGAACCAAAATACCCAGTGCCAACTGAACCATGTTACCAGTAAACCCCCTAACACAGGCCCGGCTATTTGGCCAAGCGCAATTACAATGCTGTTAATGCCCAGTGCCAGCCCCAGTTGTTGGCGGGGAAAGGCGTCTGCGACAATCGCTGTGGAATTGCCCATGACCAGTGATCCACCCACCGCTTGGAGGGCACGGATTATCAACAATGTTTGCCCATTAGGTGAAAAGCCTGCGGCCAAACTGGCGACCGTAAATAATGCAAATCCCGCCACATACCACCGTTTACGTCCGTACATATCCGAAAACCGGCCGACGGTAAGAACTAATACGGTCTGTGTTACCATATAAGCCAACATAACCCAAATGGCCAATAATGACGACATATGAAGCACGCGGATAAGGGTTGGTAACGCGACCAGAAGCGTCGTGCCATTTAACATGGCCATAAACATGCCAAGGCTTGTGGCAGACAGGGCCCACCATTTGTAGTGGGCAGGGAGAGCGGCGCCTGTTGTCATTGTCTCACTTCCCATTTTGCAAATTTACCGAACGTGTTATGTCTCGATAGCATTAATTAAAGACGTCCCCATCTAGACGTCCAAGGCATTTTTCTGTATAGATAGGTATAAAAATAATTTATGGGACATACCGATGGAAATTACTCTAAAACAATTAGCATGTTTAGTGGCTGTAGCTGATCACGGTTCGATTTCCGCGGCAGCCGTTGCGCTAGATGTGACGCAGCCGACCGTCACCCATCAGTTAAAGCTTTTGGAAGATTTGTTGGGCTACCGTCTTGTTGACCGGAGTGCCCGGGGAATTACCGTCCGTCCAGAGGGGCAGATCGTGGTGGATAGAGCCCGGGTTATTCTGCAGCAAACGGCGTCGATAGGGGATGATTTAGTCGACATTCGTACGGTTCATGGAGAAGTGCGTCTAGGCATCATTCAAACGGCGTCTGCGGCACACTTTCCATTTGTGTATCGCAGTTTGATGACGCGCTATCCTGATGTGCATCTGATGGTTACAGAAGGACGGTCTATGGATTTAGTGGAAAAAGTGCGCCATGGGGATTTAGATCTGGCGGTGGTCACATTGCCTCTGATGTACACGGACTTGCAAGTGGCCCCATTATGGCGAGAAGAGCTGGTGTTGATCGATAATCCCTCATCTTCCGTTCAGGAAGAAGCGATAACCATTAAGCAGCTTGATGGATTACCTTTTATTGGACTTGATGTGGGGACAGGACTTCAACGTCATGTATTAGCGTTGTTCCACGAAAACGGCATTCAACCTCGCCTAATTTTTCAAGCGACGAGCATAGCCACTGTAATTGGGTTTGTTGCGGCTGGATTAGGGATTTCGATTGTCCCCAATCAAGCCGCTAGAGTCTATGCAGACGTCGGACAAATTGTGGTGCGGCATTTAAATCCGGCAGCCTTTAGACAGCTCGCTCTAATCTATCGGCCTCTCGAAACCATGACGAGTGCGGTGCGTGCGATTGCCCAGACCTTTATTACCCAAGCCCGAAGATTTCCGCGGGGTTAAAGAACTCTGGAGAGTTCCACTTTATTCCTATGGGCGCATGACTTTAATTCCCATGTTTCGGTTTCGCATAGGACATGGCGCTGGTACAAAATTTGGCAACTAGGGTGTGCCCCCATTATCCCCGTCTTGGGGCTCAGAAGACTTAACGAAATGGCAGGAGGCAATACCTAGCAGATGATCATGCAATATGTCCCGGCTGACATCTAACAAGATACTGACCCGTTCATCGCTTAAAGAATAAAAGACATAACGGCCTTGAGCTTCAGCCCGTACTAAGCCGCAACTCTTGAGACACGTCAGATGGTTTGATAAGTGTCCTTGACCCATCTCCAATTTTTGCACGAGCTGGCTGACATTTAACGGGCCTTGTGTGCGCAAAATGTCCAAAACACGCAGACGAATGGGGCTACTCAGGGCTTGCCAAAATGCTGCCAGCAGGTCTTCTTGCTGCGAATTAGACAGGCTGAAAAACATCCATTTCTTCCTTTCTCTGTTTATGCTTGCGTATTCTTACGGAAGGTACTGGATTTCATGGGTTAGGACAACCACTGGGACAAGAGCTCATCATATTGAGATTGTTCAATCCATGGATTGTGCTTTTCGTGAATAACCTGGTGCGCATTGAAACCAATTTCTTGGCGCCGTTGTGGATGATTCCAAAGGAATAGCACGATGTCAACAAATTCTTCCACGGTGTCAAACAAAAAACCTGTCGTTCCGTGATCAATCAGGGCGGCATTACCCGGAATACGTGTGGCAATAACGCAGGATCCACACGCCATGGCCTCCATCAGCGCATTGGATACCCCTTCGGCCGCAGAGGTGTTAAGAACACAGCCAGCTTGACAATAGTATTGAGGCATTTGTTGACGGGGTATCTCTCCGACTAAATGAACCCAAAGATGAGGTGCCGCTTTCATTTTTACGCGCGAATCCTCGTCATCGCTCCGGGACGGACCGGCAATAACGAGATCCAGTTGTGGTCCCTTTTGGCGCACTGCCTGAACGAGGTCTATGGCCCAGTGAGTTCGTTTTACTGGTCGTAATCCGCCAGCAATCAATAAAGACGTCAGGTTACTTGAGGGTGGAATCACATCCGGTCGAAAGAGTTGATGATCTACAGCCGGGACGATGACATGCACTTTGGATTCCCAGTGGGGTGCAAAGCTTAAGAGACGGTCCCTGGCGTTTGGGGTAAAGACGATATGACCTTTAACGGGTTCTAATAATGAGATCATTTCGGGAAACGTGGCAAGACCGTCCCATAAATCGGTTCCCGTCCAAATCACGGCGACACGTTCAGGATTCGTTCCGGATTGGATGAGGGGAACCCCCACCGTCCAAGCATTATAGGCCAAGATAAAGTCGTAGCCACGCAATGCCGGACGACGAGTGACGACACCTTTCCAACCTTTGGGTTCGAGTTCTTGAACAATTCGTTCCGCGGTGATGGCATTGCCCCCGGTAGCAGGTGTATCCGAGGGGATAACATGGGCAATGAATCGTGACACACTTTTCGCCTCCTTATCGGCGATTAACCACATGCTTGTTAATGCGGCAAATGACTGAAAAAGGGCCCTAAAGTTTTGGGCCCTTTGTGAATTAACCGGCGCAGCACGATAATTTACTGACGTCTTTGTCAAAAGTTAGCGCGGTGAGTTTGAGACCTTCGGCCATCGTTAAGTACGGAGCCAGTGAATCGGTAAGGTCGTCAATGGTTAGACCGAATTTAACGGCCAAAGTGGCAGCGTAAATAACATCTCCGGCATTTTCGGAGACAACTTGTGCACCCACGATTCGACCTGAAGCTTCTTCAGCCACCAATTTAAAAACCCCGCGCGTGTCGCGGTTGGCTAAAGCTCTAGTCACAGCTTCTAAGGGCAGGACAGCAGATTTTACCGCGAGACCCTTCTGTTTAGCTTGGTCTTCTGTCATTCCGACGGAAGCAATGGAAGGTTGGGTAAAGGTGACCGCCGGCACGGCATCCAGTTTCAGAGTCTGCACTGCGGGTTTTAACCCCAGGGCGTTTTGCGCAGCGATCTTTCCTTCATAGGCCGCGACATAGACAAATTGCGGGCCCATGGTGACATCTCCAGCGGCAAAAATTGCAGGATTTGTGGTACGTAACGTCTCATCGGTTTTCGGTTCTCCATGTGCACCTTGTTCCACGCCGGCAGCGGGTAAGTTCAACGCCTCGGTATTAGGGACCCGACCAGCTGCGACTAACAAAGCGTCTCCGACTACGGTTTGAACTTTCCCATTAATTTTTAGATGAACGGCAATGTCGTTTCCTTGTTTTTCAACATGGTCATATTGGACGCCAGTCAGAACGGTAATACCTTCTGATACCATGACGTCTTGGATGATGTCCCGGACCTCAGCGTCATAAGCGGGCATCAAGGCCGGGCTGCGCTGCATCAAGGTCACCTCGGAACCAAAGTGACGGAATAATTCACCCAGTTCCAATGCAATATAGCCCGATCCAATAACAAGGAGATGTTTAGGGCGTGTGGTCAAATTAAGAGCGGAGGTACTCGTCAAATAGGGCACGCTATCGAGCCCGGCAATCTCAGGAATTCGGGGTCTAGCACCCGTCGCAATAATATATCGTCCTGCAGTGAGGATTCTATCCCCAACTTTCAAACGGTGTTCATCGACAAATGTTGCTTCGCCCTCAATGAGATCGATTTCGTATTCAGGAAGCAAGTCAGCATACTTTTTCTGCCGCAGTTCTTGAACCAGTTCATCTTTTTGTTCGACCAATGTCTTAAGATCCGCGGGATTGGCCATAGTGTGAAGACCTTGGAAGGGATTTTCTTGGGCCCAATGATGCAAATCACTCGCGCGAAGAAGGGTTTTTGACGGGACACAGCCAATATTGACACAGGTTCCGCCTAAAGTGCCGCGCTCAATCATGGCGACAGAAAAGCCGGCTCCGCGTGCTTCAATGGCGGCACCGAAGGCGGCACTGCCCGAACCAATCACAATCAGATCATAGTCTTGGTGACCACCGGTTTTTCCTTTAATGTCTGTCCCTTGCGCATTAACGGTTCGGGATAACGGGCGCACTTCCTTAGGCTTGTATCCGGCCTCTGATACCGCTTGCCGCAAAGTGTCGAGCGATAAGGTTTCAGGCGCCCAGAATGTGGCCTCCCCGCGTCGGAAATTGGCTGACACATCAGAAGCCCCGGCTTTTGTTAGGGCCTTAGTAATATGCACTTCGCAATCTGTACAAGTCATGCCTTGAATATCCATGTGGTAAGGAACCATTTCTGAGGAATTATCGGGATCTTGAATTTTGACATCTTTGGGCTGGTATCCAGCCTGTGCCACGGCTTCTTGTGCTTTGTCAACAGGGAAATCCAACGGCGCAATAAACGTTGCGACCCCTTTTTTGTAATCGGCATGAACATCTGTGGCACCTACGGATTGCAAAGCATCTTGGACGTGGTGCTCACAACTCGTGCAGGTCATTCCATCAATATCCATGGCAAATAACTTTTTTTCTGAATCGGACATCATCATCTCACCTTTCATTGTGCGAATACGCCGTCCTTAGGGATGGCATGGGTCGATATTACGTTCTGCAAAAGATTCGCTAGGCTCATAAAGTAACGTGCCTTTTTAGCGCCGTAACCATACATCACCATGAATGGACCAAGCCACCATTAATTCCAATATATCATAAAATCACAATATGTAAATGGGTTGGAAACTGTTAGCAGGGGCGAAATAGGTTAAGAAACAGACCAATCCCTTGTCTTGCTTGCTTCTTGGCTACCCAAATATATTTTATCTCTCCGTGTAGGATAGATAACATTATTAAATTGTGATTTTATGATATGTTGTAGGAAGGCTACTGAACAGGCCTGTTGTCAGTATGGCATTGAGTAGGATTCATGAAAGGACGCCGAAAGTATGGCATGGACTCATGAAAAACTTGAAAAGCCCCGCACCGGGTTTTGGCCCATAAACCAATACATGGCTCTTGGTGACATGCGCACGAGTGCTTTAATTGGTCCTGATGGCAGCATTGATTGGTTGTGCCTGCCGAAATTTGATAGCGGCAGCGTGTTTGGAAGGATTTTGGATAAAGATGGAGGGGCCTTTGAACTTGCCGCTGTCGAACCTGCTGAGGTATGGCGGCGGTATTGGCCGCATACCAATGTGGTCGAAACACGTGTCCGTACTCGCCAGGGATTATGGATTGTCCGTGATTGGATGTCGTATGATTCGGTATCGCCACGATTAAACCGACGTATTCGCGTTATCGATGGGATCGCCCATGTTCGAGTAGCGGTGAAACTTCGTCCCGAATATGGATTAGTTACGACTCAATTGGCAGCACTCTCACCCTTTCATTTCGCATGGACCCATCACGCCGACGTATGGCACTTGGTTTCCGATTTTCCTTTGCATGCTATCAATAACGATGCATATAGCGAGTTAATATTGGTTGCTGGTACAACCGGCGGATTTAGCTTTGGGCTTGATCCTAACGAGAATAGTGATGGATGGCAGGAGCAACAACTCGTCGATTTAAACAATACAGTGAAATTTTGGCAAGATTGGATTCAAATGTGTCCCGATGATGGCGATTATACGGAACATATCGAACGTTCGGCGTTGACACTGAAACTCTTGACTTATGCGCCCACAGGAGCCATCGTGGCAGCGCCTACGACATCACTGCCAGAAGATCCTGGAGGGGTGCGCAATTGGGATTACCGGTATTCCTGGTTGAGAGATGCCAGTATGACCTTAATGGCTTTGGAATGGTTAGGCCATCCCCATGAAGGGCAAGCATTTTTCCGGTGGATGTTAACTTGTTGCGCCGTCGATCGCCTCGTATTGCACCCGGTGGTGCCTGGAGGTCTTGTCCTTGAATGGGAGCATCCTACATGGCAGGGCTATGAAGATGCGCACCCTGTTCGCATTGGAAACCAGGCCGCCACGCAGCGGCAATTTGATGTGTATGGGGAAGTACTGGATGCCGCATGGCAACACTTTCAACAGGTCGATACGGACTTGTCCGATTTGTGGCCGTTTTTTACCGAACTCGCGGAAGAAGCGGCGTTACATTGGACCGAGCCCGATGAAGGGATTTGGGAAACGCGCGGGGAGCCCCAGCACTTTCTGTATAGCAAGGCTCAGTGTTGGGTGGCTCTTGACCGTGCCCAAAAAATAGCGCAAAAATGGCACCTCTCGGCTCCCTTGGACCGCTGGCAGCGTATTGCCAACGAGATTCGTGAGACGGTGCTTCACGAAGGTTACAGCTCCGATACACAGAGCTTTATGCAGACCTTCAACAAGGACACATTTGATGCGAGCGTTCTATTGTTACCCCAGTTAGGGATTGTTCCTGCCAATGACCCGCGGATGCTGTCGACGATATCGGCGATAAGGACGTATCTCGCTGTGCCTGGAGATAACGATGGTCTTTTCTTATATCGTTACCGTGCTATGGATGATGGCATTGTTGGATCTGAGCATGCGTTTTTAATTTGTAGCACGTGGTTGATAGGAACAATGGCCTTGGCTGGTCAAATTGCGGAAGCACGAAGGTTGTTAGAGCGATTTTTGTCGATTACACCCCACGGACTCTTTGCCGAAGAATATGACCCTCTTACCGGACGATTCTGGGGAAACTTTCCGCAGGCATTTACCCATTTGGGTGTCATTACTGCGATATTGCATGTAGAACAAGCACAATCTTCCTTGATGAATGGCCCTTTAAGAGGATGCCGGGGATGGCCGCGAGCCACCTAGCATGGAGTTTTTCATTTGTTTTGGCAAACAGCAGTCGGGAAGGAGAAGCGTCCTAGGTTGAGTGAGGTGAGAAATGTGGAAACCGATCAAGAGAATACCAGCATGATTTGCCACACGTGTGGCCGTCCTATTGTGCGCTACAGAACCGTCAAAGATTCCCAAGTTGTGTGGCTCTGTAGGCGGGATGCCGTTCTTTATCGACCATGGGTTCGCAATGGGGTAAAAACGGCGCTGGTTGTGGGCACGATTCTCGCCCTGATCAACCATGGCAGTACATATTGGACGGGGCCTTGGACAACAGAATTGTTTGTGAAAACCGGATTGACATATTGCGTTCCGTACGCCGTGTCCATGTGGGGAGCTTTGTCCGCAAGTCGTGTCCAGTATGATTAGCAACTATTGGTGATTGTTTTTCTTGTTAAGAATTTAGAAATCTTTTTTGTCCAATAACGGTTGCAATTTTCCTTTATTACACTACGTTATGTAGTTTATAATGATTATGCTCCTATTATAGGCGTCTTAACCCAATCGATTTGACCATAACCCGAAGGAGTTTTTCCAATATGTCGCCAATGTGAGGTAGCTTGCAGAACATTTCTCCAGCGGATGATATCGTCCACCTAGGAGGTGGAAAGCATGACAAATTCACATTACACAGAACTATGGAGACGCGGCATATTGGGGGGAATTGTGGGGGCAGTGGTTATGGCCATGTGGGCCATGATGGTTTCGGCATTTAGTGGCATGGGGTTTTGGGCACCTGTCCAACTTATTGCGGCGGTGTGGTTAGGTGCTTCAGCAATGCATTTGTCCTTTGGAGTCATCATTTTGGGACTTATGACCCACATGATGATGGGAATGGTCTTAGGTGTGGTATTAGCGGTACTCTTTAGGATTTTGGGTATTCCCGGTGGAATGGGGCGATTAGTATGGGGAATGGTGTACGGGCTCGTGATTTGGGTCATTAACCAATTCGCGGTGTTACCGCTTATTGATCCGCTAATGGCTTCTCACATGCCGCCGTGGGCTTTTGCTATCGCACACATGATGTTTGGGATTGTCGCTGCGGCCTTCCTTTTACATTCGACGTCCGTTGTAGCCGGGCGAAGTCGTCATCAGATAGCTCAATAATGGGAATCCAGCTAGGGAGAGTGCCCCCGGCTCTCCCTTTTTACACAAACTTTCGGATTTTTGGCAAGGCATGGGAGATCAGGACGGGGATTTAAAGCACGAGAATAAAAGGGAGGTTCTATGCTGTACCAATTCTTTGGTTCGGGAGTGGGGCCTATTATTCATGATGGGCTACTAGCCTTTGCGGTGGTGGCATATGGGCTAGGCGCCAAATATCTGTGGCTCAAAGCCACGTGGGGAGCACGCGGTTTGTATGGGCTTGGCGGAATTATTCTGGTCTATTATGAACTGCACATGAACTGGATCTGGTTTGTATTGGGTTTTGCAGCGATCGGGATAGCGGTGGGATTGATGCCCCAACGGACTTGGAAAGATAGCCAGAGAAAATTTCCAAATTCCTCAGATTCCGATGCCGATCTCGGCCATTCCACGAAAAACACGCTTAGTAAGGAGAGGATGTAACGTATGATGATAAAAGCTGGTATGGGTGCCTTAATTTTGGCGGCTTCGATGACTACAGGATTCTCGTTTAATGTACAGCCTCCTTCCGTTTACGGGGAACAAGTGATCGGTGCATTTTCGGGACCGCCTTCGGGCCCAGGCCCAGGAACCATTGTGGATTGGAGTATTGGACAAAGCACTGCACGCATAGCATCTTTTGCGCCGGCAAGTACCCTTGAAGGCAACAGCTTTTTCGTGGGATATGATATTCCTCGCCATGAAATTTTCATTCCAACAGAAGCCGGTACAACAGTGGTAATGAATTCTGGGACCTTGAAACCCACAGCAACATTTCCGTCTCTGCCGGGGGGACGTCTTGCCCGGGTGACTCCTAATCACCACATGGTGCTTGAGCTATCTTCTACCCAGATTGCGGCATATTCGCTTAGCGCAGGCTATAAACAGCGTTTTGTAGATTCTGTGGGCGGCAACGCTGTAATTGTGTCACCTAATGGTCATGATGCTTTTGTCGGGGGCAATATGGACTCGATGATTACAGAAATTGCGTTGCCCTCCGGTCGCATTGTTCGCCAATTTCCGGTACCTCAATCCGGAGACCTCATATGGGCGCATGGCCAGATTTTTTCCGCGGACATCAAAACCGGCGTGATGACGGTGTTAAATCCTCGGACGGGTGCCATAAAGCAGATTCCGACCCCCGAAGTCGATCCTTCATTCAGCTATCAAGATATTCCTGGTGCCAATGCCGGGTTTATGCAGCTGGCTGTGTCCCCGGGCCAGAACTATGTCTATGCTGCAGGATTCTCGGGTCATATTTTGAAATTTTCTGCGCTAACTGACAGCTACTTAGGCGAAGTCTCCGTTCGTGTCAACACGCAAGGGCCCAACCAGTTGAGTGGCCTGGCCGTTTTACCCGGTGGAAAAACCGCTCTGGTTACTGTGGAAAATCTCAAAGACACCGCGGTTGTGGACCTTTCATCCGGAAAAATCCTTCGGTTATTGCCCCATGTCGCGAGTAATCGCTGGGTTGTCATTCCCTAAAACGACTCACTACTTACCTAGCACCCCTAACATCAACGCGACAGGAGATGCGATGATTCCTGTCGCGTTGGTCATGAGAATAAGTTTGAGCGTTCAAATGTTGGGGAAGCTCAAGCCGTCGTTTTTCGGGTAAGCAATAAAAGGGTGCGCACAATGTTCGGTCCGTTCAGGTGTGTAACAGGTTCTCTAACCGTTTGGGTTGCACACGAATGACCCCGCGTTCTGTTTGCACGGTGTCGTCGGGAAATGCGCTGAGAACAAGACTGACAGATTCACGGGTCGCTCCTATTAAATGAGCAACTTCCTGGTGAGTGAGCTTTAAGTCGATGCGTACCCATCCCTGATCCTCTTCTTGGCCAAATTGCTCCGATAACGTTAGGAGCAAGTATCCAATGCGCGTTTTGACATCTTCAAGGACTAACGTCGTCGTTAATGCTTGCAGCTTACGGATTTCTTGGGAGAGAATTTCTACCAGTTTCAACGCGATCCGGGGACGTTGCACCATAAACCGCGCTAAATCGGCTTTTCCCATTTTACAAACCAAGGTGGGAGCCACGGTTTTGGCATAACAACTTCCTGCTCCGGTGGCAAATAAATCGGTCTCGCCAAAAATGTTCCCATCCCCGAGAACGGTCAATGTGAGTTGTTTTCCTTCGGGAGTGACTTGGAATAATTGAACCCGGCCACGTTTCAAGAAGAAGATTTGTTGGATTTTGTCCCCCGGTTCGTAAATGATCGTGTTGGCTGGATAGGACATAATCGGAACAAGAGCATCAATGGCAGCGATATCCTCTGCACTCAGCTCTGTTAACAAATTGATTTCTGCCAAATAATCAAATTTCGTTTTCATGGGCTCAGTCCTTTGGTCCCTGCGGAACGGGACGTAAATAATGAAGACTAAAAGCATTACGGGGATCTGTCCAGGCGGCAATGGCTATCCATCCCGCTTGACGCGCCAAGGCTTGAAATTCGGTCACGGTGTATTTATAGGAGTACTCTGTGAGAATGCGTTCGCCCTTTTCAAAAGCAAATGCATGCCCAGCAATATTCACCCGATGTGCATAACGGCTGACCAAATACATGGCAATACGCCCGCTTTCGGCTTGGTATTCAGCGTGATGGGAAAAATGGTCGACGGGAAAATTTGCGCCGCACTCGCGGTTAATGCGGGTCAGGACATTACGATTAAACGCGGCCGTAATGCCTTTTGCGTCATTATACGCATGATGGAGTGTGTGCGCGTCTTTTTTTAAGTCAATGCCAATCAATAGGCCATCGGCAGTCGACAGCGTCCTGGCCCATTGTTTAAGAAAACTTTGTGCATCAGGGGGATCAAAATTGCCCAATGTGGATCCTAAATAAACCAACAGCTTGGGATTTTTGTCGATATGTTGGGGGAGTGAGAACGCCGTGCCATAATCGGCCGCTATTCCAATAAACCGACGATGCACAAACTCTTGAGACAATGCGGACAAGGCGGAGTGTAATGCATCCAATGAAATATCAATCGCAACATATGTGCTGGCTTGGGGCAAATGCCGAAGCAACTGACGGGTCTTGGCGCCGCTACCGCTTCCCAATTCGATGAGAGTCACGGGATGAGGGACTAGGGCCTGTAACGGTTCTTGGATGTGATCTAAGATCATTTGTTCGGCACGGGTGAGATAATATTCAGGCTGTTGAGTAATCGCTTCGAATAACAATGAGCCTTGCGCGTCGTAAAATAATTTTGGGGGTAAACGCTTGGGACATTGGGATAAGCCTTCTAACACTTCTGTTAAAATATCTTCGGATTTCGGCTGACGGTCAATAATATGATAACGTGAACGTTCCTGGTTCATTGGATATCCCCTGCCAATCGTAATCCGGAAAAGGCCCACGTTGATTCCGGTGCAAAAAAGTTTCGGTAGGTTGTGCGAATATGCGTCATGGGGGTCAGGGCGCATCCACCTCGGAGAACATATTGTCCGTTCATAAATTTCCCGTTGTATTCTCCTAAAGCACCCTCAGGGGCATGATACCCGGGATAGGGGCTGTATGCACTTTGGGTCCATTCCCATACCCCGCCTAGTGCAGCGAGCATCGTATCTGAGGGTCCTGTTACCGGTTCGGGATGAAAAATCTGGGATTCTAGCAAGGTGCTGGTGGTTATTGAAAGATGGGTGGCGGCCCATTCCCATTCGGCTTCGGTGGGCAGCCGTCCACCTCGCCACCTGGCGAAAGCGTCTGCTTCATAATAACTGACATGAACGACTGGTGCATTGAGTTGGAGTGGTTGAAGACCCAAGAGAGTGAATTCGAACCATTCGCCGTCGATTTTGTGCCAATAGCGGGGATGTTGCCAGTGATGTTGCAAAAGCCAATGCCAACCATCGGAAAGCCATAATGTGGGATTTTGATAACCGCCATCTAAAATGAATTGGAGAAATTCATAATTGGTGACGGTACGATTGGCAATGCGAGCCGGAGTTAACCAGACTTTGTGGCGGGGCTTTTCATTATCATAGGCAAATTCTCTTCCCTCATAACCCAAAAACGTGACTCCCTCCGGAATCTCGAGCCATTGCCACGGAGCGATAATTGTTGAGTCAGAGATGGAGGGCCGGTCCTGATAGGCTGGGAATAGGGGATTAGCCGCAAAATTGGCCAAAATGTCCATCATCAAAAGTTCTTGATGTTGTTGTTCATGATGGAGTCCCCATCCTATAAGCTCAGCAACCCGAGCTAAAATCGGCATCGACAACGTGGGAATCCATTGGGTAATCCACTCATCAATGTTTTGCCGATAGCGTAAGATGTCTTGCACAGTCGGACGAGATAACGTTCCCCGGCGGTCTCTCGGGAAATAAGGGCCAACTTGTTCATAATAGGAATTGAATAACATGCGGTAGGCATCTTGTCCGGGGAGATAGTTGTTGCAGAATGGTTGGAGAATGAACGTTTCAAAAAACCAGGTCGTGTGTGCTAAATGCCATTTTGGCGGGCTCGCTTCAGGACAACTTTGAATTACATAATCTTCAATTTCGAGTGGCATTATTAATGTCATCGTTGTTGTTCGAATGTCATGATAGGCTTTGAGCACGGTGTCTGCGGTGATGGTTTCCAAAGATACCGGGAAAAGTGCTTTAGAGGACGTGTTAATCACTCCTTCTTGCTTCTTTAACTTTGTGAAGATTGCTTAGAAGCCGTAATCCTGGAATTAACGCTATTTGATCGGGTGTGTCGGCAATAGATCCAAATGGGTGAAGACTATAATTTCTTAAGATTTGTTGTGAAGCCACCATTCTTCTAAGGCGACCGGATCAAATCCGTGAAGGATTTGTTCTCCAATAACCAAAATCGGCGTTTCTCTGTATCCCCATTGCTGCATGCGTTGTTGGGCTAAGCTATTTTGGGCAATGTTATAGATCTGATAGGGGATTCCCCGTTGTTTAAAAAATATTTCCGCGGCTTCTCCCCCAGGACAGCCGGGATGGGTATAAATAGCGACAGATGGCATAGGAAGTTCTCCCCTTTTGGATGACCATGGTTTCGAACAATACCGAGCGAGAGATGAACAAGCTGGCAAATGATGAAGCTGGAAAACGCTTAATGATTCATGTTCATTGTAGATGCGATAAGACGTGGTGACTGTAATCTATTTTACATTACGCTCTGCTATCGTTATTGATGACGTCATGTATGGTATCTTATTATCCATACGTTACTCTATTCTTATTGTATAATCAATTTGGATTAGTCAAAAGGGGTGAACACAATGTCCCGAACCGTGAAAATATTGTTTGTGTGAGGAGAAAATGCGCTTCGTAGTCAAATTGCCGAAGCGGCCGCCCACTGGTTCGGTGGACAACATATAGAAGCATTTAGTGCCGGAGTTAACCCCGCCAAACAAGTACGGGCAGAATTGCCACAGCTTCTCGAAGAAATTGGAATACCTCTAGTGGATCACGCTCCCATGCCATTGGCTTTTTATGAGATGGCGAATTTTGATGTTGTCGTGACCTTATGTGATCCTAACCGTGCTGTCTGTCCGGTTCCTCCCCCTGGACCCTATCATGTGCATTGGTCGATTCCGGGGCCTGAAGTGTCAAACCCAGTCGATCCTTTGGCACTCATGAATGGGCTTAGAGCACTGCGTGATGAGATTATCCGTCATGTCCGGCAACTATTGGATGATCATCCGTGGACCTCTCAATGAGACATCCTAAATGCGCTGTTTGTCGGTGGACTCTGTGCGTGCATTTTGCAACTTTGGTCAATGGTCTTGGCGATTACCTTAGACTCTAAACAGAAAAGGATGTTTGTACATATGATATCTCCCGTTAATTTGTCTGAGAAATTTCGGCTATTTAAAGAAACGTGGCATCCCAAGATTGTGGGTGAAGTCAATGACATGTATGTAAAATTAGCCAAGCTGCAAGGAGAATTTGTTTGGCATCGACACGACGAGGAGGATGAAATGTTTTTGGTCGTGAAGGGGACCTTGGAAATTCGACTGCGAGATCAAAATCTGACGGTACGAGAAGGTGAATTTGTGGTGATTCCCCGCGGTGTCGACCATATGCCGGTAGCAGCCGAGGAAGTGCAGGTTTTGTTATTGGAACCCAAGGCCACGAAACACACAGGAAATGTGGTGACGGACCGAACCGTAAGTGATTTAGAGTGGATTTAAGCACGAATTGTGCCTGTGATGAAAGAGGTGCGTGGTGCCAAGATATTTGCCACACAACCTAAAAAGTCCTGATGACAACGCAGACAAAGATTTGCATTTGTAACGTTTTCAGATCCTCTGTGGTAATACTTCCACAGAGGATCGTTAATATCTAGCAATGCGTCTTCATGGGAGCATGTTCCACTCTGGATGATCCTGCAATGACGCAATGGTAATCTTGCCCTGCGGAACTTTGTGGTTATCAACAGCCCAGAGGACGTCATGAGAAGTTGTGGTCAATATATTTGCAGCGCGCCACAAATCCCATGGTGGTGTCAACATGGGTGGAGCAGGACGCATCAAGAGTCCGGCAGGAATGGGTGTAAAATTTTGAATCCGTTTTGACCAGGACCATTGTGATTCTTCAACTAGGGTGAAGGGAGGCCATAAACTCTGTGTAACTTGCGATCCGGTAGCTAAAAGTTCCTGTAAAACTTCCCGGTACCCAATAGTGCCAATCAATCGCCCATGACGGTTGACCACTGCCATCGTGAATTCGGGAGCGGTTAGTTGACGAAAATGATGCGGGGTCAAAGTAAATAGTTGATGTTCTTCAAGCCAATCGTTGGACGTTATGGGTAGAATCCATGATTCAGATGAAATGCGTTCTACGCTCATGACAATTCCCCTTTCAAGAATCAGGGAACAAAAAAACCCCTGATTAGAAATAATCAGGAGCCATTAGTCGCGCGAACGACATTTTACACGGCCAGCTCCATGGCCCATTTACATTAATGATGTGATTTCAGTATAGGAGGTATGCTTTCTAGCGTCAAGAATATCTACGTCATAGGAATTAGTTATGGTGATGGATTCTACAAAATAGATTGACCACTGAATGTAGACCATGGCACAATATTTCCCATAGTCGGTCATGGTGTTGACCCTGGTGTGAGCCGAAATGCGGATAGAAGCCGCTAATAACACCTTCTCACGGGGAGGTGTTATTTTTTCATCTTCCCTGAAATAATCCGCATGGGAGGAAACGAGGATGTCTTACGCAGCCATTGCCGATGTTCAGGCTTACCAGATTTTAGATTCCCGTGGTGACGCGACCCTCTATGTTGAAGTGAGATTAGATACCGGGCATAAAGGTGGAGCTGCCGTTCCTCACGGGGCATCCACGGGAAGATATGAAGCTCAAGAAATTCGGGATCAGTCTGGCATGTATCGACGGGGAGACGTCATGCGGGCGGTGCATCTTGTGAACCACGTGATAAGACCTGTTATTCTTGGACTAGACCCCGAACAACAGGACGAGGTTGATTCCCGGTTAATTGCAGGCGATGGAATGGTTTCTAAACAAAATTGGGGAGCAAACAGTATTTTAGGGATATCGTTGGCTGTGAGTGCTGTGGCGGCGAGTGTATTGTTTCAGAACGTACAGTATTTAAGGTATGGCCACGAGGGGACTGCTCAAAAACTTATTACCCAGTATGAAACATGGGTCAGGGATTATCCGCTCATTTCGATAGAGGACGGGTTATCCGAAGATGTCTGGTTCGATTGGGAGCAATTGACGCGTGAAATGCCGCAGCATGTGAATATTGTCGGCGATGACATTTTTGTCACAAACAAGGAACGAGTAGAGCGTGGCATTAAAGAAAGCACAGCATCGGCGGTTTTAATTCAATTAAATCAAATTGGCACCTTGACGGAAACGCGTGAGGTCATTGCGATGACTCATGAGGCCGGATGGGATGCGATTGTTTCTCACCGTTCAGGAGAAACATGTGACACCATGATGGTCGATACGGCGGTAGCAGACAAAGTACGCTTTATTCAGGCTGGAGCCCCTCAGCGTGGTGAGCGGGTGGCGAAATATAATCGGTTGTTGCTCATTGAAGCTATGGATTCGTCTATATCATTTGCTGGATGGGGTTCAGAACGAGTGAACGACAAATGAGCAAAAGAGATATGTCTTCTAAATTCAGGAAAATTTGGGGCAGACCGTTATGGGGAAAAGATTCTTATCCAACGACCGTGGCTTCCAAATGGGATCGATTATTTTTAAGTGCTTTGGACGATAATCACTGTGTGTTATGTGTGGGTCACCAAAGAGGACTCGCTACACATTTTCAAGAACTTTTGACGAGATTTGACTGTGGTGGTATGAAAAACGATGGCACATTGTGTCCGCGCCATATCATGGATTTATGCCAGTGGGCAGATTCTTTGTCGTTTAACGCTGTGAATCACCCTGTACCGCACATTCTTGCTGCTCTCCGTTTTGGCGATTACACGTCTTGCTCCGCATGCCACTTTGAAAAGGCGTTGTTGTTACGATTTAGTCGATACCTTGTTCAAATGGCTCGTGCTCGCCAAGCCTTACGTTTTTCGGTATGTTATGCGCATTATCAAGATCTTGTCGAGATTAAAGGATGCTGGAAACCATTTCTCGCCAAGAAGTGGCAGCATAAAGGTTGGTGGCATACCTGGCTGACCCGCTATTGCCGGGTGATAATCGCCCCTGGTCAATTTTTATCGCCATCCTTGGCCGATACCCTGATGAGGTGTCAAGAGACAGGGGCGGGTCACCATCCCAATGATGCGAGGATATCCTAATGTTCCCTGAACACATGGCATTGATAGGAATTATCCCTTAATGGAAAAATAGGAGAGGGTGTTTCGATGTATACTATTGATATTCCTGGACAAGGCGAACTACAGCTCGCCCATGCCGTTTTTGATTTTAATGGTACGTTAGCCAATGGAGGCGATTTGTTACCCGATTTAGGCCCCCTGCTGTTTCGTGTTTCAAATTTGCTTCCCTGTGTCATTTTAACGGCGGATTCATTCGGCTCGGCTCATAATGCACTCAAAGCGTTGCCTGTTCGAGTAGAAGTTGTGAAAACCGGTAAAGACAAGGCACGGTTTGTTGAACAACTGGTTGGGGGTGTCGTCGCCGTAGGAAACGGTTGGAATGATTACGAAATGTTTACTCGGGCTGATTTGTCCATTGTGACAGGCGGTCCCGAGGGAACGGCCGCGAAAGTACTCCAAGTTGCCGATATTTTTGTACCGAATATTTATGTTGCTCTTGATCTGCTATTAAATCCCAAAAAAATCATTGCTACGTTACGGATATAAAGCCTCCAGCGCGCTTTTCTAGCTCTGCCGATATAAGTGGGACAATCAACGTGCGATTTGAGAACCCTTTCACCGGTAAAAACTATGGCCAGTGAAGGGGTTTTAACAGTTGCTTAAAACTTTGTCTATGGTTATTCTTCATTGTAAAATTAGAGTCTGAATCGAAAACTTGTGGGCATTCGAGAAGCCACCGAATTTTTGGGCGTGACCCCATCTACCTTACGGCGATGGGAACGCGAAGGCACGTTGGTGCCCGATGAACGGACACCGGGTGGTTATCGGCGTTATGACTTAGCGCGGATACGACCCGAACCGTGTCATCGTCACGCCGCCTTGCGCAAAACCATAGCCTAGGCGCGGGTGTCGAGTCAGGATCAGAAAGACGATCTCGACCGGCAAAAGCCAGTGCGAGAGCTTTATTGTGCTCGCCAAGGCTGGACCTTTGAGGTGATCGCCGACCTCGGGTCGGGAATGAACGACCACAAGCAGGGCCTGAAACGCCTCTTAAATGACATCCTCGCCGACCGGGTCGGTCGGCTGGTCGTGACGCACAAGGATCGCCTCCTGCGCTTTGGCGCGGAACGGGTGTTCGCCATTTGTGAAGCGAAGCCAGTCGAGGTCGTGATCCTCAACCCAGGCGAAGACACGACCTTTGAGGAAGAGTGGGCGCAGGATGTCTGGGAAATCATCACGGTCTTTTCGGCCCGACTCGATGGGAATCGATCGCGGAAGAACCCAAAATGGTTAGACGGCGTGAAACACGCCGTGGAGGAGGCGTCGTCATGATTCTCGCCCACAAAATTGCGCTCGATCCCAACGATGCGCAGGAGACGTACTTTCGCAAAGCCGCCGGCACGGCGCGGTTTGCTTACAATTGGGCGTTGACCGAATGGCAGCGGCAATACGACGCCTGGAAAGCGGATCCGACCGGGTCAAAACCCTCCGATCCGGCATTGCGCAAGCAACTCAACGCCATGAAGCGGGAGCAGTTTCCCTGGATGTTGGAGGTCACCAAGAATGCTCCGCAGATGGCGATTATCCACCTCGGCCAAGCCTTTAAGAATTTCTGGAATGGCCATGCGGACTATCCGACCTTTAAGAAGAAAGGCCGTCATGACCGTTTTACGCTGAGCAATGATCAGTTTGCAATCCAAGGGCACAAAGTGCGGATGCCGCACATCGGCTGGGTTCGCTTGCGCGAACCCTTACGCTTTCTCGGACGAGTGATCGAAGGGACCGTGTCCCGTACGGCCGACCGGTGGTTCTTGAGTGTTACCGTTGAGATTCCCGATCCGCCCAGGATTCGCCGCGAAAACCAAGCGGTGGTCGGGGTGGACCTGGGCGTTTCGGCATTGGCCACGCTATCCACCGGGGAGAAAGTCGTCGGGCCGAAAGCCTATGCCGCCGCACAAGCGAAACTTCGCCGATTGCAACAGCATTTTAGCCGTCAGATGGAGGTTGCCAAGGCGCGCGCCGGACTCCAGCCGGGGCAGCCGATTCCGAAAGGGATGCACATTCCCTGGTCGAAGAACATGGTCAAGACGCAACGGCGTCTCGCTCGGCTCCATGCGCAGATTGTGAATATCCGGGCCGATGTCCTGCACAAACTGACGACCGATTTGGTAGCCCGCTTCGATGTCATGGCCATCGAAGACCTCCATGTGGCCGGAATGCTCAAAAATCACAAGCTGGCGCGGGCCATCGCCGACATGGGGTTTGGTGAGTTTCGACGGCAACTGGAATACAAAGCGGCGCAGCGAGGCAAGACGGTCGTGGTCGTGAGTCGTTGGTATCCGAGCAGTAAGATCTGCTCCGCGTGCGGATATCGCATGGCACAGATGCCCTTGTCGGTGCGGGAATGGACGTGCCCAGCGTGTGGGATGCATCACGACCGGGACATCAATGCCGCGATCAATTTGCAAACCGTGGCCGAGAGTTCGATGGGCGGCTGCCCATCCGTGTTGGCGTAATGCGCTGACATGCTCGGTGACTCGCTTGGGGAGTGCCCTCTCGTGGACGACCGGCATAGGAACCTTGCATTCGATGCGAGGTTTCGGCCCTAAGAAGCGACGGGACAATGAACCAGGAAGGTGGCAAAAAGATTGATCATTTGCTCAACGATGAGCGATCTTGGATAAGTCCATTAGAACGGTTTTAATTGTTTTACATAGGCTAATGGGACTACTCTTGGGGCAATTGCGGGATTGCCCGCTTTGATGGTTTTAGTTTTTGAGATACATATCTCGTGATAATTCTTTCACAAATCCATTTTTAACCAAACCAACCTAGGGTTTTATGAAAGCGGCAAAAGAAGCCTAAATCATCCCCTTGCCAATCTGAGGCCAATCCGCTACATTAAAAAACTAAAGTGTCAAGTTGATTCTCTCCTTGATATCATCAGCTTATAGTCGGCTAAAAGAAGATGATCATTGCCGTGAGCCTGTAACCGGCCATAATGACTGATAACTTAGATAGGTATCGACGCGGGCTAGCGCAAGAATTATGATTTGGAGGCGGTTCATACGGACTTATATGATGTGACAATCGTCGGCGGAGGGCCCGTGGGACTATTTGGCGCCACCTTGGCGAGTTTGCATGGGATGAAAGTCAAAATTATCGAAAGTTTACCCGAATTGGGTGGACAATTATATGCTCTTTATCCTGAAAAACCGGTTTATGACGTGGCAGGCTTCCCCGAAATCGCTGCCAAGGATTTGGCCTTAAATTTGGTTGCGCAAATGGAACGCATGCATCCTGAAGTGGTGTTAAAGGAATCGGTGGAGGCCGTGGAAAGTTTGGATGATGGAAACTTTCTTTTGCATACTACACGGGGAGTGCATTATTCGCGGGCGATTTTATTAGCCGTGGGTATTGGATCTTTTACCCCCCGCAGATTACCTGCACAAGGGGCCGAAATGTTTGAAGGTAAGGGACTTCACTACTTTGTCCCCCCATTGGACACGTTTTCTGGGCAACACGTTCTCGTCGTGGGGGGAGGAGATACCGCCGTTGATTGGGCGCTGGCTGTGTCCAAGAAAGCTCATAAAGTCAGCATTGTGCATCGACGAAATGAGTTTCGGGCGCAAGAAGACAGTGTCCGGCAAATGCATGAAGCCCCGAACATTTCGATAATTACGCCCGCCGAAGTCGAAGAAATCTTTGGACACCATCAAGTTACTGGAGTGCGTGTGAAGCACCATGAACAGGGTCCTAGTGAACTGGCTGTGGACGCCATTATTGGAGGATTAGGATTTCATCCGGATTTAGGTCCTGTTAAGAGTTGGGGAATTGAATTGAAAGGGTCAACCATTAAAGTTTCATTGGATTCTATGCTGACCAGTCGGCCGGGGATATGGGCTGTTGGCGATGCTGTTTACTATCCCGGGAAAGTGAAATTGATCGCGACAGGATTTGGCGAAGTGGGGATTGCTGTGGCGCAAATTCGTTCTTATTTACATCCTGGTGTGTCGGGATTGCCCCATAGCACGACCTTAAAAAATAAGCAGCGGTAATATTGAAGTTATCATAACCTCAGTACTGTATTAAGGCGTTTTATGACGTGCGAGGAAACTGAGATGTGAGGCCAGGGATTTATGAGACAGGCGTTTTGGCAGCGTTATCCTTTTCGGTTGCCATGGCAAACGTATGTGTGGTTTGGTGTGATTCTTGGCTTGTTTGGGCTGATAGATCAACAGCCATGGCATTTGACTGCATTCCTAGTGCCACCATTTGGAGCCACGTTAACCCTCATTGTGGCTTTGCCGCAGCAAACGGTGTCGCAACCGGGACCCATTATTCTTGGAGGTACTTTAAGTGCAGCCGTTGGTAGTTTGTTAGCGCTATGGTTTCATGGTCCCTTGATTGCCGCCTTGGCAGGTATTATTGTTTTTTTGATGTTACCGCCTTTAGGTTTATTTTTTCCTCCCGGCATCGCATTTGCAATATTTCCCTTACTTGTGAAAACAACTCCGTGGTTTCCTGTGCTTTCGGTCTTTCCGTTTACCGTTATTGCCTGCGGTTCTGCGAGCTTTTTGAGCCAACACGTTAAAGATTGGCCCTCATATCCTCGGGGGCCAAGTCTTTAATGGCTCGGGAAACCGTGCAAATGCCCAAAAGATGGCCGAATAGGGGCATATTTTGTCGAGAAATTTTTTGTCTGGACTATACTTCTGGTGTGATATGGTCCATAATTCGTAAGGGTTCCATATTTTGCGTGCGAAGCCTGTAAGACAATAGGGAGGTGGTCAAGGCGTGATTATCCCTTTAACTTATAGATTGAATATTCCGATAACGAATGAATTGGCTAATAAACTGGCTACCTGTGCTCAAGATTTGCGAACAAACGAAGAATCATTAATTGTTGAGGCTCTAGCGCTTTACCTGGACTGCACCTCTTGCCCCGCTTCTCAACCTCCTGATATGACTGCCGACAAACATCACAAATAATTCTCCATATATTCTCCAGATTCTTAGAATACCTCACATCATCCACCTGTGTTGGCGCGAATAGTGCGTGCCCCAGAATCAAAATCCCTCAAGCCCAAATTGATGACGAAACTGGGTACGCACGTGCGCTCAGCAAAATTTCTCTGGAAACAAGCCCTCATAAATAGCTATTGGCGGCAATCTTTGGTAAATAACGTTATATGTGCGGGATAAGATAAGATATGTCTTTCTTTCAACCTTATGATTATCTCGGTAATTTTCCTCAAACAGTGTGGGCCCGCGAGGTCTATGTGGGATGTAAGGTCTCATTGAGAAATAAGTCGAATTTAAAGAATAACGCATGATATCTTGTTGCCAATCGATTTCGGGGCCTTTTGGAAAACCTAGAGAGGTCTTTAGCAAGTTGAACTTTTTGGTATATAGGTAATTATAAGAGGTATTTTGTGCTATGCACAAAAAAATTTCATGATATGTTGTCAAGTAATGGTATTGTGAAGTACAATTCAACTCGTAACTTTAATATGGTCATGGTGTTGACCACTATCCAACCGCTTGAGATCAAGCTGATGACACCTGCCTTTAGACGGAGGTGTTATTTTTTATGCTGCTACCTTAAATAAATCTTTATGCTCAAGAAGATTTCCTCCTGATGATCTTTTATTAAAACTGCAATGAGTCCTTTTGAAGGGTGTTGATCGACGATGCGTCACACACATAAACCCTTAGTAGGTGATGGAATTCGTCTTCGCATTATGATTGGAGAAGATGTGCATTGGCATCACAAGCCGTTATATCATCAGATTGTTTTGAAGGCAAGAGAAAGTGGCCTAGCAGGTGCGACCGTGATTCGAGCACTCGAAGGCTATGGGCCTAACTCTCGAATTCATACGGCTAATCTCCTGGATTTGTCAGAGGATTCGCCCGTTGTTGTGGAAATTGTTGACTCAAAAGAAGACATTGATAAATTTCTCCCGCTTCTTGATGAAATGGTGGATGCAGGCCTGATAACGCTAGATCCCGTTCAGGTTGTTAAGTACTCCCATGCTCATATATCCGAACTTAATGATGCTTCGGAAACGAAATAACACACGTATCGTTCCCACCGACGATTACGCCCATCAAGTGTATGTCCTTTTAGTGCCGAGAGAAAGGATGGTGTTCGGTGAAAAGTAAATGGGCTGGGGTGACAGCTTTGGGTGTGTTGGCATTGGCTTTAGCGGGTTGCGGCACACAAAGCATCAATGCCTCGCAGTGGATGATTGTCCATCCGGCAACCAAGACGGTCGATTTAAAGATTGAAAGCACCTACTCGAGTGCCCAACAAGCGAATGTGTTTGACGGGTTTACCCAAGGACAGCTGATCATCACGATCCCCTTAGGCTACCACGTCAATATGGACTTTATTAATAATGGCCCGATCCCGGAATCCATTGGGGTCTACCATCATCATCATTTAGCCTTTCCAGGCGCCGGAGAGCCCTATTCTCAAGTGGCTGTTTCACCTACAGCCGGGTTGTTGCCGGGACAAAGCCAGTCCTATACGTTTACGGCCTCGAAGCTCGGAACGTTTATCTTAGGCGATATGCTCAATGGCGATCCCCATAATACGCCGACGAGCGATTTGTGGGATATCGTAAAAGTCGTGCCTTCAGGCGTGCCATCATTTCAGTCCTGATCGCCGCTGCCTTTGAGACAGTAAAGATGAAAATTGGAAGGAGGAACTTGGGTGAACAAATTACCAAATGACCCCCCGGTGGAACCCGAGATTCCCGAAGAACAACAATGGAGTCGCCGTCAGTTCCTCGTGGGCAGTGCCGCTTTAGGGGTCGCCGGTGCAGTGACCCTGTTTGGCCGCCAAGCGCTGGTGGATGCCGCCCGCGGTCTGTTTGGATCCCCCGTGAGTTCGGGAACGGTCCATCTTTACGCGTACGACTATTATTACATTCCCAATTACATGACCTGGCGCGTCGGCGACCAGATGGACATTATCTTCCAAAATCAAAGTCATACCCACTGGCATGAATGGACCATGGGCCGCCATGTGAATGAAGCCTATTTCCAAGCCTTTGGCAATCTGCCGGCGGATGCCTGGGCCGTCGATTTCTGGGATGGGGTCCACGTGACCTTAAGTGATCCCTATAACATCGATAACTTCGTGCCCAATAAAGCGATTGTGACCTATGACGGGCCGAAGGCGCTCTTTAACATCCAAACTGGTGGTGACTTTAGTCCGACGTTGAAACCCGGCGGCAGCATTCATATTTCCTTTACCGTGCCTAACAAACCGGGCATTTGGGATTATGGCTGCTTTGTGCAACAGTACATTCACTACCGCACGGGCATGCGCGGAAAAGTCATGATTTTGCCGGCCTGAGGCTGAGAAAGGAGCACGCCCGTCATGGGAGAGAATGTCCTCTTTACGATCTTGTGGGTCGTCTTCAGTGTGTTGGGAGAGATTGGGGACCGGGTGCTGATTCACCATAACCCGATGTACTACATTGTCTCCAACCAAGGGGAATTGGCACTGCAGGCGTTTAATTTCATCTTGGTGGTGTTGACCCCGATTTTTGTGTTTGTCGTCTTGTTCTTGCTCTTTACGATGGTGCGCTTCCACACCAAACGGGGCGAAATGCCACCCGCGAACCGCCGGTTCGCGGTGGACAACAAAGCGTTTGTGGTGGCGTGGGTCGGGGGCAGTATTATTATCAACTTGCTCTTTTTCCTCCATCCGACGACCTCCGCCATGGAGCAAATGTTTGCCTTAGATGAACCCGCGGCTAACACCCACGACTTAATTGTGGATGTCACGGCCCGGCAGTGGGAATGGATCTTCAGTTATCCCCAATATGGGCTGACCCAAACGGTGAATGCCAACGGGCAAGACCTGTTGGAACTGCCGGTGAACAAGCCCGTAGAATTTGTGTTGCGGTCCTACGACCCCTATCACACCTACGACCAATATGCCGATGTGATTCACAGTTTTTGGATTCCGGCCTTTGGGATTAAAGAAGATGTGATTCCCGGGGAAACCCGCTATGAGTACCTGACCCCCACCAAGATTACGTCCTTCCGCGTCAATCCCATGGTGCGGGTGCAATGTGCTGAAGTGTGTGGACCGGGTCATCCGTGGATGGAAGCCCCCTTGAAAGTGGTGTCGCCAGCGCAATTTGCGCAGTGGATTCGATACGAGAAATCGTTAGCCAATGGGGCAGGATAAGGCATTCCGAGCTTCCGTGTGGATGCAAAAAATCCGAAGACGATATACCCGTCACGCTGATCACGCGATGACATGTTGGAAGATGGAAGATTGAAGGAGGGATAATCGTGGCACACGCTGTAATGACGCCCGAACACCAACCGCTTTCGCGCCCGAAGAAGGCCATGATGCCTCCGGTGCTGCGGGGCTTTTTATGGGCCGCTATAGGCTTTCTCTTGGTCAACACCTTTGTGATTGCCGTGGATCCGTTTCGGGGGCATCCCTTTGTGACCGGGCCCTCGGTGACGCTGGGGTGGATTGGCGCCGTGATTGGCTGGCTCTTAGGCATAGGCGTCTATGACGCGGTGTTATTGCCCTTAATGGGGTTTGACACCCGTTGGGTGGAACGGGACAAAGGCTGGCGCCGCTACTGGGAAATTGCCACGGACCACAAAGTCATCGGCATCCAGTATATGATGTTCGCCATGGGGGGGTTTCTCATTGCCGGCGCCATTGCCATGCTCATGCGCTATGAACTGATGACCCCGTATTTGACGATTTTCCACTACCCCAGCAATTATCTCACGGCGGTGGGCATTCACGGCACCCTGATGATGTTTTCGTTCGCCACCGTGTTCATGATTGGCGGTTTAGGCAACTATTTTGTGCCGCTCATGATTGGGGCGCGGCATACGGTCTTATCCAAGCTCTCAGGCATTGGGGTCTGGTTGGTCCCGGCAGGGATCCTGACCGTGCTCTTCAGCCCGATTTTGGGGGAATGGTCAACCGGATGGCGGGGCTATGAGCCCTTGGCGGGCCAAGACGCCAACGGCATTATCTTCTACTACCTGGGGGTCTTGGCGCTCACCACCTCGTCGCTCATTGTGGCTTTGAACTTGGTGGCCACGGTGATGTTTCGGCGGGCGCCGGGCATGACGTGGGGCCGTTTGCCGCTGTTTGTCTGGGGCCAGGTGAGTGTCAATTTGCTGATGCTGATTTGGTTCCCGGAAATTCAGACCACGTTCGTGATGGGCCTGTTAGACAAAATCGTGCCCTTGAACTTCTTTACGGCCACGGGCAGTCCGTTAACCTATTTGATGCTCTTCTGGTTGTTTGGGCATCCTGAAGTGTACATCATTGCCGTGCCGGCCTTCGCCCTGTGGAATGAAATTATTCCGGTGATGGCGCAGAAATCGCTGTTTGGCCGGCAATGGGCCGTGATTGGCTTGGTGTTCGTGATGATGCTCTCCGGGCTCGTGTGGGCGCACCACATGTTCACCAACTTGCGCAACAGTGAAATCTTGCCCTTCTCCTTCTTTACCGAGATGATTTCGATTCCCACCGGATTTGCTTATATGGCGGCCATTGGCACGCTTTGGAAGTCGAAAATTCGGCTGACCACGCCGGTGATCTGGATTTTGATGAGCATGTTCAACTTCCTCATTGGCGGACTCACGGGCGTGTTTTTGGCGGACCCGATTGTCAATTTGCAGCTCCATGACACCTTCTGGGTGGTCGGGCACTTCCACTACACCATTATCGGATCGATGGTTTTCAGTGGGTTTGGCGCCATGTATTACTGGCTGCCGAAACTCTCGGGGCGGATGTACAACGAGACCTGGGGCAAGACCTTGGCGATTATCACCTTCTTTGCCTTTAACTTGACGTTCAGCCAGTTCTTCCTCTTAGGACTGCACGGAATGAACCGCTGGGTCCCAGCCTACCCGGCATATCTGCAACCGATGAACTTTGAGGTGTCGATTTTCGCCTTTATCTTAGGGGCGTCCTTTGTGGCCAATATCATTTACATTGGCTACTGCTGGGCGAATGGCGAAAAAGCGAGCGAGAATCCGTGGAATGCCAAAACCCCCGAGTGGTTTACGGCTTCGCCACCGCCGACGAATAATTTTCCAGTCCAACCGGAAATTGTGGCGAGTCTCTACAAATACGGGGAAGGGAGCACGGTGCCGGTGGTGACGACGGCACTGGATGAGTTGGCCGCCACAAGCCGGGCCTCGACGGATCCGTACTATGATTGGCACGATTACGTGCCCACGTCACCACAGAAGTAAGAGGAGGAATGTCTGATGGTGGATAAGCCGATGATTTCGGAAGAACGTCAAAGTCAGCCGATTACCCCGCATAATTACCGGGCGGTCCGTTTTAGTATGCTGGTCTTTATTGCCACCCAAATTGTGCCCTTTGTCGTCTTGTTTGAGGCGAAGTATCTGTATGACGGCACGTATGTGGCCCCGCAAGCCAATCAAGGCTTTGGGGTGGTGGTCGCAGCCTTGATGGCGGTGAGTGCTCTGGTCGCTTGGGGCGCGGTAACCGCCGGCCGTCATGCTCAGGACCGGGATCAGGTGGGATCCCGCCTCAAGATTGCGGCGGGGTTAGGCCTCCTCGCGATCTTAGGGGTCGCCTATCAGTGGGGGATGCGCTACGTTTCGCCCCAGTCCCGCTTTGGCGAAATGTATTACATCATTTTGGGCGCGGATCTCGTGTATGCGGTGATTGGGCTGATTATGCTCGGTATTAGCATTATCCGCAATGTGCGTCAAAACATGGCGCCCGAACGGTTTTGGACAGCGGAAGCAAGCGTGTACTTCTGGATTTATGTGGCCCTGGCGTGGATTGCGAGCTGGCTCGCCATCTACATCATTTGAGGACAGGAGGGGATGGGTATGGGAGGCGGATTTTGGCCGACACTGCCGTTGAAAATGCCCTACAGTGAAGGGGTCCCGCATTGGTGGGATCCTGCCTGGTGGATTTTTCAGATTGTGGTCATGTCGATATTGTTGCTCACCTTACGAAAAGTCGCGATGAGTATTGATCGAAATGAAAATGCGCCAAAGACATCGCGACGACCGGGAACTAGTACTAATACTCAAGAACCTCCATCTATTCCTGGATAACACGACGAATTTTGTGTAAAGGGACTGGCCATCCTGAGCCAGTCCCTTTCTCATCTTCCTGAAGTCTGCCTGAAGTTTGGCCATTTTGGGTAGATCGATGGTTATGAAGTTGGTAGCATAGCCATGTGGTGGCCACCACTTTTACCCCGTACGCTCAATCCTCATGAGGAAATTTTGCGATGAAGGAGGACAGCGTGTGATAGGCGGTACGAGCGGTCGGCAACAAAATAGTTGGGCTGTTTCTTCTCCCCCGCGTTATGCTAGGCTAGATGCACTACGGGGAATAGCGATTTTAAGTGTCATGATCTTTCACGCAGCGATTATTCGGCCATTTCATGGTCCCTGGTGGATGCGTTTCGTGGGTCAAGGTGACCAAGGTGTTGGGCTTTTTTACATGGTGTCTGCGCTCACGCTAGTTCTGAGTTGGCAATACCGCCATCACAAAGATGCAGAGCCGGCGAAGGCTTTTTGGACCCGGAGATTTTTTCGTATCGCCCCACTTTTTTACCTGATGTTACTGGTTACGGGCTTATTGACCACGGGAAATCCTACGGTTGTTCCCACGGCAATGCAAGGGCATATTTTTTCCTGGGCAAATTTGTTGGCCCATGTAACATTTGTGTTTGGATGGCTCCCTTGGTTTCAAAATTCGTGGATTGGCGTCGAATGGTCCATCGGTGTGGAAATGACATTTTACGCATTATTCCCGTTTATAATGCGGCGCGTTTTTCCCAAGATATCGGCATGGACGTTTCTCGTATGGGGTTTATTGGGAGCCGAATTATGGCCCATTATTTTGCAACATCTGTGGTTCACATGGCCACAATGGGCCCATTCCTTTTTACTGTGGAGTTTTCCTAGTCAGGCCATATGGTTTTCTGCTGGGTTAGCCATGGTGAAATTTGATCATGCTCCGAGTTTACGTGGTTGGAGCATATTATGGTTGATGTGGGCGTTATTTCTGGGATGGCACGAGTGGTCTTTCCAAATGGCAAATCTCTTATGGGTAATTCCTAATTATTTATTGGTTTGGCTGACTTGGAAAGATTACTCAGGTTTGTCGTGGCTGGTGCACAATAAGGTTTTGCAATATATCGGAACCCGCAGTTACAGCTTATATCTAACCCACTGGTTTATTTTAGGGAAAGTCAGTGATTGGTCTTGGGCGAATATGCATACATTGCAAGGTTTTGTCTTGCGCTTATTTGTCGCAGGCGCTTTGAGTATGGCTGTAAGTGAACTCAGTTTTAGGTATGTTGAAAAGCCTGGAATCTATTGGGGAAAACAATTAATTGCGCATTGGCAGTGGGGTTATAAAAAAACTGGACAAACCTCAAGGCCATCTGCTAAGCAAGTGGTGTATAACAAAGAACAAGCCTAGGCATGTCCTAGGCTTGTATCAGTTATTTTCGGTAATAAGCGGCGTTAATCTCAATGTATTTTTCATCTTCGGGCGCCAAGTCTTCTTGCATAAAAATGGCACCTACGGGACATTCCGGAACGCAAGCCCCACAGTCAATACAGACATCGGGATCGATATAAAGCTGAGGAGCCGCTTCGTAAGCTTCGTCACCGTCCAAACTTTGGGCTGGATGAATGCAGTCAACAGGGCAGACTTCGACGCAGCTCTGGTCTTTGGTGTCTTGGCACAAACCAGTAATTACATGGGCCATATGCTTCCTCCTTAAATTTTTGGGGGAGTATCCCCTATATAGTGCAGTATCCATTCCGGGGTGTCAAACCCAAATCTTCATATCCAAACTATGCGAACCTATCAAAAAAACAGCATAATTATACATCAACAAGACCGTTCTGACAGGACGAGGTTGGAGCTGAACTCCATCGCAAAATAGTTCTGAGAATTCAAGCCTAAGCAAACACCGTAAAATCGGATGAAAGGTAGATATTTCCCATTCAAATAGCAAAACCGTTCCCGGAAGCAGGGAACGGTTTTGATTTTAGTGTGTGCCACTCATGGACCAGTCATAAACAAACGAACCTTCGAGATATTTTTCTACATCCATCGCAGCGCGACAGCCGCTACCCGCGGCCGTGATGGCTTGACGATAATGGGAGTCCATCACGTCTCCGCAAGCAAACACGCCTTGAACGCTTGTCGCCGTATTATGCGGGTTTGTAATGATGTATCCCACCTTATCGGTTTCGACCTGGCCATTGAGAAAAGCAGTATTGGGGTTATGCCCGATTGCGACAAAAATCCCTTCTGTTTCTAAGACTTTGGTCTCTCCCGTTTTGTTATCTCGAACTTCGAGTCCGACAACATGATTGTTTTCAGACTTCACAGATACTGGCGTGACATCCATCATCCACTTTATTTTCGGATTGTTATGGGCTCGTTCTTGCATAACTTTGGATGCGCGCAAGGTATCACGGCGGTGTACAATGGTGACCTCCGACGCAAATTTGGTGAGAAATGTAGCTTCTTCCATTGCAGAATCGCCACCGCCAACGACAATGATTTTCTTGTCACGGAAAAAGAATCCATCACATGTCGCGCATGTGGAGACTCCGTGACCCAACGCTTCAGCTTCTCCTGGAATGCCAAGCATTTTCGCCGAGGCACCTGTAGAAATAATGAGCGATTCCGCAAAAAATTCGTCGGCCTCATTGACCACAACGCGGAATGGACGAGTTTGTAAATCCACAGAGGTTGCCATTCCAAAAACAAATTCCGCTCCAAATCGTTCGGCTTGTTTCCGCATATTTTCCATCAAATCGGGTCCCATGATGGCATCAGGGAATCCAGGAAAATTTTCAATTTCGGTTGTTAGAGTCAGTTGGCCGCCGGGTTCATTGCCTTCAATGACTAAAGGACTGAGATTAGCGCGAGCTGCATAAATGGCTGCGGTAAGCCCTGCCGGACCGGTTCCTAAAATGATGACTTTGCGAGCATCCATAATTTCACCTCGTTGGTTAAATAGTCATGATATGTTATTTTCCCGTAATAGCTTAAAAATATCGAGCCCTCTTATCATATCCTGACGCTTTTGCCGTCATATGACAACACAACACGCTAAGATATTGCGAACTCTGGTCAGAGATTCCTTGGCCATAATTCGAATTCATGATACCCCTATGGGGTATCTGCGTCAAATGATGCGCGTTCTGGCACTAATATCTTAAATGGCGGGAGCAGGAAAACTGCTCACAGGCCACGGGAATCCCGTGCGTGGAGCCTGATATTTTTATGTTCGGTGATGGAAAGGAGTTTTATAATCAAAAAGAGCCTACATATTTGCTGGATGGCTGACAACAGGATAAATCTGTGGGATCTTATACAATAAACTTCTAAGTATCTTCAAATAAGAACCAATGACACCCGAGAGGAGGAACGCCTGGTTTTTAGAGGCAAAATCTGAAGGCATGACACGCTGTTCTTGCCAGAAATTAAGACACATAATGCGCTCAATGTTTTCGATTAAACGTCTCCTCTAAGATTCAGGCCTACCCAACATGTCTCTGATTACGACATTTCAAGACCGCTGGAGGCAGCGGAAAACCAGTGCCCAAGAGTGGCTATGGGAATTCTTAACCACCATTGCCGAGCACAATGAGCGGATAAATGCTGTCTTGGAATTGAATCCGCATGTATTCGCCGAGGCTGATCGTGCCGATCGCATAGCACGTTACCAACCCGGGGGACTGTTAGCTGGTGTGCCCGTATTAGTGAAAGACAATATTGCTGTTGGTGGGGATATGCACACGACAGCCGGATCTTTGTCTCTTAAAGATAATTATGCCGTAAGAGATGCCTTTGTGATTAAGCAAATTCGCGGGGCCGGTGGCATGATTTTAGGAAAGACCAACTTAACAGAATGGGCTAACTTCATGTCCGATCATATGCCTAATGGTTACAGCTCCTATGGGGGACAAGTTATGAATCCCTATGGCCCGGGAATTTTTGATGTAGGCGGATCGAGTTCGGGATCTGGAGCCGCTATCGCGGCAGGATTTGCACCGGTAGCTTTAGGTACAGAGACATCCGGATCCATATTGAGCCCCTCAAGCCAGAATTCGTTGGTAGGAATCAAACCCACAATTGGATTAGTCAGCCGGTCCGGTATCGTACCCATTGCGTATTCACAAGATACAGCCGGTCCTATGGCGACGACGGTGACGGATGCGGCGATTTTGTTAACCGTCATCCAAGGGTTTGACCCTGAAGATCCCGTGACGGCCCTGGCACCAGGATTTCCTGACTACCGCAGAGATTTGATCGCGGATGGATTGAAAAAAAGACGTTTAGGCGTTCCCCGGCAACGTTATCTTGATCAGGCAAGTGATGAAGAACTGGCGATCTTTAATCACGCTCTTAATATCCTGCGTGACGCTGGCGCTGATATTGTGGATCCCGCGGATATTGAAACGGCCAACGAAAACTGGACTTATGATGTGCTTCTTTACGAATTTCCTGCCGCATTAAATGCTTATTTAAACAAGTGGACAAGCAAGGGGCCCAAAACACTCAAAGATGTGATAGATTTCAACAATGCCCATAGTCAAGAAGCTTTGCGCTATGGACAATCAGTTTTAATGGAATCCTTCGCAACCCAGGGACGATTGACTGATGCCCGCTATCTTATGGCCCGACAACGTGATTTAAAGTGGTCACAACGTCAAGGCATTGACAAGACCCTCGAGGATTATCGCCTCGATGCGTTAGTATTTATCAATAACCGGGGAGCAGACATTGCCGCTAGAGCTGGCTATCCTTCTATTACGGTACCCATGGGGTATACCCAAACGGGAAAGCCATTGGGGTTGACCTTTACAGCTGGCGCTTTTCAGGAATCGCTCCTCATCCAACTGGCCTTTGCTTTTGAGCAAGCCACAAAACTTCGTAAAGCGCCGGTATTGGGTTAATGGCGTCCAGAGACTGATATTTTGTGGGAACATCAAAAGAATTGGCTATAATGGAGGAATAAATGGTTTTCAACTAGAATGAGTGAGGGTCTATCATGGCATTTCTGTTTCAGCATTATAACTTTTTTGCGTTATGGCATCCAGAAGTGATGCTCCTAGTCATCATTTTGCTGGTTGTATATTTCCAATTGTTAGGACCATTAAAACACCGCTTTGGCGAAAATCTTCCGCCGGTGCCAACCATGCAAAAGGTTTATTTTATCTCCGCCTTAGTGGTCTTCTATTTAGCCATGGGGACACCATTAAAGTTAATCGCGGATGATTATTTGTTTTCTGGACATATGGTTCAATATGCTCTATTAAGCATGGTCTTGCCACCGTTGCTATTAGCGGGAATTCCCCAATGGATGATTCAAAGTTTGTGGAAAACCCGATTTTGGTACAAGGTCTTACGTGTGGCAACCAATCCTCCGTTTGCCATAATCACATTTAATGTGATTTTCTCGGCTATTGAGTGGCCTCCGTTTTTGGATGCCAGTTTGCGGAACGACTGGGTTTATGTTTTAGAGTCGTATGTCATGTTATTTTCGGCCATTTTTATGTGGTGGCCGGTCATGTCTCCTGTATTGCAAAAAGGAGCTCGCAAATTAAGTGTGGTGCGAAAAGCCGGAACTCTGCCAGAATTGGGCATGATTTCCCGGGGTTATCAGCTCGTATACATTTTCTTTAATTTTGATTTGATGATGCCAGCACTGGTTTACATTATTGACACCACGGCACCCTTTTATAAGTTTTATATTCATGCCCCGAGAATTTTTGGGATTTCAGCGTTGGCAGATCAACAACTCGGTGTCTTAATTATGGGGCTATCCATGACTATAGCCTACGTTTCGGCCTTTATCGCTACCTATACCAAATATGATGAATCTCATTGGTATGAGTAAAATGCGTCGAAATAGCAGGTCTGAAGGAGACGACAGTGAATGTGGTTTGATCAACATGTACACATGGAGCATGGCCCCTATTCACCCCTCGAATATCCCGAATCCTGGTTAGAACAATTTCTTGCCGTCGCGACTTCACGGCATGTTGAGGGACTAGGCATTGTTGAACATGGCTATCGCTTTTTGGAAAGTGCCGGGTTATTGCCCGGAGATTGGTCTAAAGAACGCTGCTTATATCCTCTTAACGGGTACACCGCATTTCTTGACCAGGTACGGCATAAGTATCCTATTGCGGTGGGATTGGAAATGGATTATGTCCCCGAACAGGAAGATGGAATCCGCGAATATTTACGGCAATATTCCTGGGACTTTGTTCTCGGGTCTATTCATTTCATTGATGACTTTGGACTTGATGTCAGTGACATGAAAGATCAATATCTGGTAAGAGATTCAGAGGAGATATGGGCGAAATACTACCAGTATTCGATTAAAGCGGTGAGATCGGGACTATTTCAAGCCATAACCCATCCTGATTTACCCAAAATTTATGGACTAGCGAAAGTTCCTGATGACGTGTTAAGGCCGTGGTACCGCTTGTTTGTGGAAGCCTTAGCCGATCATCAGGTCGCTTTAGAAATTAATACCGCTGGATTGCGCCGGCCTATCAAAGAAATTTACCCGCACCCGCTTCTACTGCAAGAAGCGGCGAAAGCGCATTTACGTGTGACGTTGGCCTCCGATGCGCATGAGCCGGAAAATGTGGGACTATACTTTGATGAAGCCAAAACCTTGGCCCGAGAATGTGGAATCTGGGCGGTGACGGCATTTACAGCAGATGGCATACGCACTATCTCTTTGTCATAGCGGCTATTAACAGGGGGCAGTGTTTTGAAAGCTATTGGCTTGGGAGTTTTAGCCTCTTTGTTTTTTGCCAGTACCTTTGTGGTGAATCAACTGATGGCGGTTCATGGCGGAAGCTGGCTTTTCAGTAGCAGCCTTCGCTATTTTTATACGGTTCCGCTCTTTCTCTTGTGGGTGATATTCCAGCGTGAGTTAGGATCCTTGATCCGGATTATGCGTAAAAATATTTGGCCGTGGATAATCTGGGGTACGGTTGGTTTCGGATTATTTTATGGGCCTCTCACATATGCCGCGCAATATGGCCCATCGTGGGCGATCGCTGCAACATTCCAATTAACCATCGTATTCGGTAGCTTGTTAGTTCCTGTGACAACCCACCAACCTATTCCCTGGCGGTCCCTTTGGCCTTCTGTCTTAATCTTGTCGGGCGTTTTTTTAGTACAATGGCACGGCCAATTCTCTATGAGCGGGCAGGAAGTGGGCAGTTTAATTGCTGTCATGGTGGCCGCCTTGGCATATCCCTTAGGTAATCGCCAAATGATGGCGTCAACACGAGGGCAAGTACGTGCACCCGCCCGGATTTTAGGCATGACGCTGGGCAGTTTACCATTTTGGATCGTCTTAGCGGGAATAGGGATAAAAACGGTTGGCCCTCCACCTGTTTGGCAATGGGAACAGACGTTTATTGTGGCCATGGCATCCGGCGTGATAGCGACAGCCCTGTTCTTTGGGGCTACCGACCAGGCTCAAGGGCATCCCGTTATGCTTGCAAAAATTGAAGCCACACAGTCTATGGAAATCGTTTTCACGGTGGTTTTGGCGCAAATTCTTCACTTGTCGGGGACTCTCAGAGGATATGACGTGATCGGCATAGGCCTGGTGATTGCGGGCATGATCTGGCACAGTTTAAAGTCCCCCTTGCCACAGGCTGTTTCCACAGCCTGGTCGAAATCGAAATAGCTGTTGGATTACATGGCCAAATAAAATTTAACTTGGTAAACTAAAGAAATTAAAGGGGGTGATATCTCATGAGTAAGGTTGCAGCACGGAGTGCCGTAAAAACCGCCATTCAAATGGTCCACCGCTTAAAACCTCAAACGCGACTGGAAATTCTCAATTTCAAGAAGGATCGGGCCGTTCATGTGGAACGGACCAAGGAGGGACAGTTGCGGGTTGCAGAAGACGGCTATGTCCGTCAAGAGTGGCAGGTTGATGAACGTGAAGCTCAAGCTATACTAAAAGATATCATTCCCAGAGAATTCCCCCGCAGTCATGAATTACGCTTTACGGTGAAAAATCTCGATAAAGACCAGTAGATGGGAGGTTTATTTTGGCTGTTGTATTATTCGACTTAGATGGCACGCTGCTCGACACCGTGCCCTTGATCACGGCATGCTTTCAGAAGATGTTTCAGAAGTATGGGAATACAGACATTTCGACGGAAGCGGTGCACAAGCTTTTTGGTCCCGGTGAATCGATTATTTTTCGTCGCGAATTTGGTGACCAATGGGAAAAAGTCTTGCAAGATTACCTTGCCTGTTATGTGCAGGGGCACGATCAGCTGCAGATCGAGTCATGGGTCCTTCAATTATTGAAAGAATTACACCAGCAGCATATCCCCTTAGCGATCGTGACCAATAAAGAACGGGATACCACGAGTTTAACCCTTGATTATTTCCAGTTATCCCATTACTTCTCCATGATTATTACTGCTCAGGATGTTGAGCGCCCGAAACCTCACCCCGATGGGATCGTTAAAGTCCTGCAAGCATTAGATGTTTCCGCTCAAGATGCTATTTTAATTGGGGATACGATGAATGACCAAGAAGCCGCTCGGCAAAGCGGGATTGAGTTTATCCAGGCTCTATGGTATGTGCCTGAGCCCCTATGGCCCAAGGATCCCAAGTGGCGAGTCGCTCATTCCGAAAAAGATTTGCGCAATACATTGCAGTCTTATCTTCTATAGCCACGCAATGACATAAAAATTTCAACAAAAGGCCGTCTAGAGGAAACCCTTAGCACATTTGTGGCGTTATTTATAATAAAGGGGGAAATGCAGATGCCTTTTGTGATGTTCTTAAGTGGTATTATTATAGCTTTCGTGGTGGTTGTTGCCGGGGCCGGCCTGGTATTAGTATGGACGATTGCTTATGGATCGGGGCGCTACTGCCGCCAGCTGTTGAAGAACGCGCAAAATTCCCCACGTGATTCACGCATTGTCATTCATCTTCGTGATAAACAAGTCTCGTAATCCCAAAAGGGGAAGTTCCAAAATAAGTTTGATAACGTGAGGCCTGGAAGGGCCTTTTCGTTTTTTTCGAGGACAAATGCGCATGCCCATACGAGGGGGCACGATAGATGCGCGTCGTCTTGTGTAAAAAAATCAAAGCAATGTGAATAAACAGTGTATGGTATAATCTATGAAAATATTTTAACTGCCTCTCAATACCACTCACAAAGGATACGATGCTCATGGAAAATTTGCGTAGCCGCGCAATTACTCAAGGTATTCAACGTTCTCCCAACCGTGCCATGTTACGGGCGGTAGGTTTTGGAGATGACGATTTTGAAAAGCCGATTGTGGGGATTGCTAATGGATTCAGTAGTATTACCCCTTGTAACATCGGATTAGGAGGATTAGCGGAGCGAGCGGAACGTGCGTTACGGGAAGCGGGTGCTATGCCGCAAGTGTTCGGTATCCCGACCGTCAGTGATGGAATCTCAATGGGAACCGAAGGAATGCATTATTCCTTAGTATCCCGTGAAGTGATTGCCGATTCCATTGAAACGGTCTGCCAAGCGCAGCGTATGGATGGCGTTTTGGCCATTGGCGGATGCGACAAGAACATGCCTGGGGCCATGATAGCGTTTGCCCGCATGAATATTCCTGCCATTTTCGTCTATGGGGGAACGATTAAACCGGGACATTACCGGGGACGTGATTTAACCATTGTCAGTAGTTTTGAAGCGGTGGGAGAATATGTTGCCCAGCGCATTGACTATCAAGAACTGCTTGAAGTTGAACGGCGTGCCTGTCCTGGCGCGGGCTCTTGTGGGGGAATGTATACCGCCAATACGATGTCTTCTGTGTTTGAAGCGATGGGCATTAGCGCTCCATATTCCTCTACGATGACGGCGGAAGATGATGAAAAAGCGGATAGTGCCGAGTTGTCGGCCAAGATATTGGTTAATGCGATTAAGAAGAATATTCGTCCCCGGGATTTGTTGACCCGAAAAGCTTTTGAAAATGCGATATCGGTTGTTATGGCTTTAGGCGGTTCAACCAATGCGGTCTTGCATCTGTTAGCGATTGCTCACGCCGCGGAAGTGCCCTTAAGTCTCGATGATTTTGAGGTCATTCGGCAGCGTGTGCCGGTATTATGTGACCTCAAACCCTCAGGTCGTTATGTGGCTACCGACCTTCACCGGGCCGGAGGCATTCCGCAAGTGATGCGCATGTTGTTGGACCGGGGACTCCTTCATGGCGATGTCCTAACCATTACTGGTGAAACATTAGGAGATTTGTTGCAAGACGTTCCTCCTGAACCCCGGGCTGATCAAGATGTGATTCATTCCTGGAGTAATCCGGTCTACCCGAGTGGCCATTTAAGCATTCTTAAGGGGAATTTGGCGGAAGAAGGGGCGGTAGCCAAGATTTCGGGAATTAAGCAACACCATATTACCGGTCCGGCTCGCGTGTTTGATTCAGAAGAATCCTGCATGGAAGCGATCTTGTCTAATCAGATTCATCCCGGTGACGTGATTGTCATTCGTTATGAAGGGCCCAAGGGAGGACCCGGAATGCGGGAAATGTTGTCTCCCACATCAGCCTTAATTGGCGCGGGCCTAGGAGATAGCGTGGGGCTGATTACGGATGGACGGTTTTCTGGAGGCACATATGGTTTAGTGGTGGGACACGTAGCCCCTGAAGCCTATGTTGGGGGGACGATCGCTTTAGTCCAAGAAGGGGATTCTATTACCATTGATGCGGACAAACGTCTTTTACAACTTAATGTGCCCGAGGAAGAAATTGAACGCCGTCGTCAAAAGTGGCAACCGCCCACTCCGAAATATACGCATGGCGTTCTGGCCAAATACCGTAAACTAGTGTCGAGCAGCAGCCAAGGGGCGGTTACGGATTAAATCCCTGCACCGCAAAACACCCCGCCGTGATGGTGGGGTGTTTTGCCATGAAGTCAAGATTTTGAGATTTAGGCAGAAGGCCGCATGGTTGCCCAATCTTGTGCCGGGGTTTCAAGCCGGCTAACATAAGAACATTCGGGGTAATTGTCACAAATTGCGTAAACATCTCCAGTAATTTTTAGCGTTTGATATCGTACGGGATATTGGTGGCAAACCGGGCACAATTCTTCGTTGGAGTGAGTCATCATTATTCCTCCTTGTGAAATCATTCACATATTTGTCAATTACATTATAGCACGGTTTGTTTTGGATGATATGGACTTAACATAAGAATCTGTTAAATTTTTTTAATATTGTTGATCCAAGGTTATTGCAACCAAGAAACAAGTTGTTTGAGATGGTAAATGGTTTGGCGGTTTTGTTGGGCTATCGCGAAGGATCCTGGCGTGGTCGGCCGAACTTCCATGGGGTCCAAGAAGTTACGAGGTAAGGGTTGCGGAGAAGAAGATTGCCACTGTTCCAGCCACGAAGACGGAATCATGGCGGAATCGGCTAAAGGCTGGTGAATCATTTGCGCCCATAATAACGTCCATGCCCGGGGCACAACCCGTAACAGTTCATACCCGCCACCGCCTACGGCAATCCAGCGCCCTTGGCTAAATTGGTGTGCCCAGGAATCCACGAGCAACGGAACTTGGGCATAAAAATAGGTAGAGGCCAATAAATCGGTTAACGGATCCCAAAAATGTCCGTCGCAGCCATGTTGACTCACAATGAGATCCGGTTGAAAAACGGCTAAGGCTTGAGGAACAACCGACAACAGACTTTCGAGGCTGGATTCATCGTCGCTATAGGGGCGCAAGGGAAGATTGAGGGAAAAGCCGTAGCCAGCACCGATTCCCAGTTCTTCCACACTGCCACTACCTGGGAATAGATATTGTCCTGTCTCATGCATCGAAATGGTAAGGACATTAGGGTCGTCATAAAATGCTTGTTGTACACCATCACCGTGATGTGCATCGGTGTCAATATAGGCAATTTTCCACGAAGTGTGTTGTCGAAGCCATTTGATCGCAACAGCGACATCATTATAAATGCAAAAGCCCGAGGCCGAGGCTCTTTTGGCGTGATGTAAACCCCCCGCAATATTAAGAGCATGAAGCACCTGACCACTGGCCACAAGGCGAGCGGCTGTGAGAGTTCCGCCGACGGCTAGGGAGCCCGCTAGGTGCATTTGTGGAAAGACAGGATCGTCTTCTGTTCCCAACCCATACTCTTGAGCTAAGTGCAGAAGATTGGGATTTAGTGTGTCTTCACGTGTTTGAAAACGCTGTACCATGTCAATATAGTCGGGGCGATGAATCAAAAAGAGTTCGTCAAAGGTTGCAGAATCCGGTATGATCGTGTCATAAGGGGTTAATAAGCCCATGGTGTCAATTAAGCTTTTGGTTGCAACAAGCCGCATCGGGTTAAAGGGATGAGACGGGCCGAAATCATATTGAGTATATGAGGGTGAATAAACAAACTTTGCTAATTGCGTCATTTTCGCATCCACTCTTTTTATTTCATTATAAGTATTCTTGGCGGAAGTTCATAATGAAGAAGAGGCACTGACGGAGGGCAGGGATTAACCATGGCGCGGATAATTTTGCGAGACGGGAGGGTTGCTGATCTTAGGGAAGCACGTCCTACAGATGCCGATCGGGAAATGTTACGCGAATTATTTCGCAATGCGTCCCCGGATGCTCTCTATCACCGATTTTTTCACATGGTGAAAGAAGTGGACGATGCCGAAATTGACCGCATGATATCGGCTGGGGGACGGGGTAAGGCATTAGTCTGTGTGAGTCAAAAACAAATTTTAGGCATTGGTCATTATATTATGGTGTCGGATACGACCGCTGAAGTGGCTTTTTTTGTTGATGAGCGCATTCAAGGACGGGGACTTGGCACGTTGTTACTGGAACATTTGGCTGAACTAGCATGGAGACGGGGCGTCCTCCAGTTTGAGGCCTATGTTCTCAGCGAAAATCAAGCCATGTTGCGCGTTTTCCAAGATAGTGGCTATGAAATTCATGAACAACAGGATTCTGGCGTCATTCACCTGGTTCTGCCGTTGCAGCAGACAGAACGCATCCATGCATTAGCCGGTGCCAGGGAAAAGCTCGCCACGGCTGCCTCATTACGCGCATTTTTTGAACCATCTGTCGTCGCGATTATTGGGGCATCACGCGATTCACACCGGCTTGGTCATTTACTATTGCAACATGTTTTAAACGCGTCATTCACCGGCGTAGTCTATCCGGTGAACCCTAGTGCCAGGGCCATTTTAGGTGTTAAAGCTTATCCTTCGGTTAAAGACATTCCAGATCCTGTAGATTTAGCTGTGATTGTGGTTCCCAGGGACTTGGTCAGCCACGTGGTGACGGATTGCATTGAAGCGCGTGTGCGTGCGGTGCTCATTACATCAGCAGGATTTTCCGATCAAGATGAAGCGGGTGCCCAATTGGAACAATCTATTACACAAATGTTGAGACACGAAGGAATTCGTCTGGTGGGTCCTAATTCACTGGGAATTATTAACACGAGCGATTTAGTCCGTATGAACGCCAGTTTTTCACCGACTTTGCCTCCCCAAGGAATGGTGGCTATCGCGAGTCAATCGGGAGCCTTGGGGATTGCCATTCTTGACTATGCGACCCGCATGGGTGTGGGTGTTTCCTCTTTTGTCAGTACAGGCAATAAAGCGGATGTGTCTTCTAACGATCTCCTGCAATATTGGGAAGATGATCCAGCGACAGAAATGATCTTGCTCTATTTGGAATCCTTTGGTAACCCGAGAAAATTTTCCCGCATTGCACGCCGGATCACGCAACATAAGCCAATTTTAGTGGTAAAAAGCGCGCGCAGTTCTGATGCGGTATTTTCTCCTGAGATGGCGTCCCAACATTTTGGCGATGACAATATTGTTAAAGCGCTATTTCAACAAACCGGGATTATCCGTGCCGATACATTGCAAGAATTATTTGATGTCGCCGCGTTATTGAGCTCAATGCCTTTGCCGACGGGAAAACGCGTGCAAGTTATTGCTAATGCTTCCGGTGCCGCTGTCATTACCGTGGATGCTTTAAAGGCCGGCGGCATGCGATTGGCTCATCCCCCTATTGACTTAGGATTTACGGCTTTGGCCCCAAGGTATTATGACGAAGTCCATGCTGCGTTGAAGGATTCGACTGTAGATGCGATTATTGTCCTCTTTATTCCGGTTGGAATTTCTGAGGCAGCCGGAGTTTCAGCAGCTATTCGTGACGCCGTCACGGACGTAGGTCTCATCAAACCGATTGTGGCTAACTTTTTGATGACCGGCCCAGGTCCCATTGACTATATTCGTGGAAACTCCTTCCGGATTCCGGTGTACCCGTTTCCGGAACTGGCAGTACGAGCACTTGTTCAAGTGAGCCATTATGCCGCATACCGCAGACAACCTTTGGGTCATTTGCCTGATTTAGACCGAGTTCATATGACGCAAGCCCGGGCGTTGGCGCGTGCGTGGCAGACAGATACCGCGGTTTGGATTGGGCCACAAAAAGCTCTCGAACTCTTGGCATTAGCGGGTCTGGCGTCTTCCTCTTCCTCTTTTGACCGAAAAACTTTGGCCTTGCAAATGTCTCTTTACTGTCATATTGATTCGCTATTTGGCCCGGTTTTAACGGTGCGAACCACCACCTCTCCAATGGCTCATAGCCGCTTGATTCCTTTGACTGATCGTGATGCCATGGCATTAGCTCACGGAATTCTCGAAGAAGAGAGTCTCACGGCGTTAACAGATATAGTAGAGAGATTAACCGATTTTTTTCTTCGCGTCTCCCGTTTGATCGACGATGTACCGGAAATCATGGAATTGACAGTTCCAAAGGTTTTATTCACGCAATATGAGTATGCGATAGAAGATACGAATATCTGTCTTGAACCGCGTGCGCTGTAAAGCCCAATAATCCCTAAAAAGTTGATCAGATTAATGTCCTCATAATCGCTTCACGTGGTACCATAAAAAATAATGGAGAATATCGGCAATACGCAAATGATATCGCTCCGGATTAATGCGAATATATTGGAAGCAAGAAGAAGTTTTTTGTCAATGTTCCGGTGGGCAGGAAAATCATTTGTGAATGTCGAATCTTGAATCGATTTATTAGCGGACCGAAGGGGGTGTATCTTCACGCTTAAGGCAACTGCCAAAGAACCCGTATGGCTCGACCAGGGTTATGTCTACTGGAAATTAGGAGTCCAAACTTGCGAGGGTGTGCCTATTATCGCTGTGGACATTATCGGGAAAATGTCGGCTGCGCTATTTATGCGGTTAAAGGCTCGACATCAATGTCCGAAAACATACGTTGAATACTTTGTGGCCCATGCCTTGCAATATGATGCGCAATCGATGGAATACATCGGATATGACGAGACAGGTACATATATTGTGACGGTTCCCGATAACATTAAAGTGTTAAAGCGCATGGTGGAACGCGTATTGCACGATGCGCGGGTGCGCGGATAGGTGTATTTTTCACCCCATTCGAGAAATTGCTAAAATAAGGTGAGCCCGTTAAGGGGAAGATGGATTGAGAATGGCCATTTCTCGTTGATCCTGGGGGGATATGTCGTGAAAAGTGAAGATCAGAGACTCACACCCGCTCGAATTGGCCAAATTCTTGAAGCGTTGGCGTTGGACGGACAACATTATGCCGACAATGTTTATGATCAAGCACGTTATGCCCGAATTCATAAATTAGCCCGCATATTGGGAGGATTACCGGACGATGCTCCGTTATTAAGTGATATCACGCCGGTCACTCCCAAAGTTGGTGTGGATGGGGCGGTCATTCAGGGCGATGCGATTTTGTTAATCCAGCGCAAAGATACAGAAAAGTGGGCATTGCCCGGAGGTGCGGTTGAGGTTGGCGAACGTCCTAGTTCCGCCGTGATTCGGGAAGTTGAAGAAGAAACCGGCATTCATATGAAGCCTGATAATGTGGTTGGAGTTTTTGACAATTGGATGGACCGCCGGGTTCTATCGCATCATTTATATCATATCGTCATTCGCGGCCACAAAATTGGTGGGACGATTAAACCCCAACCTGAAGAAATTCTTCTGGCAGACTGGTTTACGATGGATCAATTGCCGCCTGCAGATGCCTTTCACCCCGGGCATTATGAACGGGTTCTCAAGGCGTTGCGCGGCATTATTGGCTATGTCGATTAAATCCTAGTTTCTCCGTTTATATCATCGCGATTGTTTTGCTCCTCGGAAGCTTGACTTTGTGATCAATCGAGCGCCAATCGTTTCCTTATTCCTGGCAAATATTCGTGGGAATCCCGTCTAAACTGTGCCGATTTTTAGTTTGCTGATAGTGGATAATGCCGTCTGGTCCTTTGGCCTGGGCCCACCGTGAGAGGGTATCCCGGTCACCTTGATAAGATAAATAGGGCACGCCATAACCGCAAGATGTACTCACCTGGTGGATGGTTGCCATAATAATTTGACGGATTCCGGGATAGTGAGTGGGAAAGGATGTAGAAAGTTCCTCCCACTTTAAATCAGTGGGACGGACGGAATATCCTCTTCCATACAGCCGGAGGATTTGAGGGGGACCTTCAATCGCCATAAACATGAAGGTAATGCGTCCGTTTTCTAAAATATGGGCGGCGGTTTCATTGCCGCTTCCCGTGAGGTCAAGATATCCCACTTGTGTGGGAGAAAAAATCCGGAACACATCATAGCCTTTGGGGGAGAGATTGACATGGCCTTGTGCAGTGAGAGGAGCTGTGGCCACAAAGAAAATCGGTTGCCGGGAAATGAAGGCTTCATGCTCCGGTAGGAGTTTATCAAAAATTTTTCCCATATTGTTCTCCTTCGCTCTCTGACTGATTATGCTGCCGGCTCAAAAACAGTTTATCAGTATGCTCCCTAGTGTGGATAGGGTCCTTTGTAAATAAATTGGCCACTGTTTTTGGCTTTTGGGACAAGGCAAAGATTTATCCTAAAAGGCGCCCAGACATAAACTAACATTACTAATTTTAACTTAATGATATGACTTATGTCATGACGTGATAACGTTGTTTCTCAGTGAGGAAAGGAATATCGCGAGAATACTTATTTAGAAAAAAAAGAGACGAAGACCGAAGTCTTCGTCTGAGTTTTGTATTAGGGTTACGGGTTTACAGTGCCTGCGCCATAATAGTGATCCAGATAATAGGGACTATTGAGGTTTGATATGCGCACCGTTTGGCCTGGTTCTGGAGCTTCGATAAAGGCCTGAGAATAGCCTAAGGCCGGATCGGCTCCAATATAAATGCCAACATGGGATGCACCGGGACCATCTGTGCTAAAGAACACGAGATCTCCGGGTTGCAACTGCGATTTGGCGATTTTGGTCACATAAGAGTACTGAGCCCAGCTCGTGCGCGGCATGGGCACACCGTTTTGCCGGAAAACATAATAGACCAATCCCGAACAATCAAATCCCGTGGCGGGCGTCGTTCCTCCCCAGACATATGGAATACCTAAAAGATGTTCCGCGGTGTTAACAATAGCCTGTCCAAAACTGACCGACGCATTTTGAGCAGGCAATTGAACCGTGGCGCTCGATGAGGCTTGTCCATTACCGGGGATTTGGAGGACTTCGCCAACATATAACACATTTGGGTTCGCCAAGTGATTATAGGAAGCCAAAGTCTGCCATGAAATTCCGAATTTTTGGGCAATTAATCCCAAGGTATCGCCGGCCTGAACCGTATATGTTGTAGAGGAAGAACTGGCAGGAGAAGATGCGGGACTAGCGCTAGAACTTGTCGAACCAGATGTTGTACCAATCACGAGAACTTGTCCGACAGCGATGAGGTTCGGGTTCGCTATATGATTCCATGCCACGAGTTCTGCGACGGTAACTCCGAACCGAGCCGCAATACCGCCTAAGGTGTCACCGGGCTGCACAGTATAGGTCGTCGAATGGGCGGTATCAAAAGTGAGAGAAGCACTAGTTGTTCCCGAACCTAAGGCTGTGCTGGACGCTGCATTGCTAATGCGCAGGACTTGTCCGACATAAATCGCATTAGGATTACTAATGTGATTTAAGGCGACTAATGTCGCAACGGAAGTATGGAACCGATATGCAATACCACTTAATGTGTCCCCAGGTTGCACGGTGTAATAACGCGCGGATAAAAATTTCGGGGCGGCACTGGTGTTGGCAGATGCGAGTGTCACAGTAGATGATGCCGACACAGTTAACATACTAATGGCCGCAGGCACAGACAATAAGCCTACTGCAATGCTCGCAGCGACTTTTTTTGACCGTAAAAGATTCAAGAAATAGGCTCCCTTCCTTCGGATATTGCCTTCGAGGTTAGTTCACTGGTTCGGGCTGAAGGAGCCCTACATTTGCCCGTTATGGCAAACGATTCACCCTAGGATAAAATCCTAGTAATCCCCCGTACGTAATTACAAAAATTACGATTCGGCGCGTGGAGTCGGACACACTATACGAAATAACGATTAATTTGTCATTATATGTAGAGACCAATTATTACCCAATAGAACCATTTGACACGTGCAATGACCATTTATCACGTTTTTTCTCAGATTTAGGAGATAAATTCCCAAAACCTCTCAAAATGTTACTTAGATTGCCATCCATAGCTGCGAAGAAATGCCAAAAACGTTTGCACGGGATCAGGTAGGCGTCTATGCGCGCGCCAAATCATACCAATGTCTCGCGTATTGCTTTCTGCTAGGCGCACAAAGCCAATGCGGCGGGATTGAATTTCTAATTCCACTGTACGTTCAGGTACCACACTAATCCCAAAACCGTGTTCCACAAAACCAATAATGGCGCCAATGCTCGTGAGTTCATGAACGATGTGGGGATTAAAACCACGGGCTTGGGCCATGCGAAACAACGCATCACGAAGTCCATAACCCGGTTCCATTGTAATGAAAGGCAGGTGACGGACCTGTTCTAATGACAAGGGGCCTGGCGGCAAAGGCATCGCGTGGGGCGTAATAAGAATCAGCTCTTCTGTCCACAGGGTTTCAACAGCCAAGAGAGGATCGCTTAAAGGTAAATCGACTAAAGCGAGATGAAGATCACCCGCTGTAATGGATTTTAACAGGCGTTGAGAGCTGCCTTCTGTTACTGCAAATTGGATGTCTTTATGCATTCGTTGATATTGACGAATTACAGTGGGAAGAATGGAACGGGTGAGAGTGGGTAACACGCCCATTGCAATGGTTCCATGAGCGGAAGAGGCTCCTTGAATTTCGGCTTTGGCGTCATCAACATTTTGTAACACGCGAAGAGCATAGCGAAGCAGCGTGGCCCCATCATCGGTGAGTTCGACGCCTTGAGCATGGCGGATAAATAAAGGGTGGCCCAATTCTTCTTCCAATAACTTGATTTGTTGACTAATGGTGGGTTGGGACACATATAGACTGGCCGCACCCTTCGTGATGCTTTTATGATCCGCGACAGCTACAAAATACTCGAGTTGTTTAAGTTCCATCGGCAATTGCCTCGTTTTCCTAGACATAGATTTTTCCTATGCACAATTATAACAAAACCATCTTAGACGACGTGGAGAATTCATTGTAGTCTTAATTATGAGGTGAATGAGGTCATGGATCTTCTATTGAAGTTCTTAATGGGTGGTTTCGCGGTTTCATTTGCAACGTGGCTTACGAAAAAAGTAGGTGGTAAAGCTGGAGGATTTTTGGCGGGATTTCCGGCCGTGTTTACATCGGCTTTGATTGTGGGAGCTCTGGCCCATAACGGACCGCATTTAGATCGTATTCTCCGCCAAATGGCGATGGGCGGGGGCGTGTCGTTGATTGCCGGAATGGCTGTCACCTTAGTTGCTCCATATGTTTTCAAGCATCAGCGTTTTCATTGGGCTTTTGGATCGCTGCTATTGTTTTGGGGAACCATCGCCGGTTTAACGGTTGCGGTGATGCAATCACTTTAAGTTTCTAGCGTTTCTCAAGAATTTACCCTTACACGCATGCTTAGAGGTTGTCCCTGTTTATATCACTGAAGGAGGCATCATTATGGTGTCAATCATTCGTTTTGTTGTTGGGGGATTGATTGTTGTTTCGGTCAGTCTTGTAACCCGGGCCGCTCCGTTTCTTTCCGGAATTTTATCCGGATTTCCAGCAGTATTTCTCACCTCTTTGGTTTTTATTTATTTATCTTCAGGTCATCAAGGAGTGCGAGCTTACACTACTACGGCCATTTGGGGCATGATCGCCACGTTTTTTGCTGTAGCGGGAACAGTTTTAGCCACTTACGGTCACTTACCATGGCCTGTTGTTATCGTCATGGGACTTGTCGTGTATGCCGTATTTGTGGGCGCGGCCATTGTGCTGACCACGAAAAGACAGATTCCCACAGTCTAACAGGATTTTGGTACAACACATCATAAAAGTGGTAACCCAGGGCGCATCCTGGGCGTTTTTTATTTGTGGAATTCTGTTTCATGATTTGTCGATTTTTAGGAAAGAGGGATCGCTGTGGCAAAATGGACATATTTGGCGGGGATTGGTGTTGTCGTGGTTGGGGCATTAGGGATACAAATTGGTCGACCCGTGGGGGCCGCCACCTTGACGTCAACGCTCACACCCCCACATATGGCGACAGCATTGCAGATGGACTGGCCAGGTGGTCCGGAGTCATATTTAGCTCTTAGCCCTGGTGGCAAAGTGGGCGCTGCCGGCCCAAATCAGCCGATTCCTGTTGGCAGTGTGACCAAAATGATGACGGCTTATTTATTGTTACAAAAATATCCATTGGGACTCTATAGCCAAGGACCATCGGTGACTGTTACCGCCCACGATGTTCACGAATACCAACAAGATATTTTAAGCCAGCAATCCGTGGCTAAGGTGGTACAAGGCGAAAAATTGTCGGAACGCGATATTCTTGAAGGTCTGCTTGTGGCATCTGGCAACAATATCGCCCATATTGCGGCCGACTGGGTATCTGGCTCTTCCCAGGCTTTTACCCAGCTTATGAATCAAGAAGCTAAGAAGCTTGGTTTGCATCATACTCATTTTGTCGGGCCGAGTGGGTTAAATCCTGGAAATGTCAGCACTCCCCGGGATGAAACGATTATCGCCGAAAAAGCCATGCAAATTCCCGTGTTTCGACAAATTGTGGCCATGCCGCAAATTTCCTGGCCTGATAGCAACCGTCCCATCGAAAACTTTAACTATGTCGTGGGCCATGATGGAATAACGGGAGTTAAAACCGGTTCCACCTTAGCAGCTGGCGGCTGTTTTGTTTTTTCAGCACCAAGGACCATTGGCTCCCATAGCGTGACGATATATGGAGCGGTGTTGGGACAACAAGGAACAAAGCAGCTACCTCAGTTACAATCGGCCCTCAATGATGGAGTCAGTTTAATCAATCAATTAACTGCGCAATTGAAACCGGTCTCATTAGTGCAAAAAGGTCAAGTGGTAGGGGAAATTCATGCACCGTGGACCCATTCGGTCGCCTTGGTCGCGAATCAATCGGTATCGACTGTGATGTGGCCGGGTGAACATGTGCAAGAACGTATTCATTGGACTGGGGGAGAAACAGGGTCATTGTCGATTACTGCAGGTTCTCAACATTGGTCTGTTCCTCTCACGCTGTCAGCACCTTTGTCCCAACCCAGCTTGATGTACCGCTTAACGCGGGGCCTTTAGAAAGATGAGAGGATGGGGAGGCCACGGGGACATTGAGCCGTGTCCTCTTTGACCCCTCCCATTACGCGTAGAAAAGTGACCGGAAGTAATCGGAAGTAATCGGAAAGGAAGGATTTAACAGAGATTATGGAGTCACGTCGCCGCAAGTCGCGAAAACGTCGAAAGGTCTGGCCGTATCTGGTGGGGATCGGTGTATTGGCCCTGGCAGCATCTACTACCGTGTACGGGATGTTTATCGAACATCCGGCGCATGCCTTAGCCACGGCTCATGTGTCTTCAAAAAATGCCCATTATACTGCGTATCCGTTTACACACCGGGTTACATTTTTGTTGCTGGGGAGTTCTTTGGAAACGGCGAATCACCATGATATTACCGCCAAGGATGCGCGTAACCGCACTGATACCATGATTCTCGTTTCTATTAATCCGGCCACCAAACAGGTAGGGGTTTTATCAATTCCTCGTGATTCCCGTGTTGAAGTGCCTCCGGTCGGCAAGACCAAAATTGCAGAAGCCAGTTTTTTCGGTGGCATTCGGGAAACGGTGGCGGTGGTTGAAAACACCTTTCATATTCCTGTGGACTATTATGCGTATTTAAATTTGTTTCAGTTTGCCAAAATCATCAATGATATGGGCGGGTTGACTGTTGATGTTCCCCAAAACGAAGTCTATCAGCCAGGCGGCCCTCTTGGAATTGATTTGAAAAAAGGTGTCCATCATTTAAACGGTCAGCAAGTGTTGGAGTTTGTCCGTTTTCGAAACACCAGCCAAGGTGATATTGGCCGGATTCAGCAACAACAACAAGTCTTGCGGGACATGGCTGCACAACTTCTAAAACCCCAGGAAATTCCCCGGTGGCCTCTTTTAGCGCATGATTTGATTTCAGCACTCAGTTACACCAATTTATCTACAGGGCAATTATTGTCGTTGGGGTTATTTGCACGGAGCATTTCTCTGTCTTCTGTGCGGTTTGCCACGATTCCCGGTTATGCGACCACACATGTTGATCCCTACATGCATATTCCTTTGAGTTATTGGCATTGGAGCCGGCACCTCACACCGCTTCTAATCCAAAATGTTTTGCTAGGGGACAATCTGACCTCTCAACAAAAACACTCCCTAGTGTTCCAAGTTGAAAGCGGCACGAGCAGCTTAAGGCCTGCAGAGCAATTGGCACAGAAGCTTCAACAACAAGGATACACGGTGTTGCCCGTAGGATGGGCTAATCATCATAACCATCACCGCAGTGTATTAATTAATACCACAGGGGACCGGTATTTAGGCAACCAAATTGCTGGAATGCTGGGAGCCTGTCAACAAGAATTTACAGCTTATCACACTACCCCCTGGGATTTTAAAATTGTGGTGGGATCGGATTATTCTCCATCCAAGGACTTGTAGGCGATTTTGATAACCTCTAGACTGAACCTGGGTGAGCTAAATCGTCATCCTACACTTAATGGTGACTCGCTCTAAAATTTGATTAGCCTCAAATCGGTAACGAGTGATGCGGATTCACCCGTGATCGTCAAAGGTTTGGGGCCATGGGGAATGAAAACCCTGAAAACGCGTGAGCGCAAGCGAAAGGAGAGAATCAGCCAAATCCTTCTCATGCGCAATGATGCTGTCATGGCGAGGGGATTGGTGAGGAACTTGGGATACTTTGAAGAAATGCAGCGGTTGCGCCGTCAATTACTCGATCAATACTGGCCCAAAATCGAACCGGTTGTGACCCGGTTGTTGGAAAAGCAACGAACCCCTTTAACCCAAGTTCAAATTGAGGCGGTTAGTGCACTGATTGCCGAGACTTTTCATTTAGCCAAAGTGGACCGTATTTATCTTGATATGCTGATTAAACGACTCGAAGCACGCGTGTTAGGTTATGGGCCGGCATCGGATCGTGGAGAGGATATTGGACGGTATATTACCATTAGCGATTGTGAGCTCATGACGCCCTTGCAGTTTTGTCGTGTGATTCGGCATTTATTTGCGAAATTCGGTTATCAAGGAGCGTGCGTGAAAGATACATGGCTCGAACTGCATCATTCTTCTGATCCATCTCAGCGGATTTTGGCGTATTTAGAGGTCAAAAATCGTATTGTTCACGAAGCTGATATGCATGAATTGATATCGCTGAAAAAGCAACAATCTGTGGAGCGCGCCCTGTATATCACGGTTGGCACCTATGGCAGCGAAATCTGGGAGTTGGCTACACACCAGGGTATCGAACTGTGGGATGGACACCAGCTAGCAGCTTTGCTAGACCGCGTTCGGTTGCCTGCCGGGGCGATGTTGGATTAACGCCCCGGAATTTCCTGGTGGGATTTTTGATGGATTAAGCGTTGGGCTTCGATAGCAAATTCCATGGGAAGGTGGGCTAAAAAGGCATGGGCAATCTCCAGGGCCCGGCCATTTTCATAGGCCTCTAAAGGATTCCACGATTGTATAACAAAGTCATTTCCCGTGATTTCGGCATCCGGCTCAGCAATAATGCTGGGATTGGATAACGACACGTGTGCGCTTAAGGATTGTAATGCTAAAAGGTCACGCTGGATAGTGACCCCTTGTGCATGCGGTAAAACATCGTGTTCTCCGATTATCTGCAAATCACCCGTGGCCACCCCGTGCACGGTGAGGCAGGATGATGAGTGAGGGGCATCATGAATAATGCGGGGAACATATGAGATATTTTGCGGTGTGGCGCTGTATAAGTAACTGACAATATCACAATGCGCGTGGTCGCCCGTTAAAATAACTTCTGTCCATTCACGTGTGGACTGTCCCCCAAAATGTCCCTCAACCCAGGTCACGTGGGCCCCTTGAGCACAACGTGTGCGTTTTTTGACCCACGTATTAACGTGACTATCCCAATTTTTGATAGCGGTGTACTTTAATGATGAGGATTCTGACAAGATCACTTCTGTCAGCATAATATGATGGGGAGCATAATCTAACGACGGGCGTCCCTCAACAAACTCTGCGCTGGCTCCAGTACCTAAAATAATTAATTGGCGTTCAATTTGCCCCGGATTGGCAAAGGCACGGAAATAACTTAACGGAACTTGACAATGAACATGGTCGGGAATGTACACGACCATTCCCCCTGTAAAAAAGGCGGAGTTAAGAGCAGATAGCGGACTGTCCTGGATGGTAATAATGGATCCGAGATATTGGCGAATTATGTCTGGATATTTTTGTAACACCTCATAGAAATCTCCATAAATAATGCCCGAATCAGACAAAGTTTGGCTAAGGCGTTGATAAACAAGATCGGCTTCGTCAGGATGTTGATGATATTCAGCAATTTCTTGGCGGTTAGGAGGGATGCTAAAACCTATAGGTGCCGTTGACGGCCAAAATGGGGCCACAGCAGCCACGTTTAATCGTTCGAACGCCTTCAAGCGAAAATCGCTCAGCCAAGGGGGTTCCTGCCTGCTTGCACTTAAAGCGGTTATCATACTGGGCGTGATCTGCTCAAACTGTGGCCATGAATTCATTTTCATGCAAATTCCTTCTTTCTATCGATGCGATTGCACAACCTAAAAAATGACGTGAGCATGATCAGGGAATCAACAAGATTCCGAAGGGGGTTTGCTAGGTCTCCAAGACCCGTTTTTAGTACTGTCCCCCTTGTTTTGTCGCTTAGGGAAAGTATACCATTCACTTGAACGTCCCTTGAAAGCCTCCTTAACGTCTATGGATGTCGTACGATGCCATGGATCTCTGATTGAGGAAATCAAGAGGATGGCTCGGAGGACTGCAGCGAACCAACGGCGGCAGATCTGTCCTAAAATTGTGTCATTGCAACCAAAAGGGTGAGATTCTCTTTGACTTTTTTTGATCGAGGCGAAGGAACCATGGCCAAAAAAACCATTGCATGTCGCATCTTGGATAAAGCTGGAATCACGTATTCAGTACATGAATACGAGTGGTCCGAAGATGCAATCGACGCCCTGTCCGTGGCCAAAAAATTAGACATTGCGCCCCATTTTATCTTTAAGACACTGGTTTTACGGGGAAACCAAACAGGGGTGTTAGTGGCTTTGGTACCAGGAGATGCCCAAATTGATTTGAAGAAGCTGGCACGCATTAGTGGCAACAAGCATGTTGAGCTCGTTGCCACTAAAGATCTCCAGGGATTAACCGGCTATATTCGGGGAGGGGTCTCCCCTTTGGGAATGAAAAAAGCCTATCCGTGTTATATTGATGAGTCTGCGATGGCCTTGGACTTTATCAGCATTAGCGCTGGGCAAAGAGGGCTGCAGATTTTTTTGGATCCCCGCGTCTTACTTCGGATTTTATCTGCTCAAGTCACCTCATTAATTTGACACCCCATCATTGTGCAGGGAACTAGGAATAAGTATGGCTTAGTAGAACCTTGGCTGAGACCTTTTTGGGTACTGTACGGTGTCCTCACACCCCGTATTCTTGAGGTGTGTTGGAGGAGAGTCTACTGACATTTGCCGTACCGCGAAAGGAGGATGGATCAGTGTTCAAGGTTTTTTTAAACCGATTAAAACAAGCGACTGTCATATCGGCTGGCACCGTGGGTATCGTCTTATTGTCAACGGGAGCGAGCTTTGCATCCTCTGAACCAGTGTATTACGCTGGACAAACTGTCGATGTCTTTACGTTGCCGGGTAACGGCCACAACGGATTCACTATAAGCTTGTTTTCGAATTCCAATGGATATTCTGATACCGTGCCGTTAACATATGTTGGAAAAATCCAAGGAGATTTTACACCGAATTTTGCCAAACAAGATGGAATCAGTTGGGGCACGACATGGGACGAATTTAGCTTTCAAATGCCCAAGAACCCTACCGCTGGAGGTACATACGGCGCCCTGATCAATACAAAGGAAGGTGGTGCCGTGTTTACACGCTTTGCCGGCTATCCCGATCCTAATTTTCCCTACGGTACCCAGTTCACCTACGCCGCCGCAGCAACTCTGCCAACGGGTCAGCTGCCAGAAGTTCCGTGGGCGGCCGCTTTACCATTGGTGACTGTGGGTGCAGTCGGTTTGGTTTTGTTTCGACGCGCATTAAAAAATTTGGTGTCAATAGCTAACAGCCGACAATGATATAAAAGAATGATGAATTCACCAGAACACAGAAAAGACAAGTCCACCCACGGCATCGAGATCACAGGCATGCCAGTCATTTTGGTCGGGCCTCTTTAAAAACTCATGGGGTGTTTTTTCGATTTCGTCATGAGGTGTAAAAAACAAAAATGGCAGGTCGCCGCCGTGTCCCCGGTGGTAGACCCGCCGTATTTTTCGCAAAGAGGTCTTCCGTTAGTATCCGTAACCAGATCCTGATGATGAAGAGGACGATGATGGATAAGAATAAGATGAGGACGGCGAATTTGACATCATCGACGATGAATTTGAGCTCATCGGGGAACCTGTTTGAGCGAGATGCGGAGTAGCTACAAACCAGGCGCCAAATAATCCTTCCCCATGGGTTTGTAGTGGCCCCGTATCGCCGGAGTAACGGTAAAGCAGGTGCCCATTATATTCCACCTGGGGACCATTCGGATCGTGAAGTATTGAAAAATGACTTTTAATGGAAGGCGGAGCCGAAATACCATTTTTCGCCAATAAGGGAGGCCAAATCAGAGCACAGCTGCCCGTGCACGCCGAATGGGAAGATGTGTCTTTAGTGAAATAGTAAAGAGTATCCCCTTTGGCATTGGTCAAAATGGACTCATTATGCCCTTTAACCATGGCCGTTTTGATATCAACCACCGTTTGTGCGCTGCTATGCCCTGAAGAACCTTGGGCCTGACTTTGTCCACATCCCGCGATAATAACACTCAGCATTCCACTAGTGATAACCACAGATAACCATTTATGTCTCACAACTTATTCCCCCTTAATGTAGTTCCACGCCTTGCGACACAATGCTGGTTACAACGTGATGTCGGTTCCTTTTTGGATCGGCAAAACTTTGGATTTGAGCTGCAAAAAACACGATGCCGTAGATTAATCACGTAATCATTAAAGTTTACGTTTTGTCGTAAAGAAATGGATGCACGACAGGAGATGTGATAGGGAAAGACAAATCCGCATTCTAGAACAACAAATTGGAAGATATGTCAGGGCTATTACGGCACCACAACGAGCATTGACCCATAAACTATGTAAGGTGTTAAGGATTATTTGCAAGTTATGTGAGAAATATTTGTTAAACCTGTGTCAGATATATTGATTTTTTCGGTTTCGTTGTGTAACATTACCATAGTCCGATATTCATACGTGCAGATGCATAATTTTTCAGCAATATTGGTTAACGTTTTCTTGAGAGGAGTAAGCCAATGTACATTCCATCCCCTTCCTACTTGAACACAGGTGATAACTCTTGGCAGCTAACAGCCGCGACGTTTGTCGGGTTGCAAAGTGTGCCAGGCCTAGCAATTTTATATGGTGGTATTGTTAAGAAAAAATGGGCTGTCAATTCAGCGTTTATGGTTCTTTACGCTTTCTCCATTGTGCTCGTTTCATGGGTATTGTTTGGCTATAGTATGGGTTTTGGAACTCCTCTTAAACTGGGGCCAGGCATTTTAGGGGCTATGGTTGGAGTGCCCCATCCGATTTTGGGGAGTTTATATGAACAGGGTCAAGCCTCTGTGCCTCTTGTGACCGGTGCCATGCCACCATTCCAGTTCCCCGGATCGACGTTAGTATACTTCCAGTTTGTGTTTGCAGCCATTACTCCCGCAATTTTAGCTGGCGGCGTCTTGGGACGTATGAATTTTAAAGCATGGATGCTCTTTGTTCCGGTTTGGTCAACCTTGGTATACAGCGTGAACGCTTTTATGTTGTGGGGCGGCGGCTGGCTTTCGCAATTAGGGGCGGTGGACTACAGTGGAGGTTATGTTATTCACGTGGCTGCTGGTATTTCCGGATTCGTGGCAGCAGCCGTGGTGGGTCCCCGCTTGATGCAAGATCGCAAAAATTTCAATCCCAATAATCTCTTAGTTGCCTTAGCCGGTGCCGGAATCTTATGGCTAGGATGGAACGGTTTCAATGGTGGAGATCCTTACTTCGCCAACGCGGATGCGGCGGCAGCGGTCTTAAACACCAACTTAGCGACGGGTGTTGCCTTGGTGACCTGGATGATTATGGACATGTGGGCCACCTCTAAACCCTCCTTAGTGGGAGCTATTAATGGGATGGTTTGTGGTTTGGTAGCCATTACCCCGGCTGCAGGGTATGTCAATGGATACGGAGCACTGGCTATTGGGGTCGCGGCAGGGTTTGTGCCATGGCTTAGCATGAACAAGCTGGGTCAAACCAAGCTGTTCCGCAAAGTGGATGACACGCTGGGTGTTTTCCACACCCATGCTGTGGCGGGAGCCCTTGGAGGAATTCTCACAGGAGTCTTTGCGGATCCCAATATGTTTGAATATTTATCGAAGAAAGTTGGGCAAGGCGTTTCGGTTACCGGTTTGATTTACGGAAACCCCCACCAAGTGCTTGTACAAATTGAAGCACTGCTCGTGATTGTGGTGTATGATGGCCTAATGACTTGGGGGATTTTGAAAGTCATTGGTTTGATTGTTCCCTTGCGGGTAGCTGACAAACAGTTGGCCGAAGGCGACATGGCGATTCATGGGGAGGTTTCTCAGGAACCCGAAGAAGAAGCTGTGCTGGCCGGGGAACCCCAAGTTGCAGAGACGTACTAATTCCAGGTATCAAGTAAGTCCAAGCGCGCCTCTTCGCATGAAGAGAGCGCGTTTTATTATGTTATAATACCTTGAACATGCCAGAAGGAGGAACAACAGGGGTGAGTCACGCGAGCCGATTTATTGATGCCTGTTGGGGAAAACCTCATGATGCCATTCCCGTCTGGTTTATGCGTCAAGCCGGTCGCTATCAGGCTGAATACCGCCAATTGCGTGAGCACTACTCGTTTTTAGAAATGGCTCATTCGGAAGACGTTATTACCGAAGTCACCTGTCGGCCCGTAGAGGAATTAGGCGTGGACGCCGCGATATTATTTTCTGATATCATGATTCCCTTGGGACCCATGGGCATTGACTTTGATATTCAAGAACATAAAGGGCCTGTGATTGCGCATCCGATTCGTTCCGCCAAAGATTTATCCCGGTTACAACCGCTACGACCGGAAGAGGATCTCCCCGAAGTTTTTTCGAGTATCGAACGCATTTGTGCACGAATTGATCCCATCCCACTTATTGGTTTTGCAGGAGCGCCCTTTACATTGGCGAGTTATATCATTGAAGGCGGGCCTTCTAAGCAGTATGAAAATACGAAAAAAATGATGTGGGAACAACCGGCCCTGTGGCAGGACCTGATGATGCGATTGGCTGAAGGCATTGTCGAACATTTAAGTGCCCAAATTCGTCATGGAGTACAGGCTGTGCAAATCTTTGACAGCTGGATTGGAACGCTCAGCGTGGACGACTATGCAACGTTTGTGCTTCCGGTTATGCAGTATATTTTTGCACAATTAGAGAGATTTCAGGTTCCCACCATTTATTTTGGAACCGGTACAGCAGCCTTATTACCCTTAATGAAACAAGCGGGAGCCAGTGTGTTGGGAATTGATTGGCGGGTGCCTTTATCACAAGTTCGTAGGCAATTAGGAAAGGACATTACCCTCCAAGGCAATTTAGATCCGGTTGCCCTATTATCATCGTGGGATGTTATCGCTGCCCAAGCCACCCACATTTTGACGATGATGGCTCATGACTCACGGTATATCTTTAATTTAGGACATGGGGTTCCGCCCGCCGCTAATGCCGACGACCTTAAGCGATTAGTCCAACTCGTGCATGAATATCCTTATGAATCGTGCTAAGTAAAGCGTTCTAACATTTTGGGATATAATGGTAAGGAGATGATGATGGGTGATTGGTGTCTTAGTTATGGCGTACGGTTCAGCTCAAGATCCGGATGACTTGCCCCGTTATTACACACATATTCGCCATGGGCGTGCACCAAGCCCGGAGCAGTTGGACAATTTGCGCATGCGCTATGAAGCCATTGGCGGATTTTCTCCGCTTACAGCCATCACCCAAAGGCAGGCAGCAGGGCTTCAAGAGGCGTTAAATTCGATAGCTGGAGAATCATTTCAGGTCTTTCTCGGTTTAAAACATTCTCCGCCCTTTATCGACGACGCTATCAGGGACATGGCGCGTGCCGGGATAAAGCGGTTTGTCGCCCTAGTTTTGACCCCACATTATTCCGCCATGAGTGTTGGAGAATATTTTGACGAGATTAAAGAGGCGCTGGCCACGCACAATTTGTCTTTGCCATGGCAAGGCGTGTCTTCATGGCACCAAAATTCCCGGTTTATCGAACTGGTTGCGCACCGCGTTCACGAGGCACGGGAGAAATTTTCGCCAGACGAGCAAGCTGATCTGGTAAGTATTTTCACTGCACACAGCTTGCCGCAAACAATCTACCAGCAGGGCGATCCTTACCCGACAGAGCTGAGACAAAGCGGGGAGATGGTTGCTGAAGCGTGTGGTCTAACGCGTTACCGTTATGCGTGGCAAAGTGCAGGGAGGACAGGGGAACCATGGATGGGACCGGACATTGTCGATACGGTTCGCCAGTTGGCCAGTGAAGGTTACTATCACGTCTTAATTTGTCCGATAGGATTTGTCTCAGATCATCTCGAAGTGCTTTACGATTTGGATATTGAGTGCCAGCGGGTCGCCCAAAGCCTCGGGGTGCATATGGAACGAACGGCCTCGTTTAATGATGACCCGCAATTTCTTGAGATGTTGGCACATCTCGTTATAGAGACGTCTCAATTGGAGTGAGGAAGGCATGATGCGTGTTGCATTGGTAGGCGGGGGATTAACGGGACTTTCTACGGCATATTATCTAGAGCGGTACTATCCGGAAGTGAGCATCGATTTATTTGAAGCTGACGATCAATTAGGGGGATGGGTGCGCACCGATACCGACTACGGTATTGTGTTGGAAAAAGGGCCGGATTCCTTTCTAGCCACAAAGCCAGATCTTGTAGAATTGTGTGAAAGCGTAGGATTAGGACCGCATTTAATTGGAACAAATCCACGCGTTCGCGGTGCCTATGTATTTTGGCGGGATCGATATTATCCGATTCCCGACGGGATTCAAACGGGCGTGCCGACGAAAGCCAAACCGGTGTTAACCAGTCCTTTGCTTTCGTTAACGGGGAAAATGGCGTTAGCCAAAGATTTTATTATGAGCAAAGGACCAACGACAGATCAATCTCTTGGCCATTTCCTTCGGCGGCGTTTTGGCAATCAAATTGTGGATCGGCTCGCGGCGCCCATGTTGTCGGGAATTTTTGCAGGAGATATTGACCAGATGAGCTTAAAGGCCACTTTTCCGCATTTGTTAGCGGCTGAACAGCAAGCTCGCTCCGTCTACTTGGGGTCGAAACGGCGTATTCCACCCCCTCCCAACGAATTTGTGCAACGCTATCATAGTGCCTTTTTGACGGTTGACCGGGGTTTAGAGCAAATTATTCACAGCCTGGCCTCAGCGCTTTCACGCACGCATGTCCTATTGTCGGAACCCGTTCAGCACATTGAACCGGCCACTCATCAAAAATGGTCTGTTATCTCCGCAAAACATCAGGATGAATATGATGCGGTCATTATGACAATTCCCGCTTATGCCACTGCTAAAGTCCTGCCCTTTTTACCTCACGAAGCTCAAAGTATTTTGCAAAATATTCCGTATGCGAATCTGGCTGTGATTGGCGCGGCTTATGATCCGGAGGATATCCCGGTGAAAACGGATAAGACGGGGTTCTTGGTGCCCAAACAATCCGGGTTGCGCATGACGGCTGTAACGTGGGTGTCTTCTAAGTGGCATTACCCGCACGTCGCCCCATTATTTGTATTGCGGGCATTTTATGGGAGGTCCACCGAAAATATTTTGGAATACGATGATGACACGTTAACGCAATTGTTTTATCGGGAAATGGAACGAACTATGCACATTCAACATCCTGCTCAATACTTGCGCGTATTTCGTATTCCCAAAGGCATGCCGCAATATATTGTGGGGCATCTAGAGCGAATTGCCGAACTCCATCAATATCTTGCGCGATTTCCAGGACTCTTTGTGTTGGGAGCATTCGAAGGGGGAGTGGGAATGCCGGATAGGGTCAAACAAGCCAAAGACATTGCGCAAACTTTTGGTCAACAAATGGGATTGTCCACCGCGCACTATGAGACATCGTCATAATCTTTTGATATCCGGTGCTGATGAGAGTCTGGAGCCAACAATTTTTTCAAGAGTCTTGACATTTTGCTGTGATTCAGGTCATCATGAATGAAAGTCATCCTTGCTTTTACCACCACCGTTAAGGGCTGTCGTTGGAAAAGATGGAATGGCTGAAATCAAAAATATCATCACATGATCGCTAGGGGTGTCCTTGTAGGACTGAGAACGGCACAAGCCGTACCCTTCGAACCTGATATGGTTAGCACCATCGTAGGGAAGCGAGTGTTGTCCGCTCGCATGCGGATTTTTTTATTTGGGGCGGGTATGAGATGGTAATTGGCGTGATCGATGTACCGCGGTTTCCTCATAGTGCATGGTCCATTTTGCCCAGTTTGCAAGGCATTCTTGATGGTCTCATCGTGCGCGATAAAGAAGGGCTCGCTCCTTCCGTTAAGAGCACAGCCTTAAAAATCCGTGAGATTGCTCCGGCTCTTCCGCTATGGATTAATTCCTACGTCTCGGTGGCGCTTTCTTTACCAGCCGATGGGTTGGCACTGCCTGCAAATTCTGCCCCCGCTGCATCACTGCGCTCCATTTGGCATAAGCCCATCATGGCATCTGTACACACCCTCGACGAGTTAGCTTATCACCAAGGAGCGGACTATTATCTGTGGGGTCACGCCTTTGTCTCCACATCCAAACCGGGTTTGGCTCCCAGGTCCTGGTCGGACCTGCGCCAAATTGTCCTCCAAGCCAGTGCCCCTGTTCTCGTTATTGGAGGCATTACGCAAGACAATGTCCAAGCATTCCGAGGAATGGGGATTTACGGGGTCTGCTTGTCTGACGGCTTGTGGCATGAGGACAATCCCATTGCCGCGTGTGAAAAGATAAAAAGCCATTTACACTCTTCGTACCCGAATTCACCAGGAGGTACACCATGCGACTGATTATCAATGGAGAACCGCGTGACTTGCAAAATGTTCGGACCGTTAAAGAGATGTTAGATGTTTTAGGAGTGGATCATCAAACAGTCGCCGTAATGGTCAATGGCGAAATTATTGGCCGTACGGATTTCGATCATGGTCAAGTGCAAGAGAACGATACCGTGGAAATTGTACGATTTGTCGGAGGGGGTTAAGACATGGCGAATGTGTTGCAAATTGGGGAATATACTTTTGGATCACGCTTGATTGTCGGAACGGGTAAATATCAAACTTTTGACCTGATGCGGGAGGCTATCATCGCGTCTGGAACAGAACTCGTCACCGTCGCGCTGCGCCGGGTGAATTTAGACAATCCGAACGAGCCGTCATTACTCGATTTTATTCCTAAGAACGTGCGGATTTTACCGAATACGGCTGGCTGTTACACGGCTAAAGAGGCCATTGCCGTAGCGCATTTGGCTAAAGCTGCGGGCATTGGCACGCTGGTTAAACTGGAGATTATCGGCGATCAAGATTTATTATGGCCTGATCCCATTGAAACCTTGGAAGCGACCAAAGTGTTAGTGCAAGAGGGTTTTACCGTGATGGTGTACACCACACCGGATCCGGTTTTGGCCAAATATCTCGATAAAGCGGGAGCACATGCCATCATGCCCTTGGGTTCGCCGATTGGATCAGGTCAAGGGGTCTTGGATGTCGAGGCCGTCCGCCGCTTCAAACAGCGGGTATCTGTGCCTGTCATTGTCGATGCTGGCATTGGAAGTCCTCAAGACGCCTGTCTTGCGATGGAAAATGGAGCCGACGCGGTACTGATTAATACCGCCATTGCCCAAGCAGGTGATCCGGTGATGATGGCTCAGGCGATGAAATGGGCGGTAGAGGCGGGACGTTTAGGCTTTGAAGCAGGGCGGATGCCCAAAAGACAAGATGCCGTCGCGTCCTCTCCCACAACGGGTATGATTGCTGCAGGTCAATGATGTTATGGTGATAACGGATAAAGAACGTGTGAGACGGCTTGTGTCGTTGCCAGATGCCAAGCCTTCCTGGGCCACACGGCTCAAGGAAAGCCGTGTGGCCATTGTCGGAATGGGAGGACTGGGCAATGCCTCCGCTTTATACCTGACAGCGCAAGGCGTGGGTCACCTAACGCTTTATGATCCCGACCGGGTCAATGCCCACAATCTGGGACGGCAAATCCTGTTTCGGCCAACGGATATCAACCGTTTCAAAGTCGAGGCTGCACGCGAACACCTGCAAGAACTCGCACCGCGAGCGTCGTTTCAGATCGAGCCGGTAGCGCTTAATGAGGACAACGCCGAAGAGTTGCTAAAAGGACATGACGTGATTATCGACGGCCTAGACAACTGGAACACGAGAACAGTGTTAAACCGTTTTAGCGTGCGCCATCATGTGCCGGTGGTGTTTGCCGGGGCCATTGGCTATGAAGCCCAAGTATATGTCGTCAATGGCGGTAAACCGTGTTTGCAGTGTCTTTTTGGAGATTCTCCCTATGCGGACCAAAATTGTGCGCTCACCGGGGTTTTAGGACCGGTAGTGGGCATGGCTGGTACAGTTCAAGCGCAAGAAGCATTAAAAATCTTGTTACATGCCGGAGATCTCTTGCAAGGCCGGATTTGGACCTATGATGCGTACCGGGCTCAGTCGCGTATTATCCAATTTACGGCCCGCCGGGATTGTGCCGTGTGTGGTGGGGAAGGGGAATGATAATGGAGGAGATGGATAACAGCCAAGATTTCATTGTTGTCGGAGCGGGTATTATCGGGGCGATGATTGCGTACCGTTTAGTGACGCATGGCTACTCCGTCATGCTGGTTGATCAGGGGCCACCTGGTGGCCAGGCCTCCCGAGCTGCGGCGGGCATATTATCGCCAACGGCTGAAGCCGGATCATCGGTGCCTTTTTTCGATTTGCTGCAGGCGAGTTTTCTTAGATATCCCGCCTTAATAGAAGAAATTGAAGAAGCCAGTCAGATGCATGTGGATCTGCATCAAACGGGCGTGATTCAAGCTGCATTAGATGATGCTGAAGCACAAAGACTGAATGAGTTATATCGCTGGCAAAAAAATAAAGTCGCGGTCGAATGGGTTACGTCCGCACAATTGAAAGATCTTGAACCGGACATGCAACATGCTGTGGGGGCTTTATATGCGCCTCACGAGATGCAGGTGCATGGTCCTAAACTGGTTCAGGCCCTGGTGCGAGCTGGGAATCATGCTGGCATGGCAAGCCACTTTGGCGTCATGGTCCAACGCTTTTTGACATCAAAGAGTGGGGATGTGTTGGGAATTGACACCACAAAGGGACAGTTTCGGGCGCAAAAAGCGGTGATTGTCGCCGCGGGTTCCTGGGCTCAATCCATTTTAGCGACATTGGATGAAGTGCGCGCATTACCCATTAAGCCCATCCGCGGCCAAATTCTTGCATTAACAAGCGATGAGGTTCCCATTCGCCATGTCGTCTTTGCGCATCACCGGTACGTGGTACCCAAACCCGATGGCCGGCTGATATTGGGTGCGACGGAAGATGATGCGGGATTTGATGACCGCGTCACAGCCGATGGGGTGGCCCAATTGGCTCAGTCGTTTCGTTATTTTGGTCCCCGCATTTCCCAGATGCATTGGCAAGCCATTTGGGCTGGACTTAGACCCATGGCGCCTGATGGTCTTCCCATTCTGGGGCCATGGCCTGGACGCCAAGGACTTTACGTGGCCGCGGGACATTACCGTAATGGGGTGCTATTATCAGCTATTACCGGGGATTTGGTCCTTCATTGGGCTCAAAATGGCACTTTACCTCCTGCAGCGTTTTTGCCAGAGCGGTTTTTTTCATGATGAAAAGCGTGTGCCTCAATAAATCAAGGCCCCCAGCATTTCTTGAATGCTGAGGGCCTTCATCTGCAGCGAAGACATCTCGATCTCTGCCTGGCGACATGCATAGCTTTACGCTGGTGACATATGACCTGAATCTTCAGCCAAGCTCCTACGCAGTTCCCGTTTTAAGATTTTGCCCGTTGGATTTTTCGGTAAGGCAGAGGTTATCACCACCTCTTTGGGAACTTTGTAGGGTGCGAGATGTTGCCGGCACCAGGCGATAATATCGGATGCATTCATTGTAATCCCCTCTTTTAAGACAACGATGGCCACGACTTTTTCGATCCAGTAAGGATCGGCTACGCCAATCACGGCCACTTCAAAAATCCCTGGCAACTGGTAAATGACTTCTTCGACTTCACGACTGGCGACGTTTTCTCCACCGGTTTTAATCATATCTTTCTTACGGTCGACCACAGTTAAATAGCCGTCTTCATCCATAATTCCTAAGTCACCGCTATGAAATCATCCGCCTTGAAAAGCCTCTTGGGTCTTCTCGGGATCGCGGTAGTACCCTGGCATAATATGGGGACTACGGTGGCATATTTCACCAATCTCTCCACAAGGTACCGGTTGATTATGTTCATCGAGGAGTACCGTTTCTACATTGAGGGCCGCTTGCCCACATGATCCAAGCTTTCTCAGTTGATCATGAGGTTTTAGTACGGTGGCTAACGGGGCGATTTCTGTCTGACCGTAAAAATTCCAGAATTGGGTGTGGGGCAATCGCCGACTGAGTTCCAATAGAATTTCTTTAGGCATAATCGCCGCGCCATAATGGCCTTTGGTCAAAGAGCTTAAATCATAATGATCAAAGAGGGGAGAGCGGAGTAGGCTAATCCAAACGGTAGGGGGAGCAAAGAACTCCGTAACGCGTTCTTCCGCAATGAGAGGGAGAATAATATCGGGACGGGGCATCGATGTGATGACGTGCGTAGCCCCTAAATACGTATAAGGGCCTAAGAACACATGCTGTTGCGCACTATGGTAAAACGGTAGAGCATGTAAGACAATATCGTCCGCTGCAAATCCTCCATCAATGACAACGCTCACATATTCATGAATCAAGTTGTTATGGGTGAGCATAACACCTTTTGGACGAGATTCTGTTCCCGAGGTATAAAGGATTTGGGCCATGTCATCGCCCGAAGGTCCATCAAGGGGCAAATCAGTAAGATGTGGTGGCGAAGCTAAAGAAGATAGGCTGGGAAGTGCTTCCCATCCCACAGTCTCATCCTTTGGAATCAACACAAAAAGGCGACCCGTGAGGACAGTCGGGTCGGGTAATAGCGTGAGGGCTGTATCAATTCGTTCAGTAAATTCCCTGTCACTAATGATGCCATTGACTTCAGCATGACTCAAAATGTAGGAAATTTCCGGGGCGGCTAACATAAAATTGATGGGAACCAGAATGACACCGAGTTGAGCTGCGGCAAATATGAGTGTCGCATATTCCGCAGAGTTTCGGGAATCTACCGCGATCTTATCTCCTTTGTGAAATCCCTGGTGAAAAAGAAATTGGGCCAGATTATTAATAGCCCATTCCCATTTTCGGTAGGTAAGTCGGGAAGTGGGGCTGATCACAGCGATTTTCTCAGGATAACGAGCAGCGGACCGGTGTACAAGATCATATAAGTTATGGCGATGAATGAGGGACTGCATGGGAAAAAACCCCTTTTTGAATACCAGTATAGCGAATATTCTGGGAAAATTGCGTTGTTTCTAAAGATAGATGAGGGACTTACAGAGATAGCAAGAAGAAATATCCCCGAAGGCAGGCTTACTCGGGTCGCCTTCGGGGAATAATTTTAGGACGGGGACAGGGTCCAATAGTTGGGAGAATACAAATCCGATACCGGATTAAAGGTTTTAACGGACCCATGCAAGGCGTTGGCATGGACATTAAACGACGGGGTCCAGGGCATCCACAACACGGGCAAATCTTCTGCGGCCCATTTTTGGTACGCATCAAGACGTTGTTGGATTTGACGAGGTGTTCCGGGTTCGTAAGTTTGAGTTATTAATTGATCCATCACGGAGCTGCTATATCCGCCAAAATTCGCGCCGGCACCCGTTTTGAACAAGCCTCCACCCGTGGGATAAAAGTCTGGCTCATATGTCCATCCTCCGCCCCACCAAACCATATTCCATTTACTGGGGTCGCTTTGGTTAGCTTGAGCAATAATTTGATCAAAGGGCTGTGACTGCAAGGTGACAGCGATTCCCTCTTTTGCCCAGCTGCTTTTAAGTAATTGCGCAATATCACTGACTGTATTGCTGCCGCTCACATAAGTTAAAGTAAATGCTAGACGCGTCGATCCTTTGGTCATGACACCATTAACCAAGTGCCATCCGTGCTTTTCGAGTAATTGTTTTCCTGCTTGAGGGTTGTAGGGGTACAGTGGCGATTTTAACTGGCTATCGTAAAAATGAGTGGGGGGCTCAGAGGGAATAGGGCCGTTTTCGACGACTCCATAGCCATGATAAAACGTGGAAATGATCCCTGGCTGGTTGATTCCCATCTGTAAGGCTTCACGTACATAGCGTGAGTCGAAAGCTTTTCCGAGGCCTCCTGGAGCCTTGGGATTTAAATTGGGTTGCAAGTAATTAAAGCCGAACAAATAGGCTGTGGTTAAGGTGTCATTGCGCAGTTGAGTCCGTGAATCCCATAAGGAAGCCGGAAGATATCCGACGGTAATCGTACCGGTTTTTAATCCTTCAAATTCCGCTTGCGGTGAGGTTTCGTATTGAAAAATCACTTTAGCCAGGGACGATTTGTGGCCACCATAATGGGGATTGGGAATAAATGTCCAGTTATTATTGGGTTGCATACTGGCGAATTGGTAAGGCCCATCGACCACGTGATAGGGTGCAGCACCAGGCGAATTGGCGACGGATTTGATGTAGGCCAATTCTTTGATGATGTTATGCGGATATTTATCCCAAACGGAGACCGGCAATGGGGTGATTTGGGCTAATCCATTGTGTTCAAACCAAATAGGATTGACGGGAGAATTTAGGGTAACCTGCACGGTTGTCGGATTGATAGCGGTCACGTTCTTCCACAATTCCGGAATTCCGCCGACACCGCTACCTGCATGGCTCCAAGGTAAATCGGGATTCGATGAACTCGTAGTTTGGATAAGATTCCATGCGAATAAGACGTCCTTCGCCGTGATGGGGTGATTATTCGACCAACGATAGCGAGAATTGAGGTGCAGAGTAAAGACCGTATCGTTATGGGAGACAGCAATGCTCGAGACAAGAGAATGAGCGAAATCGATGCCATCACTTGGGGTTATACTCAACAACGGTTTGTACATTAAATTCTCGACCTGCATATTGACATCCGAGCCAAATCCTACCGCACGTATGGGAAAGAACCAATTGGGCGATGTCTGTGGGGCTAAGGCGATGACAGCTGTCCCACCTTTGACTATGGTTTTGGTTGGAGCCGATGTCTGATTGCCGCATCCCGCTGCAATGAGGGAAAGGACGAGACTTGATGTCATAACGAGAGATTTACGTGACAAGTTCCTCAGCCTCCTGAATGATCATGCAGATGATTCTAGCCAACCATAAAAATATCCTGTACTACGAACGGGGATAGGTCAGTCTAACAACCGTCGCGAATATAATAATGGAAGAATAATTATACGTATTCGACAATTTTTTCGAAATTCCTTCAGAATCTTAAACCTGTTTTGCCATAACATTTACTGGGTTATCTAACAATGTTCTCCAGCGATCCAAGCCGCATAGCACGATCGCTTTTGCTATAGTGAAATGAGACCTAGACCATGGGAATATGGCGTCTAGGGGTTTGTGGTGTTGTCTCGTGATTTTGTCATTAAAGGAGCAGGCAGACATGTTTTGGGGTTATCAACAAATGAAACCATTCATATGGGCACATCGCGGTTACGCGGTCCGGTATCCGGAAAATAGTCTGCAGGCGTTTTTAGATGCTTTTGAGGCGGGGGCTCATGGCATTGAATGCGATTTGCAAATTGCTCGGGACGGTACCATTGTTTTGGCCCATGATGCCGAATTGCCAGGGGTAGATGGTCAGCCACTAAGGATTAAAGATTTGGACTGGTTGGATATCCAGGCACTGACTCAAGGCACGATAAATCGTCTCGAAGATTTGGCACAATTGCCCAAGGCACTGTACATAAATTTGGAACTGAAGGAACAAGGTGCACTGGATGCCTTTTTCGTCGATTGTTTAGTCCATATTATTCGGCATGCGCATTGGCAAAATCGCATTCTTTTTTCATCATTTAGTGGAACCTTATTAACCCTTTTGGAAGAACGTCTGCCAGATATTTCTCGTGCTGCACTGTGGGCGAGTTGGTTGCCAGACGTAGAAGAGTTTGCGAGTCTCGTTCATGTTGATGCCGTTCACGTTGCGGCGCCGTTTTTAAGCGTGCAATCGCTAAAGCGTTATCAGCAGGCGGGATATCAAGTTGCCGCGTGGAGTCTCAAAGATGCTCGGACCATGACCCAGTGGATTCATGAAGGGATTGATGGGGTGATCATCGATAATCCCCTGTGGATGGCAGAAATCGCACGCTGACCCTGTGCTAAGACCATTGAGCTTATCCGGCGACTTAGGGCCAAAGCAGGTTAAAGGCGTTATCTCGTGCAAAAATTTCATGGTTTTTGGCCTGGTGTCCCAACCTTTTCGTTGTGATGCTCATGCATAATGAAAAGAAGCAGCACATTTGAGATTGTCCCATTTGCATAACAAAGGTAGGGAGGGGATTTAATGCAGGCACCCGGAGCACCAGGACTCGAACCACGGTGGACCAGTAGTGATAAAATGGCGGTTGGCACATCAATTGCTGGAACATCCCGCGTATGGTTTACTTTATCGCATGGAATTTTAAATGAAATCTATTTTCCTCGGATGGATCAGGCCAATACCCGCGACGCGCAATTTCTTGTCCTCACACATGATGGCCGCTTTCTGGAAGAAAAACGGGATCTGCGGCATGAGTTTCATTACATAGACCCCGATGCACCCGCTTTTGAACTCATTAATACGGATCCTCAGAGCACCTTTCGGATCATCAAACGGATTGTCACATGGCCCGATGGCAATGTCGTTATCCAACAGTTTCGCTTTGAAGTTCTCAAGGGATCAATTGAAGACTTTCGGGTTTTCTTGTTAGTGGCTCCCCATATCGGCAATCAGGGGGCACACAATAACGCACAAATTATCACCTTGCGCGAAGAACCAGCATTATTGGCTTGGCGGGAAGCTACGGCATTATGCATTCAATCGACCGCCAAATTTCGATCCTGCAGTGTCGGTTACGTCGGAGCGTCAGATGGCTGGACACAACTCTATTATAGGCGAACACTAGAAGCCTATGATGAGGCTTTAGACGGTAATGTGGCCTTAACCGCGGAACTTGATTTAACAGAACCTGAACAGATGATTGCTTTGGCTTTTGGGCGCAGCATCCAAGAAGCAAAATTTACGGCGTCCTTAGCTCTATTGCATCCCTATTACACGATTGAACAACGCTATATTCAAGAATGGCGTGAATATATGAGTGGCTTAAGTGGCCTTTTACCTTATGATGATCCCCATAGTCGTGAGCAGCGCATTTCGGCCATGGTCCTAAAAATTCACCACGGCAAATTATTTCCGGGCGGCATTATCGCATCCTTATCAATTCCCTGGGGTAATGCTGCGGGAGACGGCAACATGGGCGGATACCATTTGGTTTGGCCAAGGGACATGGTCGAAGCGGCCCAGGCATTTATTGCCCTAGGAGACATTGAGGCGGCATGGCAGGCATTGTTGTTTCTGATTGCGACGCAGAAGGCGGATGGGTCGTGGCCACAGAATTTTTGGCTGGATGGCGTCCCCTATTGGTCAGGATCGCAACTCGACGAAACCGCTTTTCCTATTCACTTAGCCTATCATTTGTGGCAATTGAAAGATATAAAAAACCAACGGGCAGTTTACGGCATGGTCAAGAAAGCTCTCCGGTATATTTGCCTATCAGGTCCGGTGACGCAACAAGACCGATGGGAGGAAGACGGCGGCTATTCGCCCTCCACATTGGCTGCCACGATTAGTGCCTTAATCCTGGGGGCTGATTTAGCCCGGCAGCAGGGCGACGACAATATTGCCGAATTTTGTGAGCACCTTGCTGATTATTGGCAAGGGCGCATCGACAAATGGACTTTTACTGAGCATGGGCAAGTCGATCCCCGTTTTCCGCGGCATTATGTTCGCATTCACGTATCCGTCCCGCCCAGTCCCGACGGTCGGGTGGAACATGGCTACGTTCCCATCAAGAATGTGTTGCCAGGCGAACCGAATCAATATCCGGAAGAAGCCGTGATTGATGGCGGATTTTTGGAACTGGTCCGTTACGGCTTAAAATCGCCTCGCGATCCCCATATTGTCGATTCAGTAGCTGCCTATGATGCGGTGTTAAAGGTGGATTTGCCTTATGGTCCGTTATGGCACCGTTATAATCACGATGGATACGGCGAAATGCCTGATGGATCGCCATTTCAAGGTGCGGGCCAAGGACGTCTGTGGCCCTTATTGGCCGGAGAGCGGGGGCATTATGCTCTGGCACTCGGAGAATCTCCCGAACCTTATTTAAGAGCCATGGAAGGAGCCTCCAGTGTAGGCGGAATGATTCCCGAACAAGTCTGGGATCAACCGGATATTCCCGAAAAAGAACTCTTTTTTGGCCGGCCTTCAGGATCAGCTATGCCCCTGGTCTGGGCTCATGCCGAATACATCAAATTACTGCGTTCGGCCATGGACGGACGCGTTTTTGAAATGCCTGATGTGGTCAAAATGCGTTATACGATGCATCCCACGCATTCTCACATGGTGTTTTGGCAATTTAACCATAAACGCCATCATTTCTATCCGAGTGATGAGACTTTGCGGATTGTGGTGCCCCAACACGCAGAGTGTGTATTTACCACAAACGCATGGAAAACGCACCAGATGCAGGACATGAAGGATAACGGATTAGGTGTGTACTTTTTCGATGTCGATCTCAAAGGACAGGAAATGGTGGAATTCACCTTTTACTGGCCAGATGCGGGACACTGGGAAGGCCAAAATTACCGTCTCGATCTCATAAAAACGTCTTGACGCATGGCGAACTTTAGCATTCACGGAGTCGGCGAATTCCCTTTTTGCCGGCTCCATTGCGTGAAAAGATGGTGCGGAACACGCCAGTGAAAGATGACCGATATCATGCGCAAGACGACAATAGATCCTAAAAGCATATAAAGTTGGAAGGGACTTTGAACCCATTTAAGGCCAATAGCCAGCCCGCCTAAAATGGTCCAGATGGCATAATATTCGTCATGTTGTAACACAAAAGGTTTGCGTCCTGCAAGGACGTCGCGTAACATGCCACCTCCTATTCCCGTCAAGGTTGCTGCCACGATGATCGTTGCCAATCCGTGATGGGCTGAAACGGCATAGAGGGCTCCTTCAATTGCATAGGCGGCAAGACCCACTGCATCGAAAAAGATGAGAATCAAAGGCCAACGTTTAAGCCATATTGTGGGGAGAAGCAAGATGACAAGCGTGGTTAAAAGTGCAGTCTGGAACAATGCTGACTGACTCCATAATAGCTGGATGGGAAGGCCGATTAAAAGATTACGGATAGCTCCGCCCCCAAATGCGGTAATAAAGCTCAACACAAAAATCCCAAAGATATCATAATTTTCTTCAATGGCAACCAGAGCACCGGATATGGCAAATGCTATGGTGCCAAAAATATTAAGGATATTCCACATGTGCCTTATGACCCCCAAACATCGTGGCATCGCTATTGTCTCGTGCCAATCGCTTAAAGCGTCATTATATCATCTACCTTATCGGTAGAACCTGACACAACTAGCCAGAATTTTAGGCAAATGCTCGAGTATGGCCCATTTTTCGTTCATGAAACCGGCCGTTCTGTCATAGGTATCCTAAGAGATGGGGAGGACGAGGCACAAGCTATGTGGGGAGGGATTTGGGTGGATTGGAAGGTCATGTTGTCAACCTTTGGATTAATTTTCTTTGCCGAATTAGGGGATAAAACACAACTGAGTGTGATGACCCTGTCAGCTCAAAGCAATTCTGCATTATCCGTGTTTATTGGAGCCGCTCTCGCTTTATCGTTTAGTGCTTTATTGGGTGTCATTTTTGGGGAAGCTGTGACGAAATTGATTCCTGCCCAATATATTCACTTTGGGGCGGGAGCAGCTTTTGTTATTCTAGGATTTTTGTTGATGACGGGAAAGTTGTAATGGGAACAATGTGCTTCGCGACATTGGGATAATGAGGATCCCGGATGAACCTTTTGATGATGATCTATGAAAATCATAGATTTGAAGAAAATTATGAACATGGTAGTCACAGAAAAACTCTCCGCCCCTTGTTAGATTCTAGGGCGGAGATATTAAGAGCATTTGGCATTAAGCAGATAAACGGGAGGACATTTGTTTTTGCCCCTCAACTTTTCGCCAGTGCGTTTTGGTGGAGAGAATAAGAAGTAATAGGAGTGGTGCCGTATTTAAATTGGCACCGTAGGCTGGGCGAAATCCAAATCCTTGTCCAAGCCACCAAAAAGCGGCGAGATTGATGGCCAATACGGTCCAAAATAGCGCTTTCGGTGAGGGGATGATGAACAGCACTTCCATCAAGACCATGAGCGCCACGAGGATGAGGTTGATGACTAGAGCGTTATGTTCCAAGAGGGCTTGTTCTCCATGCCGTAACGCGATGACCCAGTGAGGTTCGGCGCCATCGACTTGCGGAATCCATACCGGTTGCCATGCGGTCGCGGAACTGAAATGGATAAGTTGCCAAATTGTTCCTAATCCCCAAACAACGACCAGGACTTTAAAAATCCATTGGGGCACTTTGGCATTGGTCCACCAAGATACAGGAGCTAAAAGGGCTAATGAGGCTAACAGGGCAAAAAATCCTGCACCGGGACTTCCCATCACTAAGGATGCGGAAGTGTGACTCAAGCCTCCCCAATTCTCTCCCGCAATCCATAGGAAAAATGACCAGAAAGCAGAAAGGATTAGGGCAATGCGGCCCGTAATGTTTTCTCTTTCTGTGAGCAAAACGATTCCTAAGACCATTTGGATAACGATACTCCACAGGGTGTCAGCTACTGGATGATGACCCCAAAATGGGGCAAGGGCATGTAATAACGGGTGAGTTTGCAAAGACTGTGCCGAAGCTACCGCCATAGTAGGCCACATTTGGATTAATGAGCTAATGGCCCAATAGGCTCCTAATCCGTACCAAAGAATAATACGACCTTTGGGGACTTTGGGCGGATGAGTGCGAATGACTAATAAAATGATGACTTTCGCACCGATCCCGAATAAAAGAAAAATCAACACATCTTCTAATGATTGTTGATACATTGTTATAGCTGAACTCACATAAAAACCTCCTTTGACACCGGTAATACCGCATGATAGGGAACCTCAGGATCTAAAGCCCGAAAACGCCCTTTCATAGTACGAATCATGATAATCGTGACATCACACTCATCTCGAATGCGTTAATACGTGAGATTGGCGGGAAAACACCATAAATACGCACTGGTTAAAAACCTCTATACCTATTGTAATGCTTTTTGCCTAATTCTTTGAGAGGTTAAATGCCATATATCATTAAAAGTAAATATTTCGGAAATATCAGGGAGAAAAGAGGAGAATCATTTCGGAATTAAGCCTTCATTGTGATGTTTGGTTCCTGCGTGATTTTATCAAACCTTTGCTATAGTAAAGTGAATAAAAATCATAGGGTGGTGAAGTGATGACTGTTTTGGTAATTGGAGCTGGTGCATTAGGCAGTTATTTTGGTGGAAAACTGATTCAAGAAGGCGTCCCGGTAACATTTTTAGTTCGTTCCGGTCGTTACCAACAAATTCAAAAGGACGGACTTGTGGTACACAGTGTCCACGGGGATTTTCATCTGCATCCGCCCATTTTGCAAAGGATTTCATCCGCGAGTCATTACGATGTCGTGTTTTTGGCGGTAAAAAGCTATCACCTGCCCAATCTGTGGGATACATTAGATCAATTAGTGACTCAAGGAAGTGTTATCATTCCTTTATTAAATGGCGTCGCCCACATGGATGAATTGCTCGCTCGTTATGGACCAGAGCATGTTTTAGGTGGAATATGCTACACCGAGGCGACACTTCTACCCAGTGGTGTCGTTGAACAAACGAGTCCAATGCAAGAACTGGTGGTGGGTTCTGTCACCGGAAATCTTCCGGCGAACATAGCATTTCTTGGGGAAGCTTTTGCACGACAAGGAGTGCAATTCACCGAGAGCCCAAATATTATGACAGATATGTGGATTAAATATATTTTTTTGGTGGTGTTCAGTGCGGCTACGACGGTATTTAAGAATAGCATCGGGGAAATTTTAGCGGATGAACACAGCGCCTCATGGTTATCCTATGCTCTGGAGGAGACCATAACGGTAGCTCGTTCCCTTCAAGTGGCTTTGCCCGAGGACATACATAGCCGCATTTGGAACCGAATTCAAAGCCTCCCTTTATCCATGACCTCATCAATGTTTAAAGATTCTCAGCGGGGATATCCGCTAGAAGTGGAACATCTTCAAGGATATCTTACACGTCAGGCATGGACATATCATGTGCAAATTCCGCGCATGGAAACGGCTTATTGGGCTTTAAGACCTTTGGCCTTGGGGCAAAATATTGCGAAGATGGCCTGATCATGATATTATAATTGAGCGTTTGCGCCCGTGGTGAAGTGGATATCACGCAGGCCTCCGGAGCCTGAAGCAGGGGTTCGAGTCCCTTCGGGCGCACCAAAAGTTTGAAACCCGCACCACACAATGTTGCGGGATTTTTATTGCCCCGCACCTCCGCCCCGTCACCACGAGGCGTCACCACGAGAGAACCCGCCCGCAACCGGGGCGATCCCGGGTGCCATTCGCGCCGTCAAAAGACACATCGCCCGAACCCAACGCTCCGGGGAAAACAGGGAGGAAATAGGACACGAGACGCCGCAGCCGTGGGCTGCAGGAACAACTAATCTTTAGGACGACTTTTATTTAGCATAGACCTGATGGTTACAAGGATTTGATCTTGTTGGGCCAGTGTGAGTTCGTTCCAGCATCTTTCAATTTTCAGCAATTTTTGTTGTGCCACAAAAGCTTCATCAGATATTGCCGATCCTCCAAGTAGTGTGGCCATTTGCATAGATTCCTGCACAAAGTTGTCCGCGTCAAACTCTCCTGTTGGCGACCGAAAACTGTCTTCCCACTTTGTCCCTAACGTGGCAAATGTCTCTTGTTCTCCCTACTTTCGCAATTCACGGTCCAACTCGACCTGACCCGTTACGGTTGCAAACGCAGAAAGCAAAAAAGCCGCTAACTGTGCGCCGTAAGCACTTCTGCGCTCTTGTCGACGCATTATTGCCCGGAGGGCCGAGGGTCCCGAGCACTGCGAAACCACGACATAGCGGACTCTGGACGCCTGGCGACTCCGGGCGGTATCGTCCGTGACGCGAGCGCAGAAATCTCCTTGCCGCCCATGCTTACAGAAATAGATTCCATCTCATCGTTATCGTGAGCCAACCCATGCGATCGGGCGATTTGTCTAGATATTGGGGATTAAACCGATTAATTATATATACAGTCATTGTTAGTCGATCAAAAAGGAGGTCAGCCAATGTTTAAATTAAATCCAAAAATTCTCATTGTCGTTGGGATAAGTTTGTTAGCAGCTGCAATATATTTCACTAACAAGCACCCGACTTTGTAGATGGCTTGCTGTCTGGGACAGCCATCGGATTGTTAGTGCTTGGATACTTTCCGAATACGATGGCCCCTTTCAAATCAATGAACCGACAATAACTTTAGAAAATGCCTCCATCCAACGGTTGGTTAATTTCTAAGATGTCGATAAGAATGTCCCAAGCTCGGCCATTGTCGGCTTCCGCCGAGAGCCTCCGGAAAAATCCTGTATACGCATTCACCCAGAGTTGAAACACGTGGCCCGCCGTCACCCATTCAAGATCTTGCGTCGGGTCAAATAATCCACGCTGTGTCCGTAATGCGTCCGGATCCGGATAGGCTAACACATGAAAAACCTCATAGTCTTGTATCCTTGCGTGTTCTAAGACAGTCAGAGACATTGAGTCCACCCACAAAGCTGGATTCAGCCATCCGACCCGTTGGCAATTTTCATAGGCCGTCCACTGGGGGCTGCCGACACTCAATACGAGAGGCAGTTCCTTCACGGGGAAAACACCGTAAGCCATTTGCTGGCCATTCATCCGATAAGTCCAGTGATGACCCACGGCAACATATTCTTCCTCCGTCCCGGCAGGACTTCGTTCCGCATAACGCCAGGCGTCGGGGCTTTTCCACCATGCCCGGAGTCTCCACGGTTCCGGTTGATTATCAAACGCAAACAACGCGGTGGGGTCCAAAAATCGCCAAAAAGGATGACGGCTTGGCTGCGCGTCCTCGCCGACGTCATAGTATTGCGCCCGCGCTACGGCACGCACGGTTTCGACGTTATCCCATGCATGGCGCATTAAAGACCGGACACTATCGGTTTCCTGGCTCGTACTTCTCATTAAGAATGCCTCCTTTGAGATGGTTTAATCTACGGGTTTAGGTACGGGACAAGACACCAAGGCTGTACGGTATGCGGGCGTAGAATTCCATATAGCTTCCGTACCATTGTAAAATACAGTATATCGGAGATAAGTTGCCATGGGATAAGATATACCTTGAGCAATCGCCAAAGTATCTCCGGGATAGCTCCAGCCGTGATCATAGGTACAGTGTTGCCATCCTGCACTGAGATTACCTTCACGCAGATAATACTATTGTCCTGACAATGCTTGGGCGACAATATTATTGTAACTTGTTGACGAAGTGATACGTGTTAATTGAACTAAGAGGGATTGAGGGTAAACAATAGAACATTTTATTATCCCCCAATTAATGCAGTTTCTATCATCTCGAAAATCTGTTCTGCCAGTTTTGTCTTGTCCCATTTCTGCACTTCATCGGTGTTGACATCAGCAAGCAACGAATAAAATTTCTTCACCATATCTCGCGGATTACAAAACACATTAAAGCTTTTACCCTTAAGGGGCTGGGAGATGTTTTCAAATGTCGTATAGCGAAATATCCAACAAGGTTCTTCGCCGATCACATCGATCAAATAGGTTTCGGCAGTGTAAGGATTCAAAAGATTGCGGTGGGTAAGAATTTCTCGTTCCTTAATGATCCGGTAAATCTCATGAAAGAACGGTTCGGTAAAAGTTTCGTCCGTGGATCTCTGTACCTTACTTTCCGCACGTGGCGGGAACAAAAAAATTATTTTTTTTGGGCTTATCGCAAAGGAGATTGTGTATCGCATGGCGAAGTAATCTCTTATGAACACACCCATGCCGACACCCGCTGTTGTGGGGGCTGGAACGGTCATCCGAGCCCTCTGTGAGGAAATTGGATTCGTCGAGGCCATAAATCAGACCGTTGCGTGGGATTCGCAGCGTTGCCACCTGTCGCCCGGCGAACGGATTTTCGCGCTCGTCGTCAATTTGCTCACCGCTCGTCGACCTCTGTATCGCGTCCACGAGCAATTTCAGTTAACCGATGTGCCCTTGTTGTTTGGATCCGGCCGCACCGCGGCCGATTTTACGGATGATGCCCTCGGACGGGCTCTGGATAAAGTCGCCGCCGCCGGTGGCGCCCGATTTTTTGATGCTAGTTAATGAAGACCACTTTTTTGATGGATATGGTAGTCTCTCGGTTTGATATTATTTCAGTCTTTTCTGCGCTGACGAAAGTGCTGGTTATGTTTCATGCTGGGAGTGATGCCAGAGGCTTAGCACAACGGCGCTGACTGTGGTGAAAACGGTCACGGTTAAGGCGACGGGATCAATAGCTCGTACGACCAGGTGCGTGGCGACAATGGGACTGGGTAAGAAATGGGCAATGAGAAGCCATTGTCCCGCAACGGCGACGATCACGATGATGCGATAACGCTCTCTTAGATGCCAGCCTTCTTGAAGATTGGTGGATAAGACCCATAAGTGCACTGTGAGATAAAGAATCAACGCGACGACCCATGCGATCATAATGAGCAGTCCGGGGCGGCTAATGAATGCTGTTTGAACGGTTAAATTGGAAAAAATATAAATCAGGGGCCATTCTAGGGTAACGGCCGCATCGGGGCCCAAGGTACCGATTACCAAAACATAAATCAGGATGATAATTAAACCTTGAAAAGCGATAGCGGCTAAAGCCCACCGCCGAATGACCGTCCAGCTGGTACCGCGAACATGGCCTCCGGCTGTCACGATCAGTTCCCCTTGGATCCAAAGATACCAGGTAGCCACAAATCCCCGGCCAATGGGGAGCAGTTGAATTTGACTGGAGGGGAGAATGGCTACCGGATTGCGTAGATTACCCAAGGATAACAGGGTGAGAAGAAGAAAGGAACCAATGACTAGGGGAAACCAAAATTGCACGGTGCGGGCCAAATGCGTCAGGGATTTACTGGCAAACCAAGTGCAGAGCAGGGCAATACTGAGTGTGAATACCAGCCGGGGGGTTCGGGGATAAAATGCGATGGACAAGAGCTGGCTAAAAAGCGCAAGCAATGCCCCATCGAGAAGAACATAGAGCAAAGCGGTGGCCATAAATACGGGCCACCGGAAAAATCCCCATAAAGAATGCATGCGCCCGAGTTCCGTCGCTCCCACTGTTTTCGGAGGCCAGAGTGTCTGTAACCAAACCAAAATCATGGCGGTGGCAATCGATAGGGCGATGGCCCAAGCTGCATCACGTCCGGATTCACTAATCACAGTTTGGGGCCAAATATACACACCGCCTGCCACGACAGAGACAGCAGTCATTAGGAAAAATTGGCCTCGACCAATCGGTTCTATCGGCTCCATTAACGTGAAACTCCTTCTCCAAGTACCTGAAATTTTACGGTAACCTGTGCATGAATAGGTAACTGGGTCAACTGCTCAGGACTGAATTGAGCAGCGAGAATGGGATGAGCCCATGCGGCACTCTTGGCAAATCCAAAGGGATCGGTATGGGTCTCATTGGCCCAGCGTATAGCTGTTAGGGACTCGGCAGCAATTCGTTGGGCGGCCTGATGGGATGCGATTTCTTCCATGTCACGGGTCACAATCACCCCTGGGGGTGTCGACATAATGATGCCATGGGCATGAATGGTAATGTGTACAGCCACGGATTGAGAAGTGAAATGGGCATGAACCTTCACGGATTCCCCGACTTTGCCGAGCACAAATTTATAAGATTCGACGGGTACGGTGAGTGCGGCATGGAGCACACGACCGGTTAAATAAGCAAACCCGGTCGTGGCTGTAATAGGCATCAACTGTGGAGAGCCATGGGGAGGATAAACAAGAATTTGCCGCACTGTTATTCCTCCGGAAATCGGCACGACAAGCGGTACGTAAGGTGATATACCAGGCGTTTCTGATTGAGCCCACCACTGCCATTCGCGTTGATCCAAATTGATGGCATGACAATTGGTGCAATCAAAATAGGTTGACAGGTAATAATAGGGGACGATGGTTTGAGGTGAGCTCCGGGTTAGAAGGGTCAGAGGACCTCGCTGGGCGGCCATCAACCAAAACGTTGCAGGGATCGGACCCATGGCATTTAACGCATCGACTATTTTCGCGACAGATGGGGTCTGTAGATGACGGTCCAATGCTAAGACCTGAAGTTCTCCAAAGGAAATATTGCGGTCGATGGCTGCTTGCGCTTCTTCTAGGGCTTGGGGCCATGTCTTGGCTTTTACAGTGACCGAATAGAACTGCTGGCTGGGCGGTATCCCGGTGAGACTGCCGACGCTGACTGCCACATTGGGAAAAACCATCGTCCACTGGTGATTACGTGTTACTCCCATGCCGACCACAATGGCTTCTTGCTCAATAGGCCGTTGATCCCAGCATCCGGTGATCATGGGGAGAAGAAGTGCCATAATCCATGGTTTCCATTGCCACCGGGCCATTCAGGATCGTCCTTTCTTTAAATGGGGTGGGGGCACAATATGGGAGTCGTCCATCGTTCGGATGTCTCTCGGCCGAGCTGTGGTGAGGCGGCGGCGAAAGCGGGTCCACGGTTGCCGAATGAAAAGATCGCGCCAATCGGTCACCCGAAAAGGAGCAAAGGGAACGAAATAAGGGGTGCCAAACGATGTTAAATCCGTAAGAAAACCCATGACGACCATGGTGACCCAGATGATGCCATATAAACCCAGCATGGCACTAGCGAGAAGCATGATGGCATTAACCAGACGCCATGTGCCGGTCAGATCATAAACCGGAACGGAATAAAAACTGAGCGCGGTTAAGGTGATGACGACGATCATTTGCGGGCTCACGAGCCCAGCCTTGACGACCGCAGTACCCACGACGATGGCGCCAACCGTGCCAATAGTTGTCGATAACGCCTTGGGAAGTCGCAATGCTGCTTCGCGCAAGACCTCAATCACTAAGACCATAAGGAGCGCTTCCACGAGTGGGGTGAATGGCAAGCCGGCATGATCGCCTGCTATGAGAATTAACAGAGCCGGAGGCAAGAGATTGGTATTGACCTCTGTTAAAGCAATATATAAAGCAGGTAGATAGATACCCATAATCCAACCAAAAAGACGGATGACGCGGACAAATGAAATATCATACCAGGCTCCCGAATAATCCATGGCCGTTCGGTAAAAATCGGCTAAGGGAGCGGGAGCGATTAGCACAAATGGATCGCCGTCGACCAAAATCACGGCTTTGCCCTCCAATAGAGCACGCGTAGCAATATCGACCCGTTCGGTGGAACGGATAGTCGGAAAGATAGACTGGGGATGGTCCCGGATTAACCCGGCAACTTCCGAGGAACTAGAGCGGCCGTCGAAATCAATAGTATTGAGTCGTTGGATAACCTGATCGATGAGATTAGGGTTGGCTAAGCCCCGCAGATAAGTTATAGCGACATCGGTGCGCTGTCTATGTCCCAAAGTAATGGGATGAAAAGTCAGGGCCGGATCATGAAAGCGTTGCCGCAATTGACCCATTTGGGTGGTGAGCAGCTCCGTGAAGGCATCATTGGGCCCGCGAATCGTCAATTCGGTTTGAGGGCGGCCGATACTCCGGGAGGGAAATTTGGTGGTATCCACTCCCCAAGCCCAAGTGATTCCAGGAACAAAAATCAGTGTCCATCCCTGAACCAAGTGCTGAAGCACATCTTTCCAAGTCGTGATGCGCTTGACAGGAGATTGACTAATGGGTATCCGATCCCATTGGTCAGGAGGGGCCGGTGAACTTATCAAGGCGGCCACGACATTCTGATCAACCTGTGTGGCATCGACGATAGTAGAAAGGTAGGCGAGGGACGCTGCCTGTGGTTGAATTGCGGGAGTTTCTACCATCCGAATCACCAAATCTGGGCTCGGTTTGAAGGAAGCCGTTAATAACGGACCCACTTGGGACAAGGGAGGCAGACTATTGCCTTCATTCAGATGCTGTAACAACTGGTCGATACGAAACAGAACATCTTGAGTTAAATTGGCCCAATCAGCATATATGTCGGGTAGGTCTTTGTTCATAACCATACAATCTGCCACAGTCGTTATTTTTATACAGATCTACCGCTAAATTCCGGTGTGCCTTACCGGGAATAATCAGAGACTTCCTGTGGCTAGAGTTTTCCTTGAAGATTTCTCACCTTTTCATGAAAATCTGAAGTCTAGGGACGGATGATAAGATTCTGCCGATCTCACGGAATGAGAGAAGATATGCACTGTTAGCAACTCAATTGGGGTATTTGAGGGTGATATTATATATTAAAAATCTTGTCACGTGATTAATTTTTATGAGATCTTGGTGATACAAGCACCATGACTGGTTAATGGTGTAGTGTCTTACCCATTGAGAGATTCTAACAACTTTCCGGGATTATGGTTTGAGGATGTATGGACACGGTGAATTCTCTTTTGTATGGCCAAGGCTTGATTTTGCTGGTCTATCAAATGTATTGGGTGACTTTGCCATGGGAAATTTATTCGACAACTCATAATGCGATTTGGGCATTATGGGCGTTTATTTTTGAGATGATTCCCTATATTGGTCTGGGTTTAGTTGGCGGAATTTTGGCCGACCGGTTTCATCGTCAACGTCTTCTGATCATATTGAATTTGACATTATTTCTGCCCATTTTGCTGTTGATGATGTGGCATTATCATCCATTGTGGCATATTTTGGTACCTTTGGCCGGGTTCTTCATGGGATCATCATTAGCCAGTGTTTTACCCATCACAGAATCGTGCTTTCCCTTATTATCTCCTGCCGATTTCTTGTTGCAGATGAATGCTCGGTGGGAAGCTATCAACTATGTCACGGGATTTTTAGGCCCTCTTATTGGCGGAACCCTGTTAGCGCTGGCGGGCTATGTTGACATCTTGATTTTTCAAGGCATATTAGTGCTCATAGCGGTCATCAGCTTATATCGTGCCCCAAGTCTTAAGAATTTAGGGTTACCAAATCGGGTAACATCTTTTTCCCTAACCCGAGACATTGTATTGTTTCTTCCACGTCATCCCAAGCTGCGTTGGGGACTAGTCTTCAGCGGATTTGGTAATTTTTCTTTGGCTACATATTCCAGTCTCTTGGTCATTCTATTGCGACTTCACTTGCACTCCTCTATTGCTCAAATAGGATTATGGCTGGGCATTGCCAATGGCTTCCCGTATTTCGTGAATCTCTTTATCCAACATGCTTCTTCCGGGATAATGCGCCTGGCGCATCATCCCTTGCGTTTTATGGCCATCGGGGTGGTCGCGCAGGGACTTGGAGTGCTTTGGGTGAGTTGGGCGAGCATTCCATGGCTTGTCGTCGTGGGCCAAGCCCTATACTTAGGTGGAGTCACGGTCTATACCACATTTTGGCGAGCCCTGCGGCAGCAACAAACAGACGCACGCTGGATAGGGCGGATTTCTGGTTTAAGCCGATCAAGTGCTTATACCGGATCGGTGCTGGGAGGGATTATGGGGTTGTGGCTTCTACATTTTTTTGCTGTGCCGCAGATCACCGCTGCAGCGGGTTTTATTGTCATGGTCTTCGGGCTGTTTTCCCTATTGATAATGAAATCACCGTTCTTTTGGCTATCCTCCACCAATCGTCGTGCTTCGCGTTAAAATTTACGGCACTCTACTTCTCTGCACAGGCCAAAAGTATTATATTAGCACATATGACGAGGGATAATCTAGATACTGAAATCCATTATGTGAACGCATGAAGGATAGGATGTAGGGCTGGCGAATCACTCGAGCTAGAGGTTTTGGCGCATCATTTAGTTGCCAAGGTACAGATGATAGACAACGCCGCTACGGAAGGGTAGCGGCGTTGTCGTGATTAAGAATTAGGGATTTGATGGGCCAAGTAGTTGTTCTCCTAAGGTAGCTAAGGTTTCTTGTCCCACGACAGAGGGATGAACATTTTCGGTAATAATGTCTTGTTGTTCGTGACCATCAAAGGCCTGATAGGCGTTGGCGACGGGAATGTTGAAGGCCGAAGCGGCTTTGGCGATAATTTGATTCATTGCTACAATCGGAGGATCGACAAGATTATGCAACGAGGCCATTTGGGTCGGAAATGGATTGTAAATGTTGTATAAAACAATATGGGCCTGCGGCGCCGCTTGATGCACTTCTGTCAAAATCATGCCGAGATTGACCCTAAATTGGCTTAGCGTTTGAGAGATTGCATTCTCTTCAGCTGGGGTGAGTTGATTGGTACCGCTGAATAAGATGCCATCTTTCAAGGCGATGGACAGCAAATCGTTGCTGCCGATATCAATGGTAACGACTTTGGCCGTTTTCAGCGCCTCAAGATACAAAGGAGATTTCAGCGCTGTAAGTAAGTTGGTTGATGTCCATCCTGGGACAGCTAAATCGTTAACCGGAAGATGTTCTTGTTGGCCAATAAGGTAGGGGAAAGCCAAGGGGGACGGTTGAAGGTTTGAACCTAAGTTGTAGCCAAAGCTAATCGAATCGCCTAAAGCGACAAGGGAATTGGCTGCCGGGGCAATACTCATCGTTGTGGTTGTGCTCGCGGCTTCGCTAGCATTGGCTACAGCGTTTAGGGGTTTTGCATAAACTACCACTTGGTACGTTCCCGGTTCTTCAGGAGTAAATTTAAATGAAGGCGCGCCATAAGCACCGGAAGATATCCATTGACCTTCAGGCGTCTTAAGCCAAAATTGATACTGGACATGAGAAATTTCCGAAGATGATGCCATCACTGTCTCAGTCTGACCGACGATGAAGGAACCTTGCTGTGATACGTGAACTTGGCTTCCCACTTCAATGACAGCGCTTTGACTCACGGCGCTGTGCCAGTCGTGATCCGCGAACTCAGCGGGCGTCATCCCGTAAACCACAAGGGTATAGGTCCCATCCGGTAATTTGGATAGATGCACTTGAGAATTCTTGGAATAATTTTGAATCACGGTCCAGTGACCTGAAGGGTTTTGGAGCCAGAATTGATAGAGCATCGACTCCGACGCTAGCGCGTTATAGGTCAAACTTGCCCCTGAGGTCAGTTGTCCCGTTGGGCCTTGCAAATTGATGGTCAAAGGCGGTGTGGCCACGGTGTATGCTGTCATGACATGGCTTGTTGTATTTGATGGGATACCTTGTGTATTCTGGGCATTTTGACTCCAGATGCCATAATATTCCTGGTTGATGATATTCTGTTCGATGGTGGTGTTCTTCACCACCGAACCATTTCCCATTAGCGCAATGCCGCTTGGCTTGAACAAATGGAATTCCGGATCAGGGCCATTGTCGGAAATCGTGTTGTCGCGGACAATAGTGCCGGACATAATCTGGCCGGGCGCTGTGAGATGAACCAGCACTCCGGGAATACTATTGTGGGAAATCACATTGCCAGATACCACATTATTAAGCGATTGACTTCCCATAGGAGCGACACCGATGTCAATGCCTTGCGCATTACCGGATACCGTATTATTCAGAATTTGGTTGCCAATGGATCCTGCTTTATTAAACGAACCCACCACAATGCCGCAGCCCCCGGGATTGTTTTCCACAATGTTGTTGGATACCTGATTGTCTTCTGAGACCATGGAGGGATGGTCGGATAACGGGTCAGCTAGTCCAGGAGAAAACATTCCGTCATCCGTTAAGGTGATGCCTCCTTCAGGGTTATTAACAATCATATTGTTACGGATGATGCTGCCTGTGGAACCCATCAACGTAATCGCTTTGTCTTCGAAAATAGAGGGTGTCGGATTTTGGTCGCTTTGGGTAATAGTATCATGGCTAATAAGGAGATGCGAGGCATCGACACCTAAAATATCTTGATTATTGGCATTTTCCAAGGTTAAATGTGAAATTTGGGTACCGCTTGCGTTAGTGCCCGTAATTAATACCGCATTATTGTATCCTTTGGCATCAATGATGGTGTGTTGGCGTTCGCCAGGTTCTCCTTTAAGCGTAATGGGTTTGGCAATTATAGGGCTTTCATGATAGACGCCAGGTAAGAGCACAACCGTTGCGCCACTGGGAGCCACAGACAACGCATAATTGATTGTTTGGTAGGGTTGTTGTAGGGAACCACTTCCCGTAGTATTGCTTCCTTGGGGGCTCACATATAAGGTGACAGGCAGAGAAGAGGCCGCGAAAAGAGGAGTGCCGCTCCACAAAAAAGTTCCTAAAGCACCTGCCATTAAGGGGAATAAGGCTCGTCGTCTTCTCATAACACACAACCTTTCGGATAATTTTTCCAACCCAATATCATAATATTTGAATCATACAAATTATCGCATAAGGATAATGAAGGGGAATGGGTTTTGGTATGAAAATTTATGATTAAGCAATTTTTTTTGCCGGTTCTGTGTTCGTCGTAAACAGCAAGAAGAGGCAGGCGATGTGAGCGGCAAAGATGGGAGAATTTCTGTGCAGTGCCTGTCTGGGAAATTGCGTCTAAGGATGTCCTCGTCTCACCCAAGCTATGATAAGTTGGAAGTGAGGTGAGCATCCCAATGATTAATTATGATCCTGTTATGTCGATTCCCACCGCTGAATTGGTGGCGGCCCTCTCTCGTGCATTAGATCTTACAGAGGGCGAGCCGATGGGCCATGCGATGCGCACCTGTTGGATTGGCATGGAAATTGGCCGGCATTTAGATTTGCCAGAAAAAGAACGTGCGGAGCTCTACTATGCCTTGCTGTTAAAAGATGCAGGATGCTCGGCTAATGCCCAGCAAGTAGCTGAGTGGTTTGGGACAGATGATCGCAGTGCGAAATACGCGCTGAAATCGGTCAATTGGTCCAATTTATGGCATGCCATGCGCTATGCCGTCTCCCAAGCTAAAGTAGGGGCTCCGTTAGCTCAGCGTATTTATCAAATTGTCAGCCTCGGCAAACGAGGTCCTATGGCAGCGCGCGAACTGGTTGAGATGCGCTGTACCCGGGGTGCTGATGTGGTGAGGGAACTCGGATGGGTGAATATTGCTCCTGAAGCCGTTCTTAACCTGGATGAACACTGGGATGGATCAGGACACCCGCGCGGATTAAAAGGTGAAGAGATTCCTGTTTTGGCTCGTATTTTAAATTTGGCACAAACCGTAGAAATTTTTTGGAACCGCTCAGGGCCAGATAGTGCGCTTCAAGTCGCGCTAGAGCGAAAAGGCACATGGTTTGATCCGGAACTGGTAGATATCTTTCTGGCCATGGCTAGTTCCGCACATTTTTGGTACCAGCTTAGTCAAATTTCAGATCCCCGTGCCATTGCTGCTCTCGATCCGGATCCTTCTGCAATCCCCTTAAATTCGTTGGACCAATTGCTGCATATCGCCCGGGTTTTTGCCGAAATCGTTGATACTAAATCAAGTTGGACGGCAAGGCATTCAATGCGAACTGCTCGGGTTGCGGCTGCGATAGCCGAAATGATGGGCCTCAGCAAGCGTTTGCAAGAAGAAACGTTACTGGCCGGATTCCTTCATGATCTGGGAAAACTTGGGGTGAGCAATTTAATTTTGGATAAGCCAGGACGACTTGATGAAATGGAACGACGAGAAATCGAAAAGCATCCTCAGTGGACTTATCATATCTTGGAGCCTTTGTCTGCACTGCATCCCGTCGCTGTTGCAGCGGCTTCCCACCATGAGAGACTGGATGGGTGTGGCTATCATCTAGGTCTTAAAGGACAAGAGATTCCATTAACCGGACAAATTGTGGCAGTGGCGGATGTTTACGATGCCTTAGCGCATGCGCGCCCTTACCGCCGGCAACTAGATACCGACGAAGTGCTGGCCATAATGCATCCGGATGCGGGCATTAAACTGTCTGGTCCAGCCATGGAAGCTCTTGAATGGGGATTAAGCCACCGTTCCGAACAATTCTTCTTACCCGACACCGAACTGTGAGCACCCTGCAACGTGAAAGACGGTATATAGGGAGCCATGAATCTATGGTGTAGCAGATCACTAACCATGCTGCTCTTCCACCAGGCGCCGAGTCCAATTACACAACGTGATGGATGAAGAGCGTCAACGTTTGGCTTTTGGGCGCAATGTGGTAAAATGTGCACATATTTGTGCACAGGAGGTGATGGCCACTTGCGGCGTTTTGCATTCATTTTGCATCCCTTGCGCTTTGATGATTTTGCGAGAAAGTATCCGATTACACGGTATTTTCCACCTAAACTAGTGGAATCGGTTTTTAAACATATTAATCCCGTTTTGGCTGGCCACGTGACTGGCGTTCATTCCCCAACAGGGGAACAATTGGAGGGATGGCTAATCGGCTTACCCCTCACTCCGCAATTGATATTAAATTCGCCTTATGAATGGGTTCTGACAAAGCTCGAAAAAGCGGGAAAAATGGCAGAAGATCTCGGAGCCGAAATTTTAGGATTAGGAGCCTTCACCAAGATTGCTGGAGACCGCGGTGTCACCCTCTCGCAGCGCCTGAATATTCCCGTGACAACGGGCAATTCCTATACCACCGCGACGGCTATCGAGGGGACGCTGGAAGCAGCCCGGCGAATGGATATGGATTTAGCTACGGCTCATGTAACCGTGCTTGGGGCTACTGGGTCGATTGGAAGGGCGACATGTTTTGTTCTTGCCCCATCCATCCACCATTTGCGTTTAGTAGCACGGCATGCAGACCAACTCGACTTGTTGAAAGCCCGTCTGACCCGTCAATTTCCGCATCTATCGGTGGATATTTCTACTGATGCGCGGGCGGCAGTTCGCGATGCCGATATTGTTATCGCGGTATCCTCAGCGCCTGGCGCGATTATCGAACCGGAGGATCTCAAACCGGGGGCCGTTATTACGGATGTGGCTCGTCCCCGCAATATTTCGGCGGTCGTGACCCAGAAACGGCATGATGTGCTGGTTTTGGACGGTGGCGTGATTGAGGTGCCCGGTGAGCGAGCTGATATGGGATTTAACTTTGGATTTCCACCGAAAATGGTCGAGGCGTGTATGGCGGAAACAATGATTTTGGCCTTGTCGAACCGTTTAGAGAACTTTACCCTTGGATCAGAAATTGAGATCTCCAAAGTATCTGAGATTCACCAGTTGGGACGGCAACACGGCTTCAAATTGGCCGGATTCAGGCGTTTTGAACGAGCTATCGATGACCGTGAGATTGAGCGCATCCGGGAGCATGTCCGTCAGACAGAAGCCCAGGGGATTTCGCATAGCGTAACCTAACGATCGTTGGAATGCTCATAGAAAATCAAAATATCGGTCAGTATCTCAACAGGACTGCACGCAAAATACAGTCCTGTTGATTTGATGGATGGGTGCATGTAGTGTTGGGGAAAACCAGCGACACGGCCTTAAAATCCCTTTATGAGGTAGGGAGATCTGTCGATTCGTCGTCACGCGAGTCGATCCAGCTTATTTGTGGAAAGATTGCGCGTCCTTTAATGAGAAATAATAGTGATGTATTAATTAATGGATATTGTCGTGAATTCATCTTTACCGCTCATGAAGCATGTTAGGGCGGTTGCACTAAATAAATTCGTCGATTCTCCCGTCATTTGCGTGTTGATGCGAGTTCGATTACTGAAGCTAGCATGAGGTTGCTTTTTACCCTATAATTCAGGAAGCAATTATAGGAGACGTTAATGCATCAGATATTATGAGTTCATGGGGAAATTATCCGACGTTGGGTCGACGACGCAGTTGAGAGAAACCGGATATTTTTCAAGTTAACACCCTAGACTATCACATTTCTATAGAAAGGCAATAATATGAAAACTTATCAGGTGAAAACCCGTGATGGACGCTTCCTTCAGGTAGTGGAAGCGGGCGATCCGGACGGTTTAACTGTCATCGTGCATCATGGCACGCCTGGCGCAGGCATCTTGTATGCTCCTCATATAGCGGACGCGGTTGGTCGTCATATCCGCCTTATTAGTTATAGCCGACCTGGTTATGGCGGTTCGACGCGTCATGCGGGACGGAAAGTAGCCGATGCTGCATGGGATGTCGAAGATATTTTAAACGCCTTAAAAATTGATCGCTGCGCAACCTGGGGGATATCTGGAGGAGGCCCCCATGCCCTGGCGTGTGCCGCCTTACTACCCGGCCGCGTGGTGGCCGCGGCGGCATTAGCCAGTGTCGCGCCGTATGGGGCCCGAGATCTTGATTTTCTTGCTGGGATGGGCGAAGACAATATCGAAGAATTTTCTGCAGCTCTTCAGGGTCCCGACGCCACTAAGGCCGATTTAAAGCAGCGGGCGCAAGCACTCAGTCATCTAGATTTGCCGACACTCTTAAAGAGTATGCGCTCATTACTCAGTGGAGTGGATCAAAGGACGTTGACGGGTGATTTCGGCGCGTATTTACTGGAATCTTTTCGCACGGTAAAAACACACGGCATTGACGGATGGCTTGATGATGATTTAGCCTTTGTGAAACCCTGGGGTTTTGATGTATCGGAGATTTCGATTCCTGTTCAGATATGGCAAGGGAAAGAAGACCGTTTTGTTCCCTTCTCGCATGGTCAATGGCTCCACCAGCATATTGTGTCGGCCGAACCCCATTTGAGTGCAGAAGATGGGCATTTGACGTTGCTGGCTTACCGGGTTCCTCTTGTACATGAATGGTTCCGCCATCATTTTTAACCGATGCTGATGCTCAAAAAAAGAGGCTAGATATGACTAGCCTCTTAGTGAATTAAAGGCTCAAGATTTTTTGGATGTTGCCAGGGCTTGTCCAAAGCCTTCCAAGAAACCGAGTAAAGCTCTGAGACCGCGGGCAATATCCGGATTTTTTAATGAGCCCAATAACTGAAAAATACTCATGCCTTCATTTGTGTCCGTTGCCGGCGAGGATCCCATTTGTGTTAGTCCCTGTCCGAGAGCCTGTATGGCCTTATGAAACGCATTTTGAGGAATGTTTCCTAACAGGGCCGCGATTTGCTCGCCATTATTAATCGCTTTTTTCACACTGTCCTGGTTTAGTTCCTCCATGAGGATGTGAAGAACCGAATTCTTTTGCTCTAAGAGCCCGGTCAAAAAAGGCAACACGCCAGCATTTTGTGCAGCCCGGGCGAAGCGCCAAAGCGCCTCGGCCGTATCTTTATCATCTATGAGTTGCGCTTTGAGTTCATCCCATTGTTCGTCTAAAGAGGGATACTTGCGCACAATATTAGTGATGGGCTGAGCCATGGCCATCCTCCTCTAACGGTTGATTTTTTCCAGCAGGTGTCGTGACTAACGGAATATAATCGCGCCGTTGCCATTTTTTCTCCACTTGAACGCCAAGTTGGGGATGACGTTTATGGAATCGCCAGTTATAGCGCGGTAACGGCGATTTGTTGGGGACCTCTTCATCGAGAATCTCCATATAGGCCACTGTCTCTTTATATGCCGGGGTATCTGTACGGGTATCAATGCCCGTGCCGGTGATATTGTTAATGGCACCCTCGCCACGGGAATTCATGGGTAAATAGAGTTCATGTCCACTTACCCTGTCAGTGATGAGCACGGGGACCTTGACCGATCCTGTTGGTGAGACAAGACGCACCATCATTCCGTCTTTGAGGTTGCGCTCCATCGCCAGTTCTTTGGAAACCTCGACAAACACCTCGGGGACAAGATGTTCGATTCCCCGAACCCTATAGGTCATGTTGCCTTCGTGGAAGTGTTCGAGAAGTTGCCCGTTATTGATATGCAGGTCGAATTTTTCTGCTTCTTGGCTTGGACCCACGAAAGACATCGGCGTGAGTTGCGCTTTTCCCCCAGGTTTGTGGAACCGGTCGATATAAAGAAGGGGGGAGTCAGTTCCATCGGGAGCGACCGGCCACTGAAGCGTGTGATAGCCCTCCAATCGATCATAGCGCACACCGGCTAAAAGCGGGGTTAATTGCGCAACCTCATCCATGATTTCGCTAGGATGGTGGTAAAGAGGCCAATTGGCGCCGAGATGCTGGGCTACCTCTTGCAAAATAATCCAGTCAGGTTTGGTGCCTTTTAGGGGTTCCATCGCTTGATAAAACCGTTGAATACGCCGTTCTGTGTTAACAAAAGTTCCTTCTTTTTCTAATGAAGGCGAAGCCGGTAAAATCACATCAGCATATTGCGCGGTTTTGGTCATAAAGATTTCTTGCACGACCATAAACTCCAGTTGGCTGAACGCATTGCGGGCTTGATTGGCATCGGCATCAACTAACGCGGTATCTTCTCCCACCACATAAAGCATTTTGATGCGTCCTTTGAGAATTTCACCCGTGAGTTCTTGGTTGTTAACACCCATGTTTTTGGGAATTTCTGTACCCCAAACTTTTTTGAAGCGGGCGCGTACGTCCTCATCTGAGGGGTCTTGATAACCAGGTAGGAAATGCGGTTTAGCTCCGAAGTCAGACGCTCCTTGTACATTATTGTGCCCGCGTAAGGGATAACCGCCCGTACCGGGGCGCCCAAAATTGCCCGTGAGCAAGAGGAGGTTTGAAATGGCGAGGGAGGTTTCTGAACCATCCCGTTGCTGCGTGACGCCCATAGCCCACAAAATAGACATAGCATGTGATTCATGAATCATTTCAGCCACTTTGACCGTGGTTTCTTTGGGAATGCCTGTCATTTGAGCGGTATGCTCTAGCGTGTAGGGGGCCAGCGATTCGATATATTCATCGAGGCCATTAACGCGTTCAGTTAAGAATTTGCGATCGATCCAGCCTTGGTCTACCAGGTACTTCGACAATCCCAAAATCCAGATGCCATCTGTTCCGGGTTTGGGTTTGACCCAAACATCAGCACGTTCTGCCATCTCATGTTTACGAATGTCGACCACAACCAATTTGGTTCCTTTGAGCTTATGGGCTCGTTTGACACGGGTGGCCCATACGGGATGGGATTCTGCAGTGTTGGATCCAATTGTCATGATCAAGTCGGCTTTTTCCATGTCGTGGATCGATCCACTGTCACCACCATATCCTACCGTTGTCCGTAAGCCATAGGTAGCGGGATCCTGACAATATGTTGAGTCGTTGTCGACATTATTAGTGCCAATCACGTTGCGTGCGAGTTTCTGCAGCAAATATGCTTCTTCATTAGATGCTTTGGAGGAGGCGATAAACATAAAGGCATCCGGTCCATACTGCTGTTTAATCGCTGTCATTTTTTCGGCAATGAGTTGGTAGGCTTCTTTCCAGGTGGCTTCATAAAACTTATCGCCGCGCCGAATAAGAGGCGAGGTTAAACGGTCCGGACTATTGACAAATTCCCACCCAAATTTGCCTTTGACGCAGGTGGAAATCCCGTTAGTGGGGGCTTCATATGTTGGTTCGACTTTGAGAATTTGACGGCCTTTGGTCCAGATGTCAAATGAGCAGCCCACACCACAGTAGGTGCAAACGGTTTTTGTTCGTTTAATCCGGCTTTGACGCATGGTGGACTCGATATCGGAAAGTTTGAATACTGGGGGCAAGCTCGGCTCAATATCTTCGACGAACTCAATCATCGGCTTTAATGTGTCGGCCGGTATGTTGGTGAGATATCCTGCTTCACCCAACATGCTTTTTTCCATCAAGGCATTGCATGGGCAAACACTCACACAATGTCCACAGGAGACGCAGGAGGACTCACCGATATCAACCCCGCCATCCCATACGACGCGTGGACGATCCAGACTCCAGTCTATGGAAAGGGTTTCATTGACTTCTAAATCTTGACACGCTTCAACGCAGCGACCACATAAAATACATTGGTTGACGTCGTATCGATAAAAGGGATTCGTGTCATCAATCGGTTTATAGGGTTTGGGTTCAAAAGGATATTTTTGGTGGGCAATGCCAATCATTTCCGTGGTATTGTGCACCACACAGTTGCCGTTATTGTTGTCACAGACCGTGCAATAGAGCTGGTGGTTATGGAGAATCCGGTTCATTGCTTCCACCCGGGCGTCTTTGGCATTGCCTGAGGTTGTGTTTACAACCATATTCGGGGCAATGCGGGTCGCACACGCGCGTAACAATCCCCCTTCCGTTTCCACAATACAGGTGTCACAGGTCTGAATTGGTCCTAGATTGGGATGGTAACAAATATGAGGCAAATCCATCCCGTTTTGCAACATGACTTCCAAAATGGTCTGGCCTTTTTGACCAGCCAATCGCTGGCCGTCGACAATAATTTCCCAACCAGGTTGACTCACAAGACATGCCTCCTTAATCGATGAATGATGATGACGCGGTGGATGAGAATTAAGTGCAAATTTTGATCTAAATCCACCAATGTTGAGTCAAAGCGACATCCATAACGACGCCGTAAGTGAGGTACATGAGCCAAATTGCCGTGATAAACTGGACGAAACCAATGGCGCGGACGCCAGCCGTCCAGCTCGCGAGCCGGGTGGGAATTTCTAAGAGGTAAATCAAAGCCAATAGGGCAAATAAAATGGTGACCGGAACATCGCCCGCTTGATGAAATACGAGCACGCCGAGAATCGAGACGGCTAAAAAGGCGAGGGCCATGTAGCCATCCACTTCATCATTCGCCCCAATATAACGCCGCCATCCGATCGCAAACCAGTGGACGCCATAACTGGTAAAGGCTACAGCAGCCATGTACAACGGGGCTTGATGAGTATAAACCCCAAACCAACTGAGACCGACCATCAGATAGACGCCGGTGATAAATTGCATAAATCCGCCCATCCAAATGCCCCAAATCGACAGGGCGCGGCTCACATCGGGGGATGTTTTGGGTGTTCCCAAGAGGGCTTGTCCGCCCCAAACGAAGTAGCATGTACCTAAACCAAAAAACCCAATCGCAATCGGCACAAATGGCGATTGCACAAAACCTGTTGCTAACACAACATTCGCCTCCTGGCAATGACGCAGTGACTAGAAGTAAGGGGCGAATCATTCAGGATTGGCTCCTTCGATTTGGTATTATAGACCACTCATTTTGATAACACAAATTGTCAGTATACTGAAACTTTTACGCCATTCCTGGTCTCGTCCCCTCACAAGGATGGACCATAAAGAGATGAAGTATACCTAAATTAGGAAGGCTGGCCAAAGGATTTACCGGCAAAGGGTCCTGAGTGTCATATTGGTATATGAGACATGACGGGCAGATGGATGTAACCGGTAAAAATCTTTTCTGGGGCTCCATCAATGAGCAAAAAGACAACACGGACTGCCGCGTTGTCTTTTTTGATGGATAGTTTTTAGTAGACGGTAAGATATTGATCGATTTCCCAGTCATGTACTTGCTGACGGTAAATCTCCCATTCAATGCGTTTGGCTTCCAAAAACCGGGAAAAAATATGCTCGCCCAGTGCTTCGCGCATGACGTTGTCTTTCTCGAAATAATCCAAAGCCTCGGCGAGATCCTCAGGTAGATTCTCGATGCCATATTCCCGGCGTTCATGCTCGTGCATCCGGTAAATATTGCGGCTAACTGGAGCTGGCGCATCGAGTTTGCGTTTAATTCCATCCAAGCCGGCCTTAATGGTTACGGCTAAAGCCAAATACGGGTTACAGGATGGATCAGGGGAACGCAATTCGATACGCGTGGCTTCTCCCCGTGCCTGGGGAACACGAATCATGGGACTGCGATTACCCATTGACCAGGCGATATATACCGGGGCTTCGTAGCCAGGAACCAGCCGTTTATAGCTATTAATCAAGGGATTGGTGATGGCCGTAAAGGCCTTGGCATGTTCGATTAAGCCAGCAATATAACGGAGACCAATTTTGCTAATGCCATCAGGGTGTTTCGGATCTTGAAAGGCATTGGCCCCTTCTTTGAACAAGGCCTGATGCAAATGAAGTCCAGAGCCATTCACGCCTTGGAGGGGTTTTGGCATAAACGTCGCATGAAAATTGCGCTGCAGTGCGACGGTGCGCGCGACGAAGCGAAAAGTGACAATATTGTCGGCTGTCCGTAACGCATCGGCGTAGCGTAGATCAATTTCGTGCTGGCCTGGGGAGACTTCGTGGTGCGTTGCTTCAATGCCAATGCCCATTTGTTCTAAGGTTAACACGATTTCCCGGCGGACATCTTCTCCTAAATCGACAGGAGATAAATCGAAATATCCGGCCTGGTCGACTGTCCGGTTGGTGGCTTTGCCGTCTTTGTCTCGTTCAAATAAAAAGAATTCCGGTTCAGGTCCCACGGTAATGTCATAACCTAGCTCATGCGCTTCTCGTAAAACCCGTTTCAATGTAGTCCGGGGATCTCCGGCAAAGGGACTACCATCGGGATGTTTAATATCACACATCAGCCGGGCAGTCATTCCCTCAGGAGGGCTCCACGGAAAAATGGCAAAGGTGTCCGGATCGGGATCGAGATACATATCGGATTCTTCAATCCGTACAAAACCTTCTATTGATGACCCATCAAACATAATTTGGCCATCTAAAGCCGCTTCAAGGGATTGTAAAGGGATGGCCACATTTTTGACCACACCCAAGATATCGGTAAATTGCAGACGGATAAATTTGACATTGAGAGCTTTTGCTTTTTCTAAGACATCGGTCTTTGTCAGTCCCATAAATCCTCCCAGTTCTTGCCATGACATTCTAGGGTTTTGTTCGCATAGCATTTCCCTATTGAGCATACGCTACGCCCAGTCTCTCAGTAAGGAGTGAGCTTGTGGACGAGCTATTTATTTTATTATATCGAACTGCAATCCTTTGGCTTGTAGCTTTATTGGTATTTCGCATGATGGGCAAAAGAACTCTAGCGAAAATGGGTCCCTTTGACTTTGCTGTGATTATTATGATCGGCGAAGCCGTGGCTATTGGCATGGAAGACAGCAAGACGCCATTAATTAACGCAATTGGCATTACAGTGTTATTAGGGGTCTTGCAATATTTATTAACGTGGCTCAATGTGCGTTTTAGGTGGCTCGAAAAAATGACGCAAGGTACCTCTACTAGGTTGATTCACAATGGTCATATCGACCAGCACATGTTGAAAAAAGAACGTGTCTCCAATGCCGATTTGTTTATGGAATTACGTAAAAACGACGTGCCATTGAAAGACGTCTCCGAGGCCCGTCTTGAGCCAACCGGTGATATTTCCGTGAAGAAAAAAACATCGCAAGCCTCGTCAAAATCCTCTAAAGGGAATTCCGGTTCCCAAAATTAGAGGATTTCGACGATAATATGATTACTTAGCAAGAAGAGCGGTAAGATATTCTACAAACTGGTCAATTTCGTCTTCCGTATTATAAAAATGCGGGGAAATGCGCAACAGTCCCGGCCGTTCATCGATGATGACGTGCTGCTGTGCCAATTGCTGTACGATTTCGTGGGCTCTTTGTGTCTCAAAGAGTACCATACCGCCCCGCTTCTCATCATCAATGGGACTATGCAGGCGAAGAGGCAAATGGGCGGTTTGTTGGAGCAGGCGTCGCGACAAGGTCAAATGTCTTTGGCGAATCGTCTCGAGTCCAACCTGATTGATGATTTCAAGCCCCCCTTGAGCCTGATAGAGGGCCTGGACCGGGGGTGTGCCGAATTCTAACTGGGTGGCATCATCTGCTGGTTCCCAACGAGTATTGTGGAAGGCAAAAGGTTCTTTTGAACCAAGCCAGCTCGCAACGGTGGGCGGAAACGCTCGGCGAATATGTTCAGGGGTCCACAAAAAAGCCGTGCCCGGTCCCCCAAGAAGCCATTTCAGCACGCCGCCCACATAAAAGTCCACGTGACTTTGATGTAATTGTAAGGGAAAGGTGCCAACCGCATGGTACCCATCAATAGCGATGAGAGCCCCCTTGTCATGGGCTATTTGTGCCAAGGTTTCGATATCTTGAATGGCTGATGTTAAATAGAAAACATGGCCCGTAGCCACTAATGCGGTGTCAGTGTCGATTGCCTTGGCCCAGTCATCTAAATCAATGGTGAGACCATCGCGACTTTTGACAACGACAACTTCTACCCCTAAGGGCTTTTTCACAAGCCATTGATAGACGGTGGTGGGGAAGTCCAGTTCACTGACAACTACTTTGGGTCGCTTGGGGAATAGGGGAGCCACCATGGAAGCAACCATAGTTAATGCTGTCGACACGTTGGGCGAGAGAGCAATATCACGAGAAGATGCACTGAGAATGGGGCTCAACAAATCTTTAATGCGTTGCAACTGGGGAAACCATTCTTTCCAGGCTTCGGTACCTCCCTCATTCCATAAATCCAAAAAATGCTGAATGTACTGGGTTGAACGCTTGGGAAGCGCACCCAGTGAACAATTATTTAAATATAATTGGTGATGTAAAAGAGGGAATTCTTCACGAATTGTTAGAATTTCTTGATCTGTCATGTCTTGTTGATGGCCTCCTTATGTCACACTGCCCGTGATTATGGTAGCGTATTTTGTCTCGGGGCGGTTAAGAAATGTTGTTGAATAATAATTCAATAGAATGTATAATCATTCTCGAGGTGACACCATGCGCGCTGTGGTCGTAGGAGCGACGGGATATGCTGGTCAAGAGGTCGTTAAAATCCTTGCCCGACATCCCGAATTTGAGATTGTGGCACTCACATCAAGCCGGCAACAACACGAGCCTGTCTCTCTATTTTTTCCGTATTTATTCCGGGGACCGTCGGAGTTTATCGATCCCAAAGAATTAAGCGATATGGAATTTGACTGGGTTTTTAGTTGTCAGGGGCCGAAGCAAGCGACACCCCATTTTTTTGAGTGGATTGAACGGGGGGCGCGGATTGTCGACTTATCGGCCGATTTTCGTTTTCAAGATATAAACGTTTATGAACGAGCTTATGGTTCGCATCCGGCACCGGAATTATTAGCCCTATCTAAAGGCGGCTATGCTGACGATCCTTACATGCATTATGACGATGGTATGCGGATTTTAGGCAATCCTGGGTGTTATCCCACGGCATTTAATGCGGCGATTGCCCCTTTAATCGCTGCGGGTCAGTCACTGCCTTTAGTGATTGTCGATGGCAAATCTGGGGTGAGCGGCGCGGGACGAACACCCCGGGAGCATTTGATGATGGCTGAAATGGTAGAAAATGTTACCCCGTATAATGATCCGGGAAAACATCGACATACCTTTGAAATGGAAGCCGTGACCGGGCAGAGGGTCGTCTTTCAGCCACATTTGATGCCTATGGCTCGGGGAATGGAGTTAACAATCTACATTCCCAACAGTTCCTTGTCAGCAAACCGGGTGGTGGAATTATGGCAGGATTATTATGACGGCAATAGGTTTATCACTGTCCTCTCGCCGGGTCAGAAGCCCGAAACCCGTCGTGTACGGGATACAAACCGGGTCGAGCTGGGTGTCTCAGCCGACGAACGCTCCAAGACCTTGGTTTTATATTCCGCATTGGACAATTTACAAAAAGGGGCAGCCGGTCAGGCGGTTCAACATGTCAATCGGTGGATGAATTGGCCCATGGAATTAGGTTTGGAGTGACAAAGATGATAAGAAATATTATAGAACCCGCCTTGGCACACATGACTTGGAAAATGGGGAATATTACCACGCCATTAGGGTTTAAGGCTTTTGGGACGGCTGCTGGCATTCTTAGGGGTCGTCCGGATATGGCCCTGATCTGGTCGGTCAAACCGGCTGTGGTTTCTGGATTGTTTACGACGAATACGGCTAAGGCATGGCCTGTATTGCTGACTCAAAAAACTGTCTATCACGGATTATGTCAGGCCGTCATTATTAATGCGGGCAATGCCAACGCGGCGACTGGTCCCCAAGGAGAAAAAGACGCGGCCCTTATGCAGGAACGTACGGCCAGAGGTCTCAATATTCCGCCCTCCTTTGTCGCTGTCGCATCGACTGGAGTCATTGGTGTGCCTCTTCCTATGGACAAGATTGATCAGGGTATTGATCAGTTGTTGGAACAATGGGAACAGCACCGGGACTGTGACGGCAAAACCGCCAGTGAAGCGATTTTGACGACAGACCAGGTTCCTAAAGTATTAGCCGCCGATGTCACTCTGCCAGAAGGCACGGTGCGCTTGGGCCTGATGGCCAAGGGCTCCGGGATGATTTATCCTAATATGGCAACCATGTTAGCTTTTGTTACCACAGATGCCGTGATTGACAAAGAGCTTCAAGACCATCTTTTGCGTCAGGCTGTGGACCGAAGTTTTCATCGTATTTCCGTGGATGGCGATCCCTCAACCAATGATATGGTATTAATGATGGCTAATGGGTTTAGCCGCGTGGTTATTGAAAGTCCGGAATCGGTTAACCTTTTTCAATCGGCCTTGACACATTTATTGCGGCAAGCCGCGCGCATGATCGCGGATGATGGAGAGGGAGCTACTCATCTCATTACGTGTCATGTCAAAGGTGCTCAGTCAGAAGAGGATGCAGCCCAAAAGGCACGCGCCGTGGTGCGTTCTAACTTGGTTAAGGCAGCCATTTATGGGCAAGACCCTAATTGGGGAAGAATTTTGGCAGCTATCGGGACAACCCCCGGGGCCTTTGAACCCGATCAGGTCGCCATTCGGATTGGTCCCCTGACCTTATTTGACCGCGGTCTGCCCACCCATTTCGATGAAGATGAAGCCAAAGAGATTATGGGCCAACATGAAGTGGTGATTGAGGTAGACCTACACAACGGATCTCATGATGCCCAGGCCTGGGGTTGTGACTTGACCGAGCGTTACGTTGAAATCAATGCCCATTACCGCACGTAGTGTCATGATAGGAGAGGCAAAAATTTTATGCGTGTTGTGATCAAAGTGGGAGGAAGTGTCTTAAGTGATGGGCCCGGTAACTCGCCATGGATGAGGGAAATCCAAGCTTTTGTGGCGGAAGGTCATCATCTGGTCGTTGTCCATGGAGGCGGACCCGCGATTTCCGAAAGCTTAAGACAAACTCAAACCCCGGTTCAATTTTATCAAGGGCAACGCATAACGACTCCCGAAGTTTTAGGGCATGTTATCAGGATCTTACGGGGAGAAATGAATGCTCTGCTAGTTCACGCGTTAAATCGCCAAGGTATTACAGCCATCGGACTTTCAGGAATGGATGGCGCTTTCATGGTCGCGAGGCATCTGCCTCCGAAGGAGCTTGGCTATGTGGGATATATTAGCCATGTCAAAACGGACTTGCTAGAGCGCTTATGGTCTTTAGGATACGTTCCGGTGATTGCGCCTTTGGCGCCCAATGAATCGCATACCGAAATTTTAAATTGTAACGGGGATGGGGTGGCCGAGGCTGTGGCCCGTCACTTGGGAGCAGATTTGCTGGTATTTTATACCGATCGTGGTGGACTCAGGACAAGTCCAGCTCCGGACGCCTCCATCGTGGATCATCTGAGTCAGGATGAAATTAGTTTCTGGATTGAACAAGGGAAAGCGACCGAGGGGATGATTCCGAAATTGCAAGCAGCCCAAAGAGCTTTGCAGGGGGGAGTCAAGCAGGTATTGATTGGGGCGTTTTATGATGATCGAGACCGGACAACACACATCGTCTAGATTAGGCGATGGTGTGACACGATGGCGGCAGGAACAATGACGAAAGGGGCACGACAAAGAGAATGGCAATGACGGAAAATCATCTCATGGCCGTATATGCACGCTATCCCGTGACATTAAGTCATGGTCAAGGCGCTGAAGTATGGGACATTCATGGCAAACACTACTGGGACTTCTTGGCGGGAATTGGAGTCAATGCCTTAGGCTATAACCATGACCGTGTGGCTAAGGCTCTGAATCAAGCTCTAAGCCTTACGCACACCTCAAACTTGTTTTGGCACCAGCCCGGGATTGACTTAAGCAATAAAATGGCCGAGATCACTGAAGGGTACTGGTCGTTATGGGCCAATAGCGGGACGGAAGCTAATGAAGCCGGAATTAAGCTAATGCGCCGCTATGGGAAGACGGTGGGGCGCTCGGCGATTCTCAGTTTAAGTGGAGGATTTCATGGGCGTACGATGGGCTCGTTGTCGGCCACATTTGTTCCGGCCTATCAAGACCCTTTTACTCCTTTAGTGCCCGGATTTTATGAAGTCGAGGCAGGAAATCTGTCCGCATTAGAAGAAGCGCTAGACCGTTTTAAACCTTGTGGGTTGATTGTCGAAACGATTCAAGGAGAAGGAGGAGTTGTTCCTCTTCCTCCTGGATATTTATCCCAAGCCGCCAAACTCGCTCAGGATGCTGGTACGCTTTTGATGGTCGATGAAGTGCAGACGGGAATGGGACGAACCGGGGATTGGTTTGGGTTTCAGCACGAAGGCATTAAGCCGGATATCATTACGGTGGCCAAAGGGCTTGGTGCGGGGATCCCCATTGGCGGCATGTTAGCCAAAGAAGAGGTGGCCCAGTATTTTCAGCCCGGAGATCACGGGACCACATTTGGAGGTAATCCTTTGGCTGCAAGTGTGGCATTAGAAGTTTTAGACTGGCTACAAAGCGAAGGACTCGAGCATGTCCGCCAGATGGCTCCCAAAATGGAAGCTAAGCTGACAGCCTTGCAAGACGCCTTCCCCGAGATTGTCAGCGGCTACCGGGGACGAGGGCTCATGTGGGGACTGGTTGTCAAGACACCCGCCAAAACTTTGGTATTGGACGCGCTTGATAAAGGCCTGATCTTAAATGCACCGAAGCCTGATGTCATTCGCATGTTGCCGCCGCTTATTATCGATGATCGTGCACTCGATGCATTTTTTGAGATTATGACCCAGGTTTTCTCATCATATATCACATCACAACGTGAAGGAGCGTAACAAAGATGGTTGACGGGATTCATCCTCATGACACGGTGGTTTTGGCCTACTCCGGAGGGTTAGATACCTCCATTATTATTCCCTGGCTCAAAGAAAACTATGGGGTCGAGGTGGTGGCTTTTTGTGCGGATTTAGGTCAAGGGGAAGACTTAAATAAAGTCCGGGACAAAGCGTTTGCTTCGGGCGCCAAAGCGGTTGTGATTAAAGATTTGCGACAAGAATTTTTAACGGACTATGCGTTTCCCATGCTGAAATCCCAGGCCATATACGAAAATGTCTATTTGCTTGGCACGGCCATTGCCCGGCCGTTAATTGCTAAGCACCTCGTTGAGGTAGCCAGAGAATATCACGCGACCGCGGTCGCCCATGGAGCCACGGGAAAGGGCAATGACCAAGTCCGCTTTGAATTGGGTGTCATGGCCTGGGCGCCAGATTTGAAAGTGATTGCACCATGGCGGGAATGGCACATTACCGGGCGGAATGAGGCGATGGCTTATGCCAAGGAGCATAATATTCCGGTATCGGCGACACCTTCGAGTCCCTACTCTCGTGATCAAAATCTCTGGCATATTAGCCATGAAGGTGGTGTACTGGAAGATCCCAGCGTGAAAACCCCACCCGATGTTTATACCTGGACCACTGATCCACTGAAGGCGCCAAATACCCCGGAGTGGGTGCGAGTTCGCTTTGAAAAAGGAGTCCCGGTGGCTATTAATGGTGAGGAGAAAGATCCCGTCGATTTGATGCAAACCCTTAACCAGCTAGGCGCCAAGCACGGAATAGGACGGGTCACCATGGTTGAAAACCGTCTCGTGGGGATGAAATCTCGAGGGGTCTATGAAACACCTGGAGGCACCATTCTTTACACGGCGCATCAGGGTTTAACCTCTTTGACCTGGGATCGTGAAACGCAAGCCTTTGCTCAAACTGTGGCGCTTCGCATGGCCCGGTTGATTTACGATGGCTTTTGGTTTTCGGCATTGCGGGAATCGCTGATGGCGTTTGTCAATGCGGCTAATGATGTCGTAAGCGGCGAGGTGGATGTCATGCTCTATAAGGGTTGCGCCACGGTCCATGCCATGACCTCGCCGTTCTCTTTGTATTCGGAAGATTTGGCGACTTTTGACGGGGGTCAATACAACCACCACGATGCAGAAGGGTTTATTCACCTCTTTGGCCTTCCCTTAGCGGTCAGGCAGCGTCTTTTGCAACAACGGGGTGATGCTTAATGGATATGGCTCGAAGTCCCAGACTTCAGGCTCAACTGGATCAACAAGCGGCCCATTTTACAGCGTCGGTGTTTTTTGATTGGCGGTTACTTCCCTACGATGTGAGAGGCTCTATTGCCCATGTGACGATGCTGGCGGAACAGCAGATAGTGACGGCGGAAGCGGCCGAGAAGATTATTGCGGGTCTCGAACAAATCCGTCAGGAATGGGAAACTGGTCAATTGACCCCTCGTCTCGAATGGGAAGATGTGCATATGAATGTCGAGGGACGTTTGGCCGAGATTATTGGCCCGGTGAGTGGAATGCTGCATACAGCGCGCAGCCGCAATGACCAAGTGGCTTTAGACATGCATCTTTATATGTTAGATGTTGGGGAACAATTGCAGTGGGGTTTGCTGGATATGATCCATGCCCTCGTCGAGCGTGCAGCCGCCGATTTAGATGTCATTATACCGGGTTATACGCATATGCAAGCTGCGCAGCCTGTCCTGTTGTCCCATCACTGGCTAGCGTATAAGAGTATGTTTGTGCGGGATTTTGAGCGTTTAAGCCAATGGCGGGAGCGAACCAATTATTCACCTCTAGGGGCCGGGGCCTTAAGCGGAACCCCCTATCCTACCAATCCTGCCCGGACTGCTGAATTATTAGGTCTTGCACGCGTGTATGACAATTCGATTGACGCCGTTTCAGACCGTGATTTTCTTCTTGAGTTTTTGTCTTGGGCTTCCTTGACTATGGTGCATATGAGCCGGCTAGCGGAGGAACTTGTATTGTGGTCTAGTCAAGAATTTGGTTATGTGCGCATCTCCGATGCTTATTCAACCGGATCGTCCATTATGCCGCAAAAACGGAATCCTGATGTTGCGGAATTAACCCGTGGAAAGGCGGGGCGCGTGATAGGGCGCTTGCAAGGTCTATTGACCACGATGAAAGGCTTGCCTCTCGCCTATGATTCGGATATGCAAGAAGACAAAGAAGCCGTCTTTGATGTGGTTGACACCATGAACAGTGTGCTGACCGTTGTCTCTGGGATGTTAAGAACATTGACGGTCAATCGCGATCGCATTGCCAAACGCCTCGGCAACGATTTTACGGCGGCCACAGATCTCGCCGATATGCTGGTGAAGTCGGGAATGACCTTCCGCGAAGCACATCACTTGGTTGGGCATGTCGTCACTGCCTTAGAATCTCTCGGCAAGGGCTTTGGGGATGTCGATGCAAATTGGCTGAAATCCGTTGCTCCTCAGGTTAATCCGGAGTGGCTGAAACAACTGAGTCCGGAGAACCTGGTGGAAAAACGCCAGCAACCCATGGGTACAGCGCCCAAGCGGGTCAAGGAGCAAATTGCCGCAACCCAAAAGTGGCTGGCAGATCAGGGTTACCGACCTTAAAAGTTTTTGGGATAGGCTACAAAAGTGTCCGTGGGCAAGGCAATATCTGCTAGCCCAGGGACCTTTAGCTTCTGACGGGGATTTTTGGGGAGACTTTGAGATAGCGCGGGATAGTCAAAAGGAGAAATCCCACATAGACGCCCATTTGTAATCCGGTGGGAGACTGGGCATATCCTACGAAGGTGTGGAGAATGTCGCCCAAGACACTGGATTCACTGAGGAAGTGACCCGTGTTCCATAAAATCCAGTGGCCACCTGGCAACCAATGTATGTTTTGAAAGTCTTCGACCCCATCCGCAAGCAATGCCGAGGCAAAAATCAATAATAACGTACCAAACACGTTAAAAAAGGTTCTCAACGGTAATCCACGACCTAAATGATAAATGGCATAACTAGCATAGATGCCAATGCCAAGACCGATTAACGCCCCTAATATCATGGCGCCCGATGTGGTGTGGAAGCTGAGGGCAAGGATAAAAACAGTGGTCTCAAGTCCTTCCCGCCCGACAGTGATACCTGCTAACAATACCAGGGCCCAGCGTTTCGAATCATTTAACGATTTTTCGACGTGTTCTTGGAGGTCACGCTTGAGGTGGGGACTTTGATTTTTCATCCAAAAGCTCATGCCCGTGAGTAATATGGCAGCCAGAACATAGGTCAGGGCTTCAAGTATGGTCTGTAAGGATGTTCCCGTGTAGGCATGAATGGTAAACCAAATGACCATACCTAAAAACCCGTCTATAGTTAAGGCGATGAGAATACCAGTCCACACTTGCCCATAAAGATTAGGGGGAGCATGGATTTGCTTTAAATAACTAAAGATGATGGCAACAATAAGACTGGCTTCAAGAGATTCCCGGGCAAAAATCACGGCCGTGGCGAGCACTGACAATTCCTCCGTTTTCCTTTGGATGGGATAGTATTGTCTTTAGCTAATCCCCCAAAATTATACGTTATATATAATGATAATCGTTATCAATAAAAAAGAAAAGCCCGAAAAGATGATCCTATTCGGGCTATAAACCGAGCCATGCAATAAGAGCCAGTGAAGTTCCCACACCTAGCGCCACACTGGTTCCCAAAATGTAGCGTTTGGGTGAAAAGCCTAAAATACGCAGAGAATTTGCCAAGACAAATGCGGAGGAAAGTAGCATGGCCACCGCCGCGATGAAAGGACCCGTATACCCTAAAGCCGCAGCTGGTAAAGCCAGAACATTGTAAAATAATGCCCATAGTAGATTTTGCTTAATTATCCGGGTGACTTGTTTGCTTGTGGTTAATGTGTCAACCAGGCTCATCAAATTGGGACGGGTCAAAGTTAAGTGTCCGGCTTCAATAGCGATATCTGATCCCGTGCCCATGGCGATACCCAGGTGGGCTTTAACGAGGGCCGGTGCATCATTAATTCCGTCCCCGACAAACGCCACATGATGACCTTCTGATTCTAATTTTTCCACTAAGGTCGCCTTGTCAATGGGTTTTTGCCGTGCATAATAGCGGGTGATGCCTAATTTTTGTGCCATGACGCGTGCGGCTTCTTCTGAGTCGCCCGTGGCCATAATAACCTGGATACCTTGCTGTTCCAAGGATGAAATGGCTTCTCTGGCGTGGGCGCGGGGCTGATCTTCTACACTGAAAATGGCTTGAATGGTGTGATCGACAACGACTTTGGCAATGGTACGCCCTTCTTCTTGCCATTGCCTCAATTTTTCTTGCATCTCCGAAGAAAGTTGTTCGCTTCCATCCAATTGTCCAATATGCACCTCATGACCAGCCACTTGCCCTTTAATACCCCACCCCGGTTCTTCGGTGAATTGTTCAATGGGTAAATAGCTGACATGCTGTTGTTCCAGGTATTTAGTTACAGCGGCCGCAATGGGGTGTTCCGATGCCAATTCCAATGACCCGACAAGTTGCATGATTTCGGGATTCATGGGCCAAAACTCCGTTAATGTCATCTGTCCGGTGGTTAAGGTGCCGGTTTTATCCATAATGACCATATCCACATCACTAGCGCGCTCTAAGGCGTCATCACTCCGTAACAACATTCCGTAGCCACCTAATCTTTGGGCGCCGGCTAGAACGGCTAATGGTGTGGCCACACTTAATGCACAAGGACAGGCAATAACAAACACAGCAATCATGTTTAAGAGAGCGGGTGCCGTTCCTGCCTTGGCTACCAAATCCCAATAGACAAAGGTGAGCAGTCCAAATACTAATACGGAGGGGACAAAAATGCGTAACACGCGGTCAGCTAATTTACGCCATTGTCCTTGGGCTCCTTGAGCCGCTTTAACGAAACGGGACGTTTGCGCCAAAATCGTGTCATCTGCGACCCTAAGAGCTTTAATAACAAGTCTACCTGTGGAATTCACGGTTCCGGCATAGACAATATCCCCTGGCTTTTTGTCTACAGGGACGGCTTCTCCGGTTAAGAACGCTTCATTAATAGCCGAATGCCCCTCAATCACATTCCCATCGACGGGCACCTTTTCTCCGGGGCGTACCACTATCTGATCGTCGACGTGGACTTGGGAAATATCGGTTTGAATTTCTTGTCCGTCTTTTAGAACCCAGGCAGATTTGACACTAAGCCGTGAAAGCATGCGGACGACTCCGGCAGCCCGGTTGCGTGTGCCGACTTCTAAGTTTCGGCTTAACAGCAAAAAGGTAATAAACATGGTGGCGGTATCAAAATAGAGATACTTGCCGCCACTGAAGATGGTATAGATACTATATCCATAGGCGGAAAGGCTCCCAATGGATATCAACAAATCCATTGTCGGCACACCATGACGCAATGAGGACCAGGCTCCCCTAAGAAACGGCCATCCGCTAAAGAAGACCGTGGGAGTCGCTAAAGCCCACAATCCGTATTCCAGGCTATCACGCAAAGTGGGAGGAAATTGGGGCAAGTAGCCCGACCACACCGGTACGCTAAACATCATAACAAAAATCGTTAACACCACAGAAATGCCAAATCGGCGCAGCAGGACTAAATCGCGGTCGAATTCCAATTCTTCGTCAGATGTTTCCCGCTCTTTAGCATCATAGCCGAGCTTGATAATAGCTTGTTCTAACTCATGAGACGAGGTGGTAGAGGCATCCATCGCCACTTGGGCGGTGCTGGTGGCGAAATCAATTTGAGCGCCCAACACCCCGGGCATACGGGTTAGAACTTGTTCGACCAAAATACTACAGGACGCACACCACATCCCATCAATATCAATGGTCACCGTCTTGGGATCGGCATTAAGTGGCAACACCGGAGTAGGGGTGGTGATACTTTCACGTAAGTTTTCCCAGTTTACCCCAGGCCGGCTTTTTAATTCTTTAATTTCTTCGTCGCCCATTAACCGCCATAATTCTCGGCAGCCATGACAACAAAAGATGTGTCCATCGCCTGGCACTTCTGTGACAACAGGTTGCTCACATAAATAACAGGTTAAAACAGCCATGGATTGACCTCCGGTATCCAACCATTTACCGCTAAACCGCGGAGCATAAAGATGATGCCGCTAAGAGCAATTAAGCCTGCAGCAATATAAGAGAACTTCCGCCCTTGCAGTCTTTTGGATCCGTACCACCCCGCAATAGCCACGCTTAATAAAGCCGGACTTGTGCCAATGCCAAATACCAGCAAGATGAGCGCTCCCGACAATGGGGATGCGGTGGCGGCAGCGGATAAGAGCATCGCAAAAATTAAACCGCAGGGATGAATGCCCAAAATTAATCCTGCAATGAAAGCGGCACGCGGGCTGCGAATTGTCATGAGTTTGCGGAATGTTTTTTTGATCGGTCCCCACTGCAAAAGGGACCATTTTTCCATAAAACCGCCGCCATGGCCGGTTTTCAGTTCATCAAGGGCCCAAAGAATCATCATCCCGCCCCCGATAATCCCGGCGGCAGCATCTAGACCAGTTGCATGTCCCGCCGTGTTGACAAAATGTCCCAGTGCTCCAAAAATGGCTCCCATAATGGTAAAGGATAAAATTCTTCCTAAATTATGGGCTAAATGGCTTTGAATGACATACTTGGGCGGATGCACGGCTTGAGCTGACTGATTACGATATGACATACTAAATGCCAGGACGAACGGTCCACACATACCTGTGCAGTGAAGAAAACCTTGCAAGAGTCCGACACCTAAAGCCCACAGCAATAAAGCACCCATAATGAATGATTCGCCTCTTTTCGGTAGACAGGCTCTGATCCCGCGCCATTTGCGGACCAGAATATGCCCTCAATCAACACCAACCGTGTCCCGCTAAAACGCTGCCGATAATCATAAGAGCCATTGCCGGGGTCACGAGAAGCCCAAGCCACGATTGTCGATCCAAAATGATGTACCAGGATGCGCCGGCAATCGCCCCCATGAGATACAAAATTAAATCCACCTCAACAAGCAAAGGAGTATGCTGGTCAATAAAAACATTGAGGGCAGGAATAATCCAAAGAAAATCCACCGCCATGCCTAATAAAATAAATGCTATGGATAGAGCTTTAATGCGGCGGTAACGGATTTCATCCGGCGTATCGGGCATGAGGGCTTTGATCGCACTCGTTGACCACTTTAGGACCCATGGTCCTAGGGCCAACCCGCCCAATAGTCCTGTCATCAAAATCGCTGTGTATTGTAAGGTGTGATTATCGACACAGCCTTTACTGTCCGCGATGTAACTAAGATATTGAATGTGATAGGACACCGCACCAGCATACCCCAGCAATGAAATAACTAGTGCGACATAACGCCATCCTTTATTTCGGATGGTGCGAATCATGCCCTGATGCGGTATGTTTTGATCGGTTGACGGTCCCATATTAATTGCTGACATTAACGGTAAACGACTCCTTCATGGTTTTACCTTGTGACATGATATCTGTCGTAATTTTCCACGGGCCAGCCATTAAGAACACGCTTTGACCACTATAATGTCCAGAACCATCATTTTTCAAGGTCATGGTTTGGGGCGGCATATCCATATCCGTCATGGTTAAATGCATCACGACTTTGGCGTGGCTTAAGGGCTGTCCATTAGCGGCCACCAGGTTAACCTTCGCATAAAAGGGTTTTAATGCGACGGGAGGTGATGGCTGGTACGTCAATGTCATTTTCACACCAGATGGCGCGATCACAACCCTGTCTTTTGCGATTGATGGGGTGCTCGCCGTGGAAGTTTGACCACATCCTGTTATTGACACCGACAATAGCGCTGCGAAAAAGGTTCCCATAATGATTTTTGATCCATTGTTCGACACTGCCGTACCGGCCATCTCCTTCTGATCTAGATAAATGACACTAGGTAAAAAAAGACCCCAAACTTCTTTCGTTATTATAACGCAAGTCATTCGGATGGCGGTTATCAGCTTACGTGGTAAATGGTTCACTCAGTGGCGGGGAATGGATATTCCCAAGGCCAAAAGGCTATGAAGGGATCCTTTTGTTCTTTTCTCGAGACAAGAGTCTGGTATGCTTAATAAAAAGGAAGTGACATGTCATGAATTCGCCCTCTTCCCCATACGGGTGATGGTGGCATGACGCGCTCATTGTCTTATATTATCGACAAATCCAAAAAACGATCGTTAACAAAGGAGAGATGGATTCTGAAGGAGCGCATTGGTTTTATTGGACTGGGAATTATGGGCCAAAAAATGGCACGGAATTTACTGCGCCATCAACCGATTAATGTTTATAACCGGACAAAAGAACGGGCCACCATGCTTATCCAGCAAGGCGCCACATGGTACGATAGCCCAAGCTCATTGGCCCAAGCTAGCCACATCGTCTTCATCATGGTCACCGACGATCAAGCCTTACGCGATGTGATATTAGGCGATCAGGGCGTATTAGCAGGAATTCAGCCGGGAACTTTGGTCGTCGATCACTCTACCGTATCCCCTCAAGTGACCAAAGAATTGGCAGAACAGGTGCGCCAAAGCGGCGGATCATGGGCGGATGCGCCGGTCACAGGCGGTGACATCGGCGCCGACCAGGCGACTCTAACCATTATGGTAGGAGGAGATGCCAGGGACTTTCAGCGGGTTGAACCTTATTTGCAGCAAATGGGGAAGCGTATATTACACGTGGGAGCTGTCGGTCAGGGGCAGACCCTGAAATTGGTATCCAACATGGTGTCGGCATTAAACTTGATGGCGGCAGCCGAAGGATTGCAATTTGGATTGCACCAAGGTCTTGATTTAAAGGATATGGAGACCGTTATGAGTTTTGGCTCCGCACAAAGTTATGAACTGAGCAAAGTATTGGATCGCCTGAAGCATGACGACTTTACCCCGGGGTTTTCTGTGGCTAACCGTTTAAAGGATTTGCGGCTGGCTATCGAAATGGCTCAGCAAAATCAGTTTTCGGCCGACTTGGGTCGATGCGCTTTGCCTCTCTATCAAAAACATGCTGAGAGGGGATCCATGAATTTAGACGAATCTAGTTATGTTAAACGCTGGAATGATTAGGGGAGAGAATGGTTGACACAAGCCTTACTGTTTGATTTGGACGGAACGATTTTGGATACCACAGAATTGATTGTGCAGAGTTTTCTCTACACCTTCGAGCAGGGACTTGGGGAACGGGTCAGCCGCGAAGAGGTGTTAGTTCATTTTGGAAAATCTTTGGATGATCAATTCCGGATAATGCGTCCTCATCTTTCTGCAGAAGAAGTCAAACGCTTGGTCACTCTATACCGAACCCACAACCACGCGCATCATGACCAGATGGTGTCTTTGATCCCTGGGGCCGGAGAGATATTGCGACAATTACGCCAGAGCACGCTCTCTTTGGCAGTCGTGACGTCTAAACGGCTCGATATGACGCAGCATGGTCTGAAGTTATTTGGCTTAGCCGAGATATTTCAGACGATTATTCATCACGACTCCACTCTTCATCATAAACCGCATCCCGAACCCATTTTACGGGCACTGGGGGAACTTTGTGTGTCCGGGGAGGATGCTTGGTATATTGGCGATAGCCCTTATGATATGATGGCGGCCAAAAAGGCGGGGTGCCGCGCCATTGGGTTTTGTTATAACACCTTTAGGCCCGAGCAACTTGAAGAAGCGGGCGCTGATTCTCTTGTTTATTCATGGCCAGAACTTTATGCTTTGTGGCAGAAGAGCTTTTCCGGACAATAACCCATTTTTCGGGTATTGTCCACCATTCACCTGACTTAGACGTATTATTTGATGAGACAAACCAGGAAGACAGAAAGGAGACGGATGATTATGAGCCTTGATGGGGCGGAGTTAACATGGTTGGGACACGCATCTTTTGTACTCAAGTCACCAGGTGGACGCTATATCGTTTTTGATCCCTGGCTGGAAGGCAACCCCAAGTGCCCACCAGAATTCTATAACTGGGATAAAGCCGATTATATTCTTCTTACGCATGGACATTTTGACCATATGGGCAGTGCGGAAATGTTGGCCAAAAAAACTGGAGCCACAGTCATCAGTAATTTTGAAATCGCTACATACTTGGCGTCTTTGGGTGTTTCGAATACGATTGGCATGAACAAAGGTGGCACCTTGGAATTTGGCGACATTAAAATCACCATGGTTTATGCCGACCACAGTTCGGGCATTAGCACCGACACGGGGATTATTTATGGAGGCGAAGCGGCGGGTTTTGTTGTGACCTTGGAAAATGGATTGAGCATTTATCATGCCGGAGACACCAATGTTTTTGGTGACATGACCTTAATTAAAACCCTGTATGCGCCTGACGTGGCGTTATTACCCATCGGCGGACACTACACAATGAGCCCCAAAGAAGCAGCCTATGCGGTAGATCTTTTAGAACCAAAAGTTGTAATTCCGATGCATTATGGAACCTTTGATGCGCTTAAGGGAAGCCCCGATGCGTTAAAGGATTTGCTGGCTGATAAGCCGGTGACCCTCGAAGTTTTACAACCCGGCCAACAATACCGGTAAGATGATCAAAAGGAGGCCCGGATTATGGAGGCGCCCAAATCCAAAAAACTGAAAACTTTTGCGCCATCGCTGACAGGCCGGTGCCTCCGCTACGCCGTAATGGATCTGCTCGGTTTTGGACGTCTGCTAACGGACGAGACGTTAACGGCAATGCACTCGGGCGCGTCATGGCACAAGACATTTCAAGCGGAGTTGCTTCAAAAAAGTGATGTGATAGGTCTTGAGGTGCCTATCAAGGATGGCGATTTAGGCATCTCAGGACGGATTGATGCGGTGATTGAAGAAAACGGGCAACACATTGCCATCGAATACAAGACGGTCCACGACGAGAAATTTCGAGCGATATGCCAAGACGGTCCGATTTTTGACCATTGGGCTCAACTCGCCTTGTACGTCAATATTGGCGGGTACGATCAGGGCCGCTTAATTGTTGATAATCGCGAAACTCATGAACGGTTATTGTGGACGATCTTTCCTGATTCCCGTTGGAAACAATGGATGACTAACAGGATTGAGCGAGCTAGGGAATATCAGCAAAAACGGGTCTTGCCACCCAGGGAAGTGAGTGTGCGCTGTTTGCACTGTGACCGCTGGCAACGGTGTTTTAAGAGTGAAGAAGAACGGGGACAGGCGGTCTCTTCTCATCCTCATTGGGAACCTGATCCGCCCTTTCCCGATTCGTTCTTTCTGTTGGGCGCCCACATTGCGTTGGATGAAGAAGCCGGCAATTCCAATTAAGAAGGGATATGATGAATGTGGCACATGTTGATGTGAAATATACTGGGGATATGCAGTTCGTTGCCACGGCACCGACGGGGCATTCAGTGGTCATTGATTCATCACCAGAGGTTGGGGGAAAAAACTCGGGCGTGCGGCCGATGGATTTGACTCTGATGGCACTAGGAGGGTGTACAGGCATTGATGTGGTGTCCATTCTTAAGAAAATGCGGGTAAACTTAGACAGCTTTACCATGGATATTGATGGAGAACGTGCTTCAGACCATCCGAAAGTCTACACTAAAATCTTTCTCAATTACCGTTTTTCCACCCCAGATGATGCCCAAGACAAAATCTCACGGGCTGTTCACCTGAGTCAGGAAAAATATTGCAGTGTCTCACAGATGTTGGTGAAATCAGCGGTCATCGAAGCGCGGATTTTCATTAATGGAGAATTGGTCGAGACACTGAGTCATTCTTAGAGATTGATTCGTCCTTTTTTCCAGCATGAATCCCTTCTCAATGGGACACGCTAAATTTGCGCCATTTTTTCCGGCAGAGTTCGGCGAGTCGCAATTAAGGGAGGACTTTGGGATGGACAACCAGAAACAAGACGAAAAACCCCTAAAAACATTGAGTCAGGAACAATTTCAACAAGAAGTGGCACGGGAATTAGGGATTGATTTAAGTCCAGCGGACCAAGTCAAAAAACCGCAAAATGACGACAATGCACTACCAGATACTAGCGAGTAGATTATTTTGGACGGTAGCTCACAACAAACCTCACGTCAAATTAGGCGTGAGGTTTCTTTGTGGAGTCCCATTTTGTATAATCGGGAAAGAAATGGGGGACCAGTAGTGGATGTTGGACTGATTGGATTGCCATTATCTGGCAAGACCACAGTATTTAACTTATTGACAAACTTAAAAGCGGACACCAATAACTTTGGTGCCGGGAAAACCGAATCGCGCAGGGGACTGGCACCTATTCCTGATCCGCGTTTGGATCGCTTAGAGCAGATGTATCATCCGCGTAAAAAGACGCCGGCTACAATAACCGTAGTTGACGTCCCGGGATTAAGCCGTGCTGATAACGGGGGACCAAACCGTTTTCTCAATGATGTGCGGATGGTTGATGCTCTCGTGCACGTAGTGCGTGGCTACCATTCGGATTTGCTTGGGGAGCCTCATTTGCTGGAAGATATTCAAGAAATGGAATTGGAATTAGGGTTGTCCGATCTCGATCTTTTGGAAAAGCGTCGAACGCGGATTAACAGTGGCAAAAAAATCACGGCAGAACTTAAGCAAGAATTAGCCTTGATTGACCGCCTGATTGATGCCTTGGAGAATGATCGTCGGTTGCATCAAATGGATTTACCGGAAGACGATTTACGTCTGATTCGAGGCTACCAATTTCTGACCTTGAAACCCGCCATATGGGTGATCAATCTTGACGATCACGCATTTTCCTCGGGCCAATATCCCGATAAAGAGGCGATTGAAGCTTTGGCCCGTGACAAAGGGATTCCTGTTGTTTTAATGGCGGCGGCAATGGAACAGGAGATGGAAGAGCTCGAACCCGAAGATCGGCAAATTTTTATGCAAGATTTGGGCATAGAAGAATCCGGATTGGCACGTGTTGCCCAGGCTATTTACCACAAACTCGGACTGATTTCATTTTTAACAGCTGGAGAAGATGAAGTCCGGGCATGGACGATTCACGAGGGCACGGCGGCTAAAGAGGCGGCAGGTAAAATTCATTCGGATATTGAGCGTGGATTTATTCGGGCTGAAGTGGTGGCGTTTCATGATTTAGACCAAGCAGGAAGTATGGTGCGTGCCAAAGAACTAGGACTGGTGCGACTAGAAGGAAAAGACTATATCATGAAAGACGGAGATATTGTAAACTTCCGGTTTAACGTTTAAACGAAAAGAGGAACCACAGTGGAGAGTTATTGGCAAAGAGCCCAGAATGTGTTACCCGGTGGAGTAAATTCTCCTGTCCGGTCTTTTAAAGGGGTGGGAGGAGAACCGTTTTTTGTTAAACGGGGACAAGGCCCGTATCTATTTGACGACCAAGGACGCCAGTACATTGATTTTGTCATGAGTTATGGCCCGCTCATTTTGGGTCACGCCCATCCCAGAATTGTCGCCGCCGTCAGCGAGCAGGCCACCCAAGGTTTAAGCTATGGCGCACCAACGGATTTGGAGGTGGAAATGGCCGAAACGCTGGTCGACGCTGTGCCGGGGCTAGAAATGGTTCGCATGGTCAATTCCGGCACGGAAGCGACAATGGCCGCGATTCGGGTTGCCCGGGGGGTCACAGGGCGGGACCGTATCCTCAAATTTGCCGGATCTTATCATGGGCACGGCGATTCTCTTCTGGTCAAAGCCGGATCAGGAGCAGCGACCATGGGCGTTCCGGACTCTCTGGGCGTTCCTAAAGCTCTAGCCGAGCTCACCTTAACCGTTCCCTACAATGACGTGGACGCTCTCAAAGCGGTTTTTGATGCGGTTGGAGACCAAATTGCCGCGGTGATTATGGAACCGGTGGCGGGCAATATGGGAACAGTTTTGCCTCAGCCAGGATTTTTAGAGACGGTAAGACAATTAACCCGTCAATACGGATCCTTGTGGATTGTCGATGAGGTTATGACAGGTTTTCGGGTCGCGTGGGGCGGTGCCTCTCGTCTTTTTGGCCTAGAACCCGACCTGGTGTGTTTAGCCAAAGTGATCGGAGCGGGCATGCCAGTGGGTGCTTATGGCGGGAAAAAATCCTACATGCAAGAAGTGGCCCCGCTTGGTCCGGTTTATCAAGCTGGCACTTTATCTGGTAATCCGGTTGCGATGGCGGCAGGATTGGCCCAATTACACGAGATTCATCAACCTGATTTTTATTCCCAATTAGAACAGAAAACGCGGACACTGGCCGAAGAACTGGTGGCACGCGGACGGGCTTACGGTATTGCTGTGAGTGCCAATACGATAGGCGGCATGTTTACCTTGTTCTTTTCGGATACGCCTCCCCAAAATTTTGATGACGTTTCTCAGAGTGATCATGCCCGGTACCGTAAATTTTTCCATGGTATGCTAGAACAAGGGGTATTCTTTCCTCCATCGCCTTTTGAAACCGCATTTCCTTCTTGGGCGCACACGGAGGCAACTATCCAGGCGACACTTGACGCTGCGGATCGAGTCTTTCAGCAGCTATAAGATGATATAAAGAGAGGGAATTTATGTATATTGCAAAACTGCATCCGTTTGCCTTTAAAATCGGCCCCATTGGCGTGCACTGGTATGGAATCTTCATGGTGCTCGCGATATTGGGAGGATCTTATTATCTGATCGAACGGGGAAAACAATTGGGAGAAGACCCTGATTATCTCTCCAATGTCACGTTATGGACGGTTCTATGGGGAGTTATTGGGGCAAGGCTCGTATTTGTCTTGGCCAACGAACCGCAGTGGATTTGGACGGATCCGGTGCAGATCTTGCGGATTTGGGATGGTGGGCTAGCATATGACGGAGCGGTGGGTCTAGGGGTTTTTGCGTTATGGTACCAGTTGCGTAAAAAACCTCTAGTTTTTAATTATCTCGTAGACTGGACGGTTCCGGGCATTGGTCTTGGTATCTTTATGGTCCGTATCGGCAATATTTTTAACCATGAAGTGCTGGGACGGATGACCGAGTTAGGGTTTGGACGTTGGCCTGAACAACTCTGGGGTTCTTTTATCGGGGTATTTTTAATTCTCCGCTATTTTTGGCTGGAGCGCCACCGGACTCCGCCACCAGGATATCAGTTCTGGTCGGCCATGTTCTATTACGCGATCTTGCGCGGATTCATCGGCGAAACGACGCGGGACAATCCTTTGTATCTCATCCATTACATTAACCCTTATTGGGGAATTGGATTTACCACGTTAATGCAGCTCTTTACGCCGCCGATTTTGATCTTTACAGGTCTCATGATGCGGCGAACATGGCGTAAATCAGCAACACGGCTCATTCCTCCGGGTAAGACAGTGGTGTCGATGAGCTCGGAGGCGTCTGGCCAAAAATAATAACTGGGGTGCCTAAGTCAGCGAAATCCCAGACCCATTTGGCATTGTCAATGATGTGTTGAGGATGAGGATTATGTGTGCGGGTGGAGAGCTGGATGCAACCATGACTACGGGGAATACCAAAGTGATGATTCCACCAAGCGCCGTGAATCGCTATGCCCCGGTAAATATACTGGGCATAAGGAACATGATGGACGTCCCAGTAATCCTCGGTTCCCGGTGTTCCCCCCTGCATATGATCATCAAGGACCCGGCGGAAAATGTAGAATGTCCCGGTGGGTGTTGTCCAGTGAGGGCTCGCCCCAGTGGATACGGGCATAACACGCACTAAGGTTTCGTCTTCATATGCTTCCATGGTTTGCGTTGTCAAATCCACCCGCAGGACCTTTCCATCATCGGTATGCAGCACTGTTTGCTCGGTGCCGTCCTGATCATGGATTACACAAGCAATTGTGGTCGAATCCGGCCAAAAGCGTGCGGGATGCAAGGCAAATTCATGGGGGCCTTGTGGTGTAATCACAAAGTTTTCCCGGGGCTCAAGCGTGATATCATGATACAGGGACGATACGTTTATGGAGCCGTGGGTTTTGATCATTAAGGGATAGAGAATGCCGACGCGTGTTGGGTGAGGCAAAAATGTGATGGGTTGACCGGTTAAAGCTTGGACAGGAATGCCGAAGCCGTAGTCCATGAAGCCCCAGGTCAAAGCCCACACAACTATCACGGCAACAAAAAGGACCGGTTTGAAATAATTGTGCCATAGCACTTGGCCACGTCGCCTCCTTGATTAGGGGGGCCAAGAAAGGAGTGAAGATAGATGCCCTCCGAGATTACCGTGTTATTCTTTTCATTTGCTGCCGATCGTATGAATACCCGGGAGAAAACCTATGAATTGCCCCAACCTCTCTCAGTTAAAGAATTCTTTCAGCAATATTTATATCCATCGTTAAAAGAACCGTTAGAGTCATGGTTGTTCAGTGTGAATGAAGAGTGGGTTGATCCGCATTACGCACTGCAGCCGGGAGATGAATTAGCTGTTGTGCCGCCGGTGTCTGGCGGTTGACTAGCATAGATGACGATGACCAGGAGGAGGCATTGGGGTGGACTACTATCTCATTACAGAAGATCCCATCAATTTGGCTGAAGCATTATCCATGATTGATGACCCATCCACGGGGGCACAAGCGATCTTTCTCGGCACGGTACGCAATGAGTTTGAAGGTCGGGCCTCGCTTGGCCTGTATTATGATGTTTATCCGCCGATGGCACAGTCCCAGATTCGAAAGATTGGGGAAGCCCTCAAAGAGGAATTTGACATTCGCCACGTGGTCATTATCCACCGCATCGGGGAATTACCGGTGGGAGCAGCAAGTGTTTTAGTGGCTGTCTCTGCACCTCACCGCGAACAAGCCTTTGCCGCGGCCAAGGCGGGAATTGATCGCGTGAAACAGCAGGTACCAATTTGGAAAAAGGAACACTGGGCAGACGGGTCCAGCCAATGGCATGACGAGCCCGAAGGAACCAAAGAATCTAAGTAATGTTAAATAATTCTTTAACCTTTTTGACATTGGATCGACTAACCACAACTTCACTGCCCTGTTTATCTTTCATTTTCAAAAGATAGGTGCCGTTAAAATAGGGCATGATTTCTTTGACTTGATGCATATTGGCGATAAAGCTGCGGTGAGTTCGTAAAAAGGTTTCCTGAGGTAAACGCTCTTGCAGTTCTTGCAGGGTAAAGCGGGTGGGATACCTTTCATGATACGTATAAATATAGATAATCTCATGCTCTGCCATGATAAAGATAATATCATGGACATTGACAGGAATCGTGTGCCCGCCGGATTCACATGGGACCCACGTCAAGGGCTCGACGGCGGGTTTGGCAGGCTCGGGTGCATCACTTTGGGTCAGACGTCTGATGGTTTCAGCAATGCGTTCATTGGAAACCGGTTTCAGTAAATAATCCACGACTTGAATGGCAAAGGCGTCGACCGCATAGTGTTCATGGGCAGATACAAACACAATTTTCAGATGAGGATGCTGGTCTTTAAGCAAACGGGCAATTTCCATGCCCGACATTCCCGGCATCTGAATATCTAAAAACACCACATCATAATCCAACGCATTAATGAGGGATAATGCTTCCCGAGCAGTTTGGGCTTCCCCAATGACTTCGATGACTTCATGATAGGGTTCCAGCAAATAACGAAGTTCTTGGCGGGCAGGATATTCGTCTTCAACAATGAGTGCTTTGAGCATGATGGGCCTCCACCTCGTTTGGAGATATTAAAATTAACTAAAGGCTGTATAGACCGTTTGGGATTGTGCCGCTTCTTGTCTGGGACCCGTGGCAGGAATCACGAGACGGACTGTCGTTCCTTTGTTTTCAGACGATCGTAATCGTAAACGATACTTGTTGCCATAGAGCCCCACCAATCTTTCTGATACATTGGATAAGCCAAGTCCCATGCCTTGCCCTTGTCCCATCTGGAAAATTTCACGTTGTTTGGATTTGGCGATGCCCCGGCCATTGTCCGAGATATAAATAATCGTGTCGCTGCCATGATTGCGAATACTGACACTCACCATGCCTGATCCTTCTTTCTCGGCAATACCGTGGATAACAGCATTTTCCACCAAGGGTTGAATGATGAGCACAGGAACGGAACGTTGCAAGGACTCCGGTTGTATGCGTAAACGGTATCGCAGTTTGTCTCCATAACGCGCTTTTTCCAAGTTGAGATAGGTTTGAACATAATCAATTTCATCTTTCAATAAGACGGTGGAGCCTTTGTGCGATAGGGAGCGCCGAAAGAACGAGGCCAGTTGAATGAGGAGGTCACGGGCTTTATCGGGATCCGTCCGCGAAAAGGAAATAATCGTGTTAAGGACGTTAAACAAAAAATGAGGACGAATTTGCGCCTGCAGTGCTTCTAATCTCGCGGCGGCAGCTAAAGAGCGCTGTCGGTCCACTTCCGCGACTTCCAGCAAAATGGAGAGTAATTGCGCAATTCCCTCGGCGAGACGTCCGACGCGTTTGGGCAGCATACTTTGTTCTGCAACATACAATTTCACGGATCCGACGGCCTGATTATGGGATATTAATGGAGTGATGACGACCACTCCGAGTTGACATTCATCATAGGCTCCTTGTAGTTCCTCAGTTTTCAGAATGCGTTGTACTTTATCCCGCATAACCTCTTTCGTGGTCGTGGATAACGCGGTACCGGGATCATGCTGCGGACATTTCTTTCCGGCCCATCCCAGTACAATATGGGTGTCGGTAATAGCCACAGCTTCCACACCCACAGTGCGTTGAATAATATTTGCAATGTGCTGGGCCGTTTCCCGATTTAAACCTTGCCGCAAATGAGGCAGAGCTGCATGGCCGATTTGAAATGTGGTTTCCGCCGCATCAAGAGTTGCAGCCGAGGCATCTTGTAAGAGAGCAGAGGGTTTGACTCGTGATTTCATAAAAAATAAGGTCCACGGTACGACGATGCCAACTAGTGCCACAAGCCATTGCCACCACGCCCATGGGCTTGTGAGTGCCAATAGGACAATGGCCACAGAGGGTACAGATAAAATGGCCAAACAACGCGATTTAATGGTGTTCACCCCCTTAATGCTTTCCGACCAGCCAGGCAATAGCCGCGGTTGATGTCATGACCTGGCTAATACGAGGAAAAACATAGGTTAGACTAAACCGATGTTCTTCTGGCGTCGTTCCCATCATGGCATCAGCGATAGCAATACAATGATAATTTCTATCATAAGCATCGCGGGCCGTACTTTCTACTGCCAGGTTGGTGGCAATCCCCATTAATAAAAGGGTGGTAATTTGCAAGCGGCTTAAAAACATTTCCAAAGGTGTTGCATAAAACGGACTCCACTGATATTTCGGGATGACAATATCTTGCGGCAATGGGCCCAATTCGGGGAGAATCTCTCCCAATTCTTTGGGCGTAGCTGATAAAGACTGGCGCTTGTCCCGGTCGGTTTTGGCTGTAATGGCCCCTTTGTGATCGGACCGTCTGAGGGTTTTGGTAAAAATAACGGGAACGGAAGCCAGGCGCGCTTGCCGAATCACCGCCTGACTAGCGGCCAATACCCGGTGGCGAGGATCTTTCGGCGACGACGGCCTAGCTATAGCTTCTTGAAAGTCTATGGCCAAAATAGCCGGTCTTTCAGCCATTTTTAACCGGCCATTCCAGTAATAAAGCGCCTTCTTTCTGCATGTCCGCTATCGCCTGGTCACTGTCGCCCGGGTTGACGTCGACCCCTTTGATGCCATTGGTCACGACGATGGTTTCAAATTGTGCGTGCAATGCATCAAGCGCCGTGGCCCGAACACAATAATCGGTCGCTAGTCCGACGATAAACACGGTTTTTACATCGTGCGCTTTGAGCCACGATTCCAAGGTTGTCTCTGTAATGCGTCCCTCATGAACCAGCCGTCCCTCAAATCCGCTGTAGGCATCCACATTTTCTAAATATCCCTTGTAAAAATGGGCAGCGTTTTGAGGAATGCGCAGGCGAGGATAGAAGTCAAATCCTGGACTATTTTGAACACAGTGAGACGGCCACGGCCCTCCTTGAGAAACAAAAGAAATATGGTTTTGAGGATGAAAATCCCGCGTGAATATGATGGGGCGGCCGGCCTCTTGAAAACGGTCAATGAGGGCTTGGACCACTGGGTAAATACGATCTCCCTCTGGTACCGCTAATGCACCGCCTGGGCAAAAGTCATTTTGAAAATCTACGACGATCAGAGCAGATTGAGACAAATCCTGCATGTCTTTTTAACCTCCTCGTGCCACACGTCTTTCTGAGCAATCTTTTGAATGGTAAAACACCTCTTAAAAATTCTCGCCCTCACTTTATCATGTTTGCGTATCATACACATCGACAAAGCCGCTAACCATTCCAAAATATGTCGGACAGGAATATCCGCTAATTTGCCAAGGCCCATGGTTTAGCTCGGACAACACGCCGAGCATTATGGCAACTTGCCATAGAGCGTCGACTTTCACGCGGTTAATACGATCAATGGACAAGGACAACAACCCACTGGTTTGACCGGTTTTAAGCATTTTCACAAAGTCGCGATCAAAGGAAGTCGCTTCGGGATCGAAGCCATAAGGCCCCGAAGGATCATGGGTATGGGCGAGATCGCCCGATGCAATAAGCGCAAGAGGTGAAGGCCAATGGGTGAGCAAGGAGCCCAGATGCTGACCATAGGAAAACAAATCCGCCAGGGATAGGTGCCTAGATGGAGTCAAAATGACAACGGAGGGACGAGATATTGAGAAAGCTTGGATAAAACGTAAGGGCACGTGGGCGCCCCAGTCCAGTGGAAGTCGGTTAAGCTCCCCGGATGAGGCGCCAAAACTAATGGCGGCGGTGGCAACAGGCGAACCACACTGGATGAGATGTTCCGCCAAAGAACGGTTAATAGCATAAACATCATGCAAAGGTTGTGAAGTGTTGATATCTAGATGTCCTTCTATCCATTCTGCACACGAAATCGTGACCATTTTTTCCGCACGGAGACCATGTGGCGTGATGATAACGAGAGTCTCTGGTTTTTTTTCGGCCACTTTTCTAGCCACTTCCATCTGATGGCAAGAGGTGTCGTGAAAGGCAAGGGAGACGTCGGCATCGATAAAATGTATCAGTGCCTCCGTTCCGTGCGACATCATGGCCACTCCAGTTAACGACATCGTTATATCTCCTTCTCTGTTGTGGATCGTGTTTAAATCAATCAAACGGGCAAAGATGTTCCATTATGATGTTCTACGTCGTGGTTCAAGCACTTGTTTTGTTTGTTGAACTCTCGATTTTGTGCACGATGATTTTGGAAAAAAGCATTAACAAATACATATACCATGAAAATCAGGAAAAAAATACGGTAAATAGCATGAAAATAAAATTTCAGATTAAGCAGGAAATCTGAGAGTTTTGTCGAAATAAATTATTCACAGTTGGTATTCTGTCCATTGCCAATTGGCTCCACCTCAAATTGCCAATCATAATTGTTCTGACACTACTGTTAGGAGGAAGACCATTGATTAACAAGGGGCTCAAAAAGGAATTATCACTTCTAGACTTAACAATGGCCTCGCTTGGAGCCATTATCGGATCCGGTTGGTTATTGGCCAGCCAAGCAGCTGCTCAGGGTGCCGGTCCTTCGGCTATTTTTAGCTGGGTTATCGGCGGAGTGGTTGTCATGCTTATCGGTCTGGTTTATGCCGAATTAGGGGGACTCATTCCCGAATCAGGCGGTATTGCGCGTTATCCCCATTACTCCCATGGACACTTAACCAGTTTCATCATGGGATGGGCAGCATTTTTAGCGTACGCCTCCGTGCCGGCTGTGGAAGCGGAAGGTGTCGTAACCTATGCGCAAAGCTATATTCCGGCTTTCAAGGCGGCCAATGGCAATATCTCGGCGCTGGGTTTGCTCGTTGCCGCAGCGCTAATGGCTCTGTTCTTTATCATCAACTATTATGGAGTCAAAAGCTTTGCTAAAGTGAACACGCCCGTAACGTTAATTAAGTTCATCATGCCAACAGCGACGGTTTTAATCTTCTTATTCATTGGGATGCACTGGAGCAACTTAACCGTCCATGGATTTGCGCCTTATCACTCGTCCGGTATGATGAAAATGGTTTCGACAGCAGGTATTGTGTTTTCGTTCCTAGGATTTCGGCAAGCGGTAGATTTAGCAGGTGAAGCGAAGCACCCTCAGCGGGATGTCCCCCGTGCGGTGGTGTATTCTTTGATTATTGGTATACTTTTGTATGTCCTTCTCCAGCTCGTCTTCATCGGTGGCGTACCTACCTCTCAAATTGCCAAAGGATGGTCGGCGCTCAATTACTCCGCACCATTTGCCCAATTGGCTGTCACGCTTGGCATGGGATGGTTTGCTACCTTGCTTTATGCGGATGCGATTTTGTCCCCCGCCGGAACGGGAAACATTTATCTAGCATCGACCTCGCGTGTTCTTTACGCCTTGGCGAATAACCGGTATTTCCCGAAAGCCTTGTCCAAAGTTGACCCTAAAACCGGGGTTCCGTCAGTAGCCTTAATCACAGCATTTATCATGGGATTGATTTTCTTAGCGCCATTTCCGGCTTGGCAGAAACTGGTCGGATTTGTGTCGTCTGCAACCGTTTTGACCTACATCATTGGACCTATCTCAGCGGCTGTTTTCCGCCGGGTAGCCCCCAATGCAAAGCGCCCCGTTAAATTAGGGGGCATGAACATTATTGCTCCTCTAGCCTTCATCGGAGGGTCTCTCATTATTTACTGGACAGGATGGGCGGTGAACCTTCCACTCTTGATCGCCATGTTGGTTGGCTTGATTCTTTATGCGATTGCGACCCTTGTGGCGCCCAATCAGATTCAAAGGCCGACAGCCCAATCACTGAAGGCAGGGATTTGGCTAATCGTTTACTTGCTCTTCATGCTCGCGATGTCCTATTACGGGTCATCGGTCTTCGGAGCTCCAGCCAATCACGGCAAGGGTGCGATTCACTATCCCTTGGATCTTGTCGTTATTGCAGTGGCTTCGCTCTTGTTCTACTACTGGGGTGTGGCGAGCGGCTACAAGACCAAAGATGTTGAAGAAGTTCTTGAAGCTTTGGATGAAACCCGCGAAGCCGGAGCCCTGTAAGCGTAAGAAAACGCTCGATTTATGCTACCACCCGTTGACAATTGTCAGCGGGTGGTCTTTTTCCTCGGCTAGTGCTCTGATGAGTGACAAGTCCGCGTAGAACTATGGCTTTCCTGTCATTTGCTGGTTTTCCGCTACAGAATGCAGTATCGGATGAGAAAGAATCTTTTGAATCCATGGGGTTATATCAGCTGTCGTGTTAGGGACGGTGGAAATGGCCGGCATTTGGGAGAGCTCTTCCCAGGCCTGGTGATAGGCTTGGGCATAGAGAAAATAAAGATTTTCCATACGGGTAAAATCTTTCGCTTCACGTTTAGGGAGATCTGAAATTTTGATGACCTCATCGGTGTCATTCGCCTGACAATGATGGGGTGCGACATTGTTGCTTATGAGCCACGACGCGTCAGGAAAATAGATATGATCAATCTGTGAGGGGTCAAGCCCGCAATGAACAAACAAGACCCGGTGATAATGGGATGCAGCGTAAAGCCCCACCCGTTTTAACATGGAAGGGACTCCAGTGCCTAGAGGACTTACGATGAATGTCCGCCGGATATGGCGCGGTGCCTGGTCCCGGTGGAGGAAAAATGGGCCTAATGGAGTTAACGTTGATAAAAAGGCGTGCGATACCCACGTTTGGCCTTCTTTACGCGGCTTAGGGAGTTGGGCGATGAGACGGCTCTGGATGCTTTGCAGTTCAGCATGGAACCGTCCCTGATTATTCCACAAACTTTGTAGGTCATGAAGATATTCTTTGGCAATGAAGAGGTGGCGAGAGACATCTATGGGAATTTGTGGCGTGATGGAACGCGTGGGGCAAATGGTCATAGATTCATAACATCTTGGCGATTGGTCACGCTGAAGAAAAGGAAGCCACGACGGGCCCAAAACGGCGACATTTTCCGGTGACAGAATTACGCCTGAAACCAGGTGGGGGTTGTGGGCCGGTGAAAAGGTCCACAGACTATGAGACGATAAATGTTTGACGAGCCCTTGTAAAATGGCCGAGACAAAGGGTTCATCGCCTTTTAAGATCAGGGCTTGGGAAATCGAGCGAACCCATTGACGATAAAAGGTATGCTTGCCATATGCCGTATACGCCTCGGCCAACAGGGGCATCAGCCAGGATTCCATCACTGTCACCTCCGATTGGTCTTAATCACGGTATACAGGTGACAGGGAAAGTGTGCATTGGTGAGAGCGTGTTCTTGCTGCAGCAATACCTCTAAGGGTATAATGGGCCCGATGCAAGCGTAATGGGGGTGGCACAGTGGCGGTTGTGATTTATACCACACCGACGTGAGTCCATTGCCGGAATGCTAAGCGGTTTCTTCAAGAGCGCAAGGTACCTTTCAAAGAAATTGATGTTTCGAAAAGTCCCCAAGCGGCTCAGGAACTGCAACGCAAATCCGGACAAACCGGCGTGCCGGTGATCATTGTCAATGGAACCGTTATTGTAGGCTTTAATCGACCGAAATTAGCACGAACCTTAGGGGTTCGGGAATAAAAAAGAGCAAGGCAGCGAGGGCCTTGCTCTTTTTAACGTCGTGCGTTGCTTTATGATTGTCCAACGGAATCCAGGACGATTTTTAGCAACTGGTTTTCAGGTACGGCACCCGTCACGTCTAATTTCCCATTGACGACGGATTTAGGTACGCCATAAACGTTGTACTTCCCGGCGAGATCCGGAAATTCACTCGCGTCGACCATGTCCGCAATAATATGCGGAGATTGTAATGCCATATCATGTGCCAGGCGTACAGCCCGGGGACAATATGGTCACGTAGGGGTCGTAAATACTTGGATATGCACAGGTTCTTTAATTTGGGCCAGTGCTTCCTTAGCTTTGTCGCTGAGTGCAACCTGGTGGGTTGAGACAGCTTTGATGTCTTCTAGAAATGCGCCAAATTCGTGCCCGCTCGGAATGCCAACGAAGCGGATTCCGGTGGGATTCCCATTGTTGTCCAGCAAATTGGCAATGGGCCCGGAAATGGTTTCTTCGCCAGGATGGCCAGGTTCTAAGGCTGGCACTTCCGTGGTTTGGGTCACCATGACAAGATCAGAAAGGTCAGCAACTTCATTGGCGAGATCGATGAAAACTTGAGACAATTCACCGTTCGGACCGGGATAAATCTGGATGGTTACTGAATCCTTAAGGTCTTGAAAAAATTGGCTGACTTGGCCACGAATCTTATCATCCAAATATGCCATAGTTCATGTCACCTCCTTTACTATGATGGGATATGACCCGCTAACCGAAAAAAGCCATATCGGGAAACGGTAACTATTAAGTGCGGGATGATCCCCTCAAAAAATCAAGTCTGCGTCATTCGCAGAATCCCGATACACCCACCTTAACATGTTGCCAATTGTTGTCAAGGTCTTGACAACGGATCGGCAAGGCCAAGACATTGTGGACGAAATTTGTTAAAGTAAAGAATAGTTGTAACTGCCTCATTTTGCAATGCTGCAACCTGGAACCATGAATCACAAGGAGGATCCATTATGTCCGCACAAGATTATCGTGCTTTGGTTGAGCGTTATTACCACAGTGTCGACCAAAAAGATCTCCCGACATTATTTTCTCTCTTTGACGACCAGATTATTTATAAACGGCCCGGATATCCCGTTTTGGCAGGCAAAGAGCAATTTATGGACTTCTATAAAGGGACACGTATTATCGAGTCAGGGGCTCATACATTAACAAATATTTTGGTGGATGGGAATCATGTGTGTGTTCAAGGAGCGTTTCACGGAGTTTTGAAAGATGGGCGTGTAATCGAGACCGAATTTGCGGATGTTTTCGTTATTCAAAACGGAAAAATTGTTGAGCGGCATACATATTTCGATGGCATGCAGGTATGAAGCTAACGGCCGTAAAGGAGTAGCTGAGCCTAACACCGGCGTGGCGAACAAGGGAGTTTAGCTAAGTTGACTGTAGTACGGGGCGAGTACAAGAAATCCTGTGAAAATTTTTGGGGCAGTAGAATAAAACCCAATCCGTAAAAAATTGGAGATGGTCACAGATAAGGAGGGTTCCTGTGAGCACAAAGCTGTTTGTCATCCGCCACGGGAGTGTTGAAAAAGATCCCGCACTTGCTCCGGAATTGTGGCCATTGTCCGAAACAGGCAGGGCCAAGACGGAAGATTTGGCGCGTCAAGAAGACTGGACCGGTGTGGTGAGGCTATACCATAGTCCAGAACGCAAAGCGCAGGAAACGGGGACGATTATTTCTCGCATCACGGATATTCCCTTGCAGCCCCTAGATGATTTGCGCGATGTCTGCCCGATGGCTTCCTTATCGGCAGAACCAGTGGAGATACAAGGTGGGAATCCCCTTTACCTGAGTGAAAATCGAAAATCTGCAACCGATCGCATTGTCCAGTGCATCCACGATTTGGCCCATCGGCATCACGGTCAAAGCATTGGTATTATTTCTCACGCGCGGATTCTGGCTTTATTATATAGCCATATTCTGGGTCGAAAAATTACCCTTTTAGAATGGTTAAGTGTTCCCTTACCGGGTCTGTCAGTAATCGATGTAGACCAATGGCGAGTAGAACGTGGATTTCTATCGCGAGAAATCACTGAGTTCTCAAAATAATATGACGACTCGTCCGCGGGTCCCCACCTAAGGCTGCGTTCGAGTAGATATCATTCTTATGCGGTTTGGAGAAAATTGCCTGTATCAAGTTCATAGGTTTTGCTGTGGCTTGCTACAGGGTAAGAAGAGCGTCAACGTAAGTGGGTGCATGGGGTTGCGGACATGGCATGGCCATCGATGCCAATTATCGGCATCAAGATGTTTCTTGCTGATTGCAGCCACCGCCATGCCCCGTCATCCTAAGCTACTATGTTCTAAGTGCTATCGCCTGAGCATATGACAGGTCGTTTTAAATTCTTAGGAATTACCAATCTTGTGACGATGACCGCGACTTTAAAAGATGCTCAACAATTTGCTCAAATTCTTTATCGTCAATTTCGCCCCGGGCATAACGATCTTGCGCAATTTCTAACGGGGTTTGTGGACGCGCGGCACTTTCGATAAAAGGACTCTGAGAGATGCGTTGGGTCATCCAATGTCGCCGACGCTGCTTGGGTCCGCGTAAGAGACGTACCGTAAAGCGCCACAAGAGCATAAGCATAAAGATATTAAAAATCGCCGTGGGAATTTCCGATGGCGGTTGTGGGACCAATGGCATGAAACCCACCCCCTTGGCAAGACACCTCATTTTCTTATATCTTAATGTCTACTCGTAGAATGCTCAATGCAAAAGAAAAGTTTTTCAGATTTTTCGAGGTGATGAAGACCGTTTTGGATAATTATAGGGAAATTGTCATACGTCGGGCTGAAGAATATGATTTATCAAATATCCAAAGGATTTATAACCAGGGCATCGCCGACCGCATCGCGACATTAGACGCGGATGCCAAAGACGAAGAGATGATGAAAACGTGGTGGGCAGGGCATTCGGCGCGCTATGGCGTTTTAGTGGCAGAATTCGGTGATGATATCATTGGATGGGCATCATTAAATCCCTATTCGTCTCGCAAGGCCTATCAAGGGGTGGCAGAACTTTCGATTTATATTGATCGACAATGGCGAGGACAAGGCGTGGGACGAAAACTGCTGGGGGCCCTTGAGGATTATGCTCGTCACCAGAAATTTTATAAAATCGTATTATTTACTTTTCCACACAATGTGGCTGGACGTCGGCTTTATCAAACCATGGGATACCGGGAAGTGGGGATCTTTTATCGTCAAGGGATTTTAGATGGGCAATACATAGATATTTTGGCCATGGAAAAATTTATTGCCGAATCATGACATGCGAGCGGTTGCATTGACGCTCTCACATCCTAGCGGTCTCCAAACATGATAGCATGAGATGAAGAGGATATAATGGTTGAGAATCTCATAATCAAGAGATTGAGGGAGGACGGATTTTAACGCACACACCAAAACACATCGTGGCTGCAGCTGCTTATGTCACTAATGATCAAGGTCAAGTGCTCTTGGTTAAAACCTACCACCGCCAAGACACATGGGAATTGCCTGGAGGACAAGTGGAGGAAGGGGAGACTCTGGAAGAAGCCGTCATTCGCGAAGTTGAAGAAGAAAGTGGAATTGTCATGGCGATCACAGGCGTGAGCGGCGTGTACCAAAACACTCAGACTGGCGTGATGGTCGTTATGTTCGTTGGGAAAATGATTAGCGGGCGGCTTCGCACCTCTGCAGAGACTCAAGCAGTACAATTTGTTGATCCGTCCAAAGAAATTTTTGAAAAATTGATCACGCGACCCCATTTTTTGTCCCGGACTTTGGATGCTTTTTCCGGGCATCTTGTTCCTTTTCGGGCTGCATGGCCGTGTACGGCGGCGGAGCGGCCGTCTCAATGAAATAACGGTCCTAAACCCGGGGCAATCAACAGACTTAAGCAAATCATCATGATAATGGTGGCGCTCCAGTGGGATTCGGGACCGTAGGGATAGCCCTCAATGAGCCGCTCTGTAGGTGAGGGAAGAAGAGGACGGGTTTTTTCACCGCTAATCGTAAAGCCTGTTAGCCATTCCATGGCGTTCCATCCAAAATGGGCGGCAACGGCTGACAAAAATCCCCACCACCAGAAAATGACGCCTAAAATTAAGCCGACCAGAACCAGATTAATGGTCGCCAAAAATGACAAGGGCCCGTTGTGTCGGTGTGCCCAGGTAAATAGTATGACGGAGAGGGCAAAGGCCGGACCTAAACCGATGAAGCGATGTCCTTCACCAATCAAGAGCCAACGGAAGATACCTTCTTCGATAAAAGCCATGATGAAGATCAAAATTAAAAGACGGATCAATGCCCTAGGAGATGGGCGTGGACTTGGGACATGCAGGGTAATATGTTCAGAACGTTGGAGAATGGCCCACACGCTAAGAAACGCTACAATGCTGCCAACAAAACTCCATACAATCGCCATGTAGGCAAAACTCCTTATCTGTTTAGTTTCTTTAGAACTGTGACGGCGCGATGCGGGTTATACCACGTTTGACTGGCAGAACCTAATCGAAGTCCATCACGTTTCGGCCCGTGCTTCCCCACGATATGTCGGTTCAGCGCATTTGAACTCGTCCACGACAAGCATTTGGGGTATGGTTCGAACCCCTTCCACCCGCACCGTTTCATAAAAGCACGATAAAACATTAAGACAGGTTCTGGCAAGCAAGTTCTCCCATGCTATTCTTTCGATTTGTTATTTCGCATTCTATAATGACGAAGAGATGATATTTGACGGGATTAGACCTCATCTTTTTGTACATCGTGAGAAGACCACGTTGAACACCAAGAGACAAGAGAAGGGAGCCTTACCGACGTGCAAACCTTGGAACATATTACATGGGAGCGTATCGCCTCGATTCCTGCACCCGGCATGCAATTTCCTATTCAATTACGTTTTAGCCCGGACAATACCTTGCTAACATATTTATACAGTCCTTCAGGATCTGCTCAACTGTCCTTATGGGCTTTGGATTTAGCCAACCAAGAACAGCGTCAGTTGGCGGGAGAGGGGTCCTCCAAGACGCGCACATTGGAGGAGGAATTGCGGCGGGAACGCCAACGCATACCGTGGGAAGGCATTACCACATATCAGTTCGCACATCAAGCGTCGGACAATGTGTTAATCCCCCACTCGTCCTCATTAGAAATTCTTAATGTCAAAACCATGGAAAGGGATGTCATTGAACAATTACAGGGTGTCGAGGATCCATATTTAACCCCACGGGCGCAAAGAATCGTGTTTGTGCGCGATGGCTCTCTTTGGGTCTTTGATGTCAAGACGCGTCAAGAACGTCCCCTTATGCTGTCGGAAGATCCCCAAATCCATTATGGTGTCGCCGAATATGTGGCCCAAGAAGAGTTTGATCGTGCCCACGGCTTTTTTGTCAGTCCTGAAGAGACCTGGATCGCCTTTGAAGAAGTCAATACGGCTAGCATTCCACCCTATACGATTGCACACGTGGCAGAGGATCCGGTGTTCTTGGAACAGCATGCCTATCCTTTTGTCGGACAAGCCAACGCAGTGACCCGTCTTGGTGTAATGCCCCTCGTAGGGGGAGAGGTTCAGTGGATTACCTGGGAAGAATTTGGCGAATGCTATTTAATTGACGTGCATTGGCATACCGATCAGGAAATGATTGTGCAAATTTTGACGCGAGACCAAAAAAGTTTGATCGTTTTGGGCTATAATCCGGTAAACCATTCACGGTATGTGTTGTGGACCGAAACCGCGCCCGATTGGATTAATATTACCCATGACCTTTTCGTCTTGCACTCGGGCGACATTTTAACAACCAGTGAAAACAACCCTGATGGCTTTCGCCATGTTGTGATTCGAAGCCGGGATTCTCAGCTCCGGTGGATTACCAAGGGCCCGTGGATGGTTACGGAAATTGTTGGGGTGAGCCCCGATGAACAATCTGTAATCATTCAAGCCACTAAAGAATCACCACTCGAACGGCATATCTATCAAGTGGATCTCTTGTCGGGTGAAATGACGCGTTTGAGTGAGGAGCCGGGTATCCATAAGGCAGTAGTTTCGTCTGATTTTCGGTGGATAATTGATCAGGTCTCTTCTTTATCGATGAGTACGCGGACGCTACTAACACGTCTCGGTGACTCTCATGTTACGAAACCAATCCTTATCGGTAATGCCCCTGTAGATGCCAAAACACTTCATGTTAAGCCGCCAGAACTAGTGACGATTGACATGGAAGATGGCACCACACTATACGGGGCGGTTTACCAACCTGAGCATATTGAACCCCATATCAAAGCACCCGTGATTGTTTCGGTGTATGGAGGACCCCATGCGCAGCTGGTCACCAATACCTGGGCATTAACCGTGGATCTGCAAGCGCAATATTTTGCTCAAAAGGGATATTTCGTTATTAAAGTGGATAACCGGGGAAGTGCCAACCGCGGAAAGGCGTTTGAACAGGCTTTGTTTCACCGCTTTGGGACTATTGAACTCGATGATCAAATTCAGGCTTTGAACTGGATTCATCAACACTATCCCACGGATCCCGCTCGGGTCGGGATTTATGGATGGAGTTATGGGGGATATATGACGTTAACGGCGCTCATGAAAGCTCCGCATGTGTTTAAGGTAGGAGTAGCAGGAGCTCCTGTAACCGATTTCAGGCTGTATGATACAGCTTATACGGAACGGTATATGGGGACTGACGAGACGAATCATGCGGGCTATGAGCAAGCTTCTGTTCTCAATTTTGTGCCCGAACTCGAAGGAAAATTACTCATCATTCACGGGATGATCGACGAAAATGTTCATTTCCGGCATACGGCTCTATTAGTTGATGCATTGGTCGCTGCTCACAAAGACTTTTCGCTACTGGCCTTACCAAAAACGCGACATATGCCGCGAGGCTATGACGTGCTTTATAGCATTGCGAGAAAGCGCAGCGAGTTTTTTGAAACCTATCTCTAACATTGATATGAATTCTCGGGAAAAACTAGGGATGGATGACGATGCGAAGGGCTTAGTGAAGGCGTGGGTCACCCAGTTTGTTTTCGAAATTGATGGGGGAGGGGGACCACTCTCCCTTCTTTTGGTTTTGCAGTGACAAGAAATATTTTAAGCCTGTCTCAATTGGCCAGGTTTCTGATCGTCCGTTGCGGGCAAGATATTGCCCATGGGAAGTACCCTACGCGCAACCATTTCTATCGGAAAGTTTGCGCGATTCCTAGCGTATCTCGTCATAGGAAAAGACTTAAGCTGTTAAGAGATTTGGCCTTATGCTTCTCTTACGTAGAAACGGCAGTCATGGGTTACAAGGATAAAGAAGAAGGCGGATAACCGCGGATTTTTGGAAGGGCCAGGGCCATCATGAGACCTAAACCGACGATAGTCAGGAGGAATAGCAGATGAAGAGCCGGTCTTTGAACCATGAGGTCTAATAGTGAAGCGGCCAAAATGCTGCCGATATAGCGGAATGTGGCATAGATACCGGATGCAGAGCCAGCAGCATTGACGTCTACTGCTTCGAGGACGGTGCTTTGCATAGAGACATTGCCGATTCCACTTCCCATGCCTGCGATCAATAAGCCAACAATCAGAAAGGCCCAGCTATGCTCGGATGGCAAAAGCTCATACCAGCCGACGACTATGAAGTCCAAGAGAAAAGCGATCAGAATGAGAAGCCGCCTGAAGCGAATAAAGCCTAACCGGCTACCGAACCATGACATCCATGACATGACCAACGAAAAGAAAAAGAGTAACCCACCAATGGCTGCAATGGCAAAGTGCAGGTGCCTTAGAACAATGGGCACATAGAGCAGGGTGCTGTACATGAAGAAATTGTTGGCGAGATTGGCGACGTTGGCATAAAAAAATGCAGGTTGACGAAAGAAGGGAAAATAGACGATGGGGGCAGGACTATGGTGTTCTATCCGGGCGAAAATCATGAATAGGATGACGGCAGCCACCGCCCAGAGAAGACGGAATTTCCCAAAAATCATAGGGGTATCAGGAATCGATAGGGAAAAGAGGATCAAAAGTCCTGCTAAGCTCAAGGCGCCAAGGACATCAATCGGGGCGGCTTTTAAGGGAAGATCGTGAGGGAGGGCTAGTGCGCTAGTTATGAGGGCACTGGCGATAACCGGAACGTTTATCCAAAACATCGCTGGCCAGCCGCCGAGATGGGTGAGGATGCTGCCAAGTAAAGGACCCGTCGCGGCTCCTAAACCCTGAGCCATTCCGATGATTCCAAGACTCTCACGTAAGGAGTCTTCAGGAAAACTGTGGCGGGCAATGGCCATGGCATTCGGTATGATCATTGCTCCGCCCAACGCTTGACCGAGGCGTGCGGCAATTAATGCAAAGAACTCAGGAATCATAGCTCCGGTGATAGAAGACAGCAAAAACAGCCATAAACCGAGATTAAAGATCCGGCGCGAACCATATAAGTCCCCCAGTTTTCCGGCTATAGGCTGCACCGCGGCCATCATGATGAGATAGGTTGTGACGACCCATACCACGGATGACAATGACGTGGACAAGCTTTGGGCTATCGGATCCAACTCCGTGGCGATCATGGTGGAGTTCAAGGGAATGAGGATGCTGGCCATGATCAGCGCAGTGAGGACGCGGTAAGGGTGGCGAGGCTCAACCATCGATTATGGCTGTTCCCAGCGTGCCGTCCACTAGCACAATATCGCCCTCGTGAAACACGTGGGTAGCATTGCGTGTTCCCACAATACAAGGAATTTGGTATTCACGGGCGACAGTGGCCGCATGCGATAAGATGCCTCCTGTTTCCGTGACAATAGCGCCGGCAATGCCAAAAAGTCCTGTCCAGGATGGGGCGGTACTACGACATACCAACACGTCTCCGGGTTTCACTTTGAAGAACTCGTGAGGGCCATGAATAATCCGAACTGGTCCCCGGTAGCGGCCCCGTGACGCCGCAAAACCGCGCACTTCGCGCATCGGCCCTTCCATGCCTATGGCGGGCGATCCATCACCAAACACTCGTACTAATAATAAGTCAGGATCTCTTGGGGCATCTGGAGCCGTTCCTAACTGAGGTATGGGGGTGTTTTTTAGTTGCTGCTGATAAAGAGTGCGCCGTTCTGCGATGATGGTAGAGGGATCCGTGGCATTGGGGTCCGTCAGCAGAGAAAGGACTTCATCGAGAAAAAGGAAAAAGATATCATCAGGGCGCGACAGTATTCCTTTGTTTTGAAGATGTTTGGCCACGTTAAGACAAAGGTAGCGGGCTCTCGCGGGCAACATGGCATCAATATAAAAATGGTGGTCTTCATCGATAGGCCAAGCATCTAGAGCGTCTTGATACGCTGCGATAAATTGAGAGCGCATAGATTGGTCAGAGATTTGTGTGAGAATCTCGTCAAGATGCTGTGCGCGTTGTTGAACCACGCGGGTCCAGTGATGGTCAAAATCAAAATCTTGTTCGATATATCCCTTGATAATGGTTATGCAATAATCGGGACGTTCAATCCAAGTCTCATCAACGAACTCATGGGAGTTGACCGAGCGCCATCCATAGACCTCGAGAAAATCACTCAGCGATTGCTGGAACGATTGGGCCTCAGGGTCGTTTTGTAATGCGGTTTGAAAGTCATTGGCCTCAAGAGCTCGCCTAACACTTGCACGGGTTTTGGCTTCTTGAGCGAGAAGCCACAGAGCGCGATCGGTTTCCAGGGATTTATTCATAACGCCTAACAACAAATCGTATGCGTCGGTAGCATGGTGTGAGGGGAATGCCTGGTGGTAAGTTTCTTCGAAACGAAATCCTGCCGCCATGCGGGGTACAACAATACGAAAATGCCACTCCCAAAATGTGAGGTAAATCTCTTGTAAACGGATTAACGCTTGAATGGCCGTTCGGTCATCAAGGGGCTGGTTTGCCCAATCTGTAATTTCCTGATGCAGCGGCATGAGAACTGAATCCACGATCTCTTTCATCTGAGCGGATTGTTGGCTCATAAAAGGTTTTAAAGCATTTTGATGCTGGTACAGTGTGTCTTTGGGATCGCCTGGCAAGGGAATCACGGCCTGATAATAATAGCCATCGTGCACCTTGCCGATGAATTGACGAACCGGACCTTTTAGAGCAGCCATGGCGCGTTGGGTTCCGTCGCTGATCGCAGGAATCATATAGGATGCAAATAAAGGGGTAAGAGGTCGGCTAAAGTGCAGGCCATCTTGAACCCAAAAATGCTCTGCTAAGTCTTGGGATGATAAGGTAATTTCGCTTTGTGTTGACATATATTCCCTCCTAATTAATGTGCAAATCTGCAAATTGGCGGCATGACGTGTCAAAATTGAGGAGTACTTATGGGACGCATTTGCAAGCAATATAAGACGCGATCCGCTATGGCCCACTCGACATCAATAGGACATCGAGCCATCTGTTCTAATGTGCAGGTCAATTGATAAATGGCTTGTATCTCGTGTGAAGTTAAGCAAAAGCAAGATTGACGGTCTAAGGGAGTGTCCCGGATTTCGGTGCCTCCTTCAGGGTTAAGCTGCATCCAACATTCTTTGAAACCCATATGTTGGCTCACGCTTCCCGTGTCCTTATCAATTTCAAAAACATCCGGCGTGACAGTTCCGTCCACAATCACCTCACCCAAGCCATAAGACGCATTGATAACCACCCGGTTATCACCCGTGACAGGATGAACACTAAAACTCACACCTGAAACGTCGGCATGAACTAACGCCTGAACAATGACAGCCATCGATCCAGTCTCTAGGGAAATGCCTTGCCTCATGGCATAAGCCTTCACATGTTCTTGGGGCACCGAACTCCAGCAGTGCTTAATGGCATCAAATACTCCCGCTTGAGAGACACCGAGCACTGTGGCATATTGGCCGGCAAATGAGGCTTCTTTAGTATCCTCGAACAAGGAGGAAGAGCGCACCGCCAAGCGTGCATCTGGGGAAAAATCTTGTAATGCCTGAGAAATAACCGCTTGGAGTGACGGGGAAAATCTTCCCTGAGTAATCTCTTGAGGCGTAATGGGCTGAGGAAAATCGAGACCATTTTCTTGAAGAAATTGGTGGTAAAGAGTTGTCGTCACGACAAAAGCTCGGGGAATCAAAATGTGATGAGCCATTAACTCATTGAGTGCTGCCGCTTTGTAACCAACCTCTTGAGGGGGATGAGGTTTTCCGTTTAACAATCGGATATGCATTATTTACACCTCAAACCATTGATATTTAAGTCACAATGACTGATCGCAAAAAATGTTTCAAACACTTAAATCACAAGGAAGTAATGCTTTAAACTTATCAGAGAAAAAAGAACTAGCAATAAAGACATTATGAAAATAGGAATTTTTTAGTTCAAGATATTTTCTCTAAGATTTTGGGGTTTTGCCAAAGAATTTTTTGCTGATATATTGCACCAAAAATCTATCGAGCATGGGATTGACGATGAAAATCATGATATCGCGTATTCTTTGCTAAACCCGATATGGACAAGACATTAACAAACAGACCAACCATTCGATTCTTGTGGATTTTTGTGAAGACGATTCCTCTTTGGAATGAATGCCATAACCGTTTTCCGAAAAATCTGCTAAAATAAGCGTAACCCGTTGGAACACGTGCTTCTGGACAAGTAGGAGGGATGACATGAAATCATGGCAACGTCCTAATTTTGTACTCATTTCACGAATGATAATGGTACTCATAGGGATTATGGCCCTCGATCTGTTTTTTGTTTGGTTTATCCATCACCAGTTGCATTGGCCCTGGTGGTTCGAAATCGGCGTCGGATTCATCTTAGCTCTTGTGATGCTTGTCGGCGGGTGGGTTCTCTCTCCGCGTCTGTTTATGGCTTCTGCGGAACCGTTAGGACCCAAGTGGCAAGAACGGCTAGAACGGATCGCGTTTTTAGCGGATATTCCCGTTCCTGTATTATTTCAAATATCCTCTCCCGTTGCCAATGCCTTTACTGTACGCTCGTGGACGGGGAAAGGGTATGCGATTGTGGTGACCGATACATTATTACGAGATCTCCAGCCTGATGAATTTGATGCGGTGATAGCGCATGAAGTGGCACACATTGCGCATCATGATATGACAATGATTCTCGTCGCCGGTAGCTTAAACTTGGTCTTAAATGCTCTCATGCAGCGGTGGTGGATTTTGGGTAACTTATTGTCCTTTCGCCAGTCCAACAATAACCCAGTAGGAATCGTGATGGCGGGCATTACGCTAACATGGGCTGTTAGCACATTACTCACACGGTTATTTTCGCGCTACCGGGAGTTGGCCGCGGATGAGACGGCGAGTGTGTTATTAGGCAGCCCGGTAGGATTGATTAAAGCCTTAGAAAATTGTGAGGCGATCAACCGCCACTATGTGACGACACAGTTAGTGCGCTCCGGCCATAAGAAACGACCTGTTTTGCCTAAGGATTTGCGCACGGTAGAAGCCGCTCAGTTGCTGGGCTTTATTTGGACGGGTGTGAGCAAGTGGTCGGCATTGGCTTCTCATCCCTCGACAGACGAACGTATTGCCCGCTTACATCGCTACTGGAATTAATCGTTGACAAAACGTTTTTCGGTTTCGCGTAATTCATCTTCCGCGTGCAATGTCCGAAAACAGCCATAGGCTAAACGGAATAATTCATCCGCTTGCTTAGGCAGCTTTTGTAAGAGGGCGACGTCACCAAGATCGCGGTATAGCCGCCCGGCGAGGTAGATACTAGGAATAGCGTGAGCTAAGGCTAATGCTTGATGAAACAAATAATCGGCCTTAGCCAAATCACGGTCAAAGATATGATAGCGGCCCAATTCTTCTAAAATGGTGACTTGACCGATGCGGTCATTATGCTCACGGTAATATTCGAGACATTCTATCCACAACTGATGGGCTTTTTCTGGGGCCTTGTCAAAAATCATGATCCCTAAATTTTGCTTGAGCGGCACGCTCTGATAATGGCGAAAATGTTCACTGAGTTCCAGCGTTTTTTCGGCCAGCACAATGGCTTCTTCCGTCAACCCTTGACGGAATTGAATCCAGCTCATGCCCATCATGGCGTCAATTTGGCGTGCGGTCTCTCCCATTTGCTCGGCTAATTGCTGGGCTTCCTGGTATTGACTAAAGGCTTCGTCCAATTGTCCTAACCGGAATAATGTCGAGCCCAAAGCCGTCAACGTTCGTAAATACAAAGGTAGAAATCGCTTGTGTTCCCGGGCCCGCGCTAGCGCCGTACGGAAAAAACGCGCGGCTTGTTTAAATTCTTCGCCATTAAAACAGACACTACCAAGGTAATAGAGGGTTTGAGTTTCCTTTTTCCGGTCATTTAATCGCAAATAGGTCCATAGCGCGTCTTGCAAGGCATCATAGGCTTTGTCGACATCATTCTGATAGGCATAACAGCATCCGATCTGATAACGTGCATCGGCAATTAATGATTCAGAGTGGGTCAGTAAGCTGGTAGTCACAGCTTGTTGGGCTAATTCCAGGGCTTTGTCCGGCTGATTGTTTTGTAAGGTCATCTGAGATTCACGAATGAGTTCTTCGGCCTTCTGCTCGATATCATGATTGCTCAGAAAAAAATCGACAGGTCGATCGAGTCGATTGGCTAGATATTCCAATGTTTCTCGGGACGGAATGGAGGATCCCGATTCAATCCGGCTGATATAGGCACGAGATAACTGATGACCGGCCAATTCGGCCTGTGATAACCCTTGTTGTAGACGCATTTGCCGTATTCGCTGACCTAGGGACATTATTGTGACCGGTAGTCCGGTCTTTCCCCCCTTTTTCTTGGCAATGGCTCGGATGAACAGGAATTAGATGGCTCATTTTTCAATCGTTCTTCAATTGTTCATCAATTGGTCTAATGATAGATACAAATGCTGTAACTAGATGTTACATAACACAAGTATATCGCGTTCAGGTATAAAGAGTGTAGATGAGGAGGAGTTGCATCATGAAGCATTGGCAGCTTGTCACTATGATTTCATTGTTATTGCTATGGATGGCAACTTTTAAACCCGCGGATGGATATATTCCTGCCCCTTCTCCGATTACCGACGTCTACCACATGGTACTGTAAAGAAAGGCGATTCATGTCCACAATCTTATGTATCTTGTTGTTGTGCTGGGCGGTTAGCGCCACTATTATGTGGCGCTATAAAGCGAATATCATGCGGAAATTGTTGCTGACCTGGCAAGATCAGGCGTTACTCAGCGTGCGTATGACCCGAATTCGTGCACAAGCTCTGATTACATTATTGCGAGCTGGGGAGTTGCCATCGGCACAACATATTTTGACATTGTTAGATGGCTGGCAAGCCGATTTGCAATATATTCCTTTCAGTGACTTCCGGGATCACATGTTTGCCTTATTTCAAGAATTAACCGAAATGGCTCTAGCCCAGCCTTCTGGAATGTTCAGCATGAATTCCCGTGTCGACGGAGCAGTGACTGCCGCTCAAAGGGCTTTGAGAGAGGACCTCACAGTGTGTCAAGTGATGATTCAAACGATGACCATGCACCAATTTAACCGCTTATGGATGAGTGAACATCACTGGACGTTGCCTCATGTGGATCGAGAACCTCGTACAAGCCTTCCCTATGATCATCCTCATTCTTTAAGCTAAGCACAACGGTTTAGCTTACCTTTTGGGTCCAAAAAAACAATCGGCCATAAAAATCGGAAATAGACAAATCTTTCACCCCATCCAGAACGTGGGCCTCAGGAAATCCGGCGTTTATCAGCGCTTGTTGTATTTCGTTGACGGCATACGCTTTTTGAGTGAGGTGAACGTCACGGCGGATCCAAGCTTTTTGGTCTTTGAGAAAAATGGCGGCATCAAATGAGGCAATCCGGGTTTTTAAGTCGTAATGGGCAGAAAGCGCGGCGACATGATCAGGGTAAATGAGAGCATTTTGAGATGTCCAGCGAGACTCATATTTTTGTACGGTATTCATATCAAAAAAGAATAAACCACCTGGAACCAAAGCATCGAACACACGCGAAAATACCTGTTGGAGATCATTAATGTGCATCATATGATTCAGGCTATCAAAGAGAGACACAATCACCTGGGCTGGTTGGTTGAGCTCAAATTCGCGGGCGTCTTGACATAACAAAGTCGCATCCCCGGCCTGTTGATGAGCCCATTGCAGCATTTCCTTAGAATTATCAATGCCAGTGACTAAATATCCCGCATCAAGCAGGCGCCGGGCCATCTTTCCTGTGCCACAGCACAAATCGACAATATGACTACCTTTGGGCGCATAAGGGAGAACAAAGCCCTGAATAACTGGCCACACCTGGTCGGTAAAATCATCCCAATGTTGATGATATAACCAGGCGAAATGGTCGTATCCGCTCTCTGACATATTTTCCCCCTTGGTGGACGGTATGTTTTGGCTGTTATTGTCCATGTTATTTGATGACCATCATATATTAAGATAGCACCGGAGCCATGTGAATGTTTGGGAAATTCCTTTATACTCTGAAAGGAGAGAACAATAAAGCGCAAGCACCGGTAGACACGAAAAAACGCGTGCGACGACGAATGAGAGCAGGAGGATTCCTTCGCCATGACCCGGCAAGACGCGGCTGACCTTTTAGGGATACCAGTAGATGCATCGCCTGAGATGATAAAACAAGCATACCGGAAGCAATGTGGACGTTTACATCCCGATGCTGGGGGTGAATCATCGCAATTTCAGCTGTTGACGCGTGCGCGAGACATTTTATTGACACCACCTCATCAACATCCAACGCCTCCAATCCTAAAACCCCTAGCGCCGTCGTTGTTTCCCTTATGGTCGTATCCCCTAAGACTTGTAAAGGCGTCGGTAAGACAGCCGTCTTTAAGACCTAGGGCCTTGCGAACGTGGTTGATGCTCATTATTGGGATTCCACTGGGATATCTTTTGATTAAAGAGCTATTCATGCTGGCCATTATACCTGTGCTCTTCATCCTGATCGTGGTGGCGTTTTTAAAGCGATCTTGATAGTTCTTAAGCATCTAGTGATCGTCATCTAAAAAGCGTATAGTTTATCCAGTGAATTTTTCAGGACAATAAATTTGTCGGGGGGTGACGTGAGGCATGTCGACAGTGTTATTAGTCGTCATCGGACTCATTACCGGAGCCTTAACCGGTTTTGGGGGCGGTAGCGCGGTCGTGATTGTGGTGCCGGCACTGACCCAGTTTCTTCACATTCCGTTTCGTATGGCAGTCGGCACGTCCTTAACAGTCGATGTGCTGACCTCAGCCCTAGTGTCTTTTGGCTATGCGAAATCAGGAAATATTCAATTGAAACGAGGTTGGATATTTCTTATCACGGCCATTTTAGGGCCACAGATTGGCATTTGGTTGTCCCACCGAATGCCGACTCAGTGGCTTGGCTTATTCTTTGCGGTGACCATGATTTTGTTTGGCACCAATTTTATCTATCATGCAGTGAGAAATATTCCGATGGTATCTGGGACTGCCGTCCATGATCCAACATGGAAATCGACCGCCGGCGTTGTGATTTTGGGATTAATCATCGGAATTATCACGGGACTGCTTGGTGCCAGTGGTGGGGTGATGTATCTATTGGCCTTGGTCTATGGTCTGCGCTATACGGTTAGACCAGCGGTGGGAACTTCGGTCATTATCATGGCCATTTCGGCTCTCAGTGGGGCAGTGGGGTACAGTTTGCACCATGAAGTCTATTGGACCGCGGTCCTCATTGTGGGCGTGATTTCCATGGTAGTAGGTTACTTGGTGGCTCGCATGGTGCCGCGTTTGCCGGAACGCATTCAAGCAGGAGGCATTGGGACCTTGCTATTTGTGATTGGCCTGACGATGTTACCGCAGGTTGTGTGATTCATATCGTAAAAATATGGCCTTTGTAGATAAGGGGTTGTCACTCGAAGGACGAACATCAAGCCACACCTCATAATGGGAATAAAAATGTCCAAGATAGTTTGAACGCACACACGCTATCTTGGACATTTTTTGTGCACAGAGGCTTTTAATGGCCCGGGGCGACTTCCCAGATCCCATATAAGCCCACATCGTTGTCGGATAAATCAGGACAGAGATAGGTATAAACACCGGGCTGATCTACAGTGAAGTGAATGGTTTCTTGATGATGGGGAGCTATGTGAGTAATTTCTGCGCCCGGAAATGCAGGAGGCGCAGATGCTGCGATTTCGGGGTGGGCAAAAGGGGGTGTGTCTTTAATTAATTTCCAGCCATGTGGGTGTAGTTCATCCTGATTTTGGATGGTCATGGTCACTTCTGCTCCCAAAGGAGTAATGATGCGGGGGTCATCAAGCCCTCCGATATGAAAGCGCGCATCTTCAAATACGTCAGATAACGCGGCAACTTGCATATTGACTGATTTGGTCTGAAAGATAATGCGGCTTTCATCTCGATCAACACTGGCATCAGGTGGGGGTTCGGTTGCAAAATCGGCGTGTTCGATATCGGAAGCCAGGCGATTTTCTAATTCGTTATCCATCATGAGACTCCTTTACCTTGTAATTTACTGCCGTTATTATGGCGAAAATCGTTTGTGACCATGCAAGTAAATTTGCTTCGAATGGTGAAGAGGCCGTCCGCCAAAGCCAAAAAATTTGGTACACTTAAAAAGATTAGTCGTTGGCGGGAGAACATTACCTCATATGAGACGTTATGACCGATCCTTGTCATGATTTCTTTCCCAATAAGAACACAAAACCCTTGTGATTGAGGCGGTTAATCCAATGCTGTTGGCATTTTGGCATGGTTTTATGCTGGCTCTGGCGTTAATTTTGCCTATAGGCCCGCAAAATGCGTTTGTATTAAACCAAGGGACGCGTTCATCTATCTTCCGCGTGTTACCCACGATTATCACGGCCGCTTTGTCTGACACGCTCTTAATCATTTTAGCCGTAGGAGGCGTGGCCGCCGTTGTCGTCCACTGGAGATGGTTTCGCGTCTTGCTCGCAGCGGCCGGAACATTATTCCTTTTTGTTATGGGTCTTCATACCTGGCGGGGCATGGTAGAAGACGACGGGGAATCTCCTCATGACATTCCCTGGAGAACTCAGGTTCGCCATTCTCTTTCCGTATCGCTCTTAAATCCGCATGCGGTCATGGATACCGTCGTGATTTTAGGGGGGCAAGCCAGCTTATATCGTCTAGAAGATGTCCGCTGGGCTTTTAGTATGGGAGCAATTTTGGTGTCGTGGCTTTGGTTTATGGGTTTGGCACTATTTGGACGCGTGCTCATCTCTCGCAAAAGACAACATGTTCGTCCCCTGTTAGGAAAAATCTCGGCACTGTTGATGTGGTTTATCGCGGTGCAAACTTTGTGGCAACTCGTACGGGAATGGATGTTTTAATATCGCCGTGTCGTCGGATTGTTATATGACAATGTTGTAAGGAAAAATAGAGAAAACCGACTGATTTATGTAATATGTCCTTTATTGGACAAATTTCTGTTTTCGTTTTGGTTAAATCATGTTATCTTTTTTAAGAGAAACACGGTAAAACATGACAAAAACTGAGGGGGGATAACCGCATGTCGTCAGAAGTGTTGTCTTCCCCGCCGCAACCCGATCCGTGGCGTTATTATCCACGAGGAGGCCTTGATGAATTTTTTGATGCCCGTGGCAATATTCGGCCATTATACCGTGTCTTCCTCCCATTATTGCAAGGACGTCTCAATCAATGGGATCGGCGTAAACATATTGCGGATCAGATTTTTCATCATCGGGGTGTGACCTTTGCATTAGGATCCAGTGCAGAGCGCATTGAGCGGCCCATCCCTTTTGACATCGTTCCGCGCATTCTGTCCCATGCGCATTGGCAACATTTGGAACGCGGATTGGCACAGAGGCTTGTGGCCTTAAACTTGTTGGTGGGCGATATTTATGGTGATCAGCGGATATTACAAGCTGGCGTGATTCCCAGAGATTTCGTGTACTCGAGCCCTTTATTGCAGCCTCGGATGATGGGAGTTGCAGTGCCACAAAACCGCTGGGTATCTGTCGCAGGCATTGATATTGTCCGCACGGGCGAAGATGAGTATGTTGTGCTCGAAGACAATGTCCGCAGCCCCTCTGGTGTCAGCTATGTTCTCGAAAACCGCTTGGTTTCTTCATCGATTTGGCCGCAAGTGATGCGCTCTGTGAGTATGCATTCGATTGTGGAATATCCCCAACGTTTATTAGAAACCTTGCTTGGTCTTTCTCCGGGTGCCTGGGTGGTTCTCACACCCGGTGTCTATAACAGTGCCTACTTTGAACATTCCTTGTTAGCGAGCCAAATGGGACTTGATTTAGTTGAGGGTCGGGATTTAGTGGTTTACCGCAACCGCATCCATGTGAAAACGACTCAGGGGTTGAAACCGATTGATGGCATTTATCGCCGGGTCGATGAAGATTTTCTGGATCCCCTGGTTTTTCGTGCCGACTCTTTAATTGGGGTGCCGGGATTAGGCAATGTCTTAATGCATGGCGCATTAGCCTTAGTCAATGCTGTTGGCTGCGGCATTGCTGACGATAAAGGGATGTACCGCTTTATTCCGGATGCTATCCGCTATTATTTAGGGGAAGAACCAATCCTCTCTAATATTCCCACATATTTGCCGGTGTTTGACCGGGAGCGGGATTATATTTTTAGTCATTGGGATGAGCTGGTCATCAAACCCGTCGCCGAGTCCGGGGGTAAAGGTTTAGCGTTTGGAAGGGACATGTCCCAAGAAGAGCGGGAACAGTGGAAAGAGATGATTTGCCGCCAACCTCGTCAATTTATTGCCCAGCCTGTGATTACCTTCTCAACGGCCCCAGTTTATCATCAAGGTCATTTTGAAGCGCGATATGTAGATTTCCGGCCTTTTTGCCTGCTCGGCAAAGACCCATGGATTTTACCAGGAGGATTGACGCGGGTGTCAGGGAGTTCCCAATCGCTCGTGGTCAATTCATCACAAGGAGGCGCCATTAAGGATACTTGGGTTCTTCGGGAGTGAACAATCAAATGCTAAGTCGTGTAGCCGATGATGTCTATTGGATGGCGCGTTATGTTGAACGCGCGCAAAACTTCGCGCGAATTTTAGCCATTCGCAAGACGCAAAGTGCGCAAATGATTACCCGCGAGCGGTGGGGAGATTTCCTTCGGGTATTTGGGGATCCCCATGCGCGAGATGGGGAAGAGCCTTCATCGATTTTACGGCATGTGATTTGTGATGCCGCCTGTCCGATTTCCTTGTGCACCAATATCAAAATGGCCCGTGATAATGCGCGGATGGCTCGGGATATGGTGAGTCCGGAAATGTGGCAAATTTTAACACGTATGCAAAATACCGTGAGTGGTCAGGTTGAAGATATCGATGATGAATCATGGGAAGATCTGTTGTCTCAGGTGACGATGGACGCCCTGACCTTTCAGTCGCTTTTAGTTTCAACCATTTTACAAGATGAAGCCTATCATTTTATGATGATTGGCACTATGTTGGAACGCGCTCTTTCGACCCTACGACTTTTGTTATCCTATTGCGGTACGCTAAGTCTTTGGGATAATGAACCGTTATATGCTGTCAATGCTTTAAAAAGTGTCACCGGTTATGGAGCCTTCCGCCGTGCCTACCGAAAACAGCTCCATGTTCCCGACGTCATCCAGTTTCTCTTATTTGAACCGGCTTTTCCGCGTTCGGTGGTGTGCGCGGGTAGCAATTTATTACGGGAACTGCAAGCCTTGCCAGAGCCCGGGGGAACGCCGCGCCTCCTTGCCGGACGTGTTTTTGCGCAGTTGTCCTACGATACGATGGATTTGGTTATGGAGGCGACACCAGAAGTTTATGTGCGGCGCCTCATTACGCAGTTCGAGAAAATTCATGATGGGCTCACGATCCGATATTTCCAACCTGAGGTGCAAGAAGTATGAATATTGTCCTGCGTCATGACACGATTTACCGGTATAAAGAACCCATTTTCAGCTTGGCGTCAGAACTGCATTTGCGGCCGTTAAACAATGCCCGTCAAATTGTGGAATCTTTTCAAATAATGACGAGTCCATCAACCCACTTGTACGATTATATCGATCGGTTTGGTAATACCGTCCATCATTTTACGATTCCTCGGCATTTGCAAACCGTGGAAATTAGTGCGGTATCGCGCGTCATCACGATGGATCAGCCCTTTGTATACCGTATGCCCACAGGTTTTTTAGGTTATGAAAGTCTCACGCCAACGATGCGGACGATGATCGATGAGGAGACGAAATCATGGATTTATGAGATAGACCATCCCGAGCTGCCGGTATTGGAACGGGTACACCAATTGACACAGGCTACGCACCAATATTTTACCTACGAAGCAGGAGTCACGACTGTGCTCGATACGGCAAAAGACTTTATGCGTCTCAAGCGCGGCGTGTGCCAGGATTTTGCGCATTTTTTAATTAGTGTCTGCCGCTATCTTCAGATTCCGACTCTGTATGTGAGTGGCTATCTGATACCCGAAAACGAAGCGCCTACGGCCAGTCATGCTTGGGTTGCCGTCTATACCGGGGAGTTTCGCTCTAAACAATGGACGGGATTTGATCCGGTCTCCGGTACTTTTACCAATGACCGGTATATTTGGTTGGCCTTAGGACGCGACTATGGCGACGTTACACCGGTTCGCGGGGTGTATTGGGGAACGCGTGATGAGGATTTGCAGGTGAGTATTCAAATTGAAGAATAAACCGAGGTCATCATTCATATGCTGCTCCTCCATCTCCTAAAACGCTGGGGAAGATTTTCTCGGAATGTCTTAGGGATAAGACTCTTATGAGTCTATGGAGTTGAAAGAAGAGGATACGCCCGGGTGGAAAGTCGCACAACGCGTCTGCCGTTTTATTCGCTAGACGCGTTGTGGCTCTACGATGGAAACCTGTCAGAAAGGGTTGAAGTCTTTTTGCATGAAGACATGAAAAGGAGTAGAAATTCATTATTGCTGTTTTGTGGTGGGGGTCAAATACAGCACGTGATCCCCGCTAGCTACCACGGGATCTCGTTCAACTCCTAAAATTACTTCAGAATTGTGAACCAAACCTAAGAGAATGCCAGAAAATTCCCGGCGGAGTTGGCTTAACGGAAGACCCACCCAGTTATCTGCTACGGCATCTTCATTGAGCCGGTAACGGTCAGAACCCAAAATACTCAAGAGCAAATCCGCGGCGTGCGGAGTTTCCAAACTTTTGGCGATCGTTTGTCCCATGAGGTTGTCGGTAGCGACGGTATATTGGATGCCAAGATCTTTTAAGGCTTGAGCCACTTTCGTGCTTTGCGTCATCGCCATAATGGGCAGAGCCGGAGCTAAATGGCGAAGAGCTATGGCTGTAAGCAGAACTTCCCCGTCCGTGTTGCCCGCAATCAGGGCTTTTTTCGCCTTGTGTGGTGCAGATTTTTCTATTATACGGGTATTGGTGCTATCACCAGCCATTAGCTGCACGTCTTGCGGAATGAGACTGGATTCGACGTCAGCCACCAGTAAAATGCTGCGATGGGCTTGTACCAAATCTGGCAGCAAATTGGCGACAGTTGGACTGTACCCGTAAATTACCAGATCATGACCATGTGTCCAATTGTGTTCCAAACCTAATAACCTCCTAATATGAAGTGAGGCTAAACCAGCTGCCCAAGCTGCAAAAACCGCGCCCATTAAGGGAATTGTAGTCAACATGACGCCCATGGCGATAAGACGGCCAGCCGTATTGTGCGGAATAACATCCCCGTAACCGACGGTAGTCGCTGTGGTTATGGCCCAATAAAGTGCAGTAAAAAACGTGGTGTGTTCCGCGGATGCAAAGAGACCCGCTCCAATCAATAATGTGAGAAGCGCCAAAATAAACAAAAAAAGAATTTGATGCCGCCGAATCTTCTGCCAGAGTACAATAAAAATCGTCACACCATATCCTCCCTTACTCGATTATAGTGTACGATTAGTGGGAAAAAGCTGACCGAATACGCATGCAGCCGAAAAAATTGCATGAAATGCATGTCTTATCCTGTTTACAGAGGATGTGGCCCATAATGATGTACAATCCACCCGAGTTTCACATCGCTAGTCGCGAACGCCTAATTGATGTGATCCATACCTATCCCTTAGGTCAGCTCATATCGCATCAGGACGGTGAAATCCGCATTTCCTATATTCCCTTTCTTTATCAAGCTTCTCAGCAAGCCGTGGAAGGGTTTCTCATCGGGCATATGGCCCGGGCCAACTCGCAGTGGCGGGAGATGGATCAAAAACCGGTAGTGGTGTCATTTTTAGGTCCCCATGCTTATATTTCGCCCACCTACTACCAAGAAGAACATAGTGTGCCAACATGGAATTATGTTGCCGTCCAAGTGCACGGCATTTGCCGGATCATTCAAGATTTTGAAGAAACCATGGATATTGTGGCCACACTGCTCGAGAAGTTTGAACCCGGCCAGCATGCTGTCTGGTCGCACAATTTGCGAGAATCACCTTACCGGCAAATGTTGTCGCAGATTGTTGGGATATCGATTCAGATTCAAAAAATGGAAGGCAAGGCCAAACTAGGACAAAACCGTTCCCGGAGTAGCCGTATCAATGCGATTGGTGCGTTATTAGCGCAAAAAGATTGTGGGGATCACACGCTTGCCCAGTTAATGCGGCAGGCATTGGATGAGGATGGAAAAGATAACTTCGCCAAATAAAGAGAAGCTCTATACTAATCACTGCCAATGATAAGAGGACTACCAGGCACATCATAGCGGCGGATGACAATATAAGCAAGAAATAGGAAAATGAGCGGGATGAACCCCATTAGAAGGCGAAAGCCGTCTTGAACGGCAATCGACGCGGCGCCGATAGCATTTGGCTTAAATAGGGGCGGCCCAGTGGGCTTGGCCTCCGGCAACGCGTTCTCGCATCGTGACGGGAGACCACAATGGTAAACTGCCATGAAGCCGGTCTTGGTTATAAAAGGCAATCCACCGGGTGATAGTGGCGTAAGCCTCGGCATACGTGGCCAATGCTTGGATCAAACATTTGTGATCTAACTGGGCATGCCACGATTCGATATAGGCATTTTTTGGGTGAGTCTAACGATGGTCGAAAAGGAAATCGACGTGTCGGACGTGGGGAAATCTTTCCAATCGGTTTCAGGATGTTCGTCGATCCATTCTTGCATGCAAGGCCTCAGCCATTTCGGTGATTTCGTTGTTGCTAATTAAGGGTTTATTAAGCGGGATATTCGTGATTTGTCCTATCATGTTTGCAAGTCGGCTGACATGAAAACCGGTGGCGTGAGGATGAAAGAGGTCGGAGGGTAAGGACGGCTCCAGGTCAGCAAACCATTTAGCGGGGGCATCTGTGATTTTGATGGCATAACAATTTCAGCCCATGGATAAGCACTCCTTTCACTCAAAAAACAATCGAGAAACCAGTAAGATGTCAGTGCTTATGGCACAAGAAGATGTCTTTAATGATGGTCGTCAGATAACATGTCTTTTGCCTGCAACGCAAAATCGGGCACCGTTTTTTGGAGGGAGTTCAAGATAGCAAGCACCAAATTCATGGGGGCATGCCGTTCGGCGGCTAAATCTTGGAGCGCATGAAAAAATTCGTGTGGGGCAAGTCTAACTGATGGCGAAGAAACGGGGCTGGGTGCTGAATGTCCACCCGGCAGAATCCGGAAGGCACAACAAAATCTTTGAGGTTCGCCGTCACTAAAACATCTGCGTCACTAGCGATGGCGGCAGCTAACACATGCCGATCTTTTGGGTCATTCGGCATGACGTCAATGAAATGCTCATACAGAGTGCGCTCTACCATAGCGTCGGGTAAAGCGTCTTCCATCACACGCCGAAGGCCGCTTTGGATTGGGCTACGGCAGGATCTTCGATTTTCGCGCGTTGGACAATGTTTCGTTGCATCTCATCCAAGACATCGGGACTCCAGCGGATTTGACAGATACCGGTTTCAGCGACGGTGAGAATGACATCGCGGAGATTCGGAGGAAACAGGACGCACGCGTCTAAGAACGTGACAAAAGCCACGTTTACGGCTCCCGCTCAACGAAATCTTCCGATTCATACAATCCTATGCTCTCGGACAGGCGCACGATCTGATGGATACGATCCTTACGCAAACGATCCCGGTTCTGCTTGTACTCCATGAGGTCCCTCAAAAGGATACGACGATGCGATCCCACGGTATGATATGGGATATGGCCCGTTTCGAGCAGCTTAATCAAAAATGGACGGGAGACTTGCAACAGATTCGCAGCCTGTTGCGTCGTCAGCTCTTTGTCGTCAGGCAAAATCGCGACGGAATGCCCTTGGGCCAATTGATTAGCGACCTCCATCAATACGTGAACCAGCGGTGTGGGGAGATCCACGGCGTCATGCTGAGCGTCATCCATCAGAACCAGCCGATGAGAGTTCGGACGCGCTGCGAGGTCTTCTGCCACACGCTTAATTGGTTCGATGTCTTGCTTTTTCGGCGTGATGAGCACGTTGTCTGACATATTTATCGTTTCTCCTGTCTCTGTTTCCTTCACCGATCCCTATAAGATCAACTGCATTATACGAAATAACCGAAATAAATGCAATGCTTAAGGTTTTGTGTTCGTGATGCATTTTGTTGATTTAGCTGAACGGGTGTTGGCGGTATAGAAGGCCCAATCGCGTCTAACGTTAAGGTGAGCAGCACGCCGCCGGCGGGGTAAACGTCTAAGAGTTCGGCGATGCCTCGAAGAAGATTGGCTGCATCGTTACAGGTTAACGCTTTGTCATGTAAGGGTAATAAGGGCGTAGTCATATTGTCGCCTCCTTGAGAAGGTCGCGTATGCGGCCCGTCAGGGCCGCAAAGCCAGATGGGATGAGGACGGTGTGAATTATCTTATGAGGGTGGAGCAGGAATAAGGAATTGATGGCTGGGTTTTTCTTAACCCATTATCTGCAGAGTGAGGGAGAGATGTTTTCGATTGTGTCATCATCATAAGGGTCGGGGCCATCATGGAAAAAGAATTGTTGCTAGCGTGTGGCCATGTCTCGGATGGCGTCCAGGGTGGGGGAATCGCGCGGGAAGTGTTCATGGTTAAAGGCGCGCAAATCTTCGAGGATTTCTGTTATCCATTGACGAAAATCGTGATCGGTCAGGGTCTTATTAGCCAACGCCGCGTCAATGCGCACGACGTAATGGTGCAGCCAGATGGCCGGGGCGTCATCAAAGAAATAGAAAGCCATATGGTTATCATCTCTGGGTTTTAGCATAGGGTGAGCGATTCCAAACGGCGAATCAGTGTGAGCGTATTTGCGCCGGACGCATTCTTTGAGAGCCAGACACATAATGGTTTCACCGTCGTAGCGGATGTTTATAGTCGAATCATTAACATCCCAGTCAATGGTCGTGGAGCAGAATTTTTTCGACATCACGAATCTAGTCCTTAATAGATTATTAGACATTTGAAATCCTTTATATGGAAAGAATTATAGCATGTTGGCTTATACTGCAACTTTGCCTTAAAACCTCTAATAAGAAAAATTAATTGTGAATCAAATAACTTAAACTATTGTGTAGTGGTAATATATAATCAAGTTGTGCAGGTGAAAGGAGTGGTGTACTATGGCGCAACAAAATTTACACTTTGATGAACCTGATTCGAAAACACTCATCGATAAAGCGGTCATCTTGGTCTTGGCAGGACTAGGGTTAGTGGGAGGATGGTCTGTGTTAGGACTCATTTTTGCCGGGCTTCATAATCTTGCACATGTTCTTTAAATACCGCACGAAAGAGAGTCGAGAGCGACTCATCATAATGGAGGTGGCATTCAATGCGTTCAGCTTTGATAGTGCTTTCTCGCTTCACCTCCGAACCCTATAGCGTTCGGGGAATTTTGCACATGGCTCGTGAAATGGTCAAGCATGGTGTCAATGTGGAAGTGTTAGCTTTAAGCACGGGCATTGAAGTCTTTCGCAAGAATGGTGAATACGCAGATCTTTTTGGCCCTTTGCTACGAGAACTGCAAGGGCTGGGAATTCGGTTAGCCGCCTGCACAAACGCTATGAAAACCGCAGAACTTACCAAAGATGATATGTTCCCCGCTGACGCTTATGTGATTGGTGGACAAGAAGTGATCGCACGCTCTCGCTATGGTTATCAAGTTTTAACATTCTAATTTCTCCTGCTCATGACATGTCGTCAATCAATCCCTAATGCCCCTGGTTTTCAGAGCCGTTAGGGATTGATTAATCCTCTTCGTGATGCTGCAATCAGGGCTTGAGTCCGGTCATACACACCAAATTTAGCGAAAATGTGCGACATGTGTACTTTAACAGTTTTTTCGGCAATTCCCAGGTGACTGGCAATCTCTTTGTTGGACATGCCCTGTCCAAGCGCTTTTAATACCTCTAGTTCCCGGGCCGTTAATGGGACATGGTCTGCACCGGCGATTCCTGCAGAATTTGACGGCAGAGTGATCCCGCTTGCCGTTTTTTCCTCAAGCACATAATGAATGGTTGCGACAAGTTTATCGGGATCGACACTCTTATCGAGATATGCTTTAGCACCAGCTTGGATGGCAGCGTGGACCCGTTCAGAATTTTGGTACGAGGTCAGCACAATAATGGGGATACGGGGAGATAACCTATGAATGTGGTTAATGGCTTCTATGCCGGTCATTTCCCCATTTAAAACTAAATCCATGAGAATCACGTCAATGTGCTGCAGATTGTGTTTGACGAGATTTATGGCTTGCTCTCCCGTCTCAGCATCCCAGATTCGTTTAATGTTCGCGGCTAACCCGAGAAATGTGCGCAGTCCTTCACGTACCACCGGATGATCGTCAACGATGAGAATGTTAAGGAATTTCGTCATGATGAGATTTCTCCTTTGGCCCTTGTGAGGGAGATGAATAGAAATATGGCTCTAATGGCAAGGTAATTACGATGCGGGTGCCGTGTCCCGGTTGGCTGTGGAGGGAGAACTGGCCGCCTAATGACCGAACGCGTTCCTCAATCGTACGAGATCCATACCCCGGTTCAGTCGCCGCGGGATCGAATCCTTTTCCGTCGTCCTCGATGTGCACATAAAGGCTTTGGACATCATAATTTAAAGATAACTGGACATGGTGGGCTTGGCCGTGTTGCAGCGTGTTGTGAAGACATTCGTCAATAATGCCTTTCAATATATGAAGGGCTTCTTGATTCCAATGAGCCGGAATTTGTTCGGGCAAAGACGTATCAAAATGAAGGCCGGTCGCCATGGTCACATGCGATAGGTCATTTTTTAGCTGGTTAATCCATTCTGCCGCCGCGGCGGGACGTAAGGCCCCAATTAACCGACGCATTTCGATTTGACTTTGCACGAGTTGGGCACTAATGCGTTGCAAAAACTCTGCAATTTTGGGATGTTCGGGTTCTGCCCGCCACAAGACCGTTGCACTGCGCGTTAATAATTGAGCGGAAAACAACCGTTGGTTCACGGAATCGTGCAGTGTCGCTGCGAGCAAGCGTCGTTCGTGTTGCTGGGCTTCTTGCCGTGATTTTTCATAAAGACGAACATTTTCCACTGCCGTAGCAATATGCCAAGCCGCCGTGATGAGCAACTCTCGGTCGAAGGGGTGGAATGCTCGAATTTGGCGGGTTTCGGCACGGATCCTGTAGGGCGTCTGCGGGATCTCTTGCCATAATCCCGATACGTCGCCTGCTATTAAAAGGCCGGGAGATTGCGACAAATTTTTTCCCGGATCGATCTCATCATAACGATAAGCAAATTCATGGATATTTTCACGAACACATTGGGCTACAAGAGACAGAGGATTGTGGGCGGAGAATATGGCGACCGCATCATAATCCAAGATGTGGGCCAGCTGTTGGCAAGCATGGTCTAAAATGTGGTTAATGTCCATCGTCACAATGAGATGATTGGCCAAGTTGGCTAGAGCCCGAAGACGATCGGCATACCGGGATTGTTCCAGCAAAAGTGTTGACCGGTCTAAGGCCACGGCGACCTGGTACCCAATGGTTCTTAACAGGCTCAAGGTGTCTTGAGAAAATGGTTTTTTTCCTGCGGATGCAACATTGAGAATACCTAAAAGTTTTTCTTGCGACCGCAAGGGCACGCTGGCGTGAAAAACTAATCCTTGTTTGTCTCCGGAAGCATCTCGAAGACGGCTGCAGCGCACAATGTTGACAGCGGTGTGAAGACGTCCACGTACAAAACGGTCCTGACACTCGCACCAACCAACTTTCAGCGCATGGGCCCCGTGGTGAGATAGTGCGGGTGGCAGTCCGCTCGCGCCCATTTCGACAAAATACAAGCGGGCGGGATCATAGCGAAAGATCCACGCAGTCTGTAATCCTAATGAATGGACCGTAAGCTTCAACAATCGGCTGACCGTCATATCGATATCCGTCGCTTCGTTTAAGGCTTCCGCAATATTTTTCAAGAGATGGATGCGTTCTGCATTCATTGACATGGGCGTCACTAAAACTCCTGTCTGGTTGTCGGTGTATGGCTTGATTATACGGTGTTGAAGTACCCTTTGACGGGTACAACTTTTTCTTTACGACTAAAGTCTTATTCTTGATGCCTGCCCTATCCGTGGAATAAGGACACAAGAATGGTGCACAACGCTTTTTGATGATTGGGGCCGTAACCCGAAATATTGGCGAAATGCCTAATTTTCTTTTCCCATCCGAATGAAAACTTGACAGATTCCGTCGTGGAATGATTTGATCTAATTTGAATAACGCGATCGAATATTGTTGTCGACGGTTTGTCTTTTAGACAAGCCGTTGTTTGCTTAGAATTCCCGGAATGATGGGATAAATGACCTCCGGGAGGAAAGAAGGAATGAGCAAAGACGATGGGAATTTTTCATAGCCTGAGTCTTTATAGTGTAGCTTTTTTTATCGTGGTCATAGCGTTTATTGTTCGTGGTACGATTGGATTTGGATCCGGGTTAATTGCTGTCGCCAGTTTAATTTTGTTAATGCCAGTAAAGCTGGCTGTGCCCCTGGTATTTTTATTGGATTTGACGGCCGCACTGGTTTTGGGATCTTATGATGTTAAACAAGTTGTCTGGCGCGATGTATTATGGCTCTTGCCGTTTGCTAGTATAGGTGTGTTAATTGGCGGATTCATTCTCAAAAAGGCTTCTCCTGGCAGCGTAACGTTTATCTTGGGTTTGTTTATCCTCATTTATGTGCTCTATGCCGTGTGGGTGAAATTGGATCGGCTACCCAAAATTCGCACATTTTGGGCCATTCCTTTAGGATTGTTGGGTGGATTAGCAGGGAGTCTCTATGGTGGCGGTGGTCCACCCTTGGTGGCATATTTGCAATTGCGGAAATTGGACAAGCGTCAGTTTCGTGCCACGATGCAACTGGTCGCGGGAATGAATAATGTGCTGCGCGGCATTTTATATATAGCTTTGGGGTTGCTAACTTTTCAAATTGGTCTCGGTTATCTCGCCTTATTACCCGCTATGTTATTAGGATTATGGATAGGCAATAAAGTCCATTTGCGCATTAATGCAAAACTTTTTCAAGAAGTGGTCTTGGTCGTGCTGACCTTGGTGGGTTTAAAATTAATGATCCCTGTGTAAATGGCATCTGTAGTCCTGAAAACAAATTAACCCCTATTGCAAAAAGGATAGCGAAGAATATTGTTTCTCTTACGGAAATCCACATCACTACACCTATCAGGCGGTGTCAAACAATTCCCCAGAAACCCGGCGCGGAGTTCCCGTCCTCAGGGCAGGGAGGATGAGAGCGAATTTTCCAATGCTGTATCAAAGGCTCATAGGCGGTTGAAATCACAGAACTATCACCGCAATGCTCGACACTGTAATGAGGGATTCAGTCCCCAGGTATAGCCTTTGAAATGACGAAGGCGCCATTTAAATCTGTGACGGGAAATTGGCAATCAGAAAAGAGATCTTTGCCGGTTCCCGCCACAAAACTCCTGGAGGAAAGTTAAACAGGGGATTTGTTTGACCTATGGGCGGACTATCCCAAAACAAAAACAAAGGTTCTGTCCGTCTTGATTTTAAGGTATTACCTGGCATCTTTAGGCGGTGAACTTGCATAAGCACGCCAAGCGCCTGCTCCGGCGCGAATGCCAGCCACGGCAATGCCAGCGGCTGGCACGGCAAATAAGGCACCCCAGATGCCTAACCAGGTGGCACCAATGAGTAGCGCAATAATCGAAATGATGGGATGTAATCCTAATTGGTCGCGCATTATGCGCGGGCCGAGTACATCAGATTCAAGAAGATGAATGCCGAGTAACATAATCAAGACTTCGGGAACGTGAAGTGAGGGATGATCCAATAACGCAAAAATTAATGGCAATAGGGAACCGATTACCGGACCCAGCAAGGGAATCAGTTCTCCCACCGCGGCAATGACTCCGACAGTGACCGCATCGGGCAGGCCGATGAGGGACGTGCCGATGCCAAAGGCTAGTCCTATCAGTACGGATAATAAGAGCTGCCCGCGGACATATCCACCGACCACGCGGGCAACCGTTTGTTCCACGGCAAGGACTGCGGGCAGGGGACCTGGGGGAATCAGATGTTCGAGCGACGACTCAATGCGTGGGGCATCGAGTAACATGTAGACCGTGAGGATAATGATTAATACCGTATCAACCAGTCCTTTAATAATACTGGTTAAGACCCGCACAGTGTCATGAATGGCTGCTGACGATGCGGCTGAAGCATGCTGGAGCGCGGTGTGTTCAATTTGCTGGATGTTCAAATGAATACCGGCATTGCTTAGGAATGTCAGAATGAGCGGGATGAGGCGTTCAACGTCGCTGGGTAATTGCTTCGCTAAAACCTGTAACTGCATGACGATAATTGAGGACAGACCGCCAATACCGCCGAAGAATACGACAAGAGATCCTAAAACGACAATCAGAACTGCCCAACCGCGTCGAATGCGGCGTGAAAGCCATCTAACGAGTGGATTTAACATGATGACAATGGTGACCGAGAGCACGAGGACAATGACGACTTCGTGTAATCGGCTTAAGATGTGTTCCGCAGCAAAGATGATAATACCGGCTAAAATCACGACCATTAAACTATCTTTAATGCGTTCCAAGCGACTCGTTTTTGCGGGAGCCAGAGGTGGAACCATATTCATCACAAACCCTCCATTGCAGTTGGTTTTCTTCTGAATTTCACAGGAATTGTACAAGACGTTGATTCTTATTGTGCCATAGTCAAAACTTTATCCCCTATAAACGCGTCATAAATCTTGCCATGCCGTATCCGCTCTCATCTTGCTATACTAGGGAATGCGGATTCCAAGGCACCTTAGGTGAAGGAAAAATCCCTCATGAAGAGGCCAGCGTTTCGGGATGTTCCTGCCCTGCGCCGAGAAAATTGGAGAAAAAGGAGCCAGTCACAGAGTAATGGGCCCAGTCAAAGGACAAATTATCGCCACACAAGAGATTTCCAGCGGCACAACGCGTTTGACGTACCATGTGATTATGCGGCCTAATAGGCGGCGAGCAGCATTAAGAATTGAGGCAGACGGCTCATTAACGGTTCTAGTCCCGCCCGGATATCCCATGGAACGGGTTCAGTCTTTTGTCCAGCAAAATATCCCCTGGATTCTCAAACATCATCAGACCGTACAGCAGTATGAGGCCAAAACTTTTCGCGAGGGCGAAGTATTTTCATTCTACGGCGAGCCATTGACCCTTTCCTTTTGCCAAGATTATACGTGGCCCATAGTGCGTCAGGAAAATGGCCAACTTATCGTCGGTAACATGTCATTAATCGGGTATCAGGATCCCTCACAATTTGTGCGGAACCAATTAATTCAGTGGTATTATGAACAGGCTGTGAAAAGTTTAGTACCACGTTTTCAATCATGGGCCCAGCAACTGGGGCAATTTCCTGCCCATGTCAAAATTCATGAATATCGCAGTCGCTGGGGGTATTGCCGCCAAGATGGCTTGATTGCTTTCAATTGGCGCATAGTGCAAGCTCCTGCTAGAGTGGTTGATTATGTGCTGGTCCACGAATTGACGCACTTAAGTTATCCGCACCATCAGAAACCGTTTTGGAATGCAGTCGGTCAAATTCTTCCGGATTATCACCAGGACAAGAAATGGCTTAAGGACTATGGCCATCAGCTTCAATGGTAAGGCAGAGAGGGTCAAGACGGCGAGTGCCGGGAATTTTTTTTAAAGGATCCCGTTATACCATCAAAACGCCATATGTCTCGTCACCGAAAGCGAAAATCAAAAGATGGGGCTTGACATTCGGGCATGTATAATATGCCCATGACGAGGAGTGGGACGGAATGAGACTCACACATTCTTATGCATCTTCGCCTGCTTTGGTGCGTTAGTTCCGTGAGGGATCGTCACGAAAAACGTCTGCAAGCTTGGGGGCTCCATGACAATCCCTCAATTGACGGAGCGCACTTCATGAGTTGCGCTTCTTAGCGTGCCCTCCAAACCGATCGGCTAGTCTTTGAGCCACGGGCTCAATCATTGCCTCATTCCATCCTGTCCGCCGATTGGCATGGATGTCGATCCAGATGGCGTTCCGCGGGGGCCATACTGTTATTTCAAGAAGTCCAGAATACTGCGGGTGTCCTAAATGGCAGTGAGTCGACCCTTTTTTCGATAGTAACGTGGTCTCTTCCTTGACGAGCAAGCCGAATTCCTGAGCCAATTTCCGGATGGTCGCGAGGACCGTGTCTTCATTCCATATAGCGATATCCGCGTCTAAGATGTCGTACGTGACCATGAGATCCACTCCTCTGATCGCAATAATTATCTATCTCATTCGCTTTTCGTTCAGAACGTCGGGAACACCCAATAAGATCGCCAGAGCTTGGAATTGCGCGATGTTATCCATCTTGACGCCGGTTCTCTCACGCCGAACCGGTGGGCTCCAGCATCCATGCGGATTTGTGAATCATATGGGCATAATACCCGTCATGGGCCAGTAATTCGTCATGGGTACCGGATTCCACGATCCGTCCATGGTCTAGCACGAAGATGCGGTCAGCAAAGCGCAAGGTTGACAACCGGTGAGCTATGACTATGGTGGTGCGATTCTTGGCTACTTCCATTAATCCTTTTTGTACTGCCATCTCACTGACGGCATCTAAATTGGCGGTAGCCTCATCAAGCACTAAAATCTTGGGATTGAGCAGAATGGTGCGAGCAAAAGCCAACAGTTGTCGTTGACCGGTTGATAAGTTGGAACCATGGGGAGTCAGCCAGGTATCATAGCCTTGGCGCAGCCGCCGAATAAAGAGATCCGCCCCAGTGATCTGACACGCCTCTTCAATTTGTTCCAAAGAAATGTCGTCACGAAATAGACGAATATTATCGGCGATCGTGCCCGAATAAAGATTCACATCTTGCTGCACGATGGCCACAATCTTGTGTAGGTCCTGTTGCCGGATTTGGCGAATGTCAATCCCATCGATGCGAATGGCTCCTTCACTTACATCGTAAAACCGCGCTAAAAGACTGATCAACGTGCTTTTGCCAGCACCTGTTTCGCCGGCAATGCCTATAAATTGTCCGGGAGCGATATGCATGGTAATGTCCTGGAGAATAGGAGCTTCCGGCTTATAAGCGAAAGACACGTGATCAAAATCCACCTGTCCTACTATAGAAACTGAGGATGGATCCAACGAATAAGGGGAATCGGGGTCTTTGAGGGTTGGAGAAGTGGCCAACACGGAACTGACCCGTTCGAATGAAATCATAGACGATTGCAAGGTATTCCAGTTTTGTGTCAAAGAATTAATCGGTTCAAAAAATTGCTGTATGTAAGAAATAAAAGCATAAAGGACACCGATTTTGATACTGTGGTGGAAAACGGCCAATCCTCCTGCCCAGGCCATAAACGCGACGGCCAAATTGCCGAGTAAGTCAAAACTCCGGTTAAATAACACATCCCAGCGAAATTCGTTGACATTAGCATTTTGATACGGCAAATTGAGCTGATTGAAGGCATCGAGCTGCTTTTTTTCTTGATGAAAGATTTGGATAATGCGCATGCCCGACAAGTTCTCTGCGATGAAGCCAATTAACCGAGATTGCCGTGAACGCGTAGTATTATAAATTTTATGCAAACGCGGACGGAAAATCGCCGAAATCAGCACAATTAAAGGAATGACCAAGGCACTTAGCAAACCCAACCGCCAATTTAACAAAAGCATGGCCCCCATAACCAAAATAATGGTTAATCCGTCGCGGATGACACTCAACAGAAACTGTGTGAAAAACTGGCTAATGCGTGTGGTATCGCTTGCTACATTGGTGATAAGACGGCCTGTATCATGCGTTTCAAAATAATCCATAGATAGCGATTCAATGTGGGAAAACAAATCAATCCGAATTTGCCGAACGATTTGCTGCCCGGCTGACGCGATGACACGGGTTTGATACAAATTGGCTAATAACCCCACCAATGTGATCGCGAGATAAAGAAACCCGATTTGAATTAAAGGAGATAAAATGGAATGTTTGACCAACAAATAACGGTCAATGGCTACCTTAACTAAATAAGGTTGAATGACTTGAGTCAGGTTATAGAGGATGACGAGAGCAATGACACCGGCAAAAAGGCGGGTATAGGGTAGTGCATAAACCAGCAAGCCCTTTATCGGACTGTGGATAGGAACATTCGGCGATTTTGAAGGTTTACTAGGCATGCTGTTCACTTCCTTGCGACTGGATGTCATAGAGTCTAGCGTAAAAACCGTGTTGGGCTAAGAGTTGAGCGTGGGTACCATATTCGATGACTTTTCCGTCATCAAGAACCATGATGTGATCAGCCAATCTTAATGCGGAAAGACGGTGACTGGTAATTATTAGCGTGCGACCCTGGTTATGCAATTTTTTTAACGTGTCCAAAATAATTGATTCGGTGACGCTGTCGACAGCACTGAGGGAATCGTCGAGAATAATCACTTGAGCTTGGGTTTTCATCAACGCCCGCGCGATAGCGATCCGTTGACGTTGACCACCAGATAATGTCAAGCCGTGTTCGCCTACGATGGTTGAAAAGCCCTCAGGCATCGCTTGGATAGCTGTTAAAATATTCGCTTCAGATGCTGCTTGCTGGATCTTCTCGGGGTCTGGTTGGGGCAGAGGAAAGGCAATATTTTGCCCGATACTCAGAGAAAACAGAAACCCATCTTGCGGGACATAGGCTATATAATCACGCAAGGCTTCGCGACTGACGTCGCGGATATCGGTATCGCCAATGAAAATGGTTCCGGGGGGCGGATCGATTTCCCTTAGCAGTAACCGTGCTAAGGTCGTTTTGCCTGCTCCCGTGCGTCCGACGATGCCAAGAATGCTGCCTGGAGGAATGCGCAGACGGATATTTTGTAGGGCACAATGATCACTGTGGTCATAACAAAAGCTGAGGTCATGGAATGTGATGGCACCTGCTTGGGGCAGAGCTTTTGGCATAACAGGATCCGTGATTTGCGGTTCGGCTTCTAAGAGGATTTGGATTCGCAGTAACGACGCGGACGAATTTTGAAAGATATTGATCACGTTCCCAAATTGCATTAAGGGACGGACCATCATGCTCAAGTAAACGGTAAAAGCGACAAAAGCCCCAATTGAAATGTTGTGGTGGAGCGTTAAGTATCCCCCATACATCAATGTTATGGCAAAACTAATCCCGCTCAAAAGCGGAATTATAGCCTGAAATGTGGTATTGAGGCGGACAAGCTGCATGGAATTATCATAAATCGTATCGACTTTTGTGGTAAAACGCTGGCGTTCAATGGCCTCATTCCCCGTTGACTTGATTAACCGGATACTTTGCAAACTTTCCTCAGTTAAATCCGACATGCGGGAAAGGGATTCCTGCACGATGCGGGATTGTTGACGGATTTTGGGCCCTAATTTCACCACGACCACAGGAATTAATAAGAGAGGAATGAGACTGATAAGCGTCAAACTCAAATTAATATCCTTGATGGTCATCACGAGTGTCGCCGCAAACAGAAAAATGGCCTGAAGACTTTGGTTAATGCCTCCGGCTAATGCTTGTCGAATGGCCGGGACATCATTAAGAACATGGGACAGCAAATCGCCCACGGTGTGTTGACTAAAATATTCTAATTCGAGTGTCTCCCAGTGTTGAAAGAGTCGGCGACGCAGATTTCCTTCAAATATTCTCGCTAATTTTCCAATAGTAAATTGCCCAATGCCAAAAAGACCGACATACAGGGTTGATATCACCGCCAGTTTTAGGGCGTAATGTTCTATGACTAGTGGGGTGATGCCGTGATGGAATTGATCAATAAACTCCCCAATAATAAAAGGAATTTGGACTTGGATAACTTTCGCGATACCAATACTCGCGATAGCTAGCAGATATTGACGGAGATGCTCACGAAAAAAATCGCGAACGAGACGGTGCCCCATGATTTGATTGCTCCTCGATTTCATGATTCCACAAATATGTAGTGCAGGCATGTTGGCCTGTTATGACTTAGGAATAGTGCTGCGATTTATGCCAAAGCCGTGTGCCCAATAAAAGTCCTCTTCTTTGGTGTCATGGAACCTCATCATTCCAAAACACCAAAGAACAGGCTAGAATCCATGTTACCACAAAGTATCCATAATCTTCGATAATTATGGAATCGGTATACAAGCGGATCAGAGATTTCTCCCTTGGTTGAACGATACTATGTGAAAGACCGAACAAATTTACCCGTAAATTCTCTGTTAGGATTTGGCATAGATAACTAGAGATCCGATAATGGAAAATAAACCACTCACTGAACCGGAAGAGTTGACGGCTTGCCGCGGTGTTTAAGGAGGTTATGACAATCCATATTTTGACCACAATTTTTACCGGATTCGCAATATTTGCCTCGGTTTTATATGCCGTAACACGCTAAATTTCGTCTTTGGGACGCATGCCTTGTGATTTCAGATATGAATCGGTGTCAGCCTGATCTCAATAACTATAGTGGTATAACCCAATGTTTTGACTCAACAGGAATTCCGGAACAAATTTGTTCTTAGTGCTCATAACTTCAGGCATAGTGTACGATAGATTTATTGTTCACACACTGGGAGAGGGGCTAAGAGCAATGAATGAGCAAGACAACCAGATGACACGCTTATTATCGGCTTTGTTACCTGATGAAACGGTCTCCGGGGATCCGTATTGGGCCCTGATGCAGTGGAATCACAATCATTTGACGGGAGCTTTATGGATGATTCCTTATCAAGATCATCATGTTATTCCTTTATTTACATCACGGGAGCAGGCTGAACAGATTCGTCACACCATCAAAGAACCGGAGCAGTATGTGGTGCGTGGATTGTCACGGACGCATTTGCACTTTGTGGTGCGCACAGCATCAGAGGGAATACACTTTGCCGTGGTCGATGAAATTTTTGCAAATGGACAGTTTGCCTTAACGCTGATGACCACGCAAAACCTTTTAGCCCGTGACGTTTAAGACCAATGTACAGTTGATAGATGATACATAGCGAAAAAATTTTAAACGGGTTACCCCAGATGTTGGATGGAGTGATCTTGTTCCCATCATACGCATAGCCCGTACTAAAATCTAGCGGGGTGGTGTCGATGACCTATCTTGGCTCACCTTGATGAGATTCCGGATGAGTGCACAGGCTATTACCTAGCTTGTTGCTGCTGTCTAGATCCTATGTAAATGCTATGTTATCTGAGCAATTCCCACTGTAATCCGTAAGGAATGGCGAATGGGCAAACCCTGCTCAGGACAGCTTTGCGTTGTCAGAACAGCATAATGAAGAGAGAAGGAGAAAAAATTGGCATGCCCCAGAATTATTGTCTACCGCAGTGGGCACGAACGTATCGGTGAAATACTGCAGGAAATGAACTGTCCTGGAGAGATTATCACGGCAAGAACATTAGATGAATTTAGAGAAGTAGTGCCATCTGCGGAGATCATCTTTGGGTGGAAGATTCCGCCTCACCTGTTTCGTAAAGCGCACCAGTTACGGTGGATTCAATCGATGGGAGCAGGCGTTGATGATTTAGTCAGCAATCCCTATCTTCCTTCTACGGTAATAATCACCCGGATTGTGGACCAATTTGGGCCACCTATTGCCGAATTCGTTTTTGCTGAACTGTTAGCTCATGTGCGCAAGTTAGATCGCTTGCGTCAGCAACAACAAGACCATTTATGGGAGCCGTTTGCAGTGGGAACCCTACGAAACCAGCGGATTGGGATTGCGGGGCTGGGATCGATTGGACAAGAATTGGTGCGTAAGGCGCGGGCATTCGATATGGTGGTGTATGGATTAAGCAGTGTTCCAAAACCGGAAATGGTCGATAAAGCATTTAGTTCCGCAGAATGGATTCCGTTTGTGGAATCATTGGATTATCTGGTGATTACCTTGCCGGTTACCGAGAAAACGCGGGGGATTGTTGGTGAGCAAGTGCTCCGGGCGATGAAACCGGAGGCTTTGATTATCAATGTCGGCCGTGGTGAAGTGATCGATCAAAAGGCTTTAGTGGACGCCCTGACAACAGGCCAAATTGCAGGCGCGGTGCTTGACGTGTTTGAAACCGAACCTTTGCCTTCTGGTCATATTTTGTGGGACTTGCCGGGAGTACGGATTTCTCCCCACATTGCGGGACCGAGTGTCGATGAGTATGTGGCCCAATATTTTGTGACGAATGTCCAGCGCTATATAAATCACGAACCTTTATATGGATGGGTCGATCGGCAACGGGGCTATTAGAGCGCATCTGTCATCAGAATAAGGGCGAGCGATAGGGTGGAGTTACAAATATAGGAGTTGATACTTCAATTCACCTATCGCGACCTTTTGCGGGTAGCTAACCTGCCTCTCTGGGTCAAATTTCTCCACGGTGGCTTCGAAGTCTCGATACATGGTGGCAAAAATCGTTTACCAGTCTTTTAAGATTTCTTTTGAGGAAGACTAACTGCGGATAGGTGATCACAAAGACTCACTGTCCAGGCGTTTGTGGATCCTCATTTCATTTATAACCCCAGTGACCAAAACACATTCAAGAACAGCCAATGCCCACTGAATGATTCGCTTCACAGCGGTCATGGCTCTCTTTGTTATTTTCTCAGGATATTTTAGTAGAAGGTCGCAATATCACCCAACGAACGCTCCTTATCCTGCCGGACTGGATGGGGACGGGTTAGCCCTGATGGGTCGGATGGTGAAACCCAAGCTAAGCGCCTGAAAAGGTTTTTAGCATGGCGGTGAAGTTCGGATCTAAGCGTCGAGCTTTAGGTCAGGGCAGTTAACATGAGACAAAAATGAGATTCTCCATGAGGCGCGGATTGCTATAGTGAAACCAGCGTGCCGAAGATGATGCAGCTTGACAAATTGATTCAAGGAGGATGGAGTTTGGCTCTCGCGAACATGGAAGAAGAATATAGAAAGCTTTCCGACTCGCTCGGCGGATTGGTCCTTTTGCCCCACGATCCGGCGTACGACAACGCGCGCCAGGTGTGGAACCGCCATCACGACCGGAAACCTGCTCTCATCGTTCGCCCGTCGGGAGCCCATGATGTGGCGGCAGCGGTGCGTTTTGCCAAAGAGCACGGTCTTGGGATATCGGTCAAAAGTGGCGGACACCATGTTTCCGGGCTGGGGGCGTGTGATGGGCAACTAATGATTGATATGTCATTAATGCGCGGGGTGAGCGTCAACCCGGAAACCCGCACGGCCGTGGTGCATGGCGGGGCCCGGGCCATTGACGTCATTAGGGAAACACAGCTCTTTGGACTGGCGCTGCCGACCGGCAACATCGGCCGGGTCGGGGTCGCGGCGCTGGCCCTTGGCGGTGGTTTTGGATTTATGCGCCGGCGTCATGGTCTGACCTGCGATTTTCTTTTGGGAGCCGACTTGGTTCTGGCGGACGGTTCGGTCCGGCATGTTGATGCCGAGCACTATCCGGATTTGTTTTGGGCGATCCGCGGCGGCGGCGGAAATTTCGGAGTAGCGGTGACCCTGTATTTCCGTCTGGTTCCGGTGGGGCCTATGGTCGCCGGAATTCATACCATTTATGGAGCCGCAGATGCCAAAGCGGTGCTGACCGGATGCCGCGACTATCTCGCACAGGCCGGCAATGAGGTAAGCCTCAACATTGACGTATTGTCAATTCCGCCGGCGCCGGAGCTTCCGCCCCCCTTCCGCGGACGAAGCATTATCATGGTAAGCGGTATGCATTCCGGGTCCAATCTCGCCGAGGCGCTGGAAGCGGTTGAGCCGCTACGGCATCTGGCCAAGCCCATCATGGACATGACCGGACCGATGAGCTACCAGGCTCTTCACAGTATTCTCGATCAGATGATGCCAGAGGCTCACATGGGACACGTCGAATCCTTGTACGTCAACGCGTTTTCAGACACCGTGATCGAGAAGATTGTCGAACTCGCTGCCGAGGCCAGGCCTGGCCAGGGTGTAATGTTGTGGCCGTTGGGCGGAAAAATGGCCGAGAATACAGAGGATATGGCATTTGGCGATCGGTCCGCTGGTTTGGTGGTTATGCTGGAGGCCGGCTGGATGGATCGATCAGACTCCGTTCACGGCATCCAATGGGTACAACAGTCCCGCACTGCGCTTTCGGAGTTTGCACACAACGGCAGCACCTATCTTAACATTACCGATCTCGCCTATGACCCGGTGGGGCTTTTGAAAAATGCCTATGGACCCAAATATGACCGGCTCAAGGCGCTCAAAAAACAGTACGACCCCACCAACATGTTTCGGTTTAACGCCAACATCGACCCGGCTGTCGACTAAATCGGTCTGGCTTGTTTTCTGCTCCCAAAGCCCTTGACACCAGGCTTCTGTCCTACGCGGACGGGTTTCATGCCTCCAATCATCCAGATTCAAACCTTTCTCAATGCGAATTTTTTGGGCTGCGGCCGATTTCGGTTTCTGCGGATCTACCGCGCGTCCTTTTGCGGCCGAGATCTATGAGCTCCGTTCCTCCTTTGGCCATCCCATGATCGCCGACAACGGGTTATGCCGACCAACGACCCGCTGAGCCGCTCACGCAGTCCCACGATGTATTGAGGGTTGATCGCAGAATTTACCCGACGAACCGGCACATCCACTCTAATTGCCGTTGCCGCATGCGCTCCAACGCCAGCGCTAACAAAACAATGAGAGTGATCCCGCTCCGGTGTGCATCTTCTAAAGGCTAGAATGGTAGGAAGTTCTCCCCCAACGAGACGTGCAATCGACTGTTCATCCCTTCCACGGCCGTGCCATGGGCCTATTCCCGGATCCATTGTTGCTGGCCCGATTAATCGGCGTAGAGATTCGCCGGTCGTTCTTTAAGAGGATGCGCGATAGGACACATCTTGTGACCAGCACTGGATGCCCCGGCAAAGTGGGAAGGGTTCCCTTTTTTGGAGAGGGGACCCGTCTATTCGAATCCTTCAGGGCTCATCATGTGGATCTGTCCCGTGAGCGGATCCTGACAAAAGACTGCGCAGTAATCATCAGAGTCACCGGTCAGTGGCCCGGCAGGACCTGCGTGGCATCCGGATTCCGCCACATAATTAGGATGTCAACAACGGACTGTCGTGGAACCATCCCAAAATTCCCCAAGAGTTTGATGAGGATAATTCGGCGATTGGGTGGATGCTGGTTTTCAGTACAATTATCGTAGATGACACAAGAGGATTCTCACAAATTTTTGAAGGACATAGCACAGAGAAAATGGGGAAGCCCAAGAGTGCTGTAATCTGAGCCCGAAAAGAATTTGTAGCGTCGTAACAACATATCTCATGGAGCTGACTTTACCTATAGCCTTGAATGGTTATTACCATTACCACAGGTGTCGGCAACCCTTTCGCAAACCGGGAAACCTGCCATGACCAAATTAATGAAGATTATTTTGATGCACAACTTACCGCGTTTCGAACGTGTTCGTTTTTAACAGGCTTCGCCAGCCAAATAATGAAGCCTACGCGAGGGCCATCTGACCGAATGGCAGACTCCACGGATAATCGTTCTAAATTCTCCCCAGGGAATTTGACCGAGAATTATTCATGATGATCATCATTGGGATGGGCTTTGCGCGATGTCGGCGGATCCGGAAATAGCGGGATAACTGGCGCTAATTTGCTGTGCCGCGCTTTTTTGCCCTTGGTTGCGGATAATCTTGCCTCTTCTTGGGAACGGTGTTTTTGTCGTTGCCAAATGAGATAGAAGACCAGAGCCCAAAATAATGGTGTAATAAGCACGAGAAGTCGCAGCACAGTATTCACTCCTTACTAAGAAACTGAGTTAAATGATTAACACCTATTTCTTTACTATTTTACTGCATGTGCAATCACTTAAGTTGTCAATCCCTCAAAAATTCTTTTCACCGGTAGATGAGAAATATTGTTGTATCGTCATTCATCTGGTGAAGCGTTTTCTTGTTGGGGTCGGTCCCATAACATAAAATCCATAGTCCCAGCCGAAAGAATAAGGTCTAGATGCGCTAACGCCTTGTTATAAACTACAATAAGTAGTATAACAAAAGTGTTTTGGATCACAATTCCTCGTCAGCTCTTTAACCGAAAAAATTATTCTTGATGTTTTTTTGGATCCGAAACATTGAGGAAAATTTTAGTTTCCAAGATGAAGGTTTAGTAAAGATAAGTCCTGGAAAGGATGACTTTTTATGGCGCATATCCGTTACCTATTACCCGTCATGGTTCTTTCTGTCATTATTGCGGGGTGCGGAACCCAGTCCTCTTCGTCTCAAGCCATGTCCTCATCTTCGCCAATGACGTCATCATCATCAGCAGCGAAATCCGGACAAGTGGTGTTGTCCAATGGCCACTTTCACCCCGCTCATATTCAGATCGCGAAAGGACAAACCCTGACATTTGTATTTGACGGTATGGGGCAAGATCATTTAGATCTTTTGAATCAAGGACATTTAGTTGCGAGATCACCGGATTTAAACCAAGGAGGAAAATGGCAGTATACGTTTAAGACATCCGGAACATATACCATAGAACCGGAAACCATGACCTACATCCATGGAACTATCTCGGTTCACTCATGAGCAAGGCAGTCCTTCCGAGAAGCGCTTAGTAATAAACGAACGGTCAAGAGGATTTCATCGCGAAGTGGATAAAGCAATGGCTAATGTAGGCTGGGCTTTCCCGTCAGGGGAAGCCTTTTTTGCTGAGACGTGAAAAATATTGGAAATAGAGGGGAAGCCCAGCCAAATGTTCGATATGCCTGTAAAATGCATGAACATCTCGAATGCCTAATGCAAGAGGACTAGGGCTTTTTATCTTTAAGTATAAAAATGATTATATCGAATAGCGTGCTTGTCATTTTATCGAGCTATCAGAAATGACGAGAAGAGCCATTAATGATTCTGTATGCCAGGGTTAAAAAGGACTAGTTACAATGAACCTAAGAATTTATGTTTCCATGGAGGGGGCGTAGTTATGGCGGTAGATGCCGAGAATGTGCAAACGGCTGAAGAACTTAACGTAATCCCGCAACCGACGCCGGCATCAACGCGCAGAGTGCATACCACATGTTATATGTGTGCATGTCGGTGTGGCATCGAAGTGACGGTTGAAGATGAGCGTATTCGCTTTATTTCGGGTATACCCGAATCGCCTGTGAATCACGGTGTATGGTGTGCCAAAGGCGGCGCGGGTATCATGACTCAATATTCTCCAGCCCGATTGACCAGCCCGCTCATGCGAGCACCGGGCAGTGAACGGGGCGAAGGGGAGCTGGTACCCGTTGACTGGGAAACAGCGTTATCCACCGTTGAAGGATGGCTGAGAGAGATTCGGAATACTGATCCGGCCAAGCTGGCCTATTTTACCGGCCGTGACCAGATGCAAGCTTTCAATGGCTACTGGGCGAAACAATTTGGCACACCTAACTGGGCGGCTCACGGGGGATTTTGTTCGGTGAATATGGCCGCAGGGGGCATGTACTCGATTGGCGGGAGTTTTTGGGAATTTGGCTGGCCGGATGTGGAACACGCTCGCCTGTTTATATTGATTGGGGTGGCGGAAGACCATCCGTCGAATCCACTAAAATTGGCCATAGCCAAGTTAAAAGACCGGGGAGGCCGTTTTGTCGTAGTCAATCCGGTTCGTAGCGGTTATGGGGCCTTAGCCGATGAGTGGATTCCGATTCACCCGGGAACTGACGGGGCGTTACTGATGGCGTTTATGCACGTCCTTGTCCAAGAAGGATTATATGATGCCGAATTTCTACGCCGTTATACCAATGCCGCCGCACTCGTGGAACAAGCCCCGGGAACCGAACGTGATGGCCGGATTTGGCAAGCTGAGAATGGCGACATGATGGTGGTTTTGCCTTCTGGTCAATTTGTTCCGTTTAAAGACGCTCAAGGCCAAGGGCAATTGGAAGGCACGTATACTTTTCAAGGCCGCACATTTATGCCAGCATTTCAAATTCTTAAGGACCGCTTGCGCACATGCACCCCGAAATGGGCGGAACAGATCACCCATGTCCCGCGTAAAACCATTGTGCGTTTGGCCTTAGAGATGGGTCAAACGGCTATGAAACATCCGGTATTTTTACCCGAACCGTGGACAGATTTTTACGGGACACGTCATAGCCACACCATCGGGAGGCCCGTGGCTTTTCATGCAATGCGGGGCTTAGCAGCTCATACCAATGGCTTTCAGACTATTCGCGCATTGTTTGATTTGATGATGATGTTGGGGACGATTGATACCCCAGGCGGTTTTCGTTATAAGAGCCCTTATCCGAAAGCTGCACCACCCCCTGTGAGTCCAGCTCCCAACCGGGAGGATTACCAGCCCAATCAGGCTGCCCCCAAGCCTCTATTGGGGTATCCTACCTCTCCCGACGACCTGCTGGTTGAGGGTGACACACCTATTCGGATTGATGAGGCCTATTCATGGAAATATCCGTTGGCCGCACACGGGGTGATTCAAAACGTTATTCGGAATGCCCATGATCAAAGGCCTTACGGTATCGATACATTGATGATATATATGGCCAATATTGCGTGGAACTCGAGTTGGAACACGCTTGAAACCCGGCAAATGTTAACGGCCAAAGATGAAAAGGGGAACTATAAAATTCCCCATGTCGTGGTGATTGACGCCTATGACTCGGAAACAGTAGCATTTGCCGATATTGTCTTTCCGGATACGACCTATCTGGAAAGATGGGATGCCTCGTCCTTGCAAGACCGGCCGATTTCTGAACCAGAAGGACCGGCAGATTCCATTCGCCAACCCGTTGTTCCTCCTCCTCGTGACGTGCGTCCTGCAGCGGATACATTAATTGAATTGGCCAACCGTTTGCAGTTGCCCGGATTTGTGGAAAATGGGAAAGTACGTTACAAGACGTATAAAGACTTTATCCAGTTATGGGAAACTCAACCCGGATCGGGTGTGGGTATTTTGGCGGGATTTCGTGGGCGCGACGGCAAATCCCAATTGGTCGGGGAACCAAACCCGCGTCAGTTGGAGGCCTATGCAAAAAATAAGGCGTTTTGGTTCCAGCCCCTACCGGAAAGTCGGAAATATTACCGTATGGCGAATGTGGAGTACCTTAACTGGTCCAAAGAGGTCAAATTTAATCCGAGCAGTGATCCAATCATCTTGAATTTCTACTCGGATGCATTACAGACCTTTCGGTTGGCGGGGCAAGGATTATGGCCCGGAAAGAAACCTACCGATCCCGCCTTGCGAGAACGCTTAGTGACGTACTTTGATCCCTTGCCATTTTGGCATCCGCCTCTGGAGATGGTGATGGCACCCATTGAGGAATATCCGTTGGTGATGATTACCCAAAGGCCCATGACGCATTACCATTCTTGGGGATCCCAAAATGCTTGGCTCCGGCAATTGCTGCATGAAAATCCCTTGTTTGTCAATCCGCAAACGGCGACCAAACTGGGATTAAAAGATGGGCAATGGGTCTGGATGGAATCCCGCCAGGGACGGATGACGGCTACCTTGCGTTTTTCCGACGCGGTTGAACCCGGTACCGTATGGACGTGGAATGCGATTGCCAAAGCTCCGGGGTCTTGGGGACTCGATCCCAAAGCGCCTGAAAGTCAACGGGCCATTCTTGTCAATCATATTGTTCCTGATACCTTGCCCACTGACTCGGGCGTCTTATTTAACAATGATCCTATTACCGGTCAAGCGGGTTGGTATGATACCCGGGTGCGGATTTATCCATCAGAACTTCATGAGGTCTGGCCGAAAGTGGCGGCAAGAAAACCCAAGCAGGTTGAGATGACACAATTGACCCACTTACGTTATTCCACCCGGAAAGGAGCCCGTTAAACGATGCAGTTGACGATTATCACCGACCTCAACAAATGTGTGGGATGCAAGAGTTGTCAGGTTTCGTGTAAAGAGCATAACACCTCAGGAGAATTCGGCCCTGTGCCAGACCACGAACCTTACGGGGAAGTTGATGGAATGTGGTGGAACCGGGTCCTGTCAGTGGAAGCGGGAGAATATCCCATGGCTTCGGTGATGTACCTGCCTAAAGCCTGTATGCACTGCTATGATGCTCCCTGCGTGCCCGTGTGCCCCACTGGCGCGTCTTATAAACGGGCGGATAACGGGGTCGTGTTAATTGATTACGATGCCTGTATCGGTTGTCAGCTTTGCATGTGGGCTTGCCCCTATGGGGTGCGGGAATTTGACGAGCATGAAGGGGTAGTCAAGAAATGCACGCTATGTATTGACCGCATCGAAGATGAAACACTGCCCGCTAATGAACGGCAACCAGCTTGTGTCCAAAGTTGCCCGACGCACGCGAGAACTTTTGGTGATTTAGACGATCCGGATTCTGAAGTGTCCAAATTGGTGGCTCAACGGCAAGGTTTTACATTGTTGCCCGAGCTCGGCGCCCGTCCTTCTGTCCATTATCTGCCGAGACGTCCGATTCCGCATCAAGTCACCAATGATGAGATCGACCGGGTACTGGAGGCGAGTGAATTATGAAACCAACCTGGCCGCTTTTAGCTTTAACGTTACTTCAGGGATTGTCGGTGGGCTTGATGAGTATAGCGGCAATACTCCTGTTTACTGAGCCTCAGGATCCCAAAATGATTTTTGCTCTGCAAGGGACAGCATTCATCACAGGGGGGATCGGGGGACTGTCCTCGATCTTCCACATGCACCGGCTTCAAGGAGCCAAATACGTGTTGCGCCGGCTTAAAACCTCTTGGCTCAGCCGGGAAGCACTTAGTACGGGTTTATACATGATGGTTGTGGCCTTAACCGTTTTGGTGCATTTGGCGGCTTTGCCGATTTCGGGATTGTGGCAGATACTAAGCGTTATTGCCGCCGTTTTCGGCGTGGCTGCGGTGTATATCACGGCAATGCTCTATGCCACTATCCGGGCGATGCGCAGCTGGCATTCTCCATTGACAGTGCTGATGTTCTTTGGAGCAGCGGCTTTGAGCGGAACCTTGTGGGCATGGGGCATCAGTGGAATGCTTCATGAAAGGATACCGGGATTGCCCATGGCACTCATGGTCGTGCTGGTGATCACGGCGGTATTGAAAGCTCTGCAAATTCGCAATTTCCGCGAAGCGGAGCATATGGTGATGTCTAGCACAGGAACCGGTTTATCTCAAAAGCCCTACCGCGTGATGGACACGGGCACCACCAAACCCCCATATCGTCACCAGACTCAAATTTGGCCAGCCTTGACAGCTGCACAGCGCGGATGGGGCTATGGACTTATGGCCTTCTTACTATGGGTCATTCCGGTGATGTTGTTAGTGCTCTCCCCGGGATTCGATCAAGCAATCGTGGCCTTAGTCAGTGGGAGTTTGGGATTAATTGTGGAACGCTGGATGTTTTTTGGAGATGCCACACATAGTTCTCGAGTTTGGTTTGCCGACGAGCCGAAAAGACCTTCCCAAGTGGCTCGTTAACGGATAGGATTAAATACAATCTCGGAGGTGTAGCCGCGTGGCTAAGGCAACAGGTATTCGCAGTATTTGGCATTCCATGCCTCTGACACGATTTACCACACGCGAGAACTATATTTGGTTAGTCGTGTCAACTGTCTGTATTGGGGCGTTTATGGCCGCATTGGATGCCAGCATTGTCAATGTGGCTTTGCCCGACATGAGCACCTATTTTAATGCCAGTGCATCTCTCGTGAGTTGGGTACTCATTGCCTATTTATTAACGTTGACCACCTTGTTAACCTTATTTGGGCGTTTAGCGGATATGCTTGGACGCCGGCCCCTTTACACATTTGGATTTCTAGTGTTTATTGTTGGATCCGCAGCGTGTGGAGCGGCCGTCAATTTACCCATGCTCATTGTATCCCGGGTCTTTCAAGCGGCAGGCGCAGCGATGCTGCAGGCGAATTCCGTTGCCATTATCACCGCCACGGTGCCGCCGTCTGTTCGGGGCAGGGCCATTGGCTTTCAAGGCTCGGCTCAGGCGATTGGCCTGTCTTTAGGTCCGGCTATTGGAGGCGGGCTGATTGCATTGTTTGGCTGGCGAGCGATATTTTATGTGAATGTGCCCGTTGGTCTGATTGGCACCGCCATGGCTGCGATGATTTTACCGAAAGACAAATTAAGCGGGAAAAAGACCACGTTTGATTGGTGGGGCACTTTGTTTATGACGCCGTTTTTAGTGCTCGTCATGATGGCCTTGACCGAAGGTATGTCGTGGGGATGGGGATCGCCACGAATTCTCGGAATGTTTGCCGGAGCCTTGTTCTTTTTGCTCGCTTTTATTGGGCGGGAATTAAAATTCCGGGCACCTTTAGTAGATATGCGTCTGTTTAAAATTCCGGTATTTAGTATCGGGAACTTTACCGGATTGCTGTCATATCTGGCGATGTTTGGTGTTCTCTTTTTAATGCCTTTCTATTTTGAACGAGTCCTAAGCTTTGACTCGGCAGTATCCGGGCTCATTTTAACGGCCGTGCCCCTTGGAATGACTGTTGCAGCACCGAAAGCCGGGGCATTGGCAGACCGTTATGGACCGCGGCTTCTGACAACAGGAGGCATGGCACTTACGGGCCTAGCTATTGTGGGCTTAGCCTTTACCGTAGCGATTCATGCCAGTTTAATCCCCATGATTATCGAATTGATTTTAGTGGGGGCAGGTCTTGGAATCTTTACGCCGCCAAACAATTCGTCGGTCATGGGGAGTTTACCCAGCTCACGTTTGGGTGTTGGCGGAGGTATTTTAAACATGGCCCGTTCTTTGGGAATGGCGATGGGCACGGCAATTTCGGGCACCATTATGGCGACGTTCCTGGCCTTAAATGGCGGGGTTGAACGGGCTGGAGGACCGAAACCGCCATGGATTCCTGCAACGCGTTATGCTCTTTATGTCCTCGTCGCTCTCTCTTTACTGGCCTCCTTACTTTCCGTTTTCCGGGTAGCAGCGGGAGAAAAAGCGACAACCGTGGAGAAAATGCCACTAGAATGGTAATGAAGAATGTTTATCTTATGGCGGTGCTTTAGATTGGAATGGCACCGCCAATCTTTATTTTTGTCATCTAGCAGGAGCTAGATCACAAGGGAATAGTTTGGCATGACCAACTATTCTCCAAATAAGATTCGATGGCATATCCACACGGATTAGGACAAGGGCTGTTTGACATGTCTTTGGATATCGTGTGGGGTCATCGTGCGTACAGAATGAAGAGTGATAGGTGCTAAGGCTATAAACAAAAAAAGTAAACCCGCAACCCTTTCTACGGAATAAAGACCGAACTGGTGGGCAATAGGCACAGAGGCCATTTCGCCCAACGGAATCAATACAAATGCGCCCATATCATCCAAGGCCATAATGCGGGAAATTTTGTTGCGGGGAACCCCTTGTTGCAAGGTGCTGTCCCACAGTGTCGTGGATATTCCCAGTCCTAATCCTGCAGCCATGGCAGTGGCACTGAGGAACAAAACGCCCTGTCCTAGCCCTAAAATAATGAGGGGCAAGCCGCCCACGGCCGCTGCCAACATGGCTTCACGCAAGGGGCGGACAACACGTACCCGAGTGAGGACCAGACCTGCAATAAGAAGGCCTATGGCTCTAAAGCTGAGTACCATCCCCCATCCTGTCGAGCCGAAGCTTCGCTGGGCAATGATGGGACCAAGAACTTGCCATGCTCCCATCTGTAAGGCGTTCATAAAGGCCCAGGCGACGGTAATAGACCAAATCCATGGGGTCTTGCGAAAATATTCCCACCCTTGGTGCAGCGCGTGGAGAACAGACATGGCAGTAGGTTTTCCGCGCTCTGGGAGATGAATGCGTGTAATCAACAGGGCAGCCAGAAAAGAGCTGAAGGCATTGAATAGAATGGCCCAGCCGCCACTCCACGTGGCGACGAGAATGCCTGCTGCGGAGGGCCCTATAATCCTTGCGAAACCGCGTGAGGTACTTAAAAGGGCATTAGCTTGTTGAAGGTGCGGGGTATCAACCATTTCGGGGATAATACCGCGCAGTGCGGGTTCGGAAAATGCGGCTAATATCCCTTTAACCATTGCCCATGGGAGAATCCATTCGGCATTTGTCCCGGTAAGCACAATGGTGGCAATACTGAGTTGAGATAATCCTGATCCCAAAGTTGTCCATAACAATATCCGTTGTCGACGGTAGCGGTCGGCGAACTGTCCACCAATGAGGAGCATAACAATGTGGGGCAAAAGCTCAACGGCCAGGACATCCCCTAACAGGCGTTGTCCCTGAGGGGCTTCAAGCACAGCGAAGGCCAGAGCGACGGGAGTCATGGCATTGCCTAACAATAAAATGCTCCGGGCTAAAAAGAACTGGCGGAATGAGGGATAACTAAGGGATCCGCGAGTGATTAACGATTTTCTCATTCATGGCCTTTCCTTTCTTGAGAAATAAAGTGAAAGAAAACGAAATAAAGCTGATCTTTGAAAAACAGCGGACATGACATGGTAATGAAGCGTCATAATGCTGAAATGATACCCCGGGGTTGGCTTATCATAGAAAAAAATTCGTGGAATGTGTAGACTGATAATTTTTCAGGATTTATACTCATAATATGGATGTGTGGTGACACCATGGTGTGTTTTTCGATGTCTTTTTTATTGCATGTCCCCAAAATTTTTTGGTCAAATCTGGTCTATTGAGAGCTTCCCTGCGCGGAAGTCTTTTTTATGTGTTTCGCGGTACTACTGATGGGCTTGCTACCACAGTGTTCGCCGTTGTGTTTAAAAACCGTCAAAGTTTTCAGTGCCGCGAAATGTAACTCTAACGTCTCATCGGAAAGGGTATGAGAATGGTTGCTAATCTTGATTATGTCCACTGAATGAGGTCTATCACGATCTGGCTTTGTCTTAACCGTTGGATCCTAGCGTGAGACCTTAGCGCATTGTGAAAGACCTAAAGCGTCATTTGTACATGATTACGAATTCATCCCAGGGGATTTTGGTATACCGCACAACTCTACAATCACGCATCATGATAGGATGTCCTAAAACACGAAGGGGGAGGCAAGATGTGTGGTTGTGAGAAAAATCAGACGATGGGCAGGGATTATTCCTTTATTGGCATTAAGTCTTGATTTAGCAGGATGTGGCAGTCCGTCTACGACTGCGGCGAAAGCGAGTAGTTCCATAGTTAAGGGGACCATTGTAGTGGCACTATCCCCTCAGGTTTCGCCCAACTGGTATTTTCCCGAGTTGTCCTTAACGGCTGATAGTGGGGTCAATGTGCAGATTGACTCGTTATTGTACAAACCGCTGATTTATATTTCCTCGCGGACCGACCAGTTCGAACCATCTCGTTCGATTGCTTCGCAAGTGACATGGAATCCGCAAGGGACTCAATACACAATCAAATTAAATCCCAAATGGCACTGGTCTAATGGGACGCCGGTTACAGCTCAAGATGTGGTGTTTTCGTGGGATGTGATGAAAGCAGCCAGTTCTGGGGCGTCTAACCTACCTTGGGGATTTGCGGGAATGGGATCTGGTGGCGTTCCCACCATTTGGAAGAGTGTGGTAGCGAAAAATGCCGATACCGTGGTCGTCACCCTCACCAAACCTCGTAATCAAGAGTGGTTTTTGCACAACGGATTGGCTCAAATCACGCCTGTACCGAAGTCTGTTTGGGATAAATATCCTGATAATATGATTCAGGAACTGGCCTACATCAAATCGGTGGCTAATACCCCAACGGCTGCACCCTTCAAGGTCGTTGACGGGCCCTTTGAGTTTAAATCTTATGCGCCTAATCAAGACTGGGTGTTTGTCCCTAATCCTCATTATGACGGTCATAAACCGTTATACTCTAAACTCATTTACCAATATGAGTCATCGAGTTCAGCCGAGTTCACGGGACTCAAAACAGGAACTATTGACGTGGGTTATCTTCCGCAGTCGCTGTTTAATGTCAGAAGTCAATTGACCCACGACGTCTTTTCCGCGTATTACACCCCGAGCTTTAATTATATTTTGCCGAATTTAAGTCCCAAAGCTCCAAATGGTATTGGTTTGGCGTTTCAGGAGCTGCCGGTACGTCAAGCCTTACAATATGGTGTCGATCAGGCGGCTATGATCAAGACATTTTATCATGGGTATGCCGTACCGAGTTATGGTCCGGTCGTGGCGAAACCGCCGACAAAATTCTTTGATCCGGCCTTAGCCAAAAATCCCTATCCTTTCAATCCCGAACGTGGCAAACAGCTCTTGGAGAAGAATGGTTGGCACCTCGTTAACGGGGTCATGCATAAGGGTTCTTTGAGCTTACAATTTGTCCTCGACTACGTGAGTGGATCCTCAACTGCGGAGTCGATTGTGGAATTGTTACAGCAAGATTGGGCCAAAGAAGGCATTAAGGTGACGTTGGTGCCCCAGCCATTTGATACCATTATTGCTTATAGTCCGGCTGATGCCTCCCAGTGGGCGATGCAGTTCTGGGGTGGAGGCTGGGGATATGGCGGGAGCTACCCCACGGGCGGTGTGCTCTTTGCCACCAATGCCGCCGAAAATTCGGGGAGTTACAACAGTCCTACGATGGATCGCCTCATTGAAGCTACTTACGAACCCGGAACTCCCCAACAAATTCTTCAACGCCTATACCAGTATGAAATGTATGCGGCTCTCAATCTGCCCGGTGTCTACATTCCAGATGCCGCACGGTTTCGAGAACATGCGATAAATGTGCACAACACCTTAAAATACCGGTCATCGCCCCAGTATTGGTACATGACCAAATCGTCCTAATCCCTTAAAGCTCGACGAGGGGAAAAAACAATAACGTTGTGGCTCTGTTAAGGCAACAAAGGGCTGGCAAACCCTCTGGGTTTCTTGCCAGCCCATTGCTGTAATGGGCAATACATCGAGGTGGGAGTGTTACGCGGTGCCCTGCATGCGGCCACACCATGGTTTTCGGCACTGCGTAAACCCCTTCGTGAACACGTGCCCAAATTATGGCATCATCCTCTTTTCAACTGCGGGGGATTATGGCGTCAAACGGGTCATGTCCCGGGGAAAGAGGACGGCTTCCCGAATGTTGGCAATGCCTAAGAGCCTCGCGACAAATCGCTCTAATCCAATGGCGAATCCACCGTGCGGAGGCATCCCATAACGAAAGGCCATGAGATAGGAATCAAACAGTTCGACACTGAGATGCCTGGCTGTTAAAGCCGATACATAATCATCATAACGGTGCAAGCGCTGCCCTCCTGTGACCAGCTCCTGGCCTCGAAAAAGCAAATCAAAACTCCGGGAGCCCTCCGGATTATCCGGGTCAGGATGCGTGTAAAAAGGGCGTTTGGATAAGGGATAACCCTCAACAAATAAGAAGTCGGAATGAAAGGTTTCACGGGCCCATGTCCCCAGCCATGCTTCGTGTTGAGGAGCCAAATCCCTCTCGCCGGATAAGTCACAGGAGAACGCCTGAGATAAGTGAGACAGGGCTTCTCGAAACGAAATGACCGGGATTTCATTGGGAAGCCACGGCCTTTGGGAGGGAGCGAGACGGGATGACACCGCCTCAACCATCTCTTGAATGACGATGGTGAGTACGCGCATAACATCGTGATGATCCCGAATGTAAGCCATTTCGGCATCAAGCGAGGTATACTGGCTTAAATGCCTTACCGTATCGTGAGGTTCGGCCCGAAATACTGGTCCGACTTCATAGACACGGTCAAGAACGCCGCAGAGGATTTGTTTGTAAAACTGTGGGCTTTGGGCGAGAAAGGCCTTTTTGCCATAGTATTGGACAGGGAATACGGCGGCGCCGCTTTCCGTGGCTGTCCCTAAAATTTTGGGCGTATGAATCTCAATAAAACCACTCTTGATGAGGGCGTGACGAAAGGCTTGGACCGATTGGGATGCAATCTGAAAAACCATGCGCCAATGCGGATGGCGTAGCATAAATGGCGCAAAATCCAAACGAAATTTTAGACGGGTTTCGTCAAGCGGGTGGGTCAGGTCATAAGGCCGAGCTGAGTGGGGCTCCGTCAAAATGGTAAAGTGGGGTCTAATTAATTCAATGCCGCCCGGTGCCCGGGGCTCTTGCTGGACATAAGCACGCACGAGGACGGTAGTTTCTGGTTTCATAGGCGGCGTTAAGGGCTCGCGGGTGACGATTTGCACGAGACCTGTGGCATCTCGCAACAAAACAAAGGTAATTCCCCCAATATGCCGAACATGGTGGATATATCCTGCCGTCTGGATGATTTGGCCTAAATAGTGAGAGACATTTTCGATACGAAGGGGAAACACCGCGTCGATCAAAGAACGAGACATAAAAAAACCTCCAAATTGTCCCCGGAATATTTTTGCGGACGGAATCCGGGTTCCGTGGTGCCACCGCATTTTACTCGCATTGGAGGATAGCGAGCCTCGGGGCCGATAACGAGGCAAACCGGCTAACGCTACTCGGCGTTCACGTTAGCACTCCGAAGCGTCTTCCGACAGTCTTTGGGTCACACTTTCACCCCTCATGACTCGCTTTACCAAAGAGTGTGTCGTACTGGTCTTCATCATTGTGTTGCCCGTATGTTAACATGATTCACAAGTGATTTTCAAACCCGCTAATCCGAAATCGGGATCATCACGCTCCTGTTTTGATGGCATTATGACATGGTGCATCAACCTCACGCGCCATCCATAGGCCATAGGCAAGAGCATGATGACCTGACAAATTTTACGCATAACCGGAGTCTTTGCCCGATAATGAAGAGGCCCTGGAACATTCTTGCTGAATATCAAAAACAATATCCCTCGCAAATGATTGCGGCAGGAATCTTCGGCTCTGTAGCCTATAACGAAATGACTCCCTGATCAGATTTGGAAATGATGATTGTGGGGTGTGAGAACATTGCGCCTCATGAAGAACGCTTTTTTCTGGCGATATTCCTGTCGAATGTGATGTGCTGAGCCCATCACAATTGTTCGCCGGGGCGCACCGGGTAATAGGAGAACGGGGGCTAGAAACCGATGCGTACCGCCATCAACGGGGATTATGGGATCCGGGTTGTTGATTTGATCGTTGGCGCATTCATGCCAAACAAATTCCGCCTAACGCATTTGACCACGCGTTATAGGAGTCGTGGTGCATGTTTTATGAATGGGCCTATAAATGGCGCGCGGCAATGAATCACCTAGATGCTGACCGAATTTTATGATCGTGGACGCTGGCATGGTTGGCTGCTCTTCGGTGGGCATTGTTCACAAAGAAACTTTTTCGCAGTGAACGCACAATATGGCGTGAAATACGGGCAGCCAATCCCGTATTGATTAAGCTTTTACATGCTTTAAAGTTCCCCAGTCATCTGATCATTCACGAGGCGTTGAATGAATTGTGGACGCAAACCGAAGGATGGGGAAAACCGTCGACGGTTCCTCAAAAAACCAGGCAGTTATTTCGGGCTTAAACAGTAAATGGCGATTCAAGGAAGTCGGTGGCAGACTTTATGGTGAGCTGATCCCACGAACATAACGGATGGCTCTCACGATAAGACTGAATGATCTCATATCCCACGGCATACCCAGTCCACAAAGGGAGGCCGAGGTCCGCTGAGCCAAAAAGCCACTGGCTGGTATCTTTTCCTTGCACAAACAACTGTTGACGATATAATGGCCATAGCTTCTCGGCATCTGCTAGGTTTAGGAATTTTGTCCACGGCATGGATCCATGCGTAGATACAACGTGTTCAGCAAAATGATCAGCGAGACCTTCTAAAATCATGCGCTCGAGTAATGTTTCGTTCTCTTCGTCAAGGTGAAGGGCGTGAATGCGCCAATGATGGTGATATTCATGAGCGATGACAGCTTCTAAAGTGGGCAGAGACTGGGATAAGGGAGCAATGATCAACGAAATTTCTCCTTGATAGGTCGTAAATGCCGAGACACCTTGGAGTTGATTCCGGCCGAATTTATCAGCCGGATCCATCGGCCATAATTTAATGGTTAAGGGATGAATGAGTGGATATTGGCTGGTGATGTGATGAAGACTCTCCATAACAACCTCTTGGATTCGGAGGGTATTAAAGGCGTCTAAAAGAGAATGAAAGGTATCCAAATTACTCTCGTCTAAAGACATACAACCAAAGGTGCTTAACTCCTCCCATTCTTTCTTCGAGAGATTGAGTGATTGTAACAACGATGAGGGATTTTTATTGGGCTTGGCGGCCCAATCTTTTAGGATATTGAGGGTTGAAGCGATGAAAAATTGATGCATGGAACGCTCCTTTTCTTAAACGAGAGGCCGGAGACAAAAAACGTAAAATGAAAAATAAATCGTTAGGCCGATTTTGCGACTGCCACGACATTCCGAAAATTCTTCATGACTTCTGGGCGACGCTGTGTTAGACTGAATCAAACGTAAAAGAGGTGTATCAGATATTATGGGTTTTCTCAATAGCACCCTGGATACCTTGTACCAGCGGCATTTAGAACTTAGCAATAAGGTCGACTGGGGTTATCATCGCTTATTGCCGTGGGAACGAGGACGCAATTTTATCGATGAACCCTGGAACGAAAATCAAGGCACGATTTCACCAGAATTGACAGTAGCCGTTGAGACGGCCATGCTTACCGAAATCAATTTACCATGGTTTACCACGGGATTGCAAGCAGTATTTGCTGAGGCTCCTTCGGCTCTGAAGCATTTTATTCACACCTGGACACGAGAAGAGGACCAACATGCACGCATTTTGGATGTGTACCTTCTTTTAAGCCGCAATGGAGATCCCGATACACGTGATCATATTCGAAAAAATGTGATTCAAGCCGGGTGGCAAGCAGAAGCTACCGATCCTTTTGCCATGATGATTTATACGAGCTTGCAAGAACTGGCTACTCGCGTGTTTTATTTAAACTTGGCTCGAGCGGCTGAGGCGCAAGATCCCGTATTGACCACGATATTACGTGCTGTCGCTAAAGATGAGACGTTGCACTACGCATTTTACCGGGATGCAGCCAAAGCCTATATTGAAGATGATCCGTCGCGCATTGCTACGGTATGCCGAGTGATTCCCCGTTTTGTGATGCCTGGCTTTGGTATGCCAAATTTCCGCCAACGGCTCAAAGTGATTGCCCAATATGCCAACTATGGCGTGAAAGATTACTATAATAGCGTTTTACGGGTGGCGCTAGAATTCTGGGGCATTTTGCAATATGATGTCTCGAGTAGTACCAAAGAAGCTCGCCAAACGCTGGACCGATATTTATCTAAACTTGGGCGTGTAGCCCAACGGGAAACAGCGCAAGCTTAAAACAAATTATCACACGCTTTTAAGGCTATTCATGATAGGGCGGCATATTCATTTTGACTGGTATAGATGTGTTAACGTTAGATCATCTGCTATTCGAACAGAACGTTCCTGCTTCACCGAAACCCTAGGGTTACCTAGGTGTTTTTTCTATATAATGTGATTGAGTTAAAACTCTTCACGTGCTCCTCAATTGGTAGAAGGTATAATACCGGAACACCAATCCAGAGATTTGCCTTTTCGGACGGGAATTTCTCAATGTGCCGACAAAAAGGACGGTTCGACTCTATGATAACCATTCAAAAAGCGAACGAACACGATGTCATGGGCATTTGCCGTGTGTGCCGAGAATCCTATTGGGAGACTTACACAGGGATTCTCCCGTCTTCTTATATCGCTCGGATTGTCGATCAATTTTACCAACCGACACGCGTTGTTAGCGAGGTGACCCATCAAGAATGGTGGGTTGCCAAAGACAATGATGGTGTTCTGGGTGCCGGCTCGGGAGGAATGACGGGAACGGATGTGTGCGAGTTGTATGTTCTCTATGTTGATGTTCGCTGGCGCTATCACGGGATAGGATCAGGTTTGTTAGATGCCATTACGGAAGAATGTCGGGCTCAAGGGGCTAAAACTCAGTGGGTGTCTGTCACTCCAGGAAATCTCAAAGGGATTCCTTTCTACGAATCTCGTGGTTTTGTTTTCCAGCAAGTCATTCCGGCTTATGCTCAAGTCGATGGGGAAAACCTAGTGTCTTTACGGTACATGCGCAAAATTTAACGCAAAACATTATCGGCCGGATTCTATCTTGATTATCATATGCTTTCTAAAGGAAGAAGAATATGTCTGATAACTTATCACGTCCCTTAACATGGCGACAGGTCATTTATAAAAGTCAGCAAATGCATAGTCTTTTTGCCACCACATTAACATTTGCCTGGTTTGCTATCGTGTGGATTTTGGGATCGGCTCTTCGTCATTCTCGGCTCATGCGCCGATTGTTTCATAAAGATGGGTAATAAAAGATGGGTAATAATTCGAAGGAAAAGATTGAACCGCGTATCCCTTTAGGTTCTAAGAATAAGAGGATTGGCAGGATGCGCGGATATTTTAACTTATTCGACGTTGTCCGACGATGAGAAATCATATTTGATTAGAGATAGCGCACGTTCTCGCAAGATAAATTTTTGGATTTTACCCGAGCCTGTTAAGGGCCACTCTTCAGGGGAAACGAAAAAGATATACCGAGGAACCTTGAAGCGAGCCAATGAATTTTGGCACCAATTCCATAATTCTCGGCGCGTCACCTGGGTCTCAGCATGGAGTTCGATAAAGGCTGCCCCAATTTCCGTTGTCACGGGATCAGGGACCCCAACAACATATGCTTGTTTGACAGCTGGGTGTTGACTAAGAACCTCTTCGACTTCTTTGGGAGCGACATTTTCTCCCGATACCTTGAACAAATCTTTGCTACGGCCTAAAAATTCAATATAACCGTTCTCATCAATACGACCCAAATCGCCACTGCGAAACCAGCCATCTTTGTCGAAGGCCGCCATGGTTTCTTCTGGCTTATTATAGTAACCTCGGCATACAATATTTCCTCGCACTGTTAATTCTCCGATACTTCCAGGAGGTAGATCTTGCCCCGTTTCAGGGTCTATGACCTTATATTGGACATTGGCGCCCTGAAACTCGGGCAAGCCCGATACGCCTCCCGGCTTAATCCGGCCTACCCGGGACACTACGACATTAATGGGATCACCAACCTCCGTATGCGTGGTCGACGCGGTAACCTCAGTGCCGCCGTACCCCGTACAAATTTCGGTTAATCCAAAAAGATCTACAGCCTTTTGCCAAATGGGAACGGGAGCAGGCGCCGCAGCGCACATTAAGGCATAAAGATGGGACCAATCATAGCGTTGTGCGCTGGCATGATTCACAAGATTAATCAACATCGAAGGGACGCATAAAACATCGTTTACCTGATATTGGGCCATGAGTGAAAGAGCCTGAGCCGGTTGAAAATGCGGCTGGAGAATGAGAGTGCCTCCAACAAATGACGAGGCGAGGACGCCTTCTTCAAGGGCAAAAACATGGTAGAGGGGAAGAGGAGTAAAGATTTTTCGCCCATCTTCAAAAGCTCGGCTTAAACACGTACTATACGCACAGCGAAGGAAATTATCATGCGTTAACATTACCCCTTTTGGACGACCGGTGGATCCGGAAGTATAAATAATGGCTGCTACTTCATCTGGATAACGGCTCTGTTCCCACCGGTGTTTCACTGTGTCGTCCGAGATCTGATTTCCTTCGGAAATAAAACGCGCCCACGGTATAAATGGGGTGGACGATGGCGATGAATCTGGTGTTGAGGATATCATGACAATGTGTTCAAGTGCCGAAGGCATATTTTCATGACGTAATGTTTGCCACAGGTCTTCGATTATGCGATCATAAGCGACGCGACCTATTTTGTCTTGAAAAATGAGTATGCGGACATCAGCCTGCTGCATGATGTATTCCAGTTCATTTTGGCGTAGCATACTGTTTAAGGGGATAACGATACCGCCGACCAGATCAATGGCTATCCATAATGTCATGAACTGGGGTTCATTAGGAAGTAACAGCGCGACATGCTCACGTCGTTTTACTCCTAGGGCTAAAAGTGCCTTGGCTAAAGTCCAAGCTTCATTCCAAGTTTGTTGATACGTTAGTTGTCTCCGTGGTGATGCTAAGAAGAGGCGCTGAGCATACATTTGTGAGTAAACATGAAAATGTTCCGCTATAGTTCGGCGTGTCCATCTCGGGATAAGATTCATGAGATATTGCCGTCTTTTTTCTACATCAGCAACCATGACAAACCTCCGTTCCGCAGAAAATCAACTCCTTTGGTCAAGTGGCATACTATTCGTGCACTTCTTAGGTTAATGATGTAAATGTTAGGAATAATTTTCAAGACCATGCCGATTTTTCATTATCTCAGCAGGAAAAAAGCGATCTGTCGCGAATTATGCTTTAAATTATTTTTTCTACGTTGAGCTTGAGGTTGAGCTTGAGAAAGATGGGATTGCAATATGCCGCAGTATAACAAATTGGTACGAGACAACATTCCGGATATCATCAAAGCCACAGGAAAAAGCTTCCGAACTCGTGTGCTTGCCCCCGAAGAGAGAAAAGATATGCTACAAGCCAAACTCCAAGAAGAGTTGAAAGAATATCTCAGTGCGAGGTCTGACGAAACGGCTGTAGAAGAGCTGGCCGATCTATTAGAAGTCATTGATGCGTTAGCTGTGGTGCATGGACGAACCTGGCAACAACTTCGACACATTCAAGAGGCAAAACGTCAACATCGTGGTGGATTTTACGAGGGTATCTTTTTGATCGATGTTGATGATTGATGCTAGGAAATTCTGGTGAAAGATGTGGTTTTTTGTGCCTTTATTTGCTCCTCGACAATAATGAACACTGCATCGTGACTTGGAATTTTAGATATGCGGTGCAGGCCGAGGCGTTATCTTTCCGCAATCCGGCAAGTTAACGAGGTTATAGGTGAATGAGACTTTTAACATTGGTCGGCGTTTTACAGATTGTCAAAGATACCAAGAACCTTGACTAAAAAAGAGTCATTATTTCGAATAAAGTATGCTACGCTGTTGTAAGATTTTAACAGAAGAGGAAGGGAGCGGTGCCTCGTGAAAAAAGAAGTGTGGGCTTTAACACTGGCTTCGGCGTTGGCGGCATGGCCTCTTATGGGCTATGGCGGATCTGTACAAGCAGCGTCTATGGGCATTATTCACGGAAATGTTGCTCACGCGCTCTTGGATGCTTCCAGCGAGGGAAATCCAGCCTCTCCTTCAGCCCATGTTACGCTCTATATTGGTTTTAATTTTCAAAACGCCCCTCTAGGCTCGTCTTATCCTTCAACGGTTGCCCAATTTATTCAAGATTCAGTGACGCCAAGTTCACCTTATTTCCATCATTTTATGAATGCATCAACCTTTGCGGCGACTTATGCACCGTCTTCGCAAGCAGTGCACGCCTTATTAAATTACCTGGCTCAATATGACATTCAGCCTGTAACAGTTAATGGCCAGCAAATCGCGTATCCACTGGGTATTAATGTAGAGGGAACTATTGGGAATGTTGAACGAGCTTTTCAAGTTTCTATTAATAACTATTTGTATCAGGGCCGGTCGTATTTAGCCAATAATACCAACCCCGTATTGCCCACAAATTATGATGGATATAATTTGGCGCAATTGGTCTCAGGAATTGCCGGAATGACCACGTATAATGCGATTTCTGACCATATGGTGAATCAATCCGAGACCCCTAGTCAATCTGGATCAACCACACCACAAGGATATTCACCCCAACAGATGGCTCAGGTTTACAATGTCTCTCCCTTGTATAAAAATCCCCATGCTGTGACAGGAAAAGGTGTAACGATTGCCGTGGCCACGTTGGCACCGTTCATTCCTAGTGATGCTGAGCAGTTCTGGAACTATTACGGGATTAACCGCACGGGAACCTTGTCCGAAGTGGGTGTTGATGGTCAAAATGTTAATGCCTCTGGCAAGGGAATTGGGGGCTCTGAAACGAGTTTAGATGTAGAACGCTCCGGCGCAATGGCACCAGGGGCTAATATTATTGTCTATGAAGCGCCTAATACGACCCCTGGATTTCTTGATTTATTTCAAGCGGTCGTGAGCCAGGATACGGCGCAGGTGATGACATGTAGTTGGGGTGAAAGTGAGTTTTTTACGCCGTTTTCCTATGCCTATATGATGAATCAGGCCTTCATGCAAGGGGCTGCAGAAGGCATGACGATGATGGTTGCATCAGGTGATTATGGGGCTTACGATGGCTATCCTACAGACAAAAATTTAAGTGTTGATCTGCCAGCTTCCTCTCCTGACATTTTAGCGGTGGGGGGAACAACCTTGCCGCAAGTCAGTGCGACCAATCCCAATCCGACGATTAACGGTGGTGTCGTCGTGATTCCTGGCGGAACTATTCCCATGAATGGCGAGCAAGGTTGGGGATGGAGTTATCTTCTCCCATATTATGAAAATTTTGGAGTCACAAGCGAGGCAAGATGGAAGAATGATATTTATCCGATAGGTTCTGGAGGAGGTTCTTCAAGTCTATTTACGCCAAATAGTCCCGTGCCCACCTCGGGATTATATTCATGGTGGCAAACCGAATCGCTGAATGACGGTAACCGGGATGTGCCTGATGTGTCATTTAACGCCGATCCCTTTACCGGTTACGCCATTTATGATTCCAATTCAGTATACTCATCACCAACTGCCCCATGGATGAATGGGTGGGGTGGCACATCTTTTGCGTCTCCCCAATGGGCGGGAATTGTAGCATTAATTGATCAATATACAGGAAGTCCCCAAGGACTTTTAAACTATGCTTTGTATGCCAATGCCAATAGTGGAGGACTGCGGCAAATCACACAGGGAAACAATTGGTACTATAATGCTGGGCCCGGTTGGAATGCGGTGACCGGTTTAGGGGTGCCGGATGCGAAAAAATTAGCCGATGTGATTGATACGTGGCAAAATTCAGGATGAGAACTTTCATCAGTTTCCGGTTTAACATTCGCATGACGTATTAAAAAGCAGAATCTGGATTATTGCAGCCGAAAAAGGGAGATGATGTGACTCGAATGTGTTCTGGGATAATCACGATTGACGGCTTCGCCGCATCAGGCAAATCAACTTGTGCCCGGTTACTCTCATCTTCCTTAGGTGTGCCTATGCTCAGTACGGGAATGGCGCATCGTTTGAACGTATGGGTTCTATTGCACGAGGGAATTAATCCCAATGATCTTGAACAGCTCGAATTATACTTGAGCAGACTCGAGTTGCATTTTGATGTCCAGAATAATGTCCTCACGCCGAATATTAACGGTTATGGGATACCTCCTGATGAGCTAGACTCAGACGAAGTACGCAAATGGTTGCCTCGTATCACGAGACGCCCCGAGGTTGGCCGAGGGTTAGCGGCTCGCTTTAGAACTGCCACGGCGGGAATGCGTCTGGTTGCGGAGGGGCATGGCCTAGGTACGGGAATTTTCCCCGAAGCTGGCCACAAATTCTTTTGTGATGCTCCCACGGAGATTCGGATCGAGCGGCGTTGGCGTCAACGGTGCGCTGCAAGTGAGGTAATAAGTCGTGAGGAAGTCGGACGAGAACTCCGGGAACGGGATGCGAGCGATGCGATGCGCGAGGTTAATCCTGTGCGCCAGCTTCCGGATATGGTTGTCGTGGATACGGGCAAATTGACTCCTGATGAGTGCCTTAAACTCATGCTGGAGGTTCTTGACTGAATGGCAGAACACAAAAATGAAAATGAAGGTTTTTCATAACTCGACACCGCAGCTGCGGATAACGGGTTCTCACCAACAACACCCTCCTCAAGGTTTTGATTGGAATTCCGAGGTGACGATCTCTGCGCTATGGCAAGAAGATTCGCGGCGATCGCCTCCAATACTCACCCGCTGCGAGGACGTTAGGGGTTTGAACAGTTTTAATTGAATCTATCCAAAACTATGCCATACTATCCATATGGATAGATTAGTAACGATAGGTGAAGCGTCAAAAGTGCTTGGCGTCTCCATCACCACACTCCGGCGCTGGGAAAAAGAAGGCCGTTTGCAACCGGATGCAATGACCCCCGGCGGTCACCGAAGATATGATGTCGTCAAACTGCGTCCGGAATTATTCCGACTCCAACGCAGTGACAGAAAAACCGTAGCGTACGCAAGAGTTTCAAGTCATGATCAAAAGGAGGATTTAGAACGGCAAAAACAAGTTTTGGAAATGTATTGTGCTGCTCAAGGATGGACATATGAGGTCGTTGCTGATCTTGGATCAGGCATGAACGACCACAAGAAAGGCTTACAACGGCTATTGAATGCCATTTTACCGGACGAAGTAGGCAGGTTGGTCATTACACATACCCATCGTCTCTGGCGTTTGGGAGCAGAACTGGTTTTTGCCCTTTGCGAGGCGAAAGAGGTGGAAGTGGTCATTCTCAATCAAGGCGAAGACACTCCGTTTGAAGAAGACCTTGCCAAGGATGTGCTGGAAATCATCACGGTATTTTCTGCCCGCCTTTATGGTTCTCGTTCACGTAAGAATCAGAAATTGATCGAAGATATGAAAAAGGTGGTTGACGATGCTGAGAAGCCATCAAATTGCACTGGATCCTAATAACTTACTTTCCGCACGTGAAGGGAACAAAAAAAAAATTATTTTTTTGGGGCTGATCGCAAAGGAGATTGTGTCTCGCATGGCGAAGTAATCTCTTATGAACACACCCATGCCGACACCCGTTGTTGTGGGGGCTGGACCGGTCATCCGAGCCCTCTGTGAGGAAATTGGATTCGTCGAGGCCATAAATCAGACCGTTGCGTGGGATTCGCAGCGTTGCCACCTGTCGCCCGGCGAACGGATTTTCGCGCTCGTCGTCAATTTGCTCACCGCTCGTCGACCTCTATATCGCGTCCACGAGCAATTTCAGTTAACCGATGTGCCCTTGTTGTTTGGATCCGGCCGCACCGCGGCCGATTTTACGGATGATGCCCTCGGACGGGCTCTGGATAAAGTCGCCGCCGCCGGTGGCGCCACCGTCTTCAGTGCCGTTGCAACGCGAGCGCTCTTGCACGACCACGTGTGGACGCCCGATAGTCCGGTGTTTGTCCACTGGGATAGTACGACTCGCTCGGTCTATGGCACGTATCCGGACACCGGATCCGAGACCGGAGTGCATCCCACCTATGGCCATTCCAAGGATCATCGTCCCGATCTGCGTCAAATTCTCCTGACGCTGTTGGGGACCCGAGAAGGCATTCCGGTTGTCAACGACAGGTTTAAAATCCCCAATAAGGACAATTCAATTTCCCCAAAAACGACAGTTGAATTTCCCCAAAACGCCAACGCAATTTCCCGCAAAACGGTAGGGTAAATTCCTCAAAAACGACCGTTGAATTTCCTCATAATCGACAGGATTATCGGGATGTTATGAGGAACGTATCAAAGGGCCTGTCCCTAGGGCGGGCACTATCCGAATACCGAGGCGATGCGAGACATGGCGTATTATCTATCCCCCGAGGAGTGTCGCAGGATCATGATGATGCACGAACAGAAGCAGACGATTACGGCGATTCAAGCGGCCACCGGTCGCGATCGCAAAACCATTCGTAAAGTGGTCACCGACCAAAAACACGGGCACGACCTGACCCGTCGTACCCGTGAGAGTAAACTCGATCCATACAAAGAGTATATCGAAGAACGGTGGAACCAGGGGTGTCAGAATGCCGTTGTTCTCTGGGAAGAGGCCCGTGCCCACGGTTACACGGGCAGTCTGAGTTTGATCAAACAGCTGGTGCAACCGCTGCGTCCGCAGCGGGGTGTTGAACCGGCTCAACGCTATGAAACGGATCCCGGGGATCAAGCACAATGCGATTGGGCCGACTTCGGGGCGTTGGTGTATCCGGACCAACGGCGAAAACTCTACATTTTTATTTATACCATGAGTTTTTCGCGGCGTATGTCTGGCGAATTTGTGCACGATCAGCGCCAAACCACCTTGTTTCGCTGCCTCGAGAACGCGTTTGCGTATTTTGGCTGTGTCCCCACGACGATTTTATCAGATAACATGAAACCGATGGTCATTGACCATCCGCGCGGGGGAGAGATCGTCTGGAACCCCCGATTCACGGCTTTTGCCGAATTTCATGGTTTTGGACCGAAAGCCGCCCGGCCTTATCGGGCAAAAACCAAGGGAAAAGTCGAACGCAGTGTGTTATATGTTCGCCAAAATTTCTGGCCGCGGATCCCTGAGGTCATCACCCTCAAGGAATTAAATGTCCGTGTCATGGTCTGGGCCCAGGAACGTGATCTGCGCATTCATGGCACCACGTTCGAGCGCCCGACAGATCGCTGGGAGGCCGACGTGGCGGGAGCCCAGCCGTATGACCTGACGCGGCTGTGGGCCTTCGGCGAACAGTTTCCCCGTAAAGTGACGCGCGATGCGTTTGTGCACTGGCAAGGGCATCGTTTTGCGGTACCGTGGACGGCGGCGGGAACGATGGTGTACGTCAGGCGCTACTCCGAGACCGGTATCGTGATTGGGCAAGAGACGCAAGAGCTCACGCGGTATGCGATTCCCTCGCGCCCGCATCAGATCGTCGGCACGGAGACATGGCACCAAGACGCCCCACCCGAACGCATTCCGGGTCAACCGATTGCTCGGCGTCGTACGTTACGGACACCCGAGGAGGATTTGCCCACGA